>NZ_VOQT01000007.1:0-249988 GCF_008121555.1 Comamonas sp. Z1
GGCCGGATACAAGGCAGCAGCCGACTTCTTCACAAAGCATTGCGGGTTACTACTCATGGCTGGGAGGCATCCATACAAGGTAGTTCATGTACTCATACGCAGACAGGATTCGTGCAGTTGAGCTTTATATCAAGCTTGGCTTGCGTGTCAGAGCCACGATTCGCCAGTTGGGATACCCAACCAAGAACGCATTGAAAGGCTGGTATCAGCACTACCTGAAGCATCAGGATTTGCCAGCGAGCCAAGCACCAAGAGCACCAAAATATTCGCTACAGCAAAGACAGGTGGCGGTTGCTCATTACCTCGCCCACGATCGCTGTATTGCCGCCACGATGAGGGTTTTGGGTTACCCGGGTCGAGGAACGTTGACTGCGTGGGTTCGGCAAGACTGCCCTGAGATCAGTAAATCGATGGTCGGCAGGTCTTGGCCGACTACAAAGCCTGATGCCTTGATGTGCGAGGGCGTGGTGCAACTGTGTACCCGTCAATCAACTGCGCAGGAGATAGCGGTCAAGTTTGGGGTATGCAGAGGGACCTTGTACAACTGGAAAAATCAGTTGCTTGGCCCTTGTGCCCCCACCTCGATGAAACACAGTCCAAAGCGATCGCCTGTGTTGGATGCAGCAGCGCTCAGGCGCCAAGTTGAATCATTGCGCCAGGATATTCGGCGACTAAAGATAGAGCGTGAGCTTCTCAAGCAGGCCCATGAAGTCTTAAAAAATGGGGCTGGCATTGATCTGCATAGGCTGGCAAACAAAGATAAGGCTGTGCTGGTTGAAGCGTTGCGCGGTCAGTATGAATTACCAGAACTGCTTTCTCTTGTTGGCCTTGCTAGAAGCTCGTACTTTTACCATCGTGCCCGGCTGAAGCTGGCTGACAAATACTTGGATGTACGCCGAAGCATCACAGAGATCTTCGACAACAACTACCGTTGCTATGGGTACCGCAGGGTGCAGGCATCTCTGCTCAAGGAGTGCACGGGCATCTCAGAGAAGGTGGTTCGTCGGCTGATGAAGCAGGAGGGCTTGATCGTGGCCAAGCCCAAACGCCGCAGATATAACTCCTACCTTGGAGAGATAGGTGCCGCCCCGCAAAACCTCATCAATCGAGACTTCCGTGCCGCTGCGCCCAATGAGAAGTGGCTCACCGACATTACTGAATTCCAGATTCCTGCTGGCAAGGTTTACCTGTCGCCAGTCATTGATTGCTTTGACGGGCTGGTGGTGAGCTGGTCGATTGGGACTCATCCCAACGCACATCTCGTCAACACAATGCTGGATGCGGCCATTGATGCTGTTCAAGGCAGCGAGAGCCGCCCTGTGATTCATTCTGATCGTGGAGCTCACTACCGCTGGCCAGGCTGGCTCTCGAGGGTCCATGATGCAAAGTTGACTCGCTCGATGTCTCGCAAAGGGTGCTCACCAGACAACGCTGCGTGCGAAGGCTTTTTTGGAAGGCTAAAGATGGAGCTGTTCTATCCCAACAACTGGCAATCAACAACGATTGAGCAGTTCATTGAAGCTGTCGATGCGTACATTCGTTGGTACAACGAAAAACGTATCAAGGTATCTCTGGGACTTTTAAGTCCTGTGGAATACCGGCACAAGCTTGGCCTAGCCGCATAAAACCAGTCCAAGTTTTTATCCGCCCCCCCCCAACACAAGGACTCAGCCCTGCGAAATACAGACTGAGAAACACCTCCTGCTCGGCAGCACGGTAACCGTCCAACTCCTAGAACAGTTCAAATCCAGGGCGAATCGCTGCCACGGCATGAGATCAGGCAAGGGATGTAAAGTGAATTCGGCCCAGACGGCCAGCTTTCCTGATCATTCGATCAAGCTTATGGTGCTCAGGGCCGCGGCAACACATCGCCGCCTAGTCGCCGACAAGGACTGTCTGTTTCTCGACCAACCGCAGCGCGCTCGACAGTCGCCCCGCCTTTAGCAACTCCCGCGTGAGGCTTCGCGCGGCAAGGAGAACATCTCTTTGGCCGAGCCATATTCCGCGATTTTTCCACGCTACATGACCGGCACTTCATCGACAATCGACTCCATCACATTGAAGACGTGGCCGGTGAAGATCAGCATCAAGTCTCGCTCCTTGCACAGCTTGGTAAGCAAGGCCAAGACTTGATTACGCACTGTGGCGTCCAGAGCTGACACGAGTTCGTAGCAGACTGGCAGGCGCGGATTCATGGTCAGTGCGCGCGCAATGACTACACGCTACCGCTAGCCACCTGATACCTGATGCGGAAGTCGCGCCAGGAGGGCTGGATTCATGCCGACCTCTTCCAGCATATCCATGTAGCGGCGGGGCCGTGCGTGCTAAGTGGATCAAGTCGAGCAACATCAAGCTGGATTGCCAGCCTCTGATACAGCATCCCAAGCCCTTCCGGAGAATTTCGAGAGGGCTTTGTTTCATGTCTCTCAATCAAAGGTTTGTGATTGGCCACAGGCCGCCCCCATCGAAGCCACACAATCTTGTCAAACAGGCTTGTCAATATAACTAGATCTCTAATATAATTAAGTACCCCTACTGCTGAAGGCGAGTAATCGCCAGGAGACAACGATGCTGACTCATGAAGAAAACGAATTGCTGTGCCGCGTAGAAGGCGAAGCCCCCATGGGCAAGCTGATGCGCGAACACTGGACCCCGATCTGCCTGATTGAAGAGGTCCGTGAACCGGACGGCACGCCGGTCAAGGCACGCATCCTCGGCGAAGACCTCGTCGTGTTCCGCGACAGCGAAGGTCGCGTCGGCGTGGTTGGCGAGTACTGCCCACATCGCCGCGCCTCGCTGGTCTACGGCCGCAACGAAGACGGCGGCCTGCGCTGCCTGTACCACGGCTGGAAGTTCGACGTGCAAGGCAACGTGCTCGAAATGGTCTCCGAGCCCGCCGCCAGCAGCATGGCCGAAAAGGTCAAACACACTGCCTATCCGACCAAGGAATGGGGCGGCATGGTCTGGGCCTACATGGGTGCTCAGGACGCCATCCCCGAATTCGTCGCTCCAGCCTGGGCACCGACTGCAGACACCCGTGTGAGCATCGGCAAGGTACTGCTGCCATGCAACTGGGCACAGATCCTCGAAGGCGCCATCGATTCCGCACACAGCTCTAGCCTGCACTCGTCGGATTTTGTGCCGGCACGCGTGACCGGCGCCGAAGCCACGGACAATAACTGGCTGCGCCCCTCCACCGACAAGGCTCCCCGCCTGCAAGTCCAGCGCACCGAATATGGTTTCCGCTACGCCGCCCTGCGCCGCCCGATCTTCAATGCCTCCACGCACGACTATGTGCGCTCGACCGTGTTCGTCGCACCCGGCACTGTGCTGATTCCGCCGAACAACCTGTACAACGTCGCCAACGTCAACGTTCCGATGGACGACACCAATACGGTGTTCTACTTCATCGCCTGGGGTGATGCAGCTACCACGCCGGAAACCGAAACCTGGCGCAAGTTCCTGCATACTCAAGTCGGCCCAGACCTTGATGAACGCTACCGTCCTCTGCGCAATCACGAAAACCGCTTCTGGCAAGACCGCCAAGCTATGAAGGCCGGCAACTTCACCGGCATCACCGGCTTCCCGAACCAGGACATCGCCATGTGGGTCACGATGGGCCCCATCGCCAACCGCTCGGACGAACGCCTGGGTGCCAGCGATCTCGCCATTGTCGAGTTCCGTCGTCGCATGCTCGATGCCATCGCCGAATACAAGCAGGACGGCAAGGCCATCGGCACCGGTGCCAAGACAATCCCTGGCACGATCTGCTCATACCAGGCTGTGGTGCCGAAGGAAACCGACTGGCGTGAATACCAGGTCCGCTACGTGAGCGCCAAGCATGCCGTGTCGGACGAACAAGCCGCCGAGGCCGCGACCGACTACCAGGTCAAGCAGTAATCAACGGATGGAACTGGCCATGGAACAGCGCCGTTTACGGATCGGGGTTGCAGGACTGGGGCGGGCATTCTCGCTGATGCTGCCCACCTTCCTTCAGGACCCCAGGGTCCAGCTCGTTGCCGCGTGTGACCCGCGCGAGGAAGCTCGGCAGCAGTTCGCTGCCGACTTCAACGCAAGGACTTACACAGACGTGCAGGACCTGGCCGAAGATCCGAATGTGGAAGCCATCTACGTGGCCAGCCCGCACCAGTTCCACGCCCAACACACCGAGATTGCCGCAGCCAGGGGCAAGCATGTGCTGGTCGAGAAACCGATGGCGCTCAACGCGGCTGACTGTGATCGCATGATCGCGGCCTGCCGCGCCGCGAACGTGCATCTGATCGTCGGGCACTGCCACAGTTTCGATACGCCGTACCGGCGCACGCGCGAGCTAATCCGCTCGGGCGATTTCGGTGCGGTGAAGATGATCCAAGCTTTCAACTACACCGATTACCTGTATCGTCCGCGCCGGCCCGAAGAACTGATGACGGCCGAAGGCGGTGGTGCCGTCTTCAGCCAGGCTGCGCACCAGGTCGATATCGTGCGAATGCTCGCGAGCTCGCGTGCCACGCGCTTGCGCGCAAGCGTCGGTCGCTGGGATCCGCTGCGCCCGACCGAAGGCGCCTATTCCGCCCTGATCTGGTTCGAGAACGGCGCCTATGCCTCGCTCTCGTACAACGGCTACGGTCACTTCAACAGTGACGAGTGGACTGGCTGGATCGGTGAAATGGGCGATCACCTGAATCCGGATGCCTACGGGAGTGCGCGCAAGCGTCTGGCCACCATTGCCTCGGCAGAGGACGAAGCCAAGCTCAAGGCTGCCGGTACGTACGGTGGTGCCGCCTACAAGCAGCCCTCGTGGGCAGCAGAAGAGCCGGCACGCAGTCATCAGCATTTCGGCCCGGTGATCGTGTCCTGCGAACGTGCCGACCTGCGCCCCCTACCCGATTCCGTCGTCGTGTACGGCGACAAGCAGCGCGAAACGCTTGCGCTTTCGCGCCCGACCGTGCCGCGCGCCGAGGTGATCGACGAACTATACGATGCCGTCATCCTGGGCCAAGCCCCCCTGCATGATGGGGAGTGGGCAAAAGGCACGCTGGAAATCTGCATCGCGATTCTGAAGTCGAGCGAAACGGGTACGGACGTACTGCTCTGACAGCAGGCTCCAGGAAAGAAAAAACCTCGCAATGCGAGGTTTTTTCTTTCCTGGAGCCTGCTCAACAGTTTTCGCACTCCTCGCCGCGAGCGGCAATCAGGTGCCCCATTTCCCGGGTGGAAGGAATCCGCAGCACGGAGTCATGCACCTTCTCTGCTTCGTCGCGTGCCATGTTTTCGATGATCGTGAGCAGCACCTTGCGCGCGATATCGATCTCCGAGCCTTTCAGGCCCTTGACGCTGATCTCGTTCACTTCTTCGGCCAATGGAACCAGCTTGCTTTCCAGGCTGCGACCGCGAGGCGTGAGATACACGTGGGTATTCTTGCGATTGCCGGGCGCATAGCGGCGTTCGACGTATCCCAGCTTCTCCATCGCCGACACCGCACTGAAAGTGGTCGGCGTGGTGGTACCTGCCTCGTCACTTAGTTCCTTCTGCGTCAGTCCATCGGTGACCCACAGAATGCGCAGAAACGCCCAGTGACCGAAAGAAACTTCATACTGAGCCAGGCGCATCTGCAGCCCCCGAACCATCGCCCGGCCTGCATCCTTCACCAGGTGAGCGAGACGATCATCCGGTACGGCCTCGCGCCAATGCCGCAGGATCGGGTTCTCTTTGGAATCCGGTGCCTTGCTGGAAGAGGGTCTGGCTGTCATGCTTTCTCCTTCACGGCCATCGTCAGACTGCTTGAAATCATAGTGCCTTCACAAGTGCACGGACCGCTTCCCCGGTTCTGCACTCATGCTTTGTCAATTCAAAAGGTATGCCAACCACACCGATACGAACAAGCCGAGCACCACGGTATCGGTACGGATACCTTGCGCCATCGCAGGGCGAGTGCATTGTAGACGTGATGCTGCGGCTAACGGAAAAGCAGACTGTACATACAAAACGCCGCGCACTTGGTCGACCAAGTGCGCGGCAATATCCGCAGCAGCTGATGAGATCAGATCTTGAAGCTCTCCAGGCTGGCCGGGTGGAACAGCTCAGCAGGCTGGAGGCGGCGGCTCGACAGTCCTTCGGCATGGTGCTGCGCGAGGAAACGGTCAACCACATGGGCATTCTCGGCAAAACCATACGACCAGAAATCCTGGCCCATCAGGCGGCGCGCATTGCGCAGTTGGTCCTCGATGAACGGAAGCGTGACCTTGGTAGCCGAAGTGTCGCTCAGGCGCGTCAGTGCCACCGCCTTGGAATGCTCGAAGGCCTTGACCAGTGCGCCGGGCAGCCAGGGATGCTGCTCTGCCAGGGTCTTGCGCACGCCTAGCGTGTGCATGATCGGGAACAGCTTGCGACGCTCATACCATTCGGCCGCAGCCTTCTGCGGGTCCTCGAACAGGTACTTGACCTGCGGGTGACCGCGGTCGAAGCACGACGGGGCACGCGGCCCGATCACGCCATCGATTTCGCCATCGGCCAGCAGGTTCGAGATGGTACGGCCTTCCGGCGCATTCACCAGCGACACACCTTCGGGCAGCTTCAGCGAGATCTTCTCGATGCGGGTCGGATCTTCGTAGCCGCCGCGCACCCACTGGATGTCGGAGGCCTTCACGCCGTACTCCTCTTCCAGGAACATGCGCACCCACACATTGGCGGTCAGCTGGTATTCGGGCACGCCGATGCGCTTGCCCTTGAGGTCGGCCGGGCTGTTGATGCCGCGATCGGCACGCACGTAGACCGAGCTGTGGCGGAATGCCCGCGAAGGGAACACCGGCACGGCAATGTACGGCGAGGTGCCGGCTGCGGTCTTCACCGAGTAGCTGCTGAGCGACAGCTCGCAGATGTCGTAGTCGGCGGTGCGGAACGCACGGAAGAAGATTTCTTCCGGATCCTGCAGCATGAACACCGGGTCCACACCGTCGATCTGGACGTCGCCGTCGATCAGCGGACGCATCCGGTCGTAATTGCCCACCGCGATGGACAGTTGAAGCTTGCTCATGTTGATTCCTTTGTGACGATCAAAATCGATTCGGAGCGCATTGTCATGCGCCTGTTTGTGACGCCTGCTGGCGTGGCACGCCAAAGAAGACGGCAAGGCCTCCGATGAAGACCAGCGCAGCCACCAGCAAAATGCCAGCCGAGAAACTGCCGGTAGCGCTTTTCACCCAACCCAGGACGATGGGCGCAAAAAAAGCTCCGACCTGCCCCAGACTGCTGATGACGCCAATCCCGCCTGCTGCAGCCTCACCCGTGAGATAGTTCGGCGGAATGGTCCAGACAATAGCCGCCGCAGCGAAATAGCTCACCGAAACCAGGCTCAGGCATACAATCGCAGCCACCGGGCTTTCTGTAAACAACGTCAGCATCAACGCGCCAATGGCACCAGCGGTGGTCGACAGGGCGAAATGCCAGCGGCGCTCCAATCGCAGGTCGGAGCTGCGGGCAATAAACAGCATGGCAACGGCACCGACCAAGTAAGGCAGAGCCGACAGAAAGCCGATGTGCAGCATGTTGGAAACGCCCGTCTGCTTAATGATGGTGGGCGTCCAGTAGTTCAGGATCGTGCCGCAAATGGGTACCGTGGCCCAGCCTGCAGCAATCACATAGACGCGCGGATCACGCAAAGCGGCCATCAGGCTGCTCGGAGCGTTCTCCGGCTTCTGGCGGTTCTCTTCTTCCAGGGCGTTCAGGACGATGAGCTTTTCCTGATTGGTCAGCCACTTCGCATCCTGTGGTTTGTCGGTCAGGTAGAACCAAGCCACAATGCCCGCGACCACGGCCGGCAGGCCTTCTAAGAACAGCAGCCACTGCCAGTTGCGAAAGCCCCAGACTTCATGGAAGTTCTCGAGGATCAGACCCGACAGCGGACCGCCGATGATGCCGGCCACAGCAATCGCCAGCAGGAACCGCGACGTGATGCGGGCGCGGAGCTTGGCGGGATACCAGAACGAGAGATAAAGAATGATGCCGGGCCAAAAGCCTGCTTCCGCCGCGCCAAGCAGCGTCCGGGCCAGATAGAACTGCCACGGGGCGTTCATGAATGCCATGGCAGTAGAAATCCCCCCCCACAAAAGCATGATCCGCGTGATGGTCTTGCGTGCGCCGATGCGCCTGAGCAGCAGCGTGCTCGGCACCTCCAGCAGGATGTAGCCAATGAAGAACAGACTCACGCCCAGACCGTAAGCGGCATCGCTCAGACCAAGATCGTGCTTCAGATGCAACTGCGCAAAGCTGATATTGACGCGATCAAGATAGTTGAGCACCCAGCAGAAGAACAGAAAGCTCATCAGCCTGAGAGTGATCTTGCGATAGGTTGTCTCGACGGTTGCCGGGTCGGAAGTTTGATGCGGAAGCGCACCCACGTAGTTCAACGTGGAATCTGTCATTTCGGAGTCTCTTGGAGGCGTTTTGTCTGCTGCCGGCTTGAGCTGGCGGAGCAGCGAACACGTCTGAGTTCGCTTTACCGGCCGCCGCAATCAAGCCTTTATTGCTAGAAATCTATTCATTAGATATCTATTTATTAGATTACGAGGCTTCGAGAGTAGCGACAAGCAGGGTTTTCCCCTGGCGCGAAACCGTGCGCAAGTCAACTACTCCGCTTGCATAATTAGATCTCTAATAATAGAATTGCAAATATTGTCGAGCAAGTAAAGGAAGACAGGCATGACCACCCAGGAAAGCGGCTTTCTGCGTCTGAAGATCGCGGAGAAGGAAAAGATTGCACGCGACATCTGGCGCTTTGAACTTACCCATCCAGAGGGCGCGCCGCTGCCCCCGTTCGAGGCTGGCTCGAATCTGACGCTGGTGGCCCCCAACGGCATGCGCCGCAGCTATTCGCTCTGCAACGACTCGCAAGAGCGCAATCGCTATGTCATCGCCGTGAAGCGCGACAGCAATGGCCGTGGCGGCTCGATGAGTCTGGTCGACGACACATCCGCAGGGGATTCGATCGAAGCCTCTCTGCCGCGCAACGAATTTCCGCTTGATGAACGCGCCAAGTCGTTCATTCTCGTGGCTGGCGGCATCGGCATCACGCCCATGCTGTCCATGGCACGCCAGTTGAAGGCGGAAGGCCTGCGGGACTTCAAATTGTATTATCTGGCTCGGGATCCAGAGGGCACGGCCTTTCTCGACGAGCTCAGCAGCGACGAATGGCGCTCGTTGGTGAAGATCCACCACAGTTTCGGCGACCCGGCGAAAGCATTCGACTTCTGGGCCTTATTCGAGCGTCCCAAGGCTGCACATGTCTATTGCTGCGGACCGCAGTCGCTGATGGATACCGTTCAGGACATGACAGGCCACTGGCCGTCCGGCACCGTTCACTTTGAAAGTTTCGGCGCCGGCAATGCCAACACAAAGGAAAACACGCCATTCACGGTGCAGCTTAAGCGCACCGGCACCTCATTGGAAATTCCGAGCGACCGCTCGATTCTGGACGTTCTGCGTGCCTCGAACGTGCGCGTGGCAAGCTCCTGCGAAAGCGGTACCTGCGGCTCCTGCCGGGTAGGATTGTGCTCGGGCGAAGCGGACCACCGGGATCTCGTGCTACGGGACGATGAAAAGGATGCACAGATTATGGTCTGCGTATCGCGTGCAAAATCTGCGGAATTGGTACTGGACCTCTGAGCCACCAGCCACTTCGGTTGGCACGGCCAGGCATTGGCCTACCAACATAACAAGGGACATTGAACATGGATGAGCAGACTTCTACCTCAGCCACCAGGGCTCGGGATGCCAGTGCACCCACGCCGGTCGACGACAACAGTCTCGCCTGGACCGATGCACGCTTACTGGGATTTACGCCCATGGATGATGTGCATGAGGAGTTCTACGCGACTGCGCTGAAACTGGTGACCTGCACGGAGAAGAATGCCGCCCAGGCCATCGAACAGTTCGAGCAGCATGCCATCAGCCATTTCGAGCAGGAAGATGAATGGATGCGCACCACGAACTTCCCTCCTCGGGACTGCCATCTCGACGAGCATGCAGCAGTGCTGAAGTCGGTCCGCGAGGTCAAGGAAGCTGTTGCACAAGGACAAGCCGGCGCCGACATAGTCCAGGATATCGGCATGGCCCTCTTCCAGTGGTTCCCAGGTCATGCAGACTATCTGGATTCCGCACTGGCCGCCTGGATGACCAAGCTGAATATGGGCGGCAAGCCCATCGTGTTGCGACGCAAGCTTTGACAGTGCTCCAAGGAGCATCCGAGACACCCCTCTCCCCAAGCCAAGACCCAGATATCCCCACCAGAACGCGGGATCCATGCTCTATTTGATCCCAGGTTTTGATGGTGCAATCTTTTACCTTGAATGGAAGGAAGCACTATGGGCCAGGTTCTGCACGGGAGCGCCACAACGGCAGAGGCAGTCCGTCGAGCAATACAAAATAGTCAAGAGAGCCTGAGAGCGCTTTCTGCGCGCTATGGCATCAATCAGAAGACGGTGGCGAAGTGGAAGAAGCGGGCCTCGGTCACCGATCTACCAACAGGGCCGAGGCGGCCGCGCTCCACCGTTTTATCCGTTGAGGATGAGGCTGCGATCGTCGCCTTTCGCAGGCATACCTAGCTGCCACTGGACGACTGCCTTTATGCACTGCAACCGACCATCCCGTATCTGACGGCTCCTCGCTGCATCGATGTCTGCAGCGTCATGGCATCTCGCGGCTACCAGAGGTGGGTGGCGGCAAGCCTGCCAAGAAGAAGTTCAAGATCTACCCCATCGGCTACTTTCACGTCGACATTGCCGAGGTGCAAACAGCCGAAGGCAAGCTCTATCTGTTTGTGGCCAATGACCGAACTCCATGCCAAGGCCGGCAAGATGATTGCTGCACAGTTCTTGCGCAATCTGATCAAGGTAGTGCCATACGCCCTCCATACGGTACTGACCGATAACGGTATCCAGTTTGCGAACCGTGCCTGCGATCGGTACGCTGGCGATCACATTTTTGGCCGCGTCTGCACTGAACATGGCATTGGACATCGCCTCACCAAGATTAAGCATCCCTGGACTAATGGCCAGGTTGAGCGAATGAATCGGACCATCAAAGAAGCTACCGTCAAACGCTTCCATTACGACGATCACGAGCAGCTACGACAGCATCTGGCGGACTTCATCGATGCCTACAACTTCGGCCGAAGACTCAAGACGCTCAAGGGCTTGACCCCGTATGAATTCATTTGCAAGCAGTGGACATCCGAGCCCAAACGCTTCAGGATTGATCCAATCCATCAAATGCCGGGACTAAACAACTAGGACGTGTCATCTAATACGATAGTTGCTACGTTATCAGTAGCGTCATTCGTAGACATGCACTGACCAATGCCCAATGGGAGCAAATCAAAAGCCTACTTCTTGGCAGGGCCGGGCATGTGGGCGCTCCTGCCAAAAATAGCCGTCTCCTTGTTGACGCTGTGCTGTATCGCTATCGCTGCGGTATTGCTTGGCGCGATCTGCCCCAGCGCTTTGGCGACTTTCGAGTCGTTCACCTGCGCCACATGCGCTGGAGCCGCTCGGGCGTGTGGCTGCGGGTGTTTGAAGCACTCAGTGCGCTGCCTGATAACGAGTACGCCATGATCGATGCAACCATCGTGCGTGCCCATCAGCACAGCGCGGGTGCAAAAAGGGGGCAAAGCCAAGCCATCGGTCGCAGCCGAGGAGGTTTGAGCACCAAGATCCATGCCACCGTTGACGCTCTTGGCAACCCCACTGGTTTCCATCTCACAGCAGGGCAGGCATCGGATTTGGAAGGTGCAGATGTCTGGCTTGCGCGCACCGACGCGCAAGCCGTGATTGCCGACAAAGCGTATGACGCCCATGAACGCGTGGTTGAACCACTGCTGCGCCAGGGCAAGCAGGTTGTCATTCCCAGTATTCGGACGTGCAAAACTCAGCGCGGGTATGACCGCCATGTCTACCAAGAGCGGCATCTCATTGAGAACTTCTCTGCGCGGTTGAAGCAGTACAGGGGCATTGCCACGCGTTATGACAAAACGGCAGCGGCATTCTTGGGAGGGATCCACCTTGCGGCCGCTGTCGTCTGGCTCAATTGATGACGAGCCCTAGGGATATCACCGACCAAAAATCACGCTAGCCCTCTAATAATAATTTTAGACGTCTAATAAAATAGAGGTGAGGCATGTCAATGAAGAGAAGCAGTTGCGACGCAGAGAACAAGATTTTGTGCGCCGCAGCCGAAGCTGCCTCCACCATCTAGAAGAGGTGGCCAAGCCCGACTTCGCATCAATCTGCGTCGCCCGCATGCCGACATCGTTGCTGCTGGCTGCAAATGTGCATGTCATTTTTTAAACAGGAATTGTGCGGACATCTTAATGCCGGTACATGAGCGGATGGCGTCGGTGCCGTAAGAAATCACAAAAATCAGGAGACATGTCATGACAAGAGGAACTTTCTTGAAAATATCGGCTGCAATTGCCCTCCAGGCGTTGTCAATCTTTGCCTATGCTGATAGCGATTTCCCGAACAAGCCCGTAAAGCTGGTCATACCCTACGCTCCAGGGGGACTGCCGGACACCGTGGCCCGGGTTCTAGCCGAGAAAATGCAGGCAGACCTCAAGCAGCCGGTAATTGTCGAAAACAAGCCCGGCGGCGGCGGCGGCGTCGCCGTCACGGCCATCAAGCAATACCCTGCTGATGGTCATACCCTCCTGGTTACGGACGGCCCTCTGCTAGCGGTTTCTCCGATCATTATCAAGAACCTCAAGTACGATGCCCAGAGAGATCTGGATCCCGTTTCCCTGGTCGGTGTGGCCCCTCTGCTCCTGGTAACGAACTCTTCCGCCCCCTTCAAGAACATGCAGGATTTCATTCAATATGCGAAAGAGCATCCTGGCGAGTTGAATTACGGGTCTTCCGGAATCGGTTCAATCCACCACCTGACGGCAGAGGCCATGGCCCATTCGCTGGGCATCAATGTCAAGCATGTCCCATTCAAGGGTAGCTCCGCCTCCATTCCGGCACTGATCGGCAACCAAGTCGACATAACATTCGCCTCCCCCCCGAACCTGACGGGCTTCGTCCAAAGTGGCAAGGCCAGAATACTGGCGACCAACACCTTGGCTCGCAGCAAGGCCAATCCGGACATTCCTGCCATTTCCGAGTACGCCAAGAACTTCGACTTTGGCTTTACCGTGGTCATGCTGGCCAAGAAAGGAACGCCTGAGGCGTATCGGAACAGGATCAGCGATTCGGTCAAGAAAGCCGTCAACGATCCCGAAGTGAAGAGCAAACTGGAAAAAGCAGGAGTCGACTCCATTGCTGGAGGTCCTGCCGAGTTGGCGGCAAAGCTCGCATCTGAAAATAGCCGGGTCATTGCAGCGGCCAAGCTGGCCAACCTGAAACCGGAATAGAACCGGAAGCCTATTGCGACGACCTCGCAAACGCGGCTGTCGGGCCTGCTCAGGCTCATTCCGACCACCGCCGAGGGACGGGATCCGAGCGTGGCGACCAAGAGCATCTATGGCTTCTGGGCCACCAGGGATTTGCCTGCGGCGGAATTCGCCCATCTGAGCGATGCCCTGCGCAAAGTCACCGAACTGCCCGACGTAAAGCAGCGCCTGGAAACGCTGGGCGTGCTGCCGACCAGGGAGTCCCCAACAACCTTTGCCCAGAACATCGAAGAAGAGCTCAAACAAACTCGTGCGGTGCTGACACGGGCAGAAGTCCAACCAGAGTGATGAGCTAACAGCCACTCATGCGGATGCTGGAAGGTTGCGCGTAGGGCTGCCCGTAAAGAATCAAGCGCATTGTGAAGAAGAGGAATTGGGGCAAAGGCCCCAAACAAAATGAAGGAGGCACCAATGATCGGACTAGCCAAGCATGCTGTGGCATGCGCTGTGTTGCTCAACGTTTGCGGAGCTGCAAACGCGCAAGGAAATGTCACCATTTATGGACGCATGGACTCCGGCGTCGACTCGCCCCGCTCGGGCGGCTCCAGCATCAGTCGCGTGTATTCGGGCGGCAGTGCTGGTAGTAACCTAGGTTTCCGAGGTGTAGAGAACCTGGGAGGAGGGCTCTCCGCCGTTTTTCGCCTAGAGCAAGGCTTCTATCTCGATGAAGGTACATTGGCCCAAGGCGGCCGTGCGTTCGGGCGCGAAGCATCGGTTGGCCTCAGCGATACAAGGCTCGGTACCGTGCAGATGGGGCGCATTCCTACGCCCTACTATTCAGTACAGGGTAATGTGGATGCCTTCATCTGGGAGGGGGCGGGCGGGCTGCTGTCGCTCACCCGAAACATCAACACAACAACGCAGCGTCAGGTGTTGCCGATGGGGATAGCGGCGCGCCAGGACAACGCCATCAGTTATGTATCCCCACGTTGGGGTGGCCTTGAGGTGCGCGGGCAGTATTCCTTTGGCGAGAAGTCCGCGACGATCGGTCGCGGTTACGGAGTATCTGCACGCTATCAGGTTGATAGCTTTGACCTCAATGCTGGCTTCCAACAGCAGGATGGCGCGGACAACGCTGCTTCAGGCAAGGTCTCGGCAATGGTGCTTGGGGGGTCCTATGATGCCCGCTTCGCCAAGTTTTTCTTCGGTACGACGGTTGAAAAGAACTCCTGCAGCACCTGCACCGGCACCATCGCCCGAATGCCTGGGACTTCAAGGAGCGAGTTCAGGCTGACCAACGTTGGCGTACGCGTGCCATTCGGGCCGTTCACCGCCATTGCCCAGTTCACTCGAGTTAACGACCGTTCCGACTACACGACCTCGACTGGCAATCGCGATGCCAATTGGATTGCCCTTGGCGGTGACTATGACCTGTCTAAGCGAACGCGTCTCTACTTTGGCGCCGCACGGATTACCAACAAGAACGGATCGCAGTATGTACTGGGCACCGGAACTGCTCAAGCTCCAGCAACTTTAGTCGGCTCGGCGAACGGAAGCTCGCGCAATATCTACATGGGAGTCCGGCACAACTTCTGAGGGCCGCCCTAGGCGCAACAAAGCATCCTTTCAATGCTTTGTTGCGCCTAGAGGTGCGCCGTCCTGCACAGGGCATCCCGCCTCCTTAGCATGGCAAGAACAGGCGTGATGCCGATCCCTCCGGCCACCAACACGCTATGGGAGGCAGTCTCGACCAGGGGGAAATGATTGTGCTGTCCGCTAATCTGGATGACGTCCCCGACCCTCAGCTTTTGATGGACAAAGCGTGAACCGCCACGACTGGCTGGGTCCAGGGACACCGCCACCACATAGCGACGGCGTTCGCCGCCTGCGAGAACGCCAAGGTGACGCACATCAAAAAGACCAACGGCTATGAAGAGGATGGTCATTACCGTGTCGAATTCACGTACGACATCGAGCTCAAGGACCCCGACACCTTGAAGCGCATGCGCCAGACCTACCAGGAGGAGCGTGACCGCGTGAAAGCCTGGGAGGATGCCGGAAAGGCCGACCAGCAGCAAATCGCAACGCTCAAGACTGAGATCCTGGCGTTACGCAAGGAACACAACAGCAGCGCCCCCCGTCGCGAAGACTTCAACTTCAACAATCCACCGGGAATGGGTTTCCTGGAAGAAGACGCATATCGGAAAGCGCTGATCCAGTGGGAAAACGAGCATCCGCTGCCAAGCAGCCTGCGCCAGAAGATGCAGGCGCTCGATGCGATGGAGCAGGAAGCACGGCAAAAGCAAGAGCGCGACCAGCCCACGAACACCATCTACAACAAGGTGACAGACAGCGTCTGGTCCATGTACGTTGCAGGATGCCCGAATGGAGGCTCCACCAAGTTTTTGTATCCTGCGCTGCTTCAGATCCGCAACGATGCCGCCAAGGCACAGGACGTCCTGTACTGGCTGCAAGATCAGCAGCTTCAGATGAAGGGCAAGATCACCATGCGCAAGACTGAGAACGGTTGGCGAGCACTCAGCGAGGGCTGAGCCCTAAAGCACACCCGTTATGGATGCCCAGCGCCTAGTGCGCTGGGCATCCATGAATACACTTCTTTTTTTTTATATTAACGTGTGGCATGTGCGGAAACAGGTTCGCGCAACTGTCGATATACCTCTGCCACTAACAGATTCGCCAAGCCCTTGAACACCTTTTCATGTCGCAAAGCTTGATCGACCATACTGTAATGACTCTCTAAAGCGTCCACCACTGCATTATTGAGTTTGGTTTCGTATGCGCCATTAGCAAATGGCATCCACCGTATCGTTGGCCTGCGCTTGCTCCTGAAGGGATGGGTCATCAACCATCTTGCCGATCAACATGGTGATGTAGCCCTTGAAATCGGCATCTGAAAGGTTTCCCGAGAACACTTCGTTCATCTTTTGATGATGACGGAGAGTCGGTCTTCCGGGTCTTCCCAGGCTTGCCCCCGCCCGTGCCTATGGACTTCATCGGTTCGCCCGTGCCGGATTCCAGCCGCCGGGCAATCGGCATATGCCCGAGGCTTCCTGCCTCCTCGGTTGCGCACAATCGGTCCTCGAATGCAGGACCGCGCAATGCTCGACCCCAAGACGCTGCAGGCGATGGATTCCGCGGCGATGGCCGAGGTCCCCAACCGCATGCTGGCCGAGTTGGTCACCAAGAACCACCAGTTGCAGCCCAGTCGCTGGTCGCCGCGGGCTCCCATGAATGCGGTATTTGGTTTACAAAACGTCCAGCTAGATTCTGGCCGTTCCTAGTTGGAGGCAATGAGGATGAGGGTCTGTTACCTACTTGCAATCGCAGTATTGCTTTGGACCGGCTTACTAGTTCACGCATCCCCCTCAAATGACATTTCTCATGCGTCGCCTCACGGCTGCGAAATCATGGCCAAAGATTTGGAGGGAATGAATAGCCTTCCGAATACCCCTGAGGTAAACACTGCGCGTGCCGCGAAGTTGTACGCATACGCCAACAGAGGCTGCGGAAAAGCCACAGAGGCTCACAAAAAAGAATTTCTCGACTCGTATCGCCAACTTTCATCAGAATGCAAGCGAGCCCGGGGCAGAAACTGCGACCCGTTGAAAGACGCTGAACGCCCGTCAGCTCAGGCGAGCAGCGCGAATCCCCTCTCCCCGGATATCAACGGGAGCGGCCGCAAGGCCGCGCGCCCAGTGACAAATGCCAACGATAGCGTGCGCCCCATTTGGCCTTCGGACATGGAGCCCGGCAACATCTATTTCGTCGTTGAGAGCGGCTTCGAACAGGACGCTCCCATTATGGTTTCAGCCTCCAGTGGACAAGAGGCTGTGGCTCGGGTTCAAGCCGCTCGGGCAAACGACCGTTATCTGCGCCCCGCCACCTATCAACTCTTGGCAGGCCGGGAGTGCATTGGCCCGGCCTGGGGAGCTGTAGTTAGCAACGCGGGCGGTTCTCGTTGGGGTGGCGCTTGCGCCAAGACACCAGCCGCGGCCATCGAAGGGGCATTTGCCGGATGCCGGCAAGAGAACCCGCAAAGCCAGAATTGCGAGCTTGAAGTTTCCGTCGTGCTGGCACTGAGTGGCAATACCTCATGGAGCCCCGGAATCAGTTCCGGTGGTCACAATGGCCTACGCGGTAGATTTGGCTCATACAACGCACAGACCTGGATGGAGCAGTACACACAGAGTCCCGTCAAAAGCATGCAGCAGGCGCTTACGGGTTTTGACAAAGCATGCGCCGATGGACGGCCATGCTACAAGACCTCATCAAATATGGGCTGCATCCACACAACCCCACATTCAGAGACGCTCGAAAAGTGCATGGACAGGAAGCTGACACCTGCTGGATTGAGCGGCTCGATACGTAGCCGCATACGCTAAGAAAATTCTGAACGCAGAACTACTGGACGACCTGGTTCGCTATGTCACCCGGCAATCCCTCATTGAAGTGTGCACGGGCTACATAACCATTTCAGGCCGGGGCAGTAGGCTGTCAGCGCCGGTACCACCTCAGCTTCTACTGTTGCCTCCCAACCACGCAACCTTTGATTGCGAGATGGTGCAGTACAGTGGGAGAGCAAAAGGTGGCTTTGAATCACTCCGACCCGGGGCGATTCAGGGCTCACTTGCCACGCCATCAGCAAACATCGCCTCAATGACTGACTCATCCACCCCGGCCTGAGCGAGAAGCGCGCGCGAATCCGTTCCGCGGCGTACCGGGGTACGCAACTGGGGAGCTAAAAGCTCACTGGAGGTAACACCGACCCCGGGCACGGGTAGCCACGCAGCACGTCCAAGATGAACTTCTCTTCAATGGCTTGGCGCACAGAATACACATGGAAGGGCACGGGCGTGCCGTCCGTGCCCGTTCGCCCAAACAGCTCCATGATCTGGGGTTTAGGCGTCGCCGTAAAAGCGTAGTACGACACATTGATCGGTCGCGGGCGCAAAATCATGCTGCTAAAGCATCCACTCATAACACACAATCCAGTGCCCTATTCGCTGGCTTGTCTCACATAACTTTGTTTTTTTGTGGAAACTCGATCACGGCAGCACCCTCGCGCAAGCGATCCAAGTAATCAGCCCACTGCTGAACCTGATCGAAGCGCTTTGCCAAGTACTTCGTCCGGTTGTAGCTACGTCCGTTGGCATCCTTGACGGCATGCGCCAGATTGGCCTCAATCGCCAGCGGATCAAGGTCAAGCTGATCGACCAACATGGTTCTGGCACTCGCTCGAAAACCATGCCAGCTTTGCTCTTCGCCAACTCCCAGGCTGTACAGAGCTGTACGCACAGAGTTATCGGACATTGGGCGGTCGTGGTCACGTTGACCAGGGAATACATATCGTCCACGGCCACTAAGCGGCAGCAATTCACGCAGCATCGCCACAGCTTGCTTTGGCAGTGGCACCACATGCGGTTCCCCATTTTCTTTTTCCTGCACGCTACGCTTCATCTTGGCGCTAGGGATCTTCCAAAGCGCTGCATCCAGATCCAATTCTGCCCACTCCATCATCCGAAGATTACCTGGGCGTTGATAAAGCAAAGGAGCTAACAAAAGAGCTGTGCGTACAAAGGGTCCACCTTTATAGGCGTACATGGCTCGCAGAAGCTCCCCAAAGCGCTGGGGCTCCACAATCGCAGGAAAGTTCGTGCCTCGATATGGAGTCAATCGAGCTTTCAGGCCTTCGGTGATGTCACGTTGAGTATTGCTGGCTGTTGGTAGCCAGTAGCGCCAGACCTGCCGCGCCAACATCAGTGCACGGTCAGCGGTCTCCACAGCCCCGCGCGCTTCCACTTTCTGTAGCACAGCGAGTAACTCCATGGGCTGGATCTGCGCCATTTCCCGTTCACCAATCCACGGGAACAAGTCGCGCTCCAGTTGACGATGCATTCGCTCAGCATGACCTGGGCTCCAGCGCGGCACCTGCTTTTCGTACCATTCCAGCGCCACCGCTTTGAATGTGTCAGCTACCCCAGTTGGGTTGACCAATTTTTCCAGCTTGCGTGCCTTAGCGGGGTCGATGCCTTCTGACTTCTGCAACCGAGCAGCATCCCTAGCTTTCCGAGCAGCAGTCAAACTAACTTCCGGATAGCGGCCTAACGCCAGGCGCCCCTCTTTACCATCTTTTCGATACTTCCAGAACCAGCGTCGAGAGCCTGCAGGGCTGACCTCAAGGTAAAGGCCGCCTGCGTCAGAAAAACGCTCTCGCTTGGCACCGGGGGAACAAACTGCGTTTCGGCACTGTGCATCAGTCAACATAGGGGGAACAAATCCTCTCACAAAGGCCTCCCCCAGAGGGGAAAGGGGGAACAATAGTGGGTAAATTTACCATTACCCCCGCTTGTTCCCCCAACTGTTCCCCCTCTATGCATTGGCAGCAATGAAATCACTTAAGACATAAAAAGACGATAAGTCATTGATTTCTCAAAAGAAAAAGGGGTTCAATGAACTTCATTGAACCCCTTTGTACAGGTGGATGGTGGAGCTGGCGGGAATTGAACCCGCGTCCGTAAGCCTTCGCCGGACAGATCTACATGTTTAGTGCTCTGTTTTAAATCTCGCCACCCAAACCCCGCAGGCACACGCTGCTTGGGTAGCCAGCTTCCTAAAATCTCGCCAAATACCAAGAAGCCCGGTATCCAGCCAGCTAATGTAAATTCCCTTGCAGCCGGGAGGTATTGCTACCCCCTTGCCCAGCCCACTAGCGTGCTGTTGCAAGGCTCACCGGATTAAGCGGCGAGTGCGAAACGTTCGTCGTTTGCAGTTAGTTTTTTGAATGGAGATTTACGAGCGTCACTCAAGCTCGACATGCACCGCACCGGTCCCGAACCCACGTCGAAACCAGGACAGCCCCTTAGTTGCCTATTCTAGCCTCATCCCAGCAACTTCAACAGCTCAAGCGGTGAATTGATATGTGCATCGGCACCCCAGTGAACCGTATCTGCTGTCGCACCCAGGTAGCCATAGCGTGCAGCTACGGTTTTCATACCCGCTGCTGCACCGGCCTGGATATCGCGCTCGTCATCTCCGACATAGATGCAATGCTCGGGAGCAATCTGCATGCGTCGTGCGGCTTCAAACAGAGGCTCGGGGTGAGGCTTGGAATGCGGCGTCGTGTCCCCGCTCACCACGGCCGCAGCCTGAGCAAACAAAGGCATCTGACGGGTCAACGGGTCGGTGAAGCGCATGGACTTGTTGGTCACCACCCCCCACAACAACGGGCCGGCTTCCAATGCCCGGATCAACTCGGGCACGCCGTCAAATGCATAGGTGCGCTCGGTCATGCATTGCTCGTAATTGCGAAAGAACTCCTCGCGCATTTCCGCAAAGCCTGCAGACTCAGGCGTCATGCCGAACGCAATACCCAGCATTCCACGAGCCCCAGCCCCGGCCATATGGCGGTAGGCATGGAGCGGCAGAGATGGCATGCCGCGATCCACACGCATCTTGTCTGCTGCAGCTCCCAGATCAGGAGCGCTATCGATCAAAGTGCCATCGAGATCGAAAAGAACGGCTCTAACGTGCTTCCACATGGCTGTCACTCCTGAGGGCGGCGTGTCGCCAGCATGTAATTGACCGAGGTGTCGTTGCTGAGCCAATAGCGGCCCGAGATCGGGTTGTGCTCCATGCCTTTGCTGCCTTGCACATCCAGGCCGGCTTCGCGCGCAAAGCGAGCCAACTCGCTTGGGCGCAGCAACTTGGCGTACTCATGAGTCCCTTTGGGAATCATCTTGAGCATGTATTCGGCAGCCACGATCGCCAGCGCAAAAGCCTTGGCATTGCGATTGATGGTGGAAAAAAACACCCAGCCACCAGGCTTGACCAGCTGGGCACATGCCCGCACGATGGACGCAGGATCGGGCACATGCTCCAGCATTTCCATGCAGGTCACCACATCAAAACTGGCCGGCTGCTCCTGCGCCAGTTGCTCGACGCTGACCTCATGGTATTGAATATTGGGCGTTCCCGCCTCCAGAGCATGCAACTGCGCAACGCGCAAAGCCTTGGTTGCCAGATCGATACCCACCACCTTGGCCCCTTTGCGCGCCATGGAGTCTGCAAGAATGCCACCGCCACAGCCCACATCCAGCACACGCTGGTTCGCCAATGGGGCCTGGGCGTTGATCCAGTCCAGTCTCAGGGGGTTGATCTGATGCAGTGGCTTGAATTCACTCTCGGGATCCCACCAGCGATGGGCCAGGCTGGAGAATTTTTCCAGTTCTGCCGGGTCGGCATTGATAGTGTTGCTCATGGTGCAATTGTCCGCGATTACCGCAATGGATCAGGCATAAAAAAAGCCCCGTTGCCGGGGCTTTTTGTGTAGCAATCGAAAGATTACTGAGCAGCCTTGGTGCCCACAACTTCGATTTCCACGCGACGGTTTTGAGCGCGACCAGCAGCAGTCTTGTTGTCTGCCACGGGTTGCTTCTTGCCCTTGCCTTCGGTGTACACGCGGCTCTTTTCGATGCCCTTGGACACCAGATAAGCCTTCACAGCTTCAGCGCGACGCACCGACAGCTTCTGGTTGTAAGCATCGGAACCGATGGAGTCAGTGTGACCCACGGCGATGATGACTTCCAGGTTGATGTCCTTGATCTTGCCGGTCAGGTCATCCAGCTTAGCCTTGCCTGCGGGCTTCAGCACGGACTTGTCGAAGTCGAAGAAAGCGTCAGCAGAGTAGGTAACCTTAGATGCCACTGCAGGCTGGGGAGCCACAGGAGCGGGAGGCACAACGGCGGGAGCGGGAGCAGCAACCTGGGCCTTCAGAGCACCGTCGCAATCAACAGCGGCAGTAGCAGGAGTCCAGTTGGCATCGCGCCAGCACAGTTCGTTCGTGCCGTTCTTCCACACCAGTTCGCTGGTGCCGTTTTGCCAGTTGTCGATAGTCTTGCCACCGTCAGCAGCCTTCACTTGTGCGCCAGCGGCTGTCACGAGGGCAGCAGAGGCAAACAACATCGCCACTTTGTTCAGTTTCTTCATGGTTCTCCTCTTGGGGAAAAAGCCGCAGCAGGGCTGCGAATCTGTGGACGTCATCAGTGACCATCACCAAAAACGTTGAAATGATTGTGCCATACGTAACATGCAAGAGTGTTGTCAACTAGGCACCAACAAGTAGGACAGCTATGTAATTCCTCAGTTATGTTGCTCTGCTGCCACACGCCATTCGACCTAAAATGGCTGTTTTCCAGCCGTCAAAGTATCACTAGACATGACCCAGTTTGCTAAAGAAACTCTGCCCATCAGCCTTGAAGAGGAGATGCGTCGCAGTTATCTCGATTACGCCATGAGCGTGATCGTGGGCCGGGCGCTTCCTGATGCGCGTGATGGCCTCAAGCCCGTGCACCGCCGCGTTCTGTACGCCATGCACGAACTCAATAACGACTGGAACCGCCCTTATAAGAAGTCGGCGCGTATCGTCGGTGACGTGATCGGTAAGTACCACCCTCACGGCGACAGCGCGGTCTACGACACTATCGTGCGTATGGCGCAGGACTTCTCGCTGCGCCACATGCTGGTCGATGGTCAGGGCAACTTCGGCTCGGTGGACGGTGACAGCGCCGCCGCCATGCGTTACACGGAAATCCGCCTCTCCAAGATCGCTCATGAAATGCTGGGCGACATCGACAAGGAGACTGTGGACTTCGGACCCAACTACGACGGCTCCGAGAGCGAGCCGCTGGTGCTGCCAAGCCGCCTGCCTAACCTGCTGGTCAACGGCTCCTCGGGTATCGCCGTGGGTATGGCCACGAATATCCCGCCGCACAACCTCAATGAGGTGGTGGACGGCTGCCTGCATTTGCTGCAGAACCCCGAAGCTTCCATCGACGAGCTGATGGAGATCATTCCCGCGCCCGACTTCCCTACGGCCGGCATCATCTACGGCATCAACGGCGTCAAGGAAGGCTATCGCACCGGTCGTGGCCGCGTGGTGATGCGTGCCAAGTGCCACTTCGAGGACATCGACAAGGGCCAGCGCCAGTCCATCATCGTTGACGAGCTGCCCTACCAGGTCAACAAGAAGACGCTGCAGGAGCGCATGGCCGAGCTGGTGCACGAAAAGAAGATCGAGGGCATCAGCCATATCCAGGACGAGTCGGACAAGTCCGGCATGCGCCTGGTGATCGAATTGAAGCGCGGCGAAGTGCCCGAGGTGGTGCTCAACAACCTCTACAAGCTGACCCAGCTGCAAGACACCTTCGGCATGAACATGGTGGCCCTGGTCAACGGCCAGCCCAAGCTCTGCAACCTGAAGGATCTGATCCAGGTCTTCCTGGAGCACCGCCGCGAAGTGGTGACCCGCCGCACCGTGTTCGAGCTGCGCAAGGCGCGCGACCGCGGCCATGTGCTGGAAGGTCTGGCCGTCGCACTGGCCAATATCGACGACTTCATCGCCATCATCCGCAACGCTCCCACACCTCCCGTGGCCAAGGCCGCGCTGATGGAAAAATCCTGGGACAGCAAGCTGGTGCGCGAGATGCTCACCCGCACGCGCACCGACGGCGGCGTGGTCAATGCCGACGACTATCGCCCCGAGGGCCTGGAAGTCGAATTCGGTATGCAGCAAAACGGCCTGTACCGCCTGTCCGAGACCCAGGCCCAGGAAATTCTGCAGATGCGCCTGCAACGCCTGACGGGCCTTGAGCAAGACAAGATCGTGGCCGAGTACAAGGACGTCATGTCGGTCATCGAAGACCTGCTGGACATCCTGGCCAAGCCCGAGCGCGTCTCCATCATCATTGGTGAAGAACTCAACGCCGTGAAGGCCGAGTTCGGTCAGTCCAAGAAGGGCGAGCGCCGCTCCACCGTGGAGTACAGCGCGCAGGACCTGTCCACCGAAGACCTGATCACGCCCACCGACATGGTGGTGACGCTCTCGCACACCGGCTACATCAAGAGCCAGCCCCTGTCCGAGTACCGCTCGCAAAAGCGCGGCGGCCGCGGCAAGCAAGCCACGGCCACCAAGGAAGACGACTGGATCGACCAGCTCTTCATCGCCAACACGCACGACTATCTGCTGTGCTTCTCCAACCGCGGCCGCATGTACTGGCTCAAGGTCTGGGAAGTGCCCTCGGGTTCGCGCGGCTCGCGCGGTCGCCCCATCGTCAACATGTTCCCGCTGCAGGAAGGTGAGAAGATCAACGTGGTGCTGCCGCTGACCGGCGAAAACCGCAGCTTCCCCGAAGATCACTTCGTCTTCATGGCCACCAGCATGGGCACCGTCAAGAAGACGGCGCTGACCGAGTTCAGCAACCCGCGCAAGGCCGGCATCATTGCCGTGGGCCTGGACGAGGGCGACTATCTGATCGGCGCTGCGCTGACCGACGGCAAGCATGATGTGATGCTGTTCAGCGACGGCGGCAAGGCGGTGCGCTTTGACGAGAACGATGTGCGTCCCATGGGCCGCAATGCGCGCGGCGTGCGCGGCATGAACATCGAAGAACATCAGAACGTGATCGCCATGCTGGTCGCCGAGGCCGACGACGGCACGGGCAACGTGGTGGCGGGTTCGCAAAGCGTGCTGACCGCCACCGAAAACGGCTACGGCAAGCGCACGGCCATCAGCGAATACACGCGCCACGGCCGCGGCACCAAGGGCATGATTGCAATCCAGCAGTCCGAGCGCAACGGCAAGGTCGTGGCTGCGACCCTGGTGGCGCCCGAGGACGAGATCATGCTGATTACCGACACCGGCGTGCTGGTGCGCACCCGGGTTGCGGAGATCCGCGAGCTGGGCCGTGCCACGCAGGGCGTGACGCTGATCAACCTGGACGAAGGTGCCAAGCTCATCGGCCTGCAGCGCATCGTCGAAAATGATGCGAACGACAATGCCGGCGAGGACGGCGAAGCCGATGACTCCGGCAGCGCCGGCGCCGAAGGCGCGCCCGAGTCCGGCGACGCCTCCTGATCGGCCAGCCCCGGCTGCCCCGATACGGACCGGACGCCACGGGCATGGCCCCATGCCCGTGGCCCAATGTTTTGATAGCTGAAAGCGCAAGCCAGACAAGCGCTTTCACATGTTTTGAGCGTAAATCTGATGAACCGCCCTTTTAACTTCTCCGCAGGCCCCGCCGCCATCCCTGAAGAAGTGCTGCAAACCGCAGCCGCCGAAATGCTGGACTGGCACGGCTCCGGCATGGGGGTGATGGAAATGAGCCACCGCGGCAAGGAATTCATCAGCATTTACGAAGCCGCCGAAGCCGATCTGCGCGAGCTGCTGGCCGTGCCCGCGCATTTCAAGATCCTCTTCATGCAGGGCGGCGGCATTGCCGAAAACGCCATCGTGCCCATGAATCTGTCGCGCGCCGGCGTGGTGGACTTTGTGGTGACCGGCAGCTGGAGCCAGAAGTCGGCCAAGGAGGCCGCCAAGTACGCCAGCGATGCCAATGTGGCCGCCAGCGCCAAGGACAGCGACTACACCACCATTCCCGCCGCCAGCAGCTGGAATCTGAGCCGCGGCGCCAGCTATGTGCATATCTGCAGCAACGAGACCATTCACGGCGTGGAGTTCCACGAGCTGCCCGACCTCCAGGCTCTGGGCTCGGATGCTCCGCTGGTCATCGACTTCTCCTCGCATGTGGCCTCGCGCTCCATCGACTGGAGCCGCGTGGGCCTGGCCTTTGGCGGCGCGCAGAAGAACATCGGCCCCGCCGGCCTGACCATCGTCATCGTGCGCGAAGACCTGCTGGGCCATGCCCTGCCCGTCTGCCCCAGCGCCTTTGACTACCGTATCGTGGCCGACAACGGCAGCATGTACAACACGCCTCCCACCTGGGGCATCTACATGGCCGGCCTGACCTTCCAGTGGCTCAAGCGCCAGACCGAAGGCGGCCTCAGCGGCGTGGCCGCCATGGAAGCGCGCAACATCGCCAAGGCCAAGCTGTTCTATGACTATGTGGACCAGTCCTCGTTCTACGTGAACAAGGTGGCCGCGAACTGCCGCTCGCGCATGAACATTCCGTTCTTCCTTCACGATGAGTCGCGCAACGACGCCTTCCTGGCCGGCGCCAAGCAAGCCGGCCTGCTGCAGCTCAAGGGCCACAAGTCCGTGGGCGGCATGCGTGCCAGTATCTACAACGCCATGCCCATAGCAGGCGTGCAGGCGCTGGTCGACTACATGCGTGACTTCGAGCAACGTCAGGCCTGAGCCCCACCCTTAGCCTTGTAAAAAGATGAGCTGCCACCGCTTGATCTGCAAGTACTTCACCAAGGTATTGGTTTGAATTCCTTGTGCAAAAAGCGCCAGCAGCTACGACATTTGAGAGATTCATGAGCCAAGAACCCCAAGCCAGCCCCGAGCTGTTGTCGCTGCGCAACCAGATCGATTCCCTGGACCGCCAGTTGCTGGAGCTGGTCAATCAGCGCGCCCATGTGGCCGAGCAGGTGGGCGAGCTCAAGAAGAAGGAAGGCTCGGCCTTCTTCCGCCCGGACCGCGTGGCCCAGGTGATCGAGAAGATCAAGTCCAACAACCCCGGCCCGCTCAAGGGCGCGCATGTGGCCGCCATCTGGCGCGAGATCATGTCGGCCTGCCTGGCGCTGGAATCCCCCCAGCGCGTGGCCGTGCTCGGCCCGGCCGGTACCTTCTGCGAGGAAGCGGCGATCCAGTACTTCGGCGGCGCGGCCGACCTGATGTACTGCAACAGCTTCGAGGAAGTCTTTCACGCCACGGCCGCCGGCAGCGCCCAGTACGGCGTGGTGGGCGTGGAGAACTCCAACGAGGGCGTGGTCACGCGCTCGCTGGACATGTTCCTGCACACGCCCTGCCATGTGGTGGGCGAAGTCAGCATGCTGATCCGCCACAATCTGATGCGCACCAGCAACACGCTGGACGGCATCGAGGTCGTGGCCGCCCACCCCCAGGCTCTGGCTCAGTGTCAGGGCTGGCTGTCCAAGCACCTGCCGCATGCCGAACGCCGCCCCGTGGAGAGCAATGCCGAAGGCGCACGCCTGGCGGCCCTGCATCCCAACTGGGCCGGCATTGCCGGTGAGCGCGCCGCCCAGCAGTTCGGCCTGCACATCGTCAGCCACGCGATCCAGGACGATGCCTACAACCGCACGCGTTTTGCCGTCATCTGCCTGCCGCACACGCTGGCCACGGCCGCGCCCAGCGGCAGCGACTGCACCAGCCTGGTGGTCTCGGTGCCCAACACCGCAGGCGCCGTGCATGACCTGCTGGTGCCGCTCAAGAAGCATGGCGTCTCGATGACGCGCTTCGAGTCGCGTCCCGCCCGCACCGGCCAATGGGAGTATTACTTCTACATCGACATCGAAGGTCACCCAGCCCAGGCCAATGTGGCCGCCGCCCTGCAGGAGCTGCAGGGCCTGTGCGCGTTCTACAAGGTGCTGGGCACCTACCCGGTGAGCAAGTGATGGCAGCTCAGGAATTGCAGCCGTTCGAGCAGCTCGGCTTGATCGGCTGCGGATTGATGGGCGGCTCCTTCGCGCTGGCACTCAAGAAAGCAGGCCTGGTCAAGCGCGTGGTGGGCTACAGCAAATCGCCCTCGACCACCGAACGTGCGCGCCAGATGGGCGTGATCGACGTGGAAGCGCCCTCCGCCCTGCTGGCGGCGGCCGGCGCCGATCTGGTGCTGCTGGCCGTGCCCGTGGCGGCCACCGAGGCCACGCTCAAGTCCATCAAGCATCTGGTCACGCCCCAGATGATGATCATGGACGTGGGCTCCACCAAGGTCGATGTGGTGCAGGCCGCACGTTCGGCGCTGCGCGACCAGATCGGCAGCTTTGTGCCCGCCCACCCCATCACCGGCAAGGAAGTGGCCGGCGTGGAGCACGCCGATGTCAAGCTCTACCAGGGCGCCCAGGTCGTGCTGACCCCTACGGAGCGCACGCTGACAGCGCATCTGGCCAAGGCCCAGGCGCTGTGGCAGGCCCTGGGATGCAAGGTCACGGCCATGTCGCCCGAAGCCCATGACAGCGCACTCGCCACCGTCAGCCACCTGCCCCATCTGCTGGCATTTGCCATGATGCAAAGCGTGCTGAACCAGCCCGGTGCCGACGATATGCTGGCGCTGGCCGGACCCGGCTTTCGCGATTTCACGCGCATAGGCGCGGGCGACCCCAAGCTCTGGCGCGATGTGCTGCTGGCCAACCGCGATCAGGTGCTGGCCCAGTCACGTCAGTTTCGCCAGGCGTTGGAGCAGCTCGAAGGGCTGATGCAAGCCAACGACGGCCAGGGACTGCAGGACCGCCTGACCCTGGCCAGTGCCGCACGCGCCGAATGGACCATGGGCGGCAAGCGAGGCTCTTAAACTAGCGGCGTCGATCTATTCACCCAACCGCCAGAGACACCGGGCAGAGGCAGCCGCGCAGCCCTGGTGTCGAAGCAGCCAGGCTGCACAGGGGGTTACGAGAGTTTTATGTTCACCACTGAATTTCTGGACCTGCCCGCACTGGACTCCGCCAACGGCAGCGTCAGCCTGCCCGGCTCCAAAAGCATTTCCAATCGCGTGCTGCTGCTGGCGGCGCTGAGCCAGGGCACCACCACCATTCACGACCTGCTGGATTCGGACGACACCCGCGTCATGCTGGCCGGACTCAAGCAGCTGGGCTGCAGCATCAGCCCGGATGCCGTCACACCCGGCCAGGCGATTGACGTCACCGGCATCGGGGGTCAGTTGCCGGCCGGCACTGCGGCCACGCTGTTCCTGGGCAATGCCGGCACAGCCATGCGCCCGCTGACTGCGGCGCTGTCGGTGCTGGGCGGCGACTTCGAGATGACGGGCGTTCCCCGCATGTACGAACGCCCCATCGGCGACCTGGTCGATGCGCTGCGCCAGCTGGGCTGCAAGATCGACTATCTGAAGGATGAAGGCTTTCCGCCCCTGAAGATCGGCCAGCCCGACTTCAGCCAGTTGGGCAGCGAATCCATCAAGGTGCGCGGCGATGTCTCCAGCCAGTTCCTGACCTCGCTGCTGATGGCCTTGCCCCTGCTGGCCAATGTCCCCGGGGCACAGCGCGACATCACCATCGAGGTGGTGGGCGAGCTGATCTCAAGGCCCTATATCCACATCACGCTGGAGCTGCTGGCGCGCTTCGGCATTGCCGTGAAGAACGACCGCTGGCAGCGTTTCGTGATCCCCTCAGGCAGCCGCTATCAGTCGCCGGGCGCCATCCATGTGGAGGCCGATGCCTCGTCGGCCAGCTATTTCATCGCGCTTGGCGCGATTGCCACCGGCACCACCGATGACGCCGATGCCGACAACGTGCCGCAGCCCAAGAGCATCCGCATTCTGGGTGTGGGCCAGGATTCGATCCAGGGCGATATCCGCTTCATCGAGGCCGCCCAGGCCATGGGCGCACAAATCGAAAGCGGCCCCAACTGGCTGCAGGTCAGCTGTGGCAGCTGGCCTCTGAAGGCCATCGACCTCGATTGCAACCATATTCCCGACGCGGCCATGACGCTGGGCACCATGGCGCTGTATGCCGACGGCGTGACCACGCTGCGCAATATCGCCAGCTGGCGCGTCAAGGAAACCGACCGCATTGCCGCCATGGCGATCGAGTTGCGCAAGCTCGGCGCCTCGGTGGAAGAAGGGGCTGACTACATCCGCATCACGCCGCCCGCCGGCAAGACCACCTGGAAAGCGGCCAGCATCCACACCTATGACGACCACCGCGTCGCCATGTGCTTCTCCCTGGCGGCCTTCAACCCGGCCAAGCTGCCGGTGCGCATAGAAGACCCCAAATGCGTGGCCAAGACCTTTCCCGACTATTTCGAGGCGCTGTTCTCCGTCAGCGAAGCCGAGCGCGAGCATATTCCCGTGATCTGCATCGACGGGCCCACAGCCTCCGGCAAGGGCACGATTGCTGCAGAAGTCGCCAGGGCACTGGGCTACCAGTTGCTGGACTCCGGCGCGCTGTACCGCATCACCGGCCTGGCCGCATCGCGTGCCGGCATGACGCTTGACGAGTCGAACGAGGAAACCATTGCCGAGATGGCGCTGGACATGCCCGTGCGCTTCGATGCACAGCAGCGTGTCTGGCTCGGCGACGAGGACATCAGCCTGGCCATTCGCAGCGAAGAAGCCGGCATGAATGCCTCGCGCGTATCGGCCCTGCCTGCCGTGCGCACCGCGCTGGTGGATCTGCAGCTGTCCTTCCAAGCCCTGCCTGGACTGGTTGCCGATGGCCGCGACATGGGTACGGTCATCTTCCCTCACGCCCCGCTGAAGGTCTATTTGTGGGCGTCTGCGCAGTGCCGCGCCGAGCGCCGATATAAACAGTTGATTTCCAAAGGAATTTCAGCTAATATGTCCACCCTTTTGGCAGACCTTGAGGCGCGCGACGCCCGCGATATGAATCGCAGCACCGCTCCGCTCAAGCCCGCCGAGGATTCTTTGCAGCTCGACAGCTCCGAGATGACCATTGAAGAAGTGGTTGCCCAGGTGCTGTCGTGGTGGCAGGAACGCCAGCCGTTCGGTCGTCCTTGAAATTTCAAGCTTGAAGTTTCAAGGCCAGCCCTGCATCTGGCTTGTTGGCCCTTGATGTCAGGTTCTCGCAGACCGCGGACCGGCAGCAAGGTTGTTAACCTTTAACCCCCGTGGGCCTCAAACCCACAACCTCCGCAATCAGTCTTAAAAACGCTTGGCAATGGTGCCGACGGAAACCTGGTTGCGGGCAAGGAACTACATGTCTGAATCTTTTGCCGCCCTTTTTGAAGAGTCGTTGACACGCACCGAAATGCGTCCTGGCGAAGTTATCACCGCTGAAGTCGTGCGCGTTGAGCACAACTTCGTGGTGGTGAACGCCGGCCTGAAGTCGGAAGCCTACGTGCCCCTCGACGAGTTCAAGAACGACCAGGGCGAAGTCGAAGTCCAAGTGGGTGACTTCGTGTCCGTGGCCATCGGCTCCATCGAAAACGGCTACGGCGACACCATCCTGTCCCGTGACACCGCCAAGCGTCTGGCTTCCTGGCTGTCGCTGGAAAAGGCTCTGGAATCCGGCGAATTCGTGACCGGCACCACTTCCGGCAAGGTCAAGGGCGGCCTGACCGTTTTGGTCAACGGCATCCGCGCTTTCCTGCCCGGTTCGCTGATCGACACACGTCCCATCAAGGACCTGACTCCCTACGAAAACAAGACCCTGGAATTCAAGGTCATCAAGCTGGATCGCAAGCGCAACAACGTGGTGCTGTCGCGCCGCGCTGTGGTGGAAGCCTCCATGGGCGAAGAGCGCGCCAAGCTGATGGAAACCCTGAAGGAAGGCGCTATCGTTCAGGGCGTGGTCAAGAACATCACCGAATACGGTGCGTTCGTGGACCTGGGCGGTATCGACGGCCTGCTGCACATCACCGACATGGCATGGCGCCGTGTGCGTCACCCCTCCGAAGTGGTGACTGCCGGCCAGGAAATCACTGCCAAGATCCTGAAGTTCGACACCGAAAAGAACCGCGTGTCCCTGGGTCTGAAGCAAATGGGCGACGATCCCTGGATGGGCGTGGCTCGCCGCTACCCCTCCGCCACCCGTCTGTTCGGCAAGGTCACCAACATTGCTGACTACGGCGCATTCGTGGAACTGGAACCCGGCATCGAAGGCCTGGTGCACGTTTCCGAAATGGACTGGACCAACAAGAACATCGCTCCCACCAAGCTCGTGTCCCTGGGCGACGAGGTGGAAGTCATGGTTCTGGAAATCGACGAAGACAAGCGTCGCATTTCCCTGGGCATGAAGCAGTGCAAGGCTAACCCCTGGCAAGAATTCGCCCAGAACACCAAGCGCGGCGACCGCGTGAAGGGCCCCATCAAGTCCATCACCGACTTCGGCGTGTTCGTGGGTCTGGCTGCCGGTATCGACGGCCTGGTGCACCTGTCTGACCTGTCTTGGAACGAAGCCGGCGAAGCCGCTGTTCGCAACTACAAGAAGGGTCAAGAAGTCGAAGCCATCGTGCTGGCCGTGGACGTTGAGCGCGAGCGCATCTCCCTGGGCATCAAACAGCTGGACAGCGATCCCTTCACGACCTTCGTGACCGTGAACGACAAGGGCCAGGTTGTGACCGGCAAGGTCAAGACCGTGGACGCCAAGGGCGCTGAAATCGACCTGGGTGAAGACATTATCGGCTACCTGCGCGCTTCCGAAATCTCGCAAGACCGCGTGGAAGATGCTCGTTCCGTCCTGAAGGAAGGCGACGAAGTGACGGCCGTGGTGGTGAACGTGGATCGCAAGAGCCGCAACATCCAGCTGTCCATCAAGCAAAAGGATCACGCTGAACAGCAAGTCGCCATGGCTTCCCTGTCGGCTCAGTCCTCCAAGGAAAACGCTGGTACCACCAGCCTGGGCGCTCTGCTGCGCGCCAAGCTGGACGCTGACAAGTAAATCTTGCATCAGCCGGTCAGCCAGCTCGTCTGACTGACCGCCAAGCGTCAAAGACAACGGGCGCCCTGTGCGCCCGTTGTTGTTTTCAACCTAGAGCCTCCGTCACCCGATGACCCGATCCGATCTCGTCGAAGAACTTGCCGCCCAATTTGGCCAACTCAACCAACGTGATGCCGAGCAGGCCGTCAAAACCATTCTGGATGCCGTCAGCGATGCCCTGGTGCGCGGTCACCGTATTGAAATTCGCGGCTTTGGCAGCTTTGCCATCAATCACCGCCAGCCCCGCATAGGCCGCAACCCCCGCTCCGGCGAGTCCGTTCAGGTTCCTTCCAAGCGCGTGCCTCATTTCAAGCCAGGCAAGGCCCTGCGCGAAGCCGTGGACAATCTCAAGGCCGAAGACTCCGCTGCCCAGCAGCCGCAGATCGCCTGAAGTCCATGGGCACCGTCAGCCACATCAGGGCTGACCACGCCGTCCGTTTGCCAGTCCGAGCATAGGCTGGCCTAAAATCTTCCCGTCACACAAGGCGCATAAAGGGAAGCATGAAATACCTGCTGTGGCTGCTCAAGGCAGCCATTTTTTTCACTCTGTTCGCATTCGCACTCAACAACCAGCAAGACGCCACCGTGCATTTTTTCTTTGGCACGGCATGGACGGCACCTCTGGTTCTGGTGGTTCTGGCTGCTTTCGCACTGGGCCTTTTTGTCGGAGTGCTGGGCATGGTGCCACGCTGGCTCAAGCATCGCAGCGCAGCGCGCGAGGCACAGGCCACTCAACAGGCACCGAACGCCGCAGCCAGCGCCACCAGTGCAGCACCTGCGGTGAAGGAACAGAACTCTTCTTCGATCATTGCGCCGGGCGACGTGCATGGAATTTAATCTGACTTGGATTTTGCTGGGCCTGCCTGCAGCCTTTGTGCTGGGCTGGCTGGCCTCCCGCTGGGATTTGCGCCAGGTGCGTGCCGACAACCGCCAGGCTCCCAAGGCGTACTTCAAAGGCCTGAACTTTCTACTCAACGAGCAGCAGGACAAGGCCATCGATGCCTTTATCGAGGCCGTGCAGAACGACCCCGACACCACCGAACTGCACTTTGCACTGGGCAATCTGTTTCGCCGCCGCGGCGAATACAACCGAGCAGTGCGCGTCCACGAGCATCTGCTCAGCCGCGCCGACCTCACCCGCCCCGACCGAGACCGTGCCCAGCATGCGCTGGCACAGGACTTTCTCAAGGCCGGCCTGCTGGACCGCGCCGAGGAGGCTCTGAACCGCCTCGAAGGCACGCAGTACGAAGGCGAAGCACGCCTGGCGCTGCTGGCCATATACGAGCGCTCGCGCGACTGGGCCCAGGCAGCGGCCATCGTGCGCAAGATGCAGGCCGCCGGCCAAGGGGACTTCAGCACCCGGCTGGCCCACTATCTTTGCGAAGACGCGCAATCCCAGGTCGCCCATGGCCAGCTCGACAAGGCGTTTGCGCAGCTGCAACAGGCCCTGGAGACTGCGCCGCAAGCTCCGCGCCCCCGACTGGAGCTGGCCCAGCTCCAGCATCGACAGGGCCGGTCCGCACAGGCTTTGTCAAGTCTTCAGGCCCTGGCACAGAACAGCCCCGCAGCCCTGCCCCTGGCGGCCAGCCTGCTTGTGGAAGTGGCCGAGGCAACGGGCGCGCTCGCCGAGGCTCGCGATCTGCTGCTCAAGCACTATGAGCAGGCACCCTCGCTGGATCTGCTGCAGGCACTGGTCGCAGTCGATCAGAAAAGCGGAGATGCAGGAGCCCCCGGCCGCCAGCGCCTGGTGCAACACCTGGAGCATGAATCTTCCCTGGTGGCTGCTGCCCAATGGCTGGAAGGCGAGACCCTGACCGAAGAGCAGTACCATGCCACCGTGCAGAAGGCGCTGAACCACGCCACCAAGCCCCTGACCCGCTACCGCTGTGCGGCCTGCGGCTTTGAAGCCCGCACCCATTTCTGGCATTGCCCCGGCTGCCAGAGCTGGGACAGCTACCCGGCACGCAGGGTCGAAGAGCTGTAAAGCACTTCCAGAAGACAAAAGAGCGCCCTGGGCGCTCTTTTTCAATGCATGCAGGCGGCCCGGTTAATGGCCGACCCACTCATCGCCCGGCATATCCTGCTTGCCGATCAGCCAGGGCAGGCGCGAGGACACTCCGACCAGAACCCCCACGGCCCAGAACAGGGCCGAGACACCGACCACGGTGCCCAGCGAGCCGAACAGCACCGGCATCAGCACGCTGGAGCCATTGATGGCCATCATGCGCAATCCCAGCGCCTCGCCATGGCGCTCGGGTGGCGTGATCTGATGGATCATGCTCATCACCATGGGCTGCACCGATCCCAGCACCACGCCCAGCAAGACCGAACAGGCGCCCATGCTCCAGGCACCGGGCATGAAGGGATAGGCGATGAACAGGGCGCAAGCGGCAACCATGGCCCCCAGCACCACTTGCGATTCGGCCATATGGCGTGTGATGATGGGCATCAGCATGCGGATCACGGCTGCAGCAATCGCAAAGGCGCCCAGGATGCTGCCTATCACCGAGGCAGGCAGTCCGCGCTCATGGCCCAGAATGGGCACGACAAAGGTGTGCACGTCCCAGCAAGAGGAAAGCGCCCAGTTCAACAGCAACAGGCGCCTGAAGCCCCGGTTCTGCACCAGGTCCCAGGCCGTTGCCTTCTGGTTCGCACTCTCGGTCTGCAGTGCGGGCAACTCCTGCACCGTTCTTGCCCAGAACCAGGCCGCCAGAGGCATCAGGGTCAGCAGCAAAAACGCCGCCCTGAAGCCCGTGGTGCTGGCCGCTTCGCCGCCGGCATAGTCGATCAGCAACCCGGCCGCGAAAGGCCCCAAAAAATTGGAGATGGCCGGCCCGATCGCCAGCCAACTGAAGACCTTGCGCAACTCGTCCTTGTTGTGTGCCATGCGCCCCACATGGCGCTGCAGGGCGATCAGTGCCATGCCGGCGGCGCCGCCCGTCAGCAAAGCGCTCAGGCATAGCACCGGATAAATCGGGAACAGCACGGCCACTCCCGCTCCGGAACAGGCGGCCGCCACACTGATGATGAGCGGGCGCTTGAGCCCGTGACGGTCCGCATAGCGCCCCGCCGGCAGGGACAGGAACACCTGGGTCAGCGCAAACAGCGCCAGCAGCATGCCGACCGCAGCCGCGCTATAGCCCTCCTTGAGCGCCAAAAGCGGCGTGGCCATGCGCATCCCGGTCATGGTGCCGTGAATACAGACTTGCGCGAGGATCAGGCGCAGCAGGGCCGCATTCATTCTTCGTCCTCGCTGGCGGTCTGATCACCTCCAGACGAGGTGGCCGGAAACAGGGGCTGCTCCTGCCCGGCTTCATTCGGCAGCTCCTGCACATTGCGCAAATGGCGCTGAATGGCGCGCGTGCGCACACCCACCTGATCAAACTTGCGCGCAGCGGCATCGATGGACTTGCGCGTAGCCTCCACCACCTCGCCGAACTTGCCGAACTCGGTCTTGACCTGACCGAGCACGCCCCAGACTTCGGAGGAGCGCTTCTCGATCGCCAGCGTCTTGAAGCCCATCTGCAGGCTGCTGAGCATGGCGGCCAGATTCGCGGGACCGGTAATCACAATCCGATGCTCATTCTGCAGCGCCTCGACCAGCCCCGGGCGGCGCAGCACTTCGGCGAACAGGCCCTCGGTGGGCAGATACATGACGGCAAAGTCCGTGGTGTGCGGCGGTGCGATGTACTTGCTCGCGATCTTTTTGGCTTCGCCGCGAATCGATGTCTCGAAGGCATTGCCTGCTGCGGCAATTGCCACCCTGTCGGCACTGTCCTGGGCATCCTGCAGGCGCTGGTAATGCTCGACCGGATATTTGGCGTCGATGGGCAACCATACGGGCTGCTCGTCGTTGCGGCCCGGCAGCCGGATGGCGAACTCGACCAGCTCATCACTGCCAGGCACGGTCTTGACGTTTCTCGCGTACTGCTCGGGCGTGAGCACATTGTCGATAATGCTGCCCAGCTGCAGCTCGCCCCAGGTGCCGCGCGACTTCACATTGGTCATCACGCGCTTCAGATCGCCTACGCTGCCCGCCAGGGTCTGCATCTCGCCCAGCCCCTTGTGCACCTGCTCCAGCCGATCGCTGACCAGCTTGAAGGACTCGCCCAAACGCTGCTCCAGCGTGGCATGCAGTTTTTCATCGACAGTGCGGCGCATCTCGTCGAGCTTGAGGGAGTTTTCGCTCTGAATCGTGGCCAGTCGCTCGTTGAGCGTTGCGCGCAGCTGCTCGGCCGTGGTCTGCTGGCCCTGTGCCAGCGCAGCCAGTTGCTGGCTCACCGCATCCTGCAACACGGCAAACTGATGGCGCAGTTGCTCGCCATTGCTTCCCAGCTGATCCTTGAGCGCAGCCCCCATATTGGTACTCATATGCGTGAGCTGCTGCTGGATATCGCCCTTGAGCGAGTCCAGCGTACCGCGCGTCGTCTCGGCCAGGGCTTCGAAGCGCTGCTGGACATGGACTGCCTGCTCGGCACTGCTTTGGGCCAGTGCCGCGCGGGCTTGCTGGCTGTCGCCCGTCAGCCGCTGCGCTAGCTGGGCAACGTCTTCACGAAAAGATGCCAGCGCCGCCGCCTGCTCGCGCCGTGCGGCCAGTGCATCTTGCTGGGCCTGGGCCAACTGGGTCTGCACATGCTGGGTGACACGGTCCAGGGCTCCATCGCTCTTGGCCACCGTCATCTGGGTACTCTGGCTGCTGCGCTCCAACTGCTGCAGCCTGACATCCAGCGCCTGCAATCCCTGCAGCAGCTGGGCTTGCAGCCTCATCGCATCAGGGCCGAGAGCAAGTTCCGTCTGACGGCGCAGCCCCTGCAGCCACCACAGCAGCACCAGAAGCAGGCCCACCATCAATACGGCCAGCGCCGCCAACCCAAGCCACCACGTAGTCACTGTCTTGCCACGCCTTTCGCACTCTTTTTTTCATAGCTGCAAGCGCTTATCAGGAGATCGCCACAGACCTATTCATTGAATTTCCGCCCTGGGCATTGCAGACTGAAGTTTGCAAGCACTAGCGCGCAGGCAAATTATCAGTCCTCAGAGCCACGAAAAATTCAATGCGATCAAAAGTGCTGCTTCCGGTTGCAGCCTTGGTGACAGCTAGGCTGCAATCGGTTGACGCAAGAATCAGGCGTCGGGGCCCACTTGCTGGGCAATGGCCATGGCGAACTTGCCGCCGCCCACGGACCAGTCGGAATAGTCGTTTTCGTGCGTGAAGATGAACACATCGCTGGGTGCGACGTCCGCATCTTTCTCCAGATTGGCGGCGATGTTGGCATACAGCGCGCGCTTCATGGCATCGCTGCGCCCACGGCGCATGGTGATCTCGACCACGACCACGCGGTCCGAGCGCTTGTAGCCGTTGAAAGTGCGGCTGAAGAAGAACTTCTGCTCGTCATATTCCTCAACCATGTTGAACAGCTCATCGGCGGGCATGCCGATGCCGTCGATCAGGGCCTGATGAATACCGTTGACGATGGCCTGGCGCTGGGCGGGCATGGTGTCCTTGTGGACGCTGGTGCGGATAAAAGGCATTGCTGTCTCGCTTGATATAAAAAAGCCCGCTGTGCGCACAGACGCCAAGCGGGCAGAAATTATCAAAGCCGACAACGCACTCAGAGCACGTATTCGCCCTCAAACTGATATGACGTGATACGGCCTAATCGCGGCATCAGGCCAGCTGATTGACGGGCGTCAGCGGCCCCTTGCCAGCAAAGAACGAGATCAGGTTGTCAGCCGCCAGCCCCGCCATGGCCGTACGCGTACCCTTGGTGGCGCTGGCGATATGAGGTGTCAGCACCACATTGGGCACGGTCAGCAGATCGGGATGCACGACAGGCTCACCCTCGAACACGTCCAGCCCCGCTGCGGCAATGCGCTTATCCTTGAGTGCCTGGGCCAGAGCCGCATCATCGACGATGCCGCCACGCGCAATATTGATCAGCGTGGCTGTGGGCTTCATATGCGCAATTTCTCCCGCGCCTATGGTATGGCGGTTTTCGGGGGTGAATGGCAGCACCAGCATCAGATGGTCTGCACGCTCGAGCAGCTCCTGCTTGCCGACATAACTGGCCTTGCACTCGGCTTCCAGCGCAGCATCCAGACGCGAGCGGTTGTGATAGATCACCTCCATGCCAAAGCCGTAAGCCGCACGGCGTGCAATGGCCTGACCGATGCGGCCCATGCCCAGGATGCCCAGCGTGCTGCCATGCACCTCGGCACCCGCAAACAGGTCGTAATGCCAGTCCTTCCAGAGCCCGGCACGCAGATAGTGCTCGCTCTCGGCAATGCGGCGCGCCGTGGCCATCAGCAGGGCAAAGCCGAAATCAGCCGTTGTCTCGGTCAGCACATCGGGGGCATTCGTGCCCTGCACGCCCGCGGCCGTCATCGCGGGCACATCGAAATTGTTGTAGCCCACCGCCATATTGGCCACGATCTTGAGCTGCGGGCAGGCGGCCAGCAACTCAGCATCGATGCGCTGCGACCCCGTGGTCAGTACGCCATCCTTGCCCTGCAACTGCTGTGCCAGCTCTGCCGGAGACCAGACCACATCCTCCTGATTGGACTGCACTTCAAAATGCTGCTGCAACCGCTGCACCACCTCGGGTGAAATGGCGCGGGCAATCAAGATACGGGGCTTTTGACTCATCGCGTTGTCTCCTCATTCATCTTTTTAGAACATTTCAGCTCGCCCGGCACAGCCCGAGCTATCAAGCAAGAGCCGTCCCGCAGCAATGATGTCGTCCCCCTCAAGGGGAGAGCCATCACCTAAACCAAATCCAGGTAATCAAAACCAGCAGAGGTACCAGCACGCAGACCGACCAGAGCATATAGCCGAAAAAGCCCGGCATCTTCACGCCGCGATCTTCAGCAATCGCCTTGACCATGAGATTGGGCGCATTGCCAATGTATGTGTTCGCACCCATGAACACGGCACCGGCAGAAATGGCTGTCAGCGTCAGCGCCATCTCGGTCATGAGGTGAGCGGGGTCGCCGCCGGCGGTATTGAAGAACACCAGATAAGTCGGAGCGTTGTCGAGGAAGGAAGACAGCAGACCCGTGGCCCAGAAATACATGGCCGGGTTGGGCGTGCCATCGGCATTGGTGACTGCGCGCACCACGGCACCGAACGGGCCATCGACACCTGCCTTGAGCATGGCGATGACGGGAATGATGGTCAGGAAAATACCTGCAAACAGCTTGGCCACTTCCTGCATGGGTCCCCAGCCGAACTCATTGGCCTGATGCACACGAGCGGGTGTGAGTTTGAGCGAAAGCAGCACCACGGCAAGCAAACCCAGATCACGCACCAAACCGGGCAGGCCCACATGGGTCCCGGCGATCTCGATACCCGCAGGAGTGCGCCAGATGCCGCTGACCAGCACCAGAGCCACCACCACCATCAGCAGCACAAAGTTCACGCGGCCTTCAAAGCCCAGGCGGCTTTGAGCCCCGGTCACATCCATGCTGGGCGTGGGATCGGGCAGATCGGTCTCGCCCTTTTGCCCCATCAGCTTGTGATCTATCGCATAGAAGATGGCCAGCAGCGCCAGCGTGAGGAACAGCATAGGGCCCCAGATATGGCTCACCGTCCAGAAGAAGTCCACCCCCTTCAGAAAGCCCAGGAACAGCGGCGGATCTCCGAGCGGCGTCAACGCCCCCCCAGCATTGGAGACGATGAAGATGAAAAACACCACCACATGAGCCTGATGACGGCGGTTATCGTTGGCGCGCAGCAAGGGGCGTATCAGCAGCATCGAAGCCCCGGTCGTTCCCATGAAGCTGGCCAGCACCGCTCCAATGGCCAGGATGGCGGTATTCAACCCCGGCGAACCACGCAGATTGCCGCGCACATAGATGCCTCCGGCCACCGTGTACAACGCGGTCAGCAGGATCACGAATGGCAGATACTCGGCCAGCAAGGCATGCACCAGATTCACGCCCGCCGCGCCCAACCCGTAGACCAGCGCAAAAGGCAGCAGGAAGGCCAGCGCCCAGCCGGCAGTGACCTTGCCGAAATGGTGATGCCAGAATTGCGGAAGCAGCAGCGGCAGCAGCGCAATGGACAGCAGCATGCCCACAAACGGCAGGCCCCAGGCCACGGACATGGCTGCGCCGTCAATGTCTGCGGCCTGCGCGGTGGCCGCTGCCAGCGTCAGCAGCGCGGCCGCCGCGGCTTTCATAAAAGATTTGCTGTTCAAACGCCCATCCTCTCTGCTCTTTGCCCTGCAACAGGCATAACTCCCGCCAATGATTCTTTGATTTCTATGCCGGCGAAACCGGCGCCGGCGGCGCAATGCTGAACACCTGGCGCAGATAGGCCAGGTATTTTTCATCGTCACACATGCTCTTGCCCGGTGTGTCCGATAGCTTTGCCACGGGCTGGCCGTTGCAGCGCGTCATCTTGATCACGATCTGCAATGGCACATGCTCGGGGGGATTTCCCAAATCGTTGGTCAGATTGGTGCCGATGCCGAACGCCAGCTGGCAGCGACCGTTGAAGCGCTCGAACAGCCCGATGGTTTTGGGGATGGTCAGCCCGTCGCTGAAGATCAGCACCTTGCTCAGCGGATCGATCTTGTTGGCCTTGTAATGCGCGATCAGGCGCTCGCCCCAGTCAAACGGGTCGCCGCTGTCATGGCGCGCACCGTCAAAAAGCTTGCAGAAGTACAGATCGAAATCACGCAGAAAGGCCGACATGCCATAGACGTCGGACAGCGCAATCCCCAGATCGCCCCGGTACTCGCGCGCCCAGGACTCGAAGCCGAAGATCTGGCTGTCGCGCAGGCGCGGGCCCAGCGACTGGCAGGCCTGCAGATATTCATGGGCCAAGGTGCCCAGCGGGATCAGGCCCAGCTTCATCGCATACAGCACATTGCTGGTGCCCGCCAGTTGCCCCTTGCGCTGGCCGTTAACGCGCGCCGCCCCCGAATGACCCAGCCTGGCGCAAAGCACCCGCAGCACCTCTTCATGCCAGGCCCTGGAAAAGCGCCTGCGGGTGCCGTAATCGGCAATCTTGAGCGACTCAAGGCCAGGCGCCTGCAGCAGCGCGATCTTCTCGTCCAGGCGCTTGCGTCCTTCCAGAAAGTTGGGTACGGGCTGGGTATTGCGGAAATACACCTCGTTGACGATGGCCAGCACTGGAATCTCGAACAGGATGGTGTGCAGCCAAGGGCCCTGGATGGTGATGTCGATCTCGCCGCTGGCCAGGGGCGTGACCGTGATGTATTTGTCGTTGAGCTGGAACAGGCTCAGGAAATCGACAAAATCGCTCTTGATGAAGCGCAGCGAACTCAGATAGGCCAGCTCGGCATCTTGAAAGCGCAGCTTGCACAGAGAGCGGATTTCTTCACGAATTTCATTGACGTACGGAGCCAGTTGCACGCCAGGGTTGCGGCATTTGAAGCGGTACTCCACTTGCGCGCCCGGAAACTGATGCAGCACCACCTGCATCATCGTGAATTTGTACAGGTCGGTGTCTAGCAGACTGGTGATGATCATGGACGACGGTGGGCCTGACGGTCCGTTCAGTCATGGAACAAGGCTGGCTCAAATACAGGCTGCGCCAGCCTCAACAGAGACTGACGAGTGTAGGCTATTCCACACCCTGCACCGTACTCACGGCCCCTAAGCGCTTCTTGCAGATGCGGGCTTCGGATTTGCCGCCAGATATATCAATCGGATCAGAATCAAACCTTTGATACACATACGCGAGAAGCTATCATTTTTGCTATTCACCAGCAGGCTCTGCACGCAGCAGTGACTGTAGCGCCGCCCGCAAGGGCTCGGGCAAAGGCACAGGCCGGCGCGTCTGCCTGTCGACATAGACATGCACAAAATGCCCGGCAGCAGCCGACTGGCTCGCACCCCTGGCAAACAGACCCACTTCATAGCGCACGCTGGAGCTACCCAGATGGGCCACGCGAATACCCGCTTCCACGGCTTGGGGGAAAGCCAACGAGGCAAAGTAATTGCACTGGGTCTCTATCACCAGGCCAATCGTCTGCCCATCATGAATATCCAACGCGCCCTGCTCTATCAGATACGCATTGACCGCGGTATCAAACCAGCTGTAGTAGATGACGTTGTTCACATGACCGTAAACATCGTTGTCCGACCAGCGGGTGCTGATTTCACGAAACACGGGATAGGAGTCGCGCGCCTGCGGCTGGGCGCGCAAAGGTTTGCCATGAGATAACGATGCAGTCATGCAGTCATTTTGCAGAGCTGCCCCGGCGCCGCCAGCACCACCGCGACAGGGCTTGCAGGTTGTCACTCATCAACGCATGACGCACCGCACAAAGAAAACACGCCACTTCAATTTTTGTCAGTTATCAGACACAACAAAGTCTTTTAAAAATCAGATACTTATCAAAAACAAAGAGTCATTAATTTTTTTGCTGCAGCGCAACAAATTAAAGCTTGCATTGCCACAAATTCTCTTTCACAATGCACCCATGCTGCACTGCAACATGCGACTGACAAAGATAGCGGTCATGTCAGGGCAGACGTTTCCTCCGGTCCGATCCCTTTGTTAGATCCGTAATTTTGGAGAATTGCCATGAGCCTGACCCCTGACCAAATCCTGAGCGCACAAAAAGCCCACTTCGAGACACTGTTCGGCCTGACCAGCAAAGCTTTCGAAGGCGTGGAAAAGCTGGTGGAACTGAACGTCACCGCCTCGCGCGCCGCACTGGCCGAAGCTGCCCAGCACACCCAGGCCGTGCTCAGCGTCAAGGACGCCCAGGAACTGCTGACTCTGCAAGCAGGCCTGTTCCAGCCGCTGGCCGAGAAAACAGCTTCCTACAGCCGCCACCTGTACGACATCGCCAGCAACACTGCCGGCGAATTCAACAAGACGCTGGAAGCCCAGTCCACCGAAGCTCGCAAGAACTTCAATGCCCTGCTGGACAACACGACCAAGAATGCTCCTGCCGGTTCCGAATCCGCTGTTGCCATGGTCAAGAGCGCAGTCTCCGCCGCCAACAACGCTTTCGAATCCGTGCAAAAGGCGGTGAAGCAAGCCTCCGACATGGCCGAAGCCAATTTCAACGCAGCCACCAAGACAGCAACCGAAGCTGTCAAGGCCACGACCGCTGCCAAGCGTTAAGAACATGGTTATTGACATGCTTGGCAAAGACTAGGGTTTACCCTATAATCACCAGCATGTCAGGTCGGCATACATTGAATCAGATGCTGACCTTGCGCAAGTTGTCTCCTTGGATCCTCCTGAAACCCCCGTTTCATGGATCCCTTCAAAGCCCAATCTTCCCGATTGGGCTTTTTTTTATGCGCGCTTTCCTCAGGTCACCAGTTCCTTCACTCTGTGCATAATTGACGTTTACGTCAACGTCAACAGACATCGAACAAGGAGACAGTTCATGCAGATTCAGGATCGCGTATTCATCGTGACCGGTGGCGCTTCAGGCTTGGGCGAAGGTACGGCGCGCATGCTGGCCGCCAACGGCGGCAAGGTCGTGATTGCCGACATGAATGCAGAGCGCGGCGAGGCCGTAGCCAGTGAGATCGGCGGCGCCTATCTGCGCTGCGATGTCAGCAATGAGGCCGATGGTCAGGCCGTTGTCGCCAAAGCCACCAGCCTGGGCAAACTCGCCGGCCTGATCAACTGCGCCGGTATTGCACCGGCCGAGAAAACCGTAGGCAAGAGCGGCCCGCACAGCCTGGCCGTCTATACCAAGACCATCATGGTCAACCTGGTCGGCACCTTCAACATGATTCGCCTGGCAGCGGATGCCATGAGCAAGAATGAGCCAGAACCTACCGGCGAGCGCGGTGTGCTGATTTCTACCGCCAGCGTCGCAGCCTATGACGGCCAGATCGGTCAGGCCGCCTACTCAGCCTCCAAGGGCGGCGTGGTCGGCATGACGCTACCCATTGCTCGCGACCTGGCTCGCAACGGTATTCGCAATATGACGATTGCTCCCGGCATCTTCGGCACCCCCATGTTGTTCACCATGCCGCAGGAAGTTCAGGATGCACTGGCCGCCAGCGTGCCCTTCCCCAGTCGCCTGGGCAAACCCGAGGACTACGCCAAGCTGGTCAAGCAGATCCTGGAAAACGACATGCTCAATGGCGAAGTCATCCGCCTGGACGGCGCCATTCGCATGGCCCCGAAATAATGGGTAAATCAAAGGCCTTGCCGCAAGGCCTTTTCTCGGAATCCCGGGCAAAGAAAAAGCCGCAATCAATTGCTTGATTGCGGCTTTTTGAATCTGGCGGAGTGGACGGGACTCGAACCCGCGACCCCCGGCGTGACAGGCCGGTATTCTAACCAACTGAACTACCACTCCTGGCAGGAAGCTTTGCTACATATCATGTAGCTGCAAGCGCTTCAAACTTGGCGACCCTACGGGGATTCGAACCCCGGTACTCACCGTGAAAGGGTGATGTCCTAGGCCTCTAGACGATAGGGTCAATTCCTAGAACGATTCGAGTCTCGCGACTCGCCGTCATTAATTTTGGTGGAGGTAAACGGGATCGAACCGATGACCTCTTGCATGCCATGCAAGCGCTCTCCCAGCTGAGCTATACCCCCCAAAGCAATGAAACAGTGTTTCTCTGCTGCAATGCAAAAATTGTAGCACAGGGTTTTCGCCAGTTTTTCCAAACCTCCAACATTTTGTCGAAAGCATGAAAAAAGGGATGCAGAGAGCATCCCTTTTTCTTTCAGTGCCAAGCCTGATCAGCTCACGGCGCCGCCGTCACGGATACGGTGCATCTCGCCGATATCCACCGTCCAGACCAGACCGTCGCCGATCTGCCCGGTGCGGCAGGCCACGACGATGGCTTCGCGAATCGCCCCCACCATGGATTCCTCCACGATTACGCAGACCATGAGCTTGTCCGAAAAATCGGTCAGCTCATCCTTGACCGTACGCTTGTCCACGGCTGCGGGGGCCGTAAAGCCCTCGGCCTTGAAAATCGTCACACCCGGAAAGTTCGGAATCGCACGCAGCTCGGTACGTAGGCGCTCCAACCGGCTGGGACGCACGATGGCGCGGATTTCTTTCATCGTCATCGGATCACTCCTTTCTCAAATCAAGCCTCGGTCGGCTTCTCGTCAAACCAGCGGTACAGCGTGGGCAGCACCACCAGCGTCAACAAAGTCGAGGTAATCAAACCACCGATCACCACGATCGCCAAGGGACGCTGAACTTCGGAGCCAGGACCCGTCGCAAACAGGAATGGCACCAGACCCAGCAAAGCCACGGTTGCGGTCATCATCACAGGGCGGAAACGCTGAGTACAACCTTCGCGCACGGCTTCGGCCACGTCCATGCCGTCCTGACGCAGTTGGCGAATGCTGGATACAAGCACCACGCCGTTCAGCACAGCAATACCCCACAGGGCAATAAAGCCCACCGATGCCGGCACGCTCACATATTCGCCAGTGACAAACAAGCCAATCAGGCCGCCAATCGAAGCAAAGGGCAGCACCAGAATGATCAGGCTTGCCAGCTTGATGGAGTTGAACAGCAGGAACAGCAGGAAGAAGATGGCCACGATGGTCAGCGGCACGATCACCTGCAGCGTGCCCATGGCGCGCTCCATGTTTTCGAACTGACCGCCGAACTTGAAGTAATAGCCGTCGGGCAGCTTGACTTCCTTGTCCAGGCGCTGCTCGACCTCGGCAACAAAGCCAGCCAGGTCACGCCCTTCCACGTTCGCGCCCACCACCACGCGGCGCTTGCCACCTTCGCGGCTGATCTGCGCGGGGCCATCGACCAGTTCGATCCTGGCCAGACTGCTCAGCGGCACTTGCGCGCCAGCCGCCGTGGTCAGCAGCGTTGCGCCAATGGCTTCAGGCGATCCCCGATAGGACTCGGGGAAACGCACCACGACCGAGTAACGACGCTCACCCTCATACAAGGTCGTCACGTCCTTGCCGCCAATGGCGGACTCCAGCAGGCTTTGCACATCGGCAACGTTCAGACCGTGACGAGCAATCGCCTTGCGGTCGATATCCACCGTCAGAGCCTGCTGACCCGAGAGTCGCTCGATACGTATGTCCGTACTGCCGGAGACGCTCTTCAGAATGCGCGCCACCTGCTCGGAGACTTCCTTGAGGTCTTCAAGCTCGTCCCCGAACACCTTCACGGCCAGTTGCGAGCGCACGCCGGTCACCATTTCATCCACACGCTCGGAGATGGGCTGGGACAGCACAATCTGCACGCCGGGAATCTTGGACAGGCGCTGACGAATCTCTTCGTCGATCTCATCCTGGGTACGCTCGGACTCGGGGTCCAGCAGCACGATGGGGTCAGACTCATTGGGGCCAGCAGGATCGGCTGGCGATTCGCCACGTCCCAGCTTGGACACCACGGACTTCACGCCGGGCACCTGCGCCACTTCCTTCATGGCAGCCATTTCCATGCGAATGGATTCATCCAGGGAAATGCTGGGCACGCGGTTGATCTGCGGTGTCAGCGCGCCTTCCTTCATGGTCGGCATGAAAGACTTGCCCAGGAACGGGAACAGGCCCAGCGATCCGATCAGCAAAGCCACGGCCACGGCCAGCGTCAGGCGGTTGCGTGCAGTCGCACCGTCAAGCAGACGCAGATAGTGGCGCTTGAGGAAGCCAATCAGCTTGGTATCGTGATCGGCACCGCCCTTGAGGAAGTAGGAGCACAGCACGGGCGACAGGAACAGCGACACGGCCAGCGAGATCGCCAGAGCCATGGCAATGGTCAGCGCCAGCGGTCCGAACATCTTGCCTTCAATACCTTGCAGCGTCATCAGCGGCAGGAACACCAAGATGATGATGGCAATACCGAAGATGGTGGGGGTAGCAACTTCCACGGTGGCCGACAGCACGGTGCGAATGCGCTCGCCGCGCGAATTGCCCGCCTGCCCCAGCTTGTGGAAGACGTTTTCAACCACCACCACGGTGGCATCCACCATCAGACCAATGGCAATCGCCAAGCCACCCAAGGACATCAGATTGGCCGAAATGCCGTACTTGTTCATCATGATGAAGGTGGTCAGCGGCGTGATGATCAGCGTCGCCACCACAATCAGGCTGGAACGCACATCGCCCAGGAAGATGAACAGCACCACCACCACCAGGAAGATGCCCTCAATCAGCACCTTGCCCACGGTCCAGAGAGCGGAATCCACCAGATCGGTACGGTCATAGTAAGGAACGATCTGCAGGCCGCCAGGCAGCATGCCCTTGGAGTTGATCTCCTCCACACGCTCCTTCACGCGGGTCACGACTTCCTTGGCATTGCCGCCGCGCATCATCAGCACAATGCCCGAAACGCCCTCGGTATAGCCGCCCTTGATGATGGCACCCTGTCGCACCTCGGCATCAATCTGCACCTTGGCCACATCACGCACATAGACCGGCACTCCTCCCTGCTCCTTGAGCACGATGTTGCCGATATCGTCCAGCGTGCGGATCATGCCCACGCCGCGAATCAGATACTGCTCGGTCACCTGCGGCAGGATGCCGCCGCTGGCATTGGCATTGTTGTCCGCCACGGCTTGCACCACCTGACGCACGCTCAGGTTGTAGTGACGCAGGCGGGCAGGATCGACCAGCACCTGGTACTGCTTGACATATCCGCCCTGAGAGTTGATTTCAGCCACACCGGGAATGGATCGCAGCAACGGACGCGCCACCCAGTCCTGAATGGTGCGACGCTCCGTCAACTCGGCCTGGGTCAGCTCACGCTTGCCATCATCGGGGTGGTCCAACGTGTACTGGTAGACCTCACCCAGGCCAGTGGATACCGGCCCCAATACCGGCACGATGCCTTCAGGCATGCGTGGCGTGACTTCGATCAGACGCTCCGTCACCAACTGCCGGGCAAAGTACACATCGGTCGCATCGGTAAACACCAGCGTGATGATGGACAGACCGCTCTTGTTGAGCGAGCGCATCTCTGCCAGCCCGGGTAGCCCCGTCATGGCGATTTCGAGAGGCACGGTCACAAAACGCTCGATCTCCTCGGGCGAACGACCAGGGGCTTCGGTGGCAACCTGAACCTGCACATTGGTCACATCGGGGAAAGCATCCACCGACAGATTCATGGCGGCACGCAGGCCAAAGCCACACATCACCAGCGCCAGCACGACCACCACCAGCCGCTGCGATAGCGCGGCACGAATCATGGAGGCAATCATGGGCTTACTCCAGTTCTGCGCGCTTGCGCTCGTTGTTCAGGTGGAATGCACCTTCGACCACGATCTGGGAGCCTTCGCTCAACCCCTTGAGCACAGGTCGCAGACCACCGCTGGCCGCCCCCAACTCCACCGGAGTCAGGCGATAGTGGTTTTCGGCTTTCTTGACGTAGACATGATCCTTGTCGTTCTCGCGAACCACCGCCAGCGACGGGATTGCCAGAGTCTTCTCCATGGCCCCCTGGATCTTCATGGTGGCCAGCATCTGGGGCTTGAGCGCCAGATCTTTGTTGTCCACCTGAGTGCGAATGGTCACGGTGCGGGTTTCGGGGGACACGGTGTCACCCACGTAGATGATCTTGCCCGAGATGGGTGTCTCCTCGACGGTCAGCCCCAGCGCCGGCACATCGATCTGCACGTTCTGGCCAGTCTGCACGCTGCGCGCAATTTGCTCGGGCAGGGCGCCCACCACCCAGACATTGGAGAGATCTGCCACAGTGAACAGAGGGTCCCCCGGCTGCGCCACCTGACCCTGGCTGACCTGGCGCTCGATCACAATACCTGCAGCAGAAGCCGTGATGGCGGCATTCGGGGCCACATTGCCCTTGGCGCGCAAACTGCTCAGCGCATCGGCGGACAAGCCCATCAGCTTGAGCTGATCGCCTGCCGCCCTCAACTCTGCGCGCGCAATCTGCACTTCCGATTCGCGACGCAGCAGTTCTGCAGAGCCGATCACATCGGCAGCAATCAGCTGACGCGCCCGCTCTACGGAGCGCTCTGCCAGAGTTGCCGTGGCGCTGGCACGCATATAGGCCAGTTGAGCCGTGGTCAGCTCGGGGCTGGCGACGCGCGCCAGGGTCTGACCAGCTTTGACGCGATCGCCGGTTTCGGCCAGCACCTCAGTCACACGCCCTGTCACGGCCGCACCGATGCGGGTGACCTTGCGTTCGTTGGCTTCAATGCGACCGGCAACTTCCTGCACCGATGCAACCTCGGCCTGCGTTACCGCGGCGGTCTTGAAGTTGGTTGCCATTTCGGCTGAGACAACCACCTCCATGGGGTCAAGCTCGGCCTTGGTATCTGCTGCAGCAACCGCAGCAGCCGGCTCCTCCTTGCCGCAGCCAGTCAGGGTCAATGTTGTCAGCCCGGCCAACGCCAGTGCCAGAACCAGAGAGGCGGGACGCGCAGTCCTGGAGTGATGATGAGAAGACATAAAGCGAATTCAAAAAATACGAAAACGTGGTCTTGACTTTGAAAGCTCAAAGCGAGGAAGGCTGGGCATAGCGGCCAGCCAGAAAATCCAGTTCAATCCGGGCGGATTGCAGCTGATAACGGGCTTCAAGCAAATCGGCGCGTACCGTGCGCAGCACGCGCTGGGCGTCCAGCACATCCAGAATGCCGCGCTCGCCGAAGCGGTAGGCAGCCTCGGCTACGCGCAAGGCCGATTCGGCCTCGCGCACCGCGCCCTCGCTCAGGGCCTTGGTGCGCACCTGCGCCATTTCCATGACCTTCCAGGCCTGCAACATTTGCTGCTCAAGTTCGGCCTTGCGACCTTCCATGCGCAGGCGAGCACGCTCGGCTTCCGAAGCAGCCTCATCAATCGGACCGCGACGCTGGTCGAACAGCGGAATCTGCATGCTCACGCCGATGGTGTTATTGCGGATATCGGGCTCTCGCGTCTGCGCGTAACGCAGCTCAAGACCCGGCCAACGGCTGGCTTTGGCACCGTTCTTCTGCGCTTCGGCCTTGTCCACCTCGGACTGCAGCTGCAGCAGCTCCGGATGGGACTGCCAGTTGATGTTCTGCAACTGCACTGTCTCCACCGGATCCTGCAGAGACAGGGCCAGATCAAAGCGATTGGGCAACTGGCCTGCCGCCAGACGATTGAGCGTGAGCTGGGATTGCTCGGCCAGCAAACGGGCAGACTGCTCCTGCTGACGAGCGTTGATCAGTTCGGCATCGGCCTTGATGATTTCGTAACGCGCCGCCTCACCGCTGGAAACACGCACGCGTACACGCTCATGGGCCTGTTCCAGCAGCTTGACGGCATCGTAGGCGGCCTGTGCCTGCGCCTGTCGCAGCACCACCTCGTAGGCCTTGAGCTTGACCTGGGCCACGAGTGCATTGCGCGACGCAGCAATCTGGTGCACGGATGCTCGCTGCCCGGCTTGCGCCGCCTCGATACGAGCAGCGCGCACGGAAGGCATTTCTATGGGAACCGAGATCCCCATGGTCTGCACATTGCCGGGCGTGGCCGATGCCAGACGCGCCTTGTTGTCGCCGCGACTCCACTCCAGCTTGGGGTTGGGCAGCGCGCCAGCGCTGACCACGGCGGCCTGAGCCGTGAAGCTCGACTGCTGCACTGAGCGCAGTTCGGGATTGTTGTCCAGCACGGTCTGCACCAGCTGCGTCAAAGTCAGCTTGGGCTGCACCTGATCTGAAATGGTGCTGCTGATTTGTGGTGTGCCATGAGCATTGGTCTGAGCATGCGCAGCCAGAGCTGCAGCGAGACACAGGCCGAACACGGCCACGCGTTTGGGGCTTCGCAATGGTGTATGGCCAGAAGAATTCTTACTGGCCTTGGCCGGTAAAGAAGCCGGCACTATCGATCTATTGAACATAGAACACAGCTGCCTTCTTGAGGGCAGATAAAGTGAGGAAAGGGTCGGAAACCCGTCATGCACATGCGGCGGCCGCCGCATGCGATGCAGGATCAGTTACACCTGAGCAGGTGAAGCCGCCCCAGACCTGTCTCAGAGCCATGCTCTGCAGACAAGCACATTCCAGGCCAGCAGGCGCTGGAATAACGGGCGGCAGGTATCGGGGGTCTAAAAAGCCCAGCGCAAACGTTCTGACGTGATGACGTCAGCTGAGCTGGAGCTTGCCTGCCTGCGGCAGGCCGAGACTTGGCGGACGCAACATGCTTTCCGGCCAGGGATGAGTCGGGTGCACCACATGCCCCTGAGGAGGCACCCGGACATCGGCCACACCTACAGCTACCGCTTCAGGAGGGCCAAACAATTCATTGCGATCATCCTGGGCCGGATTGAGCTCGGCAGTGCGATGTGGACGGTGAATGGAGAACTCCACCGTATCTTCTTCCACATCGTCCTCGAACTCCTGCAGCACATCGACACCGTATTCGTGCGGCTCTGCGTCGAGTACATAAGCCATGGCCACCACATCTTGCGAACCTGCCGGCCACATGGCGATGAGTTGCACCCCGATGATGGAGGCAAACATCAACAGCGACAGCAGAAAGGAAGACGCCGGACGCATGGATCGAAGGAGCTGTGGTTAAACGAACAACAATGAAGGGATGAGACAGTCACCGGGAAGCAGGCCCAATGGTGACAAGATGGTGTACCGATTGGCAGCAAAAGTTCCCGCATGGAAAACTTTTGTCAACATCTGTAAGGGTGAACGATAGCGTATCGCCATAGCACTTGCATGGCAAGGGTATCTTGCTAGAAAGTCAGGAGCACATCAAATCTGCCAGAGCGCCACAGACAAGAAAAAAGCCGCAATCAATTGCTTGATTGCGGCTTTTTGAATCTGGCGGAGTGGACGGGACTCGAACCCGCGACCCCCGGCGTGACAGGCCGGTATTCTAACCAACTGAACTACCACTCCTGGCAGGAAGCTTTGCTACATATCATGTAGCTGCAAGCGCTTCAAACTTGGCGACCCTACGGGGATTCGAACCCCGGTACTCACCGTGAAAGGGTGATGTCCTAGGCCTCTAGACGATAGGGTCAATTCCTAGAACGATTCGAGTCTTGCGACTCGCCGTCATTAATTTTGGTGGAGGTAAACGGGATCGAACCGATGACCTCTTGCATGCCATGCAAGCGCTCTCCCAGCTGAGCTATACCCCCAAAAACTGTGGCGGAGTGGACGGGACTCGAACCCGCGACCCCCGGCGTGACAGGCCGGTATTCTAACCAACTGAACTACCACTCCTGGCAGGAAGCTTTGCTACATATCATGTAGCTACAAGCGCTTCAAACTTGGCGACCCTACGGGGATTCGAACCCCGGTACTCACCGTGAAAGGGTGATGTCCTAGGCCTCTAGACGATAGGGTCAATTCCTAGAACGATTCGAGTCTTGCGACTCGCCGTCATTAATTTTGGTGGAGGTAAACGGGATCGAACCGATGACCTCTTGCATGCCATGCAAGCGCTCTCCCAGCTGAGCTATACCCCCAAAAACTGTGGCGGAGTGGACGGGACTCGAACCCGCGACCCCCGGCGTGACAGGCCGGTATTCTAACCAACTGAACTACCACTCCTGGCAGGAAGCTTTGCTACATATTATATAGCTACAAGCGCTTCAAACTTGGCGACCCTACGGGGATTCGAACCCCGGTACTCACCGTGAAAGGGTGATGTCCTAGGCCTCTAGACGATAGGGTCATAACCTAGAATCTTTGCTTTCGCACCGATTAAAAAAGCGCCTTCTGAAAATAAAGGCGCTTTTTTAATCAAGCGACTAGCCAAACTGGCGGAGTGGACGGGACTCGAACCCGCGACCCCCGGCGTGACAGGCCGGTATTCTAACCAACTGAACTACCACTCCTGGCAGGAAGCTTTGCTACATATCATGTAGCTACAAGCGCTTCAAACTTGGCGACCCTACGGGGATTCGAACCCCGGTACTCACCGTGAAAGGGTGATGTCCTAGGCCTCTAGACGATAGGGTCAATTCCTAGAACGATTCGAGTCTTGCGACTCGCCGTCATTAATTTTGGTGGAGGTAAACGGGATCGAACCGATGACCTCTTGCATGCCATGCAAGCGCTCTCCCAGCTGAGCTATACCCCCAAAAACTCTCTGCAAGACAACCTTTTAATCAGTCGCGTTTTGCAGAGACTCGAATTATAGACAGGTTTTTAGCGATTTTTCAAACGCGCGATAACTTTTTCACGTCCGAGCAATTCCAGCACCGCATCGACCGAGGGAGTATGGGCCGTGCCCACGGTCAGAACACGTACGGGCATGGCCAGCATGGGCATCTTCACGCCCTGCGCCTTGAGCAGCTCCTTGATCGCAGCCGCAATGGCTTCCTTGGTCCATTCCACGTTTTCCACCACGGCCGCAAATGCATCCAGCACGGGGTTGGCCGCCTCGGTCACATGCTTGGCGTAGTCTTCCGCATTGCGCTCCACGCTGTCCGCATAGAAGACCTTGGCCCAGTTGGCCAGATCCACCAAGGTCTCGCAACGGTCCTTGAACAAGGCAGCAATGCGCACCAGACGGTCATCGGCATCGATCAGGCTCTCGGCCACACCCGCCTTGACGACAAAGGGCTTGACCAACTGGGCCAGCTCGGCGTCGTCCATGGCCTTCAGATGCTGGGCATTGACCCAGCGCAGCTTGGCTTCGTCAAACTGGCCGGCACTGCGGCCCAGGTGATCCAGGTTGAACCACTCCAGGAACTGGGCGCGACTGAAGATTTCGTCGTCGCCATGGCTCCAGCCCAGGCGGGCCAGATAGTTCACCATGGCATCGGGCAGATAGCCTTCATCGCGGTACTGGGTCACGGCCTTGGCACCGTTGCGCTTGCTCATCTTTTCACCTTGCTCGTTGAGCACGGTGGGCAGGTGGGCAAAGGTAGGCACGGTGGCACCCAGCGCTTCAAAGATGTGAATCTGGCGCGGCGTGTTGTTCACATGGTCGTCGCCACGGATGACATGGGTGATGTTCATGTCCATGTCGTCCACGCAGACGCAGAAGTTGTACGTGGGCGTGCCGTCGGGTCGGGCAATCACCAGATCGTCGAGCTCGGAGTTCTGGAACTCGATACGGCCCTTGCACTTGTCGTCCCAGCCCACCACACCGGTTTGCGGAGTCTTGAAGCGCAGCACGGGCTTCACGCCTTCGGGAATCGCGGGCAGGACCTTGCCCTCCTCGGGACGCCATGTGCCGTCATAGCGGGGCTTTTCCTTGGCAGCCATCTGCTTTTCACGCAGCGCGTCCAGTTCCTCCATGCTCATATAGCAGGGGTAGACATAGCCTTTTTCCTGCAAGGTCGCCAGCACCTGCTTGTAGCGATCCATGCGCTGCATCTGGTAGAACGGGCCTTCGTCATGGTCGAGCTGCAGCCACTCCATGCCTTCCAGGATCACGTCCACGGACGCCTGGGTGGAGCGCTCCAGATCGGTGTCCTCAATGCGCAGCACGAAGTCGCCGCCATTGGCGCGCGCAAACGCCCAGGGATAGAGGGCCGAACGAATATTGCCCAGATGGATGAAACCCGTGGGCGAAGGGGCAAAGCGGGTGCGAATTTTGTTGTTTGTCATATCAGAAATCCTTGTACGACATTCCTCGCGCCAAGGCTGCGGCGCTTGATACGCACGCAGTCTCGGCCAGAGATGCCGAGCAAGAGCCGCCTCGCAGCGCAGGCATAGTCCCCCAGGAAGGGGAAGGCTCGAAGCGACTCAGGGAGTGTTTCACAGCGTATCCAGTCCGCGAGCCAGGTCGACCTTGAGGTCTTCCAGATGCTCAAGACCCACGGAAATACGAATCAGACCCTGACCCACGCCGGCAGCCTGACGCTGGTCCTCGGTCAGACGACCATGCGAGGTGCTGGCCGGATGGGTGATGGTGGTCTTCACATCACCGAGGTTGGCCGTAATCGAGCACAGACGCGTGCTGTCCACGACATGGAAGGCATTGGCACGCAGTTGCTCGGCACCCTCGCCCACCACATCGAAGGCCAGCACCGCACCGCCCATGCCATTTTGCTGGCGCATGGCCAGCTCGTGCTGAGGATGGCTCTTGAGGCCCGGGTAGTACACACGCGCCACCTTGGGATGGGCTTCCAGCCAGGCGGCAAACTCCAGCGCTGCTGCGCTTTGCGCCTTGACGCGCAAAGCCAGGGTTTCCAGACCCTTCATCACCGTCCAGGCATTGTAGGGAGCAATGTTCAGACCGCCGCTGCGCAAGAAAGTGCCCATGACCTTGTCCACGAGGGCAATGGTGCCGCAAACCGCACCGGCCATGACGCGGCCTTGGCCGTCAAGGAACTTGGTGCCCGAGTGCACGACGAGGTCGGCGCCGAACTTCACGGGCTGCTGCAGCACGGGAGTGGCGAAGCTGTTGTCCACGGCCAGCAGCGCGTTGTTGGCGTGCGCCAGCTCGGCCAGTGCGGCGATGTCGCAGAGATCGGTCAGCGGGTTGGTGGGCGTCTCGGCAAACAGCATGCGCGTGTTGGGCTTGATGGCCGCCTTCCAGGCTTCGATATCGGTCTGCGAGACAAACGTGGTTTCCACGCCGAAGCGTGCCATTTCGGTTCCCAGCAGCTTGATGGTGGAGCCGAACATGGACTGCGAGCAGATCACATGATCGCCCGTCTTGAGCGCCGTCAGCGCCACCAGCAAGATGGCCGACATGCCGGTGGAGGTCGCTACCGCACATTCCGTGCCTTCCATGGCCGCCAGACGCTTTTCAAAGCTGGTGACCGTGGGGTTGCCAGTGCGGCTGTAGGTGAAGCCCGGCTCTTCATTGGCAAAGCGGCGCGCTGCGGTCGCCGCATCGGGCTGCACAAAGCTGCTGGTCATGTACAGGGCTTCGCAATGCTCGCCCCACTGGCTGCGCTCGACCGCTTCGCGCACGGCCAGAGTTTCAGGATGCAAACCTTCGGGTAATGTCTTGTTGGTCACAATCGTCAAATCCAGATGGTTGGTACCGGTCATGAGTCCGCTGCAGACCGCCAATCAGGCCCGCACGCATGCTGCTCTACCAGCTTGACCGGCGGCACTCGCCGTGCCGGTCTTTGAATATGCTTTGCTCGCACATCATGAAATTTGAGTCGTATCAGGCTCAAACCCTTAATGAGCATACGTCAACAGCTCACTTTTAAAGAGCACACCGACCGCACAGCTCTGCCATTGTCCTCCCGAATGAAAAGGGTTGCCTAAGCAACCCTTTCCGACTCGGTCATTCGCTGCGCTTTAACGCCAGCGCTCAGCTTTCCTGAGCATTCGGCAGGGACAGGCGCGAAGTGTCTTCGCTCTCCTCTTCGCTGCCGCGGTTGCGGCCTTCGTTGAGCGCCGTCACCTCTTCATCGGAGATATCACCGGTGATGTAGATGCCGTCGAAACACGAGGCCTCGAAACCGCTTACCTGGGCATTGATCTTGCCCACGGCCTGCTTCATGGCTTCCACGTCCTGATAGATCAGCGCGTCGCAGCCGATGACCTGGCGAATTTCCTCGACCGTGCGGCCGTGAGCCACCAGCTCGGAGCGCGTGGGCATATCGATGCCGTACACATTGGGGTGACGCACGGGGGGCGCAGCGGAGGCCAGATACACCTTGTTGGCACCTGCATCGCGCGCCATCTGCACGATTTCCTTGGAGGTGGTGCCGCGCACGATGGAGTCATCGACCAACAGCACATTGCGGCCCTTGAACTCGCTGCTGATGGCGTTGAGCTTCTGGCGCACCGACTTCTTGCGAGCGCCCTGACCCGGCATGATGAAGGTACGGCCCACATAGCGGTTCTTCACAAAACCTTCGCGATAGGGCTTGCCCAGCAACTGTGCCAATTGCATGGCGCTGGGGCGGCTCGATTCGGGAATGGGAATCACCGCATCGATTTCATTGGGCGGCACCATGGAGATCACGCGCTTGGCCAGCGTTTCCCCCATGTTCAGGCGAGCCTGATAGACCGAAATGCCATCCATGGTGGAGTCGGGACGTGCCAGATACACATACTCGAACACGCAGGGATTGAGCTGGGTCTTTTCAGCGCATTGCTGGCTCTCGACGCGGCCGTCGTTGTGCACGAAGATCGCTTCGCCGGGAGCGATGTCGCGCTCGAACTGATGGGTCGTACCTTCCAGCGCCACGGACTCGCTGGCCAGCATGATGGTGCCATCATTGCCGCACCCCATGCACAGCGGACGAATGCCGAAGGGATCGCGGAAGGCCAGCAGGCCGTAGCCGGCGATCAGCGCGATCACGGCGTAAGAGCCCTTGATGCGCTTGTGCACCGCACGCACGGCCTTGAAGATTTCCTCGCTCTGCAGCGGAGCGCCGCTGGAGGCGCGACCGATCTCGTGCGCCAGCACGTTGAGCAGGACCTCGGAGTCGCTTTCGGTGTTGGTGTGGCGGTGATCGGTATCCGCCAGTTCGCGGCGCAGCTGCTTGGCATTGGTGAGGTTGCCGTTGTGCACCATGACGATGCCGAAGGGCGCATTCACGTAGAAGGGCTGAGCCTCTTCCTCGCTGGAGGCATTGCCCGCCGTGGGATAACGCACCTGACCCAGACCCACATCACCGGGCAGAGCACGCATATTGCGGGTGCGGAACACATCCTTCACCATGCCCTTTGCCTTGTGCATGAAGAACTTGCGTTCCTGCTGGGTCACGATGCCGGCTGCATCCTGCCCACGGTGCTGCAGCAGCAGCAAAGCGTCATAAATCAGCTGATTCACGGGTGTGGTACTCACCACACCAACGATTCCACACATAGTTGCGTTCCATCTGTTCGCGAAAGTCGCCCTTCGCCACACTCGCCTGCTTCGCCACCCATTGGCTAGCCTGCGCTTTGATATCCGGCATGGCGGATCACGCCAACACCAAACTCTCGTCAGCACCCACTGCGTTTTACAGCAAGCACCTTAGCCACTTTCAACCCTTAGGTAAATTGCGGCAAAAAACTTCGCTTCAAGAGGAAGCCTTGGGCAGATACTGCCCCCACTCCTCTGGCAGAGCCGGCAGCACCCAGCCCAGCGCCTCGGTCAACCAGGGCGCCAGCATCGAGTCCTGCCACCACAAAGCCTTGTGCAACGGCGTGTACTGGATCACCAGAGCCAGCACCAGCAGCAGCAGGCCACCACGCAAGACACCGAACAATGCGCCCAGGGTGCGATCCACAGGCCTCAGACCCACGGCTTCAATCAACTGCTTGGACAGCCAGGAGATCACTCCCCAGGCAAACATGGACCCCACCAGCAGCAGCACAAAGCCCGCCGCATAACGCAGCTGCATGTCCCAGCCATCCAGCGGCAGCCACACCGCCACCTCTTGCGCCCAGGTCCGCGCGACCATGAAGGCTACCAGCCAGCCCAGCAAGGACAGGACTTCATAGACCAGACCGCGCCAGGCCCCCAGCAACAAGGAGCCCAGCACAACGACCACAAAAATCCAGTCCAGCGTGCTCATCAATCAAACCGTTGCCGGAAAACCGGTCTCAAGCCTTGAACACCGATGCCGGCAAACCCAGGGCCTTGGCTCTGGCGGCAGCCTTCTCGGCTTCTTCGCGGCTCTTGAAAGGCCCCATGCGAACACGTGTGCGCTTGCCGTCCTTGGTATCCACGGTCTGGGTAAAGGCTCCGGTCCCCAGCTTGCCCTTGATTTCGTTGGCCTTGCCGACTTCGGCAAAGGCGCCGATCTGAACGATAAAGCGCTCGTTAGTCGCTGCAGCCTCCTTGGCCGGTGCTGCTTCCGAGGTACTGCGCCCCTCCAGCAGTGCACGGGCACGAGCGGCTTCGTCCACCTTGGGCGCCTCCGGCTTGTGCTTGGGCTCGGGTTTGGCTTCCGGCTTCTTGATCTCGGGTTTGACCTCTGGCTTGACCTCGGCCTTGGGTTTTTCAGGCTTCGGTTCCGGCTTGCGCTCGGGCTTTACTTCCGGTTTGGGCTCCGGCTTGGGCTGAGGCTTGACCTCTGGTTTGGGCTCGGGCTTGACCTGAGATGCCACCGCAGCGGCAGTGCCGACGGCAGCAGCCCCGACCACCGGCGCAGCAGGCGCCACAGCGGCCGCCGCAGGAGCTGCAGGCCTGGCCGAAGGCGCAAGCACTTCTTCGCCATCATCCAGAGAAGCATTGGCAGCAACACGCCCTGACGGTGCAGCCGTCTGGCTCGCCACCTGAGTGCCAGGCACGACCTCGGGAGCCGAGTTGGCCTGATCGGGAATTTCAATCGGAATATTGACCGGAATGGGACGTGGCTGCGTATCGAACAGCAGCGGGAAGCCCACCACACCGATCAGCACCAGCACGGCCGCCCCGATGAGGCGATGACGTGCGCGGCGGCGCATGGCTTCCACGCTTTCGCCCTGGGCCAAGCGGCTGGGGCGCTTGGCTCCGGCCACGGACTCGGCTTCGTCTTTTTTGCCAGGCCAACGGAAATTGAAAAATGCCATGAGTGAGGACTTGTTGAGGCCTGCCACCCGACAAAAGCCGGGGCGGCAGGCCGCTGACTCAGTGAGTCAGGTGTTTGGCGTTCAGACGAGGCGTGCCGTTTTGCAACACTCCGCCCACAGTGAAGAACGATCCAAAGACCACGATTCTATCAGCCGCCTCCGTTGCCGCCACTGCGGCATCCAGGGCCTGCTGGGGATTGGCAAAGGTCTGCATGCTCACATCTTTGCGGACCACGCCCTTGGCCTGCAACTGCTGCAGCTTGGCCTTGAGGTTTTCTGCCGAATCCGCACGCGGCGTCGGCAGATCGGTGAAATACCAGCGATCAACCAGCGGACCCACCTTGGTGAGCATGGGCTCCCAGTCCTTATCGGCCATGGCACCGAATACGGCATGCGTGATCGGAAAGTAGCCCATGGCATCGAGATTCGCAGTGAGAGCTGCCACCGAGTGCGGGTTGTGCGCCACATCCAGCACCAGCGTAGGCTGGCCGGGAACGATCTGGAAGCGACCGGGCAGCTCCACCATGGACAAGCCCGTGCGCACGGCCTGTGCCGTCACCGGCAGCTTGCCGCGAATGGCTTCATAGGCGGCCAGCACGCCGGAAGCATTCATCAGCTGATTGGCGCCGCGCAGCGCCGGATAGGCCAGCCCCGCATAGCGGCGGCCACGGCCAGCCCAGCCCCATTGCTGCTTGTCGCCGTCGTAGTTGAAATCCTTGCCGAAGCGCCAGAGGTCGGCACCGATTTCGGCCGCGTGATCGATCACGCTTTGCGGCGGCACGGGGTCGCTGACGATGACGGGACGACCGGCACGCATGATGCCGGCTTTTTCCCGGCCAATGCTTTCGCGATCGGGGCCCAACAGTTCCATGTGATCGAGATCGATGCTGGTGATGATGGCGCAGTCGGCATCGATGATATTGGTGGCATCGAGCCGGCCTCCCAGACCCACTTCCAGAATCGCCACATCCAGCCTGGACAGACTCATCAGGCGCAATATCGCCAGCGTGGTGAACTCGAAGTAAGTGAGTGCAACCTCTTGCCCTTCCTTCACCCTGGCCTGCTCCACCGCCTCGAAATGCGGTATCAGCTCCTCGGCCTTGACGATCTCGCCGCCCACACGGCAGCGCTCTTCAAAGTGAACCAGATGCGGCGAGGTATAGACACCGGGGCGATAGCCGGACTGCAGGGCCACGGCCTCCAGCATGGCACAGGTCGAACCCTTGCCATTGGTGCCGGCCACCGTGATGACGGGGCAGTCGAATTGCAGGCCCATGCGCTGTGCGACTTCACGCACGCGATCCAGACCCAGGGCGATGTTCTGGGGATGCAGGCGCTCGCAATAAGCCAGCCAGGCATCCAAGGTGGGGAATATGGTGTGCATACTGGGCGCTATTGTCGCCCACTGTCAGAGGCCCTATGGCTGCCGGCACTTGGCAAATGCGTTACATCTGACTCCAACCGTTTCACCGCTACCGAACACCATGAGCAAGATCACCACCGTCTACGGCATCCCCAATTGCGACACCGTCAAGAAAGCACGCAGCTGGCTCAGTGAGCAAGGTATTACTTACCAATTCCACGACTTCAAGAAACAAGGCGTTCCCGCCGAGCGTCTGCCCCAGTGGATGCAGGCTCTGGGCTGGGAAAAGCTGCTCAACCGCCAGGGCACGACCTGGCGCAAGCTCGATGACGCGACAAAGGCCTCTGCCGTGGATGCGCCCAGTGCCGCCGCCGTGATGCAGGAGCACGCCAGCACCATCAAGCGACCCGTGGTGGAATGGGCCGACGGGAAAATCACCGTCGGTTTCAAGGCCGATGAATGGGATACGCTGCAAAACACATAAGCAACCGCTCACATTTACACATGGCTTTACCTAGTTTTACGGTGCCGAGTGCTGGAATTTACGCAGATCCCCTAAACTTTTCGGTGATCTGATGCGTTAAAGCTTCAGAGACAGGAGAGATGTTGATGAAAACTCTGGCAGTTTTGACTTTGACCGCCGTGGCCGCCACCGGGGCCTATGCCCAGGAGCGCGGTCGCGTGCTGTCCTCGACCCCCATCACCCAGCAGGTCGCCGTGCCGCAGCAGGTCTGCAGCGACCAGCCGGTGGCGGTCGCTCCTCGCCCCACCGGTGCAGGTGCCGTGGTCGGAGCCATTGCCGGCGGCCTGATAGGCAATGCCATCGGTGGCGGTGGCGGCCGTGCCGCTGCCACGGCAGCCGGCGTGGTCGGCGGTGCCATGCTCGGCAATCAGGCCGAAGCCTCGGGCCCGGTGCAGTACCAGAACATGCGCCAGTGCAGCACGCAGACCTTCTACCAGAACCGTACCGTGGGCTACAACGTGACCTATGAGTACAACGGTCGCAACTACACCACGCAGACCACCAACCCGCCCGGCCAATGGATTGCGCTGAATGTGCAGCCCGTGGCCAACGACCCGGTCTACAGCAACGACGGCTACTACAGCACCCAGACGCCTCCTCAGGGCGCCTACAGCACCAGCTATCCGCAAAACTACGACAGCGGCTATTACGCCCCTCAGCCCGTGGCGCCCACCTACTCGGTAGGCTCGACCTACTCGGCGTCTGACTATGTGGCGCCGCTGCTGATCGGCGCAGCCATTGGTGCGGGCGCCTATTACGCCACCCGCCCCCATTACTACCGACCCGGCTACCGTCCGGGCTGGCACGGTGGCCACGGCGGCCATGGCTGGCGCCGCTGATCCAAGCCGATCCGGCCTTGCGAGCCGCTCAGGAGCCCCGTCACGGGGCTCTTGTTTTTCCTGCCTTTGCTGGGCATTCGCGCAGGTGCAAATCCCGTGGCCTAAAATCAATGCTTTTGATCTTCGACCACGCACAGCGTACCTCTTCCATGACCACCGAAACCATCGCAGGCGTCAGCCTCACCACCAAGGCCAATGTTTACTTTGACGGCAAGTGCGTCAGCCACAGCTTCACGCTGGCCGACGGCACCAAGAAGTCGGTGGGCGTGGTGCTGCCTGCAACGCTGACCTTTGGCACCGCAGCCGCAGAAATCATGGAATGCGTGGGCGGCTCCTGCGAATACAAGCTCGACGGCAGCGACGAGTGGAAGAAGTCCTCGGCCGGCGAGAGCTTCCGGATTCCCGCGAACTCCAAGTTCGACATCCGCGTGACCGAGGCTTACCACTACATCTGCCACTACGCGTAATCCGCGCCTGGCCCGGCTTCGGGCCAGACCCGAGAATTTCAAGCCTTTTCAGCCCCAATCGTTTACCCATCAAGCGATTGCAGCTATCACTTTGAAGAGAAATCTCATGGAAACCATTCTGCAACATGTTCCCGTCGGCCAGAAGGTCGGCATCGCCTTCTCCGGCGGCCTGGACACTTCTGCCGCTCTGCGCTGGATGAAGAACAAGGGTGCCCTGCCCTACGCCTACACGGCCAACCTGGGTCAGCCCGACGAAGCCGATTACGACGAAATCCCCCGCAAGGCGATGGAATATGGCGCAGAAAAGGCCCGTCTGATCGACTGCCGTCCCCAGTTGGCCAACGAAGGCATTGCCGCCATCCAGTCCGGCGCTTTCCACATTTCCACCGGCGGCATCACCTACTTCAACACCACGCCCCTGGGCCGTGCCGTGACCGGCACCATGCTGGTGGCCGCCATGAAGGAAGACGACGTCAACATCTGGGGCGACGGCTCGACCTTCAAGGGCAACGACATCGAGCGCTTCTACCGCTACGGTCTGCTCACCAATCCCGCGCTGAAGATCTACAAGCCCTGGCTGGACAGCAACTTCATCGACGAGCTGGGCGGCCGTGCAGAAATGTCGGCCTTCATGACCAAGGAAGGTTTCGGCTACAAGATGTCGGCCGAGAAGGCCTATTCCACCGATTCCAATATGCTGGGCGCCACCCACGAAGCCAAGGATCTGGAGTTCCTGAACTCTGGCATCCGCATCGTGAACCCCATCATGGGCGTGGCTTTCTGGAAGCCCGAAGTTGAAGTCAAGGCAGAAGAAGTCTCCATCACCTTCGAAGAAGGCCGCCCCGTGGCCATCAACGGCAAGGAATACACCGATGCCGTGGAAGTCTTCCTGGAGCTGAACCGCATCGGCGGCCGCCACGGCCTGGGCATGAGCGACCAGATCGAGAACCGCATCATCGAGGCCAAGAGCCGCGGCATCTACGAAGCCCCCGGCATGGCCCTGCTGCACATTGCCTACGAGCGTCTGGTGACCGGCATCCACAACGAGGACACCATCGAGCAGTACCGCATCAACGGCCTGCGCCTGGGCCGTCTGCTGTACCAGGGCCGCTGGTTCGACCCCCAGGCCATCATGCTGCGCGAATCCTCGCAGCGCTGGGTGGCCCGCGCCGTGACCGGCACCGTGACGCTGGAACTGCGCCGCGGCAACGACTACTCCATCCTGAACACCGAGTCGCCCAACCTGACTTACGCTCCCGAGCGTCTGTCCATGGAAAAGGTCGAAGACGCGCCTTTCAGCCCCATCGACCGCATCGGTCAGCTGACCATGCGCAACCTGGACCTGATCGACACCCGCGCCAAGCTGGCCATCTACTCGCAAGCCGGCCTGCTGAGCGTGAGCAGCGCCAACGCCCTGCCACAGCTGGGCAACGACAAGAAGTAATTCGGTTCGCCTGCGTGAAAAAGCCGCTGCAGTGCAGCGGCTTTTTTCATGCCGAATACGCCTCAATCGCTTGTAGGCAAAGCGATTGAGGCTATCAGTATTGAGGCATCAGCGATTGATCTGGTGCACCTGCTGTTCCAGCTGCCCCACATAGGCTGCCGTGCTGTTGTCCGACTCCTGGGCGCGCTGCACCAGATGCGCTTCCAGCACATCGAGCCGAGCCATCACCTCTTCCTTGTCCCTAGCATGCAAGGCTTCGAGCACGCTGCGCAGCTCCGTGAAACGCGAAGCCTCGGCCTTGTCGGCCAGATCGCGCTGGGCCTGCATCTCCTTGGCGTGGCGGCGTGCCTCCAGCAGCACCGAGCCTTGCATCCACAGCACATAGGCGATGAAGAACACGCTCAGCAAAATCGTCAGCGCCAGCATGAGCACGCCCAGCGGTGCCTGGATTTCGGTCAGGCCCAGCGAAACCGTTGCAGGTGTGGACAGCGCCGTCCAGTTGAAGGCTGCCAACACGGCAATCAGGGCCACGATGATGGCAATGCAGATGGTGCGAAAGTTCATGCTCTTCTCCTTGTACTCCGGAATGCCTTGTTTTAACCCAAGATCGCATCGGCTTGCGTCAGCAAGCGCCAGAAATGGCAAAGCCGCTGTTGCCAGCGGCCCTGTCGTCATGATGCGTTCAGATCAGCGGCATGCGCCGGCTCAATTGGTCTCCGACAATTGCTCGAGGATCGCGGGATTCTCCAGAGTGCTGGTGTCCTGGGTAATCGCTTCTCCCTTGGCCAGCGAGCGCAGCAGGCGGCGCATGATCTTGCCGCTGCGGGTCTTGGGCAGGTTGTCGCCGAAGCGGATGTCCTTGGGCTTGGCAATCGGGCCGATCTCCTTGGCCACCCAGTTGCGCAGCTCGGTCGCAATCTGCCTGGCTTCCTCGCCCGTGGGCTTGCCGCGCTTGAGCACCACAAAGGCGCAGATGGCTTCGCCGGTCAGGTCGTCGGGACGGCCGACCACGGCGGCCTCGGCCACCAGATCGGTCTTGGCCACCAGGGCCGACTCGATTTCCATGGTGCCCATGCGGTGGCCCGAGACATTGAGCACATCGTCGATACGGCCCGTGATGCGGAAATAGCCGCGATCCTCGCTGCGCACGGCGCCGTCGCCGGCCAGGTAATAGCCCTTGAGCTCTTCGGGGAAGTAGCTCTTCTTGAAGCGCTCGGGGTCGCCCCAGATGGTGCGAATCATCGAGGGCCAGGGCTTCTTCACCACCAGGATGCCGCCGGCGCCATTGGGGATCTCGTTACCGGCCTCGTCGACGATGGCCGCCGTGATGCCGGGCAGGGGTAGGGTGCAGGAGCCGGGCACCAGAGGCGTGGCACCGGGCAGCGGCGTGATCATGTGGCCGCCGTTCTCGGTCTGCCAGAAGGTATCCACGATGGGGCAGCGCTCGCCGCCCACATGCTTGTGATACCACATCCAGGCCTCGGGATTAATGGGCTCGCCCACCGAACCCAGCAGACGCAGGCTGGACAGATTCCAGTTCTTCGGGTGGACGCTGGGGTCGGAGTCCGCCGCCTTGATCAGCGAGCGTATGGCCGTGGGTGCCGTGTAGAAGATGCTGCACTGGTGGCGCTCTATCATCTGCCAGAAGCGGCCCGCATTGGGGAAGGTCGGCACGCCTTCGAAGACGATCTGCGTGGCACCGGCCGCCAGCGGGCCATAGGCCACATAGCTGTGGCCGGTGATCCAGCCGATATCGGCCGTGCACCAGAAGACATCGCTGTCCCTGGCATCGAAAGTCCATTCGAAGGTCTGCTTGGCCCACAGCACATAGCCGCCGGTGGCATGCTGCACGCCCTTGGGCTTGCCGGTGGAGCCGCTGGTGTAGAGGATGAAGAGCGGGTGCTCGGCATTGACGGGCACGGCTTCGCACTCGGTGGACTGGCCGGCCAATGCCTCGGTGAAGCTGATGTCGCGGCCCGCGACCATATTGCAGGCAGTGGCCGTGCGCTCATAGACCAGCACGCTCTTGACGGCTTCGCAGCCGCCCAGCGCAAGCGCGTCGTCGACGATGGCCTTGAGCGGCAACTCCTTGCCGCCGCGCATCTGGTAGTTGGAAGTGACGACCAGACTGGCACCCACGTCCACAATGCGCTCCTGTACGGCCTTGGCCGAGAAACCGCCGAACACCACGGAATGCGTGGCGCCGATGCGTGCACAGGCCTGCATGGCTACCACACCCTCGATGGTCATGGGCATGTAGATCAGCACGCGATCGCCCTTTTGCACGCCGCGCGCCTTGAGCGCATTGGCGAACTGGCTCACACGGGCGAGCAACTCTTTGTAAGTGACCTTGGTGACCTCGCCGCCGTCGGCTTCAAAGATGATGGCCGTCTTGTTCTCCACGGGCGTGCCCATGTGCTTGTCCAGGCAGTTGGCGCTGGCGTTGAGCTCGCCGTCGGCAAACCATTTATAGAAAGGCGGGTTGCTCTGGTCCAGCACCTGGGTGAAGGGCTTGGTCCACTGCACGTTCTCGCGGGCCAGCCGTGCCCAATAGCCTTCATAGTCGCGCTCGGCTTCATCGCACAGGGCCTGGTATTGCGCCATGCCCGAGATGCGGGCCTTGGCGGCGAAATCCGCAGGGGGCGGGAACACACGGTTTTCCACCAGCACGGATTCGATGGTTGATGTCGCAGCGCTCATCGTTTTGTCTCCTGATGCATAAGCAATGAAATAATTGTGGGTGTACTGTCAAGGCTCGGTCTTACACCCCACTGACTGAAATTGAGAAGCGGCTTTTGCGCGCCGTCAAGCCCGTCATTCGCTCCCATTTTTGCAGCAGAAAGTGCCTGCTTGGTGTTGATTTGCTTGCATTTTTTCAAAACACCCTGGAACAAACCCTTAGAATCGCGCACCTGCTGCTGCAGAGGCCTGAGCCCACATTACGGCCTGCTCTCGAAGGCGCAGGCAGTCCGGGACGCGGCCCCAGCAAAACCAGTCTTACAAGGTGGCGGCATCCCGTTGCCCACCCATCGCATACAGTCCGCCCCGAGCACACATCATGAGCCGCACCCCTTCCGACGAAGCAGGCAACTCCACCCACCACACGCCGCATGGCGGCTTCCAGCCCTCCGGCGCATTGCGCCCCCTGCCCTCGCTGATCTTTGCCAGCCGCTGGCTGCAGCTGCCGCTGTACCTGGGTCTGATTGCCGCCCAAGGTGTCTATGTCTGGCACTTTCTGCTGGAGCTCTGGCATCTGGTGGAGGCAGTCTTCGGCAATCAGGAAGCCCTGCATGCCCTGATCACCAATATTGGCTACAAAAGCGATGTCCAGATCACCCATCTGAACGAAACCATCATCATGCTGGTGGTACTGGCCTTGATCGATGTGGTCATGATCTCCAACCTGCTGATCATGGTCATCGTGGGTGGCTATGAAACCTTTGTCAGCCGCATGGGCCTGGAATCCCACCCCGACCAGCCCGAGTGGCTGAGCCATGTGAATGCCTCGGTACTCAAGGTCAAGCTGGCGCTGTCCATCATCGGCATCAGCTCCATCCACCTGCTCAAAAGCTTTATCAACGCCGGCAGCTATGAAGTGCAGGTGCTGATGTGGCAGACCATCATCCACGTGGTCTTCCTGCTCAGCGCCCTGGCCATTGCGCTGACCGACAAGCTCACCCAAAGCGCTCATCATTGAGACAGCACGTCCTCCTCAAAAAGCCCCGCATGGTTGACCATGAAGGGGCTTTTTTCATGTCCATGGCAGCGGCAAAACGCGTCAAAAGCTGACAACCGGCAAAAAAAAGCCCTCGGTAGGCTGCCACGCCTTATCTATCAAGCACTTGCGCCTCCTGTTTTTGCGTATGCAAATGTTTCAATGGCGCGATTTCCGGCGGATGCGGGCGGCAAAGCTTACAGTTTGATTTGACGCATAAAACCCAATTCGATATATTAAAAAGTCATTTACAACCTGCCGTGCAGGTCGTCACCGCATTGTTGAGATGCGGTTGACTCACTTCCCGGCGGATCGTTGTGTCAATTCATGAGCGCTTGCCGCTCTTTGGCGCAGCCCCGTCAACCGGGCCGAAACACGGCCCTGATGTAGGGGGCTCTCCCCGGCCGATATTGCCGGGGTTGGCCTGACAAGAAGCCGTGCAGACGCGTGCCAGTCGGTACCCGCTCTGCCAGCCAGCTGCTTCTTCCAATTTGCCAGCTCTTGCGCACACCTGGCTGTGCCATCCGGGCTGAAAACTCGGCGCCATCGCTGCGCCATCTGCATTGCGCAGCCCTGTCCACAAGGCCGGGCTGAGCTGCGGCATCAGGGCTTTTATTTTGGCTTGTGCGCCAGCGCCCACCGGCATTGCCGGCTGTGAGCGCTGGACTGTGTTCCATCTCATCAAAAAGGAGAACGCCACAGTGGCCAAGCAAATCGCTATCGATCATGTCTTCAAGGTCTTCGGCAACGATCCGAAAACCGCGCTCAACCTGGTGAAACAGGGCCGGAGCAAGCAGGAGATCCTCGCCCAGACCGGGCAATCCATCGGCGTGTTCGACGCCGACTTCACCATCGAGGCCGGTGAAATCTTTGTGGTCATGGGCCTGTCGGGCTCGGGCAAGTCCACCCTGGTGCGCATGCTCAATCGCCTGATCGAGCCCACCAGCGGCCGCATCCTGGTCGACGGCCAGGACATCAATACGCTCAATGACAAGGAACTGCGGGCGCTGCGCCGCAAGGACATCTCCATGGTGTTCCAGTCCTTTGCCCTCATGCCCCACCTCACGGTGCTGGACAACACGGCCTTTGGTCTGGAGCTGGCCGGCGTGGACCGCGCCACGCGCCAGCAGCAGGCGCAGGATGCCCTGGAGCAGGTAGGCCTAGGTGCCTGGGGCGCCAGCTATCCGGACGAGCTCTCCGGCGGCATGCAGCAGCGCGTGGGCCTGGCCCGCGCGCTGGCCTCCGACCCGTCCATTTTGCTGATGGACGAGGCCTTCTCTGCACTGGACCCCATTATCCGCACCGAGATGCAGTCCGAACTGTTGCGTCTGCAGGAAATCAAGCGCCGCACCATCGTCTTCATCTCTCACGATCTGGACGAAGCCATGCGCATTGGCGACCGCATCGCCATCATGAAGGACGGCATGGTCCAGCAGGTCGGCACGCCCGACGAGATTCTGCGCAATCCCGCCAACGACTATGTGCGCACCTTCATTCAGGGCGTGGATGCGGCAGCCGTATTCAAGGCCTCCGACATCGCTCGCCAGGCGCTGACCGTGATTTCAGAGCACAGCGACCGCGGTTGCCGCGCCGCGCTTCGCCTGCTGGAGGACTCCGACCGCGATTACGCCTATGTGCTCAATGCACGCAAGCGCTTTCTGGGCGTGGTCTCGTCGCAGTCGCTGCGCGATGCGCTGCACGGCCACGAGGGAATGCTGGGCCTCAAGCACGCCTTTATCTCCGATGTGAAGCCCATCGCCAGCAGCACGCCGGTGGCCGAGCTGTTCGGCACCGTGGCCACTCCGGCCTACCCGCTGCCTGTGGTGGATGAAGAAGGCAAATACCTGGGCGTTATCAGTCGCACCACCATGCTCAAGTTCCTGGATCGAGCCACCCCGCCGGTGCCGCCACCCCAGAAGGAAATTCCGCCCATCAAGCTGGACCAGCACTTCCAGCCCAAGTCCAACACGCAAGCTGCCCAGCACGCAGCGCAATAAAAGAAGGGAGCCGATTTGAACGATAACGCACTGAACAACCCCAACACAGAAACCACCAGCACGGCTTTTGACGACCCGTGGGCCGCAGCCTCTGCGCCCGCCACCGAGCCAGCCAGCACCAATGTCACTAGCTCGGCAGCAGATGCCGATCCCTGGGCTGCCTCCTATGCCGATGCGGATGCCGGCTCAAGCACCGATGCCTGGAGCAGCGGCGATGCTGCCAGCCAGGCCAGCAGCACCGACTGGCTCAGCGCTCCCTCGCCCACCGATGTGCCCGAGCATGACGGCGGCATAGGCCAGCTCTGGCACCAGATCACCACCGAAGGCCTGCCCGTGCAGGACTCGATCAACAACGGCCTCACCTGGGTGGTTGATCATTTCCGCCCCTTCTTCCAGGCTGTTCGTACCCCCATCGACGCCACGCTCAACGGTGTGACCGATGTGCTGCAGACCATCCCCATGCCCGCACTGGTGCTGCTGATTGCCCTGCTGGCCTGGCAGTTTGCAGGCCGCAAGCTAGCCATTGGCTCGGCAGTTTCGCTGCTGATTGTTGCCCTGCTGGGCATCTGGTCCGAAGCCATGGTCACGCTGGCCCTGGTGCTGACCTCGCTGTTCTTCTGCATCGTGATCGGCCTGCCCGTCGGCATCTTGCTGGCCAGCAGCGACCGTGCCCAGCGCTGGACGCGCCCACTATTGGACGCCATGCAGACCACACCGGCCTTCGTGTATCTGGTGCCGGTGGTCATGCTGTTCGGCATTGGCAATGTGCCCGGAGTGATCGTGACGATTGTGTTTGCCCTGCCGCCGCTGATCCGCCTGACCAACCTGGGCATTCGCCAGGTACGCCCCGACCTGATCGAGGCAAGCCGTGCCTACGGTGCATCGCCCGCCCAGTTGCTGTGGAAAGTCCAGCTGCCGCTGGCCATGCCCTCCATCATGGCCGGTATCAACCAGGCGCTGATGCTGTCCCTGTCCATGGTGGTGATTGCTTCCATGATCGCCGTCGGCGGTCTGGGCCAGATGGTGCTGCGCGGCATCGGCCGTCTGGACATGGGTCTGGCCACCGTCGGCGGCCTGGGCATCGTGCTGCTGGCCATCGTGCTGGACCGCATCACCCAGGCCATGGGCGAGCCCAAGCGCGGCAGTGCCCGCTGGTGGGCCACCGGCCCAGCTGGTCTGGCCGTGCGTCTGCTGGGCAACAAGCGCTCGGCACCGGCTCCCAAGCCCGGCAGCGAAGCCACCAAGCCAGCAACGATCTGAATCAAGAACAAGGAGAACGCATGAATACAGCCACCAACACTGCCAGCATCCGCCATGGCCTGGGCCACTGGCTGCTTGCCAGCACAGCCGCAGCCTCCATGGCCCTGTCCATGGTGAGCACCGCTGCTTTCGCTGCCGACGAGCTTCCTGGCAAGGGCGTCAAGGTCCAGCCGCTCAAGAGCTCGATTGCCGAAGAAGCCTTCCAGACCCAGCTCGTCATGAAGGCCCTGGAGAAGCTGGGCTACGAGGTCCAGCCCATGAAGGAAGTGGAATACCCCACGGCCCATATTGCACTGGCCAACGGCGATGCCACCTTCATGGCCAATCACTGGAACCCGCTGCACGCCGACTACTACAAGAATGCGGGCGGCGACGCCAAGCTCTACCGCAAGGGCGTGTTCTCGGCCAATGCGGCCCAGGGCTATCTGATCGACAAGAAGACGGCCGATGCGTACAAGATCACGAATCTGGGTCAGCTCAAGAGCCCCGAAATTGCCAAGCTCTTCGACACAGACGGTGACGGCAAGGCCGATCTGACGGGCTGCACGCCGGGCTGGGGCTGCGAAGCCATGATCGAGCACCAGCTTGGCGCCTACAAGCTGCGCGACACCGTCATTCACAAGCAAGGCACCTATTCGGCGCTGATGGCCGACACCATCACGCGCTACAAGGCCGGCAAACCCATCCTCTACTACACCTGGACGCCCTACTGGGTGAGCAATGTGCTCAAGCCCGGCAAGGACGTGGTGTGGCTGGAGGTCCCGTTCTCCGCGCTACCCGGCGAACAGTCCGGCACCGACACCAAGCTGGCCAACGGCAAGAACTACGGCTTCATTGCCAACAACCAGCAAATCGTGGCCAACAAGGCCTGGGCCGAGCAAAACCCTGCGGCAGCCAAGCTGTTTGAAATCATCAAGCTGCCCGTGGGCGACATCAACGCCCAGAACTACATGATGAGCCAGGGCCAGAACAAGGCCTCCGACATCGAGCGTCACACCGACGGCTGGATCAAGGCCCATCAGAAGACTTTCGACGGCTGGATCAGCCAGGCGCTGGCGGCTGCCAAGAAGTCCTGATCACAATCCCCGAATCACGGCGACCGCTTGCGCGGCCGCCGTTTTTTTATCACCGGGCCGCCCCAAGATAAAACGCCCCTCCTGGAGGGGCCGCGAACCACACGCAGTGGGGAGCGTGGGGTGTCATTTGCAATCGGGCCGCAGGCCCACCCAAGCCAAGGAGAGACAAGAACAATGAGCAAGTCTGTGCAGACCCTGACCCCAAACCGACGCACCAGGCGCCAGCTGCTGCTGGGCACGGCCGGAGCCGCAGCGCTGAGTCTGGGCCAGTCACCAAGCTGGGCAGCCGGCCAGAATGTGTCTGGCGATGCGCTTCCGGGCAAAGGCATCACCGTGCTGCCCGTCAAGAGCGCTCTGGCCGAGGAGAACTTCCAGACACTGCTGGTGATGAAGGCGCTGCAGCAACTGGGCTACACCGTCAAGCCCTGGGAAGAGCTGGACTACCCGCTGATCCACGTGGCCGTGGCCAATGGCGATGCCAGTTTCATGGCCAACCACTGGAACCCGCACCACGCCGAGTTCTATCAGCAGGCCGGCGGCGACGCCAAGCTCTCGCGCAAGGGCGTGTATGCAGCCGGTGCGGCCCAGGGCTACATGATCGACAAGAAGACGGCCGACGAACACAAGATCACCCATCTCGACCAGCTCAAGGATCCTGGACTGGCAGCCCTGTTCGATATCGACGGCGACGGCAAGGCCAATCTGATCGGCCCCAACGCCGGCTGGGGCGGCGAGGCCGTGGTGGCCCACCAGATCAAGGCTTTCGGTCTGGAAAACACCGTCAGCTACACCCAGGGCAACTATCCGGCCCTGATTGCCGACACGCTGGCGCGCTTCAAGGCCGGCAAGCCCGTGCTGTACTACGCCTGGACACCGTACTGGCTCAGCAATGTGCTGCGCCCCGGCCAGGAAGTGGTGTGGCTGCAAGTACCGCGCTCCTCCATGCCCGGCGTGCAGGCCGGCACCGACACCCGGCTGCCCAATGGCCGCAACTACGGCTTTCCGCTCAACAACGAGTACATCGTGGCCAACAAGCTCTGGGTCGAACAGAACCCCGCTGCCGGCAAGCTATTCGAGATCATGCAGATTCCCATCAGCGACATCAGCCGCCAGAACCAGCTGCTGCGCGAAGGGGAAAGCAAGCCCGCCGATATCCACCGCCATGTGGACGCCTGGATCAAGGGCCACCAGAAGACTTTTGACGCCTGGATTGTCCAGGCCAAGGCCGCAGCCCTGAAATCCTGATTCGCCAACGGCGCACCGAACCGGGTTCGGGCGCCGTTTCTTTCATCAACCCTCTCGCTTTTTTCATGCTGATTTCGGGGTAGGCACCCAGCATCCAAGGAGTACTCATGCACCGCGACACGCCCGCACATTCCCCTCTCCCAACCCTGCAGCCCCGATACCGCTATCTGGTTGCCATCGCCTTGCTGAGCTTTGGTGCTGCTGCCGCTCAAGCACAAACGAGCTCTGGCGATCTGCCCGGCAAAGGCGTCTCGGTGCAACCGCTCAAGGGCACGGTGGATGAGGAAATGTTCCAGACCCTGCTGGTTTCGCGTGCTCTGGAGAAGCTGGGCTACCGGGTACAGCCCGTCAAGAGCCTGGAAAACGGCACCCAGCATGTGGCCGTGGCCCAGGGCGATGCCACCTTTACCGCGACTCACTGGATGCCTCTGCACCGTGCCTTCTATGAGAACAATGGCGCAGACAAGGCCTTCTATCGCTCTGGCACCTATTCGCGCAATGCGGTCCAAGGCTATCTGATCGACAAGGCCACGGCCGAGAAGTACGGTATCACCAGCATCACGCAGCTCAAGGACCCCAAGCTGGCGGCGCTGTTCGACACCGACGGCGACGGCAAGGCCGACCTGACGGGCTGCAACCCCGGCTGGGGCTGCGAGCTGGCCATCAACAAACATCTCAAGGGACTGGATCTGGAGTCCAGCATCACCCACAGGCAAGGCAATTACCAGGCCTTGATTGCCGACACCATCACCCGCTACAAAAGCGGCAAGCCCATTCTCTACTACGTCTGGACCCCGTTCTGGGTGAACACCGTGCTGCGCCCGGGCAAGGAGGTCAGCTGGCTGGAGGTACCCAATGTCCCCGGGGCACAGGGCGAGGACCAGACCCAGCTACCCAATGGCAAGAACTACGGCTTCCAGCTCAATCAGCAATACATCCTGGCCAACAAGGCCTGGGCCGAGAAAAATCCGGCCGCTGCCAAACTGTTTGCCGTGATGCAGCTGCCCATCGAGGACATCAATGCCCAGAACATGCGCATGCGCCAGGGCGAGAGCAGCTCGGCCGACGTCAGCCGCCATGTGGACGGCTGGATCAAGGCCCATCAGCAGACTTTTGACAGCTGGCTGGAGCAGGCGCGCGCCGCTGCCAGATAAGGATCAAAAACGGCTACAGCGCTTTATGACAAAGCGCTGGCAGCTATCAAAAGTGCTTTCGGCAGCGGGCCGCTGCCTACCAGTTGGCCTTGGCATTGCGGCAGGCCGCCTGGCTGGACAGGGCGACAAAGCGCTCCACCCGCAGCGCCAACATCTTGCGCCCCTGTCGAGCCAGCACCGGATCAGCCACGGCTCGCTCCACCACCCTGCCCTGTACCTCGGCCAGCATGGCGACAGTGGCGCTGCTGCGCGTGTTCAGATAGGCCTGCTCCAGCAGCACGCTGTCTCCCTCGGGCAGCACGCCGATGATCTGGCCGCTTTCGCATTCCTGAAACCGGGCCGTCTCGCCGTCCAGGCTGTACAGCCCCTGCCAGCGCCCGCTTTCCTCGCTAGGCTTGAGGCCTGCGGCGGCAGGGCCGGCCTGCCTGACCTCGGTCTGGGCCTGGGCCTGCTTCTTGCCCGTCAGACCGGTCCAGGTCTTGTCCCAGGTCTGGGAAACCTTGTCCGTCATGCCGGACAAGCTCGAACAGGCGGTCAAACCCGTCACCACAATGACACTGGCCGCCAGGCGCCACAGCTTGCTCTGCATGAATACCTCTGATTTTCCAAAAGCAGGCACGTTAACAGACAGCGGCAGCCTTCAATTGCTGCAGATATCTCTATGCAACAAAGTGTTGCATACATAATCAGCGATCTCTTGAACCAATGCAGCCATGAGCCAACCCACCGCCCCCATCGTCCACGGCACCGAAGATGTGCTGATTGCCCTGTGCAACTCCGTCTCGCGCGTGCTGCAGGTGGCCACCCAGTGCCCGATCCAGTACTCGGGCATGGTGCAACGCATCACCAAGACCAGTCTCAAACCCGATATCGGCTGCTTTGTGCTGATCGATGGCGGCTTTTCTGCGCTCATCATCATCAACTTCTCGGCCGATGCGGCCATGGAACTCTACCGCAGCTATCTGCTGTCCATGGGCATGGCCGAGAGCGATCTGGCCAGTTCCTATACCTCGGACGATGTGAGCAACGTCATGGGCGAACTGATGAACCAGGTCGTTGGCGACTTCACCAGCAAGGTGCAGCGCGAGCTGCAGACCCATATCGCGCAAAGCCAGCCCAAGATGATCCGCCTGAACAAGCAGGTCAATCTGAGCGTGGATGCCAATCTGGATGCCCCGGAAGCGCGCCGCGTGACCTTCTACACAGGCAACAACAACATCTTCTATCTGGAGATGGCGGTGGATCACATGGAGTTCATCAAGATCAAGGACTTCGAGGCCCAGGAAAAACCGGACCCTGATCTTGTCATGGCCCAGGCCCGTGAAGCCCAATCTGGACAAGCACCTGCCGCTATCAATACTGCTGTAGCCTCCAGCGACACCGACGACCTGCTCAAGTCGCTGGGCCTCTAAGGCAAGAGCGACGGCCCGGGAGCTCGCGTTTGCACGTGATCGGTCCTGCGTCGGCGGCGCTTACCTGCCTTTTTCTGCCGGCAGGCCCGGTCTTACCGCATCGGCCATTGCGAGAATAAAGGCGCGTAGCTTTTGCACATCGTCGTCGCTGAGCTTGCCCGCAAAATCGGGCATGCCACGCGAGGTGGCCGGGCCGTTGATGATGAAGCTGCCCAGATTGTCAATCATGGCCGCAGGCAGATAGGTCAGGCTGGGAAGGGCTCCGCCCTTGCTGATGCCAGGATAGCCGTGACAGGCAATGCAGTTGCTGTTGTAGAGTGCGGCACCGGCCGGCACCAGTTGCTGGTCGTACTTGAGCCCACCGATCAGGGCATTCATCTGATAGGCCACCCGTTCCGGCATCGGGGCCTTGCCTCCCAGCACAAAGGTATAGACCGTGCCGGGGCTCTTGAAGTCGGCCACGCGGTCACCCAGGCCAAAAGCACCACCCCAGCCCACTGCAATCGAGACATATTGCCGGCCGTCCAGTTCATAGCTCACCGGTGCCGCAATCACGCCGCTGCCCATGGGAGCCGCCCAGAGCTTTTTGCCGCTTCTGGCGTGATAGGCCACCAGCCGCGCGTCGGCCGTTCCCTGAAAGACCAGATCGCCGGCCGTCGCCAGCGTTCCGCCATTCCAGGGCGAGACATGCTTTTGATGCCAGGCTTCCTTTTGCCGCACCGGATCCCAGGCGATCAGGCGGCCAAAGGGCAGGCTGCTGGGCTCCAGCATCACACGCCCCGTATTCCAGCCGGTATTGCTCATGAGCTGGCCCGGCGTATTGCTGTTGAAGCCGATCCAGTTCGGATCGTCGGCCATGGCCGTGGGAATATGCTGGGCCGGAATATAGGCCAGCCCTGTCTGCGGGCTATAGGCCATGGAATGCCAGTTATGCGCCCCCAGAGGGCCGGGAATGATCTCGGCCTTGCTGGCTCTGCGCACGGCCTCCTCCATGATGGGACGGCCGTTGCCGTCATAGCCCCTGGCCCAGTTCACGGGCACAAAGTTCCTCGCGGAGATGAATTTTCCGCTCTGGCGGTCGATCACAAAAAAGTAGCCGTTCTTGGGCGCATGCAGCAATACCTTGCGCAGCTTGCCGTCAATTCTGATGTCAGCCTGCACGATATCCTGGGCAGAAGTGAAGTCCCAGTTATCGCCCGGCGTTTCCTGGTAGTGCCATTTGTAGGCACCCGTGTCCGGGTCCAGCGCCACGATGGAGCCCAGATAGAGGTTGTCTCCCCCCGCAGGACTGCGCTTGCGGTGCGCCCAGGGTGAACCATTGCCCACGCCGATATACATCTGATCGAGTTCTGGGTCGAACACCAGCGAGTTCCAGACCGTTCCGCCACCGCCGCTCTCCCAATACCTGCCTGCCGGGTCCCAGGTTTTGGCCGCCTCCTCCAGCGCCTTGCTCTCATAAGCCCGAGCCGGATCGCCTGGCACGGTATAAAAGCGCCAAACCTGCTTGCCGGTCTCGGCGTCATAGGCCGTCACATAACCGCGAGCACCATATTCGGCGCCGCCATTGCCGATATAGACCTTGCCCTTGAACACTCGCGGAGCGCCCGTGATGGTGTATGAAAAATTCTTGTTGTCTATGGTGTCCGTGGACCAGACCTGCCGGCCCGCGGCAGCGTCCAGCGCAATCAGCCGCCCGTCGAAGGCAGCCACAAACACCTTGCCCTTGTAGACGGCCACCCCGCGGTTGACCACATCGCAGCAGCCCTTGTAGGCCATCTCGCGCGGCACCTGTGGGTCGTAGGTCCATAGCGCCTTACCCGTGCGCGCATCCACCGCATGCACCACGCTCCAGGGGGCGGAAACATACATCACGCCGTTCACCACGATGGGGGTGGCTTCCACGCCGCGCGACGAATCGAGCTTGTACGACCAGGCCAGGCCCAGTTGGTCCACATTGCCACTGTGGATCTGCTTGAGCGGGCTGAAGCGATTTTCCTGATAGTTCAGCCCATGGCTGGGCCAGTCCTTGCCGGTCCTGGCATTGGCTTCGATATGAGCGTCATCCACCTGCTCCGCAGCCAGCGCCAGTATGGACAGCCAGCCCAGCAATCCTGCAACGGCCAGGCTCATCAAACGCCGGTTTGGCCGGTGGTGGGATCGAATGCATGCAGGGCTTTGCATAGGGTCTGTCTCCTGTGGTGATTTGTCGTTTTGCCGCAGCGCTCCCGTCAGCAATCAGGAAATTGTTGAACAAGCAGGAGCAGCTCGCAGCACAGGCAAATCCGCACTCCGTTTGGACGATGCGTCGCACGCCTGACAAGGTGCCATGTCCGACGACAGCAGGTCACAGCATCCTTGCCTAAAACCCTGTTAACAAGATAAATACTGTTTGCGCAATAATTTGAATACCAACTATTTGAATGCATTCGGAATGTCCAGCACCGCCTCACTGTCCAGTCGTCAGCGCCAGCTCATGTTCGTCATGGCGCAGGTCAACAAGCAATGGCGCCGCACGCTGGACAAGGTCCTGGCACCCTTGGGTCTGACGCAGGCGCTGTGGCTGCCCCTGGTCCACCTGGAGCGCAGTGCGGGTGCCATGCGGCAAAAGGACCTTGCTCTGGCGCTGGCGTTGGACAGCTCTTCCATCGTGCGACTGATTGACGGCCTTCAGGCCCAAGGCTGGGTGGAGCGCATCGACGATGCCGATCGGCGCGTCAAGCGCATACAGCTCACGGCGGCCGGACTGCTTCAGGTCGAGACCGTCAAGACCATCGTGGCGGATGTCCGCAGCGAAGTCATGCAGGAGCTGCCCCCCGATCTGCTGGACGCCACACTGGATGCACTGGAAACCATGCTGGAAAAGATGGCTGCGCTGGAAGCAAGCGCCAGCGAGGGCTCCCAGCCCGAAAGCTGAACTAGCGCCGCACGCAACAGAACCCTCACAGCCAGTTCCGGATTTCACTTGTATGCAAAGTCCCGTCACCCCTGTACGCAAAGCGCCGCTCTGGCTGCTGGTCATGGTCACCATTGCCGGCACCATGGCCATGCATATGTTCATCCCGGCTCTGCCCGATGCTGCTCGCCACTTCGGCGCCAGCAGCGGACAGATGCAGCAGACCATCACCGTCTACATCCTCGGCCTGGCACTGGGCCAGCTGATCTACGGCCCCATGTCGGATGCACTGGGTCGCCGCCCTCTGTTGCTGGTCGGACTGTGTCTCTACACCGTCGCCAGCCTTGCGGCCTTTCTGGCCCCCAGCGCGAATATGCTGATTGGCGCGCGCCTGATTCAGGCTCTGGGCGGCTGTGCCGGCCTGGCACTGGGCCGCGCCATTGCCCGCGACACTGCGACACCGGAAACCGCCGTGGGCAGTCTGGCCTTGCTCAATCTCATGATGATGATTGGCCCGGGCATCGCCCCCTCCATAGGCTCGGGGCTGGATGCCCTGTTTGGCTGGCGCATCATTTTCGCGGTGCTGGCGCTCATGGGCGCGCTGACGGCCATCGGAGTCTGGCGCCTGCTTCCTGAGACCGGTCACCCCACCGGCAAGCTGAACTGGCGCACCGTGCGCAATGACTATCGAACCTTGCTGGGTTCCCCCCAGTTTCTGGGCTTCGCCATAGGCGGCGGTAGCGCCACCACATCCATGTACGCCTTTATTGCTGCAGCGCCGTTCATCTTCATCGAGCAGTTGCACACCAGCAAGGCGCAGCTTGGAATCTACCTCGGGGTGCTGATGGCCGGCATGGCAGCAGGCAATGCGCTGGCACGCCAGCTCATCAAACGCTGGCCACTGGAGCGGCTGATACTGGGCGGCAATATGTTGAGCCTGGGCTGTGCGGCTGCACTGGTAGTCCTGACGCTGCTGCAGCTGATCAACGTACCCGCTGTCGTGACATTGATGCTGCTGTTTACCTTGGGTTCCGGCATGACCAGCCCCGCCGCACTCTCCAAGGCTCTGGGCGTGCACAGCGATTTGACGGGATCGGCCGCCGGAGTCTATGGCTTCACGCAAATGGCCGTGGGCGGTCTGTGCACGCTGGGAGCCAGCCTGGGTGGCAGCCCGGCGCTATCGGCTTTTACAGTGCTGCTGATTGCCTGCATCGTGGGTCAGCTGGGCTTTCGCAGCGCGCTCAAGATGAAACCGGCCTCTAGCGCTTGATGGAAAATCGTAAACAGCTATATATTCAGTAGCAAACAGATTCAAGGAGCACCATGTCATCCATCGCCCAAAGCTGGCAGCGCATCGGCGCCTGGTATGCCCAGAACACACCCAAAGACACTCTGGTCTTGGCCGATGGCGCCAGCGAGGCAGAAATTGCCGAGCTGGAAGCCGCCCTGGGTCAGCGCCTGCCGGACGATGTGCGTGAGTCACTGGCCCTGCACAACGGCGCGGCCAATGAGGCCTATCTGCTGTACTTTGGCGAGCTGCTGTCCACACAGCGCATGCTGGAGGTCTGGCAGATGTATGCGGACATGCAAAAGAGCGAAGGCTGGGGGCTTGGCCCGGACTACAACCCCGACTATCTGCAAGGCCCCCTGCGCCCCGTGTACTGGGATGCACTGCGTATTCCCCTGACCGACAACTGCGGCGATGGCGCCATGCTGGACCTTGCGCCAGCGGCTGGTGGCCATGCGGGCCAGATCATCGAGTTTGATCACGAGGGCGGCCCCAAGGGCGTGTTTGCACCCAGCTTCTCAGCCTGGCTGGCGCTGCTGGCCGACGAGCTGGAGCAAGGCAAGCATGTCTATATCGAAGACGCAGGCTGTGTGGCACCGCCGGGCACCTGGTGAAAATCGGCGGTCAAGGCCTGCACGGCATCGTCCACGCTCCAGGCTGAATAGCAGTCGGGGTTGAGCCCCGGCATCTGCACGCGCTGCAGCAGCTCGCGCAGACTGTCCTTGACGCGGGCCAGCCGCAGCAGCACCCCGGCTTGCTGCAGCTGACACGCCAGCTCGCCCATTGCCTCAATGCCGGTGCTGTCGAGATCAGGGCTTTCTTCCAGACTCAGCACCACGGCATGCACATCTGCAGCTTGCGCCACGCGCGCGCGGATATCGCTCATCACAGCCTCGGCATTGCCAAAGAACAGGCTTTCCTCGGGCCGCAGAATCAGCAGACCCGGCACAGGTTGCGCTTCTGGGTGGCGCTGGCGGTCCACAAAATCATGGCTGCCCACCAGCCGCCCTAGCTCGCTGACATGGGACTGGGCCATGCGCTTGAGCAGCATCACAATGCTGACCACCATGGCCAGCAGCAGGCCATCAAGCACACCCAGCACAATCACGGCAGCAAAAGCTGTGAGCGCCACGGCGCGATCACGCTGCCAGATGAAATAAGGCTGCAGCGTGCGCCAGTTGAGCGAATGTGCCACCGCATGAATGACGATGGCGGCCAGCAAGGGCTCAGGGATTCGCTCCATCCAGGGCAGCAACTGCCACACCAGCACGGCCACCACGGCGCAAGCAATCAGGCCTGCGGCCTTGGTCTGCGCGCCAGCCACCTCATTGGCCGAGCTGGCCGAAAACCCTGCACCCACAGGCAGGCCCTGAAACAGGGCCGAGGCCATATTGGCGCCGCCCAGCGCCAGCAGATCGCGGTTGCTGTTCACCCCATCGCCATGGCGCAGCGCCAGCGAGCGGATGGAGCTGTATGACTCGGCATACAGAATCAGGGCCAGCGCCACAGCCAGCTGCCCCACGCGCAGCCAATCGCTCCAGTCCAGCGCAGGCAGGGCCAGATGCGCAGCACCCAGTTGCAGCGAACCCACAGGCGCTATGCCCCAGCTCCTGCAAAAGCCCAGTGCATCGAGCGCAATGCCCGCCGCAATCACCAGCAAAGCACCGGGCACGGCTTTCCACCGCGCCAGAAGCCGCAGCGCCAGCAAGGCCACAAGCAGCATGGTCAGGCCATACCAGTTCCAGCGCGGTAGCAGCGCGATCAAGTCCCAGCTGAAATGCAGAAAGTCGCTGTGCGCGGGATGCACGCCCACAGCCAGTGGCAGTTGCTTGACCACAATGGTCAGCGCCAGACCAATGGCAAAGCCGCGCAGCACGGGCTTGGCAATGAATTGCGAGATGCCGCCCAGCCGCAGCAGGCCCGCCAGCACAAACATCACCCCAGCCACCAGCACCATGGCCACACCCATGAGCGCGCGATGATCGGCCGAGACATGCAGCACCGAGCCCGTGGCCGCCAGCAGCACAGCCGCTGAGGATGAGGTCGACGACACAATCGCAAAGCGGCTGGTACCGAGCAGCCCATAGACCAGCAAGCCCGCAAACAGCGCAATCACCCCGGCCTGGGGCGGCGCACCGGCAATGCCAGAATAGGCCACGGCCTCGGGCAGCAGCAGCCCCGCGATAGACAGGCCCGCAATCCAGTCCGCGCCCGCAAGCATCCAGCGTGCAGTCATAAAGGCTTGTGCAGATTGCTGGTCACACCTGACCAGCCGGGCAAGAACTGCGCCTTGACGCTACGGGCCAGCGCAACAGCCTCCACGACCGCAGACTCAGGCAAGCCCAAACCGCCACTGCTGCGCAAATCCGCCTTGCGAAACAGAGGCCGGTAGAAATCAGCCCAGAGGAACTCGGCATAAGGCGAGGCATCCTTGGCATAACCACCGGCCTTGCGCACCTCCCCCGCCAAGCTGCGATACGGGTCATCCCTAAGCTGGCTCAGTTGCTGGGGGATCTGCGAAAACTCGCAACGCCGCCCCTTCTCGTCATAAGGGTGCGCCCAGTGGTGGAACTCCATGACGCGCCAAAACATCTCCGCGCCCTGTTCGCTCAGATCGGCCAGTTGCATGACCCAGACGGTTTTGACCGCTTCATGCATCAGCGCCAGTCCCAGATGATGGTGATCCACGATGAAAAACCGGCCCTGAGGACCTTTCACGGCTGGAAACCAGTGACTGAGCAACAGTTTGTCGCGAGCCTTGGATTTCAGCTGAGCCCATTGAGAGCGTTTGAGCGACACTTCGGCAGCCCCCACCGTCATCTGCGTGGGCCGTAGATCCGAAACCGAAACCTGCTCCAGGTGCTGCTGTGCGGGCATGCCGACTCCAGTCATCAACGATGTCGCATTGTGTGCAAACCCTGGGCAAAAAGAAAAGAGCCCGGCAGGCGGGCTCTTTTCAGTACGGAAACGGCTTACAGATTGCCGACCATCTGCTCGGGCACGACCCACTGGTCGAACTGCTCGGCCGTCACATGGCCGCTGGCAATGGCCGCGTCTCGCAGGCTGCTGCCCTCCTTGTGCGCCTTCTTGGCAATATAGGCTGCCTTGTCGTAACCGATATGCGTGTTGAGCGCTGTCACCAGCATCAGCGAACGGCCTACCAGTTCGTCAATGCGCGCACGGTTGGGCTCTATGCCCACGGCGCAGTGATCGTTGAAACTGACCATGCCGTCGGCCAGCAGGCGCACGCTTTGCAGGAAGTTGTGCGCCACCATGGGGCGGAACACATTGAGCTCGAAGTTGCCCGAGGCTCCGCCGAAATTGATGGCCACATCGTTGCCGAACACCTGGGCGCAAAGCATGGTCACGGCTTCGGACTGCGTGGGATTGACCTTGCCCGGCATGATGGACGAACCCGGCTCGTTCTCCGGGATCGAGATTTCGCCCAGGCCGCTGCGCGGCCCGGATGCCAGCCAGCGCACGTCGTTGGCGATTTTCATCAGGCTTGCAGCCAGCGTCTTGAGAGCGCCATGTGCATAAACCAAGCCGTCGCAGCTCGCCAGAGACTCGAACTTGTTGGGCGAGGTGACAAACGGGGAGCCTGTCAGTCTGGCCAGTTCCGCCGCCACGCCTTCGGCATAGCCCTTGGGGGCATTCAGCCCCGTACCCACGGCCGTCCCCCCCAGGGCCAGCTCATACAGATGCGGCAATGCAGCCCGCACATGGGCTTCGCCATGGGCCAGCTGGGCCACCCAACCGGATATTTCCTGACCCAGCGTCAGCGGCGTGGCATCCTGCAAATGCGTGCGACCGATCTTGACGATATCGGCAAAGGCTTCGCTCTTGGCCAGCAGCGTGACACGCAGCTTGGCGATGGCAGGCAGCAACTTGTGCTCGATGGCCGTCACCGCCGCCACATGCATGGCCGTGGGATAGACATCGTTGCTGGACTGGCTTTTATTCACGTCGTCATTCGGGTGCACCAGACGGGCTTCACCGCGCTCGCCGCCCATCAGCTCGCTGGCCCGATTGGCCAGCACCTCGTTGACGTTCATATTGGTCTGGGTGCCGGAACCTGTCTGCCAGACCACCAGGGGGAACTCATCGGGGTGCTTGCCCGCGAGCACCTCATCGGCGGCCGCATTGATGGCTCTGGATTTTTTCTCGTCCAGCAGACCCAGCGCCTGGTTGACGCTGGCGGAGGCCTTTTTGACCTGCGCCAGCGCAGCAATGATTTCACGCGGTTGCTGCTCGCCGCTGATGTCAAAATTCTGCAGCGAGCGCTGCGTCTGCGCGCCCCAGAGCTTGTTGGCGGGTACATCGATCAGGCCAAAAGTGTCTTTTTCCTGGCGGGTGACTGTCATGGAATCGCTCCTTGCAATACAACTCGGCGCAGCTGGCTGGAGAAATCTGGCTGCCGTTGGCCGCAAACGGAAGTCGACCCACCGCCAGGCAGGCCACTCCCACAACCGGCCCATGCTAGCTCAGCCCGGCAGGCGGCAAGCACAATCGAGGCAACACCCCTGCGCCGGCAAGGCCAGAAATACATAGTTACATTAAATCAATGTCGGACAAAGAATCCGACCGGCCTTGCTGGCCCGCCACATCAATGTTCACTGATCTTTCCACCCCCATCGCCACCACCGTCATGACATCAAGTTACAGCACGATGATGGTGTGTGTCTCCATCGTCATCGCGGTATTTGCCTCTTTTGTGACGCTGGGTCTGGCCCGTCGCATGCGCATGGCCTCGGGCAGAATCGGACGCATCTGGTGGGCCATCGGCGCCATGGTGATGGGCACGGGGGTCTGGGCCATGCACTTCATCGGCATGCAGGCGTTTGAGCTGCCCATCACCCTGGGTTACAGCGGTGCTCTGACGCTGGCATCCTGGGTCGCGGCAGTCGCGGCATCGGCATTGGCCTTTGGAGTGGCAACCAGGGCCGAATACCGCTGGCCTCATTTTCTGGGCGCCTCGCTGCTCATGGGCGGCGGCATCTGCGCCATGCACTATCTGGGCATGCTTGCCATCGAGATGTCCATCCCGATTGCCTGGGACTGGCCGCTGGTGGCGGCCTCCGCTCTGATCGCAGTACTGGCCTCGGCCACGGCGCTGACTCTGTTTCGCGCGCTGTTTTCGCTCTCCGGCAAGCGGCTATGGCTGTTCCAGACATTGGCGGCACTGGTCATGGGCTTTGCAATCTGTGGCATGCACTACACCGGAATGTCGGCAGCCAGCTTTGCCAGCGGCTCGGTCTGCCTGAGTGCGGAAGCCCTGAGCGGCCCCGAGCTCACCACCATCATCATCATCACCACGGTCATGCTGCTGATTGCGGCGATGTTCAGCACCTTGCTCGATGCGCGCCTGCAAAGCACTGCCTTCAAGCTCAATCAATCGCTGCAGGAAGCCAATGCCAAGCTGCAGCTGGCCAATACCGAGCTGCGCCAGCGCGCCTTTGCCGATCCGCTGACCAATCTGCCCAACCGGCTGCTGTTCGAAGACCGCCTCATCCATGCCCTGCTGCGCCTGGAGCGCGCCAACCGCTCGCGCACCAAGGAGAGGCTGGGAATCTTGTTTGTGGATCTGGACGGCTTCAAGCCCATCAACGACTCCTTCGGTCATGCAGCAGGCGACCAGATCCTCGTCAGCGCGGCCGAGCGCCTCATGGCGGAAGCCCGCAGCAGCGATACCGTGGCCCGCGTGGGCGGGGATGAGTTCCTGGTGCTGCTGGAGGACACCCAGGACGTGGCCGCCTGCATGGCGGTGGCCAATCGCATTCTCAAGGCGCTTAGTCAGCCCTTTCGCCTAGGCAACAAGGAGCTGCAGATCACCTGCTCCATCGGCATCGTGGCCTTTCCCGACCATGGTGACCGCGACCACCTGATCGCCAACGCAGACGCCGCCATGTACGCAGCCAAACGCAATGGTGGCAACGGTTTTGCAGTGTTCGAGCCGCATATGGGCAGCGATGCATCCGAGCAGCTGGAGCTGCAAAACGACCTGCGCCACGCCATTCAGCGCGGTCAGATGGAGTTGCATTACCAGCCCAAGATCGACAGCGAGCGCGGCAACATCATCGGGGTCGAGGCGCTGCTGCGCTGGGCTCACCCCGAACGCGGCATGATTGCCCCGGACATCTTCATTCCCCTGGCCGAGCGCTTCGGCATCATCAACAGCCTGGGCAACTGGGTGATCGAAGAAGCCTGCCGCCAGCTGGCCCTGTGGCGCGATATGGGACTGCAGATGCGGGTGGCGATCAATCTTTCCGTGCACCAGCTGCGCGAAAGCGGCCTGGCAGATCGCATCACCCAGACGCTGCTGCGCCACGACGTACAGGCCAGCCAGCTGCTCTGCGAGATCACCGAATCCGTGGCCATGGAAGACACCCAGGCCACGCAGCGCGCAATCGAGGAGTTGCGCGACATCGGCATCTTTCTCTCTATCGACGACTTTGGCACCGGCTACTCCAGCCTCAACTATCTGCGTCAGTTGCCCGCGCAGCAGCTGAAGATCGACCGCAGCTTCATCCGCGACCTGGAAACCGAGGAAGATGCCCGCGCCGTGGTCCATGCCGTCGTGCGCCTGGCCCATGCCCTGGGCCTGCGCGTGGTGGCCGAGGGTGTGGAAACTGCGGGTCAGCGGGACATCCTGATCGACATGCAATGCGATGAGCTTCAGGGCTACTTCTACGCGCGCCCCATGCCGGCGGACAGCCTGCTGGCCTGGGCAAGAGGCGATCGCCGAGGTGGTCAGGCCGATTTCTCGGCCTCCATCCTCGGCGCACTGACCGGCTGAACGCCACACAGCCCCCACCAGTCATATATAAGACCGGTGGGTTATGGCTGCAAGAATTGTCGTCTGGACCGATAATCGATGGGTTTACCGTGCGCGCCCCACGCGTACAGATTGCAACCCCCGAGAAGCTTCACGATGACCACCTCCATCCGCCAGCAGGACCTGATCGATTCGATCGCAGGTGCCCTCCAGTACATCAGTTACTATCACACACCGGATTTCATCCAGCATCTGGCCCGCGCCTATGAACGCGAGCAAAGCCCTGCGGCCAAGGATGCGATGGCACAGATCCTGACCAACTCCAAGATGGCGGCCACCGGCCAGCGCCCCATCTGCCAGGACACCGGCATCGTCAACGTGTTCCTGAAAGTGGGCATGGACGTCAAGTGGGAAGGCTTCACCATGGGGTTGGAAGACGCCATCAATGAAGGCGTACGCCGTGGCTACAACCACCCCGACAACACGCTGCGCGCCTCCGTCGTGGCCGATCCCCAGTTCAAGCGCAAGAACACCAAGGACAACACCCCCGCCGTGATCAATGTGCAGATCGTGCCCGGCGACAAGGTGGACGTGACCGTGGCCGCCAAGGGCGGCGGCTCCGAGAACAAGTCCAAGATGATCATGATGAACCCTAGCGACAACATCGTGGACTGGGTTCTGAAGACCGTCCCCACCATGGGCGCAGGCTGGTGCCCGCCCGGCATGCTGGGTATTGGCATCGGCGGCACGGCTGAAAAGGCCGTCCTGCTGGCCAAGGAAAGCCTGATGGAAGACCTCAATATGTACGAGCTGCAGCAAAAAGCTGCCAGCGGTGCAGAGCTCGATGACGTGGAAAAGCTGCGCCTGGAACTGTTTGAAAAGATCAACGCCCTGGGCATAGGCGCCCAAGGCCTGGGCGGCCTGACCACGGTGCTGGACGTCAAGATCAACATGTACCCCACGCACGCGGCCTCCAAGCCCGTGGCCATGATTCCCAACTGCGCCGCCACGCGCCACGCCCACTTCGTGATGGATGGATCAGGCCCCGTGCACCTGGATGCCCCCTCGCTGGACACCTGGCCCAAGATCGACTGGCACCCCGACTACAACAAGTCCAAGAAGGTCGACCTTAACAATCTGACCAAGGAAGAAGTGGCCAGCTGGAAGCCCGGCGACACACTGCTGCTCAATGGCAAGATGCTGACCGGCCGCGACGCCGCCCACAAGCGCATCCAGGACATGCTGGCCAAGGGCGAGAAACTGCCTGTGGACTTCACCAACCGCGTGATCTACTACGTAGGCCCCGTGGACCCCGTGCGCGACGAAGTGGTCGGCCCAGCAGGCCCCACCACGGCCACCCGCATGGACAAGTTCACCGACATGATGCTGTCGCAGACCGGCCTGATCTCGATGATCGGCAAGTCCGAGCGCGGCCCCGTCGCCATCGAGGCCATCAAGAAGCACAAGAGTGCCTATCTGATGGCCGTGGGCGGCGCCGCCTACCTGGTCTCCAAGGCCATCAAGCAAGCCAAGGTCGTTGGCTTCGAAGACCTGGGCATGGAAGCCATCTATGAATTCGACGTGGTCGACATGCCTGTGACCGTGGCCGTGGATGCCGGCGGCACCAGCGCCCACATCACCGGCCCCGCCATCTGGAAGGAAAAGATCGCGACCGGGGAATTCAAGGGCATTGAAGTGGCCGGCGTGTAATCACCCGTCAGGCCCTGCCTTGAAGAACCGCCTTCGGGCGGTTTTTTCATGCCCGATCGCCTGGACAGCGGCTGCAGCAGGGCCATTGGCCGTTTCCCCGGCTCTTTCTCTGTTTGCGGCATAGTCGAGGCAGAATTTTTGTGAACCCATTCCAAGCCATGCAAATCCGAGCAGAACTCCCCGCCGACGCCCAGGCCATCGAGCAAGTGACGATACAGGCCTTCAAGGACGCACCGCATACCGACCACACCGAGCAATTCATCGTGCGTGAGTTGCGCGCAGCCGGGGCGCTTGCCCTGTCCCTGGTCGCAGAGATTGACGAGCAAATCGTCGGGCATGTCGCCATCTCTCCCGTCACCATCAGTGACGGCAGCCTGCACTGGTTTGGCCTGGGCCCCATCTCCGTCATTCCCCAAGAACAGCGACAGGGTATCGGCAGTGCACTCATGCAGGCAGCCATCAGCGCTCTGCATGCGCAGTCTGCGCGGGGATGCGTGCTGATTGGCGATCCGGACTACTACCGGCGCTTTGGTTTCCGGACGGTGCCGGGCCTGGTGCTGCCCGGAGTGCCTGCCGAGTACTTTCAAGCCCTGACTTTCGAAGGCCTGCCGCCGCAAGGCCAGGTGAGTTATCACAGGGCCTTCAACGCCCGGGACTGAGCCTGCCGGTTTTTACCGTCTGTCAGCTCGGCGGCGAGGCGGCATCCGCTCTCGGCCATCGGCGCAGCACCGATGACAAAGCCGATGTGCTGGCCAATCCGACATTGGGCACACAGCCGCCATCAGCAAGCAAAGCTTTCGGGGTTCACGGCAACGCGATGCCTAGTCTTCATCGAAATCAGGGCTTCTTGGTAAATACGAGACACAGATACCAAGCATGCTAATTAAGATATGCGACAGAGTGGGTATTTGTCTGACGCCGTCCAGAATGATTTGCATCGCAAGCACAAGGAGTTCAGCATGAGCCATGTCGCAGCAAAGATGGTGACCGGTGCGCTGGTGGCGCTCTCGGGCTTTGCTTCCGCACAGACTCAGCAGCCATCGGCTGCGCCCAAACCGCTGCCCTCCCCTGCGACTCAGGTACTGGTCCCCCAGGGAGTCTATGCGCAGATCGACACCAGACTGGGGCAGGAGGCTCTTCGCTTGCTGTCGCAGGGGACGCCTCAGCAGCAGCAAGCCGTGCTCGAGCGCGTACGCGCCGCGCCCGAGCGCTTTCAACCGCCCGTGTTCTATGTGCTGTCGCAAATACTGTTCAAGGCAGGTCTGCGGGACGAGGCTGCCTTCTGGTTCTACGCCGGCCAGCTGCGTGCCCGCTTCGACGCCAATCGCTGTACCGACGCCACTGCCAGACAAGCGGTCGATGTGATGAATCAGAGCTATGGAGCCCCCATCAACCGCCATCTGTTTCAGGATCTGGACAAGGCTCAGGAGTTGATCGCCAAGGTTGTGGACTGGGATCGCCGCACACCCCACGCCTACGACCCGCACTGGATCAATCTGCACGGTATGCAGGCGGTGCAGGCCTCCCGGGACCCGCAACTGGCCGCCAGGCTGACGATGGAATCGCTGAGCCTGCCAGCCGCGCAGTGGCCTAGCCTGGCCGAGCAGACGCGCACCAAGTATCTACAGGGCTTTCAGGAAGCCATCAGCCAGCTCAAAGCCGAATCAAAATCCAAGTGAACGATCGCTGCCGACCCGCCGAAATCAAAGTCCAAGGGCCTATATCCCTTATGTAGAAATCGCTTGCGGCCACTCTTTTTGAATAATCTTCCGGCAAGACTCCACGCAGGCTTGATAGCGCCCCCTATTGGCGCATGCCCTGTTTGCTCTACGATGACTCAGACCTCTGCACCCAGGGCCACTTCAATGCCACTCAAAAGGAGTCCTCATGCACAAGCTTTTTGCGCTGTCGACGACCACCGCCCTCGTCGCCTTGCTGACCGCCTGCCTGGTACCTGAGCGCTTCTCCGCCAACGTGGAAGTGCAGGCCGATGGCAGCTACAGCTACCGCTTTGACGGCACGGTGGTGAATGCCCTGGCCGTGATGAAGCTCAGAAAACAAGGTGTGCTGAGCGAGAAAGACCACCAGGAGCTGGCGGCGCAAGCGCAGCAACTGAGCAGCGAACCCGAGGTCAGGAAAGCCGTCTACAAAGGCAATGCGCGCTATGCGCTGGAGATTGCCGGCCAGCGAAAGCCCGGTGAAGGTCTGCGATTGCTGGACATGTTCACCGTGCAGATCGACAGGAATGGCGTGATGACGATTGCCGCCAAACCGCTCAAGGACAAGGAAAAGAGAGACTTCGCGCAACTGGGTATCACCATGAATGGCAGCCTGAAAGTCAGCCTGCCCGGCAATGCCGAGGTGCTCTCGCAAAACGCCAGCTCCACCCCCATGCTGGGCATGGGCGCATACAGCTGGAAAATCGGCGGCCTGAACGTGCGACCCGAGATCAGGCTGCGCTTCAGGCCGTGAAGGCTGTCGCAGTGCTCGGACTTGGCATTTCGGGAGAAGATGCCTGTACGATTTCCCGTGTCTGCCCGCCAAGACCCTCATGACCCCAAACCCTCCATCGACAGCCCCGCAACGGCCTTTTTCCCAGGCCTGCGAAAACAATCAGGCCCCTATTTTCGAGGTGCTGAAGTCCGCTTTTCAGCACAGCCGGCATGTGCTGGAGATAGGCTCCGGCACCGGGCAGCACAGCGTGTACTTCGCTCCGCGCCTGCCGCAGCTGATCTGGCAGACCAGCGACCTGGCCGACAGTCATGCAGGCATCCAGGCCTGGCACGCCGCCCATGGAGCACCCAATCTGCTTGCTCCGCTGGAGTTCAACCTGGCGACCGATGCCTGGCCCGCAACCAAGAATCCATCAGGCTTTGATGCCGTCTTTACCAGCAACACATGCCATATCGTGGCCTGGCCGCTGGTGCAGCGCATGTTTGATCTGGTGGGCTCGCACTTGCCCGAAGGCGGCGTGTTTGCCATCTATGGCCCGTTCAACTACGGCGGCCACTTCACCAGCGACAGCAACCGTGCCTTCGACGCCTGGCTGCGCCAGCGTGATGCGCGCAGCGGCCTGCGCGACTTTGAAGCCATCGTGGCGCTGGCCGCAGAGCACGGCATGGAGTTGCAGCTCGACCAGGCCATGCCGGCCAATAACCGTACGCTGGTATTTCGCAAACGCTGAACTCCTACACCATGGCCGCCATCTTTGCCTACCAATGCAGCAACTGCGATCAGATTCACGAAGGATCGCCGAGCTTTGCTTTCGATGCCCCAGCACCCTACCGACGCCTGAGCGAGCAAGAACGCGAGGCATGGGCCGAGCTGACCGACGAGCTCTGCGTCATCGCCCACCCCGAAGGCACGCAATACTATGTGCGCGCCATTCTGGAAGTGCCGATCCATGGCCTGGACGAGCCCTTTCTCTGGGGCATCTGGGTGTCGGCCAGCGAAGCCAGTTTTCACCGCTATCTGGACTCCTTCGACAAACCTCCCGAAGACCCGATTTTCTTTGGCTGGCTGTCCAATCTGATTGCCGTCTACCCCACGCAGGAATCACGCCCGGCCGATGTGCATATCCAGGCCGACGGCACACGCCCGCGCGTGGTGCTGCACCGCTGCGATGAGGGAAGCGATGCACTGGTCGTCGATCAGCATGAAGGCATTTCGATCGCGCGTGCCCAGCAACTGGCCGAGCAGTCGCTGCATGGCATTTAAGCCGAACCAGGCCCAAGCACTGGCTCATCAAGAACTATCTTCATGCATTGATGGGCAACAAAAAACCGCCAGAGGAAAATCTTCTGGCGGTTTCTGGCCGTTTGGTGATCAGGCGTGACTGCTTATCCGTTGTTCCAGCCGGTCTGGTAGAACTGCTGAATGAAGGACCAGGCCTCGGCCGGATCGTCGGTGTAGCGGAACAGGTTCAGATCCTTGGCAGAAATGGTGCCCTCTTCCACCAGCACATCGAAGTTCAGCACCCGCTTCCAGAACTCCGTGCCGAACAGGATCACGGGCACGGGCTTGCTCTTGTGGGTCTGCACCAGCGTCAGCACTTCAAAAAGCTCGTCCATGGTGCCGAAGCCGCCAGGGAAGGCCACCAGCGCCTTGGCGCGCATCATGAAGTGCATTTTGCGCAATGCAAAGTAGTGGAACTTAAAGCTCAGCCCCGGCGTGATGTAGGGGTTGCCATGCTGTTCATGCGGCAGATAGATGTTCAGCCCCACATTGGGAGCACCCGCATCATGCGCGCCGCGGTTGGCCGCCTCCATGATGCCGGGGCCGCCGCCCGTGCAGATGTAGAAGCGCTCGCTGGGCGCCTGCTTCATGCCTTCGGTCGCCACGATGCGCGCGAAGGCGCGTGCCGCCTCATAGCGCTCGGCATTGCGCATGCCGCGTTCGGCCAGCGCCATGCGCTGGGTATCGCCGCTGGCCTTGGCTTGCGCAAGCTGCTGACGCGCCTGCTCCATATCCACAAAGCGCGCGCTGCCGTAGACAACCACAGTGTGCTCGATGCCGCGCTCGATCTGGGTCAGATCTGGCTTGAGCATTTCCAGCTGCATGCGGATGCCACGGGTTTCGCGGCGGAACATGAACTCCGGATCGGCGAATGCAAGGCGGTTGGATTGAGGTTCCAGCTCTTTGCCGTTATGGGCCTGGTTGTGCAGCTCGGCCCAGGCATTGGCCAGATCGGTATCGGACAGGGGTGAAGAAATTTGCATGGACCCTCGGTTCTTAGAATGCTGAGCAGCACGGACTACAGCCATCCCTAAAGATTTCGTAGCGCTGACCGCCCATCCGTCAAGTACTTCAAGCTCAAATGCACCTGTAGTGCAGATGATGCTTGCACTATACGCTCACAAAGCTATAGCCCTGGAGAGTATTTCGCCTCTAAACGCTGAAGCAGTTTGCCGCAATAGTGGCAAATGGTCTGCCAGCTTAACGGCTGAACCCGATGCTCCAGCTGAGCATACCCATGTAGGTCATGAACAGAGAGCCGACCAGATGCACACAGGCCCAGCCCAGAGCAGCGACCAGGCGCTGCTGCTGCAGCAGGCCGATGACCTCGGCCGAGTAGCTGGAAAACGTGGTCAGAGCACCGAGAAAGCCGGTGATGATGGCCAGTTTCCAGGCCGGATCCAGCTGGGGCATCGCCTGAAACAGCGCGATGAAGACGCCGATCAGATAGCCGCCGATCAGATTGGCGGCAAGAGTGCCCCAGGGCATGCTGGCTCCGGCGCTCAGCCACAGTCCCAGCCCCCAGCGCGACAGGGCGCCCAGGCAGGCACCGATGCAGATGGCAACAATATTGAGCATGGCTGCCAATCTAGCGCAAGACGGCCGCCCTGAAGGGCTTGGACTCCAAGGATTTCAGACTTTGTTCGCCACCGGCTTTTCGTCGGCCTCGGCGGCCTCTTCTTCGTCCAGGGGTTCGTTGCGCACCAGGTTGCTGAGCGTGGGCGGTACGCTCTCTCCTGCCCGGCGCGAGCGAAACAGCGCTGCGCGCATGAGGAAGATGGTGGTGATGGGCACGGTCACGGCAATGAAGATGGCAATCAGCACCGAGTGCATGACAAAGCCCTGGCCGCTGACGGAAAAGTAGATCCAGGTGGCATGCATGATGAGCCAGCAGCCCATGGTGGCGATGATGGAGGGCGCATGCACGCGCTCGAAATAGCTTTTGAGCCGCAGCAGTCCTACGGAGCCCATGAGAGCAATCAGCGAACCACCGAAGACCAGGGCCGCCACCAGAATCTGGGCCCACAGCGGCAGATCCACGCCAATGACCTCGGTACTCATTCGATCACCTCGCCGCGCAACAGGAACTTGGCCATGGCCGTGGAGCCGACGCAGCCGAACAGAGCCACCAGCAAGGCCGCCTCGAAATAGTTGGTGCTGTCATACAGAATGCCCATGACCAGCATGGCCAGCATGCCGTTGAGATACATGCAGTCCAGCGCCAGCACGCGATCTTGCGCATGCGGCCCCTTGAGCAGGCGCAGCACCGAGCAGCCCATGGCCGCCAGCAGCATGACCAGAGATGCCATCAGCACCCAATAAAACCAGGGATTCATTCAAAAATCTCCATCAGCAGGCTCTCGTAGCGGGACTTCACAAAGTCGGCCAGCTGCTTGGCATCCTCCACCTCCAGCGCATGCAGCAGCAGCATGGAGCGGTCACGCGAAATTTCGGCCCAGGACGTGCCCGGCGTCAGGCAGACGATCATGGCCAGTACTGCCAGCCCGTTGGGATCGCGCAGCTCGAGCGGAATATGGACAAAGGCCGCCGGGTGCTTGCGCATGCGCGGCAGCAGCAGAAAACGCACCACATTGAAATTGGAGACCGAGGTGTCGCAGACCACACGGAATGCCAGCTTGAGAATGCTCAGCGGGTGGCTGACCCGCACCGGCAAGGGGCGCAGGCCGCGCAGCAGCACGGGGATCAGCAGGCCCAGGATCAGGCCCAGCAAGATCTGGCCGGCACTGACCGAGCGGTTGAGCAACAGCCACAGCACCAGCAGAGCTACCGACAGCAGCGGTGCCGGGAAGATGGATTTCATGATGTTCTTCATGGGCGGCCCTCCTCTTTCTGAGCCGAGGCTGCGGTCTGGGTAGCAGCCTCCTGTGCAGCTTCGCTTTCATCGCCGATACCGGGGACGGGCTCTGCCTGCATTTCCAGTGCTGCAGCACGTGCCGCCGCCTCGGGACCCGCAGCCTCCTGAGCCTTCTTCTCCTTGGGCGCAGGTACCGGAGCAAGACCCAGGACGGTACGCACATAGACATCGGGCGAATGCAGTGCATTGGCCGCTCGCTGGGTATAGCGCATCACATCATCGGCCTTGACCGTCAACACCACACAGCACAGCAGCAGTGCAACGATGGGCAGGCCTTCCGCCACCTTGAGTGATGGCGCGCTCTGCTCCGGATTGGCCCAGAAATGTCGGATGCCGGCGCGCGTGAGTGCCACCAACGCCATCAGACCGGTGATGATGAGCAAGGCCACCATGCTCCAGCCCAGCGGACCGGCCTTCACACCACTGGATGTCCCCATGCCCAGCGGGTTGAGCAGGCTGGTCAGCATGGCGAATTTGCCGAGAAAGCCGGACAGAGGCGGCAGGCCCGAGATCAGCAAGGTGCAGGCCATGAAGCTCAGACCCAGAAAAGCCGCCGCTGCCGGGAAGGCCCGGCCGATCATGAGCTCTTCATCATCGTCGAGATTGAAGCCTTCGGTGGGCAACAGCTCTGCATTGAGGAATGGCGCTTCATCGTCCTCATAGGGCTCGCCCGCGTCATCATCCACGCGCCAGCGGTCCACCACATCGGCGATCAGGAACAGGGCCGCCACGGCCAGCGTGGAGCCCGGCAGGTAATACAGCAGGCCGGCTGTCAGCAGATTCTGGCCAAAGCCCGTTGCGGCCAGCAGGGTGCCGGACGAAAGAATGGCAGCGAAGCCCGCCAGATGGGTCAGCCGTTGCGAGCCCAACATGCCTATCGCACCAAAGGCCATGGTCAGCATGCCGCCCACGATCAGCCAGGTACTGCCAAACAGGGCAGATGCCCCGGCTTCCGAGCTGAACAGCAAGGTCCACAGGCGCAAGATGACATAGACCCCCACCTTGGTCATGAGCGCAAACAAGGCGCCCACCGGCGCAGTCGCCGCACTGTAGCCAGGCACCAGCCAGAAATTCAGCGGCCACAGCGCTGCCTTGATCAAAAATGCCGTTCCCAGCACGCCTGCAGCCGCATGCAGCAGGCCGCGGTCGGCGTCCTGCACTTGCGGAATGGCGCGGGCCAGATCGGCCATATTGAGCGTTCCGGTAATGCCGTAGAGCATGGACACGCCGATCAGGAACAGCGAAGACGCGGCCAGATTGATGGCGATATAGTGAAGACCGGCCTGAATGCGCGTGCTGCCGGAACCATGCAGCAGCAAACCGTAAGAGGCTGCCAGCATGATCTCGAAGAACACAAACAGATTGAACAGATCGGCCGTGATGAAGGCACCGCTGAGCCCCATCAGCTGCAGCTGGAACAAGGGGTGGAAGTGCACCCCGGCCTTGTGCCAGCGCGCAGCGGAAAACACCAGCGCAGCCAGTGCCACCACATAGGTGACCAGCAGCATCAGAGCAGTCAGCCTGTCCAGCGCCAGCGCGATGCCAAAGGGCGCCGGCCAGTTGCCGGGCATATAGACCGACATGGTGACGGCAGAGCCCGCCTGGTTGGTCCAGCCCAGCAGCATGACCACGATCACCAGACTGATCGTGGTGGACAGGATGTTCATGCCCAGCTTCAGGCGCTGACGCTCTTCACGCAAAAACAGCATCAGCGCTGCCGTCAGCATGGGCAGCATGATGGGAGCCAGCATCAGGTGCGGCATCAGATGCTCAATCCACCCGGTCATAGCATTTCCTGTTCGGTACGCGAGTGCACGCCATCCACATGGTCGTTTCCAGAAGCGCCGCGCGATGCCAGCAGCACGACCAGGAACAGCGCCGTCATGGCAAAGCCGATGACGATGGCGGTCAGCACCAGGGCCTGAGGCATGGGGTCTGCATAGTGCGACAAATCGGTCGGTACACCGTTTTGCAGCACCGGCACCTTGTTGATCGACAGGCCCTGACGCCCCATGGAGAAGATGAACAGATTGACGGCATAGGACAGCAGCGCCAGCCCCATGATGACCTGGTAGCTACGCGGGCGCAGCAGCAGCCAGACGCCCGAGCCGGTGAGCACACCGATGGCAATGGCCAGAACGATTTCCATTACATACCTCCCCTTGCCAGTGCTGCAGCTGTGGCTGCCTGCACCTCGGCCTCGGCCTTCTTGGCCTCTTGTTCCTGCTCTTCCAGCAAGCGCGCATGAAAGCGGTGTCCGCGCACCGATTGGTGGGCTATCGCCGTCAGGATCAGCATGGTGGAGCCCACCACCAGCGCAAACACGCCAATATCGAAGAAGGTGGCGCTGGCGAGATGCACATGCCCCACCAATGGCAGCGAAAAGTCAAAGCTGTGGCTGGTCAGGAAGGGGTAGCCAACGGCCACCGACCCCAGGCCCGTGCCCAGTGCAAAAAGCAGGCCCGCGGCAATCCAGCGACGCGGATACAGCGGCAGATGCGCCTCCACCCAGTGCGTGCCCGAGATGATGTATTGCATCAGCAAGGCGACCGAAAACACCAGCCCCGCCACAAACCCGCCGCCGGGCTGGTTATGGCCGCGCACAAAGATATAGGCCGCCACCAGCGTCGCAAACGGCAGCAGCAGTCGCACCAGCACGGCTGGCACCATCAGGTAGCCCACGGCTGTATCGCTGGCATTGCGCGGGTTGAGCAGGTCGGTCTGCAAATCGCCAGGCACATAACGCTGCTGCTCCGGGATGTCCATGGCCTCGCGTGCCGGACGGAAGCGGCGCAGCAGCGCATAGATGACGATGGCCACAATGCCCAGCACCACGATTTCGCCAAAGGTGTCGAAGCCGCGGAAGTCCACCAGCATCACATTGACCACATTGGTGCCGCCACCGCCGCCCAGCGCGTTTTCGAGGAAGAAGGTGGAGGTGCTTTCATAGAAAGGCCGGCTCATCATGGCAAATGCCAGCCAGGCCATGCCGCCGCCGGCAATCAGCGACAGCACCAGATCGCGCAGGCGGCGTGCCTTGGCCCTGGCATCGGCGTTATCGGCCGTGCGCATATTCTTGTCCCGCTTGGGCAGCCAGCGCAGCCCCAGCAGGATCAGCACCGTGGTGGCGACTTCCACCACCAGTTGAGTCAGAGCCAGATCGGGGGCCGAGAACCAGAGGAAGGTCAGCACCGTGCACAGGCCCGTGCCGCCGAGCATGATCAATGCGGTCATCCGGTGGTACTTGGCTTTCCAGGCCGTGCCCAGCGCACACAGGCAGCCAATTGCCCAGAGCAGGACAAAAGCCGAAGACACGGGCAAAGTGCCGCGATTGCCCAGCTTCATGCCCCATAGCCACATTGGCAATGCTGCCGCCACAAGAGCAACGCAGACCAGCCACAGCATCTGCCACTGCAGGCGGCGCGTGGACAGATTGCGGCGCCCCGCCCGGCCCAGCCAGGTGATGCGAGCCAGCAGATTCTCAAAAATCCTGCGACCGCTGACACGGCCCAGCACGGGCGTCGTATCAAAGTGTCCGACCGTGCGCTGCCAGCGCAGCATGGTGTAGAGCAAGATACCACCGGCCAGCGCCACCAGACTCATGATGAGCGGCATATTCCAGCCATGCCAGATGGCCAGGCTGTACTGCGGCAAGTCACCTCCTACGACTGGAGTTGCAGCGACAGCCAGAAAACCGCCCACCGCCCAGGCCGGGAAAATGCCGACGATCAGGCAAGCCAGCACGAGCAGCTCCACCGGTACACGCATCCAGTGCGGCGGCTCGTGCGGCTCGTGAGGGAGATCGTTTGCCTGGGGCCCAAAAAAGACATCGAACGTAAAGCGCAGCGAATAGGCCACGCTGAACATGCCCGCCACGGTCGCAACCACGGGCAGCACAGTCTTGACCCAGGGTGCGGCATCCAGATAGACGGTCTCGGCAAAGAACATCTCCTTGGAGATGAAGCCGTTGAGCAAGGGCACACCGGCCATGGCGGCACTGGCCACACAGGCCAGCGTGGCCGTGATCGGCATCATGAAGCGCAGACCCGACAGGCGCCGGATGTCACGCGTGCCGCTTTCATGGTCCACAATGCCCGCCGCCATGAACAGCGAAGCCTTGAAGGTCGCATGGTTCATGATGTGAAACACTGCCGCCACGGCAGCCAGCTTGCTGTTCAGGCCCAGCAGCAAGGTAATCAGCCCCAGATGCGAGATCGTTGAATAAGCCAGCAAACCCTTGAGATCATGCTGGAACATCGCGCAATAACCGCCAATCAGCAGCGTCATGGCGCCGGCTCCACCAACCAGCCAGAACCATGCATCGGTGTCTGCCAGCACCGGCCACAGCCGTGCCAGCAGAAACACGCCGGCCTTGACCATGGTGGCCGAGTGCAGATAGGCCGACACGGGCGTGGGAGCCGCCATGGCGTTTGGCAGCCAGAACTGAAATGGAAATTGGGCACTTTTCGTTAGTGCACCAAGCAAAATCAGCACCAATGCCAACAGATAGAGGTGACTATCGCGAATCTGCTGCCCTGCCGCCAGCACGTTGTCGAGGTCATAGCTGCCTACGATATGACCCAGTACCAGCATGCCCACCAGCATGGCCAGCCCGCCCGTTCCCGTGACCGTCAAAGCCATGCGTGCCCCCCGGCGCGCATCCTTGCGGTGATACCAGTAGCCGATCAGCAGGAACGAAAAAAGACTGGTCAGTTCCCAGAAAAATACCAGTTGAATGATGTTTCCCGAGAGCACCACCCCCGCCATGGCCCCCATGAAGGCCAGAAAAAACGAGAAAAAGCGCGGTACAGGATCAGTGGGCGACATGTAGTAGCGCGCGTAAAGCACCACCAGCGCACCAATGCCGAAGACCAGCATGGAGAACAGCCAGGCGAACCCGTCCATGCGGATCACCAGATTCAGCCCCAGCGCCGGCAGCCAGGAAATCTCCTGCCTGAGCACCGCTCCATCGGCCATTTCCGGGAACAGCATCCCTACCTGAATTGCGCATATCAGCGCAATGACACCCGCGAGTGTTGATTCAGTATTGCGCGCATTCGCCGGCAATAAAGCAGCCAGAAGGCTGCCTGCAAAAGGTAGGAGGATGAGGTATATCAAGGGCATGGGCGGATCATTCTAGAGGTTGACGTTATTTTTTCCGCTATAAAAACCTGAGCATTTCACAGACTTTAGACCACCGTTCATCCTTAATTGATGACAGAAAATTCATCAAAACAGCGGGTTGCATGCAGATAAAGAAGTGCTTCCACAGCCGCCCTTGCGCGCTGCACCGATGTCATACCTCTGCTGCTGCAAAACATTTTTGCCAAACTCAATCAATCTGCCAACCCATGCATGTACGCAGCTATCGTCCCGGAGATGAAATCGCGCTATGGCAGGTGTTTCACGGTGCTGTTCATCAGCTGGCAGTGAATCACTACAGCCAGGCGCAGCTTGACGCCTGGGCGCCCCAACATCCCGACTGGATGGAGTGGCGCCAGCGCATCCAGGCACTCAAGCCTTTTGTCGCCGTCTGCGCCAATGACTTACCCATGGGTTATGCCGATCTGCAGACCAATGGCTATATCGACCACTTTTTTGTAGCTCCGCAATACGCGCGCCAAGGCGTGGGCCGATTGCTGCTTGCACATATCGAACTAGCAGCACGGCAAAACGGCCTGCCTGAGCTGACCGCCGATGTCAGTCTCAATGCCCAGGCTTTCTTCGCACATTTCGGCTTTGAGCTACAGCGCCGTCAAACCCCTGTCGTACGTGGCATTGCCCTGAGCAACGCGCGTATGCGAAAAACTCTTTGAGCCTGGCTCAGATCAAACTACCGACAGCACCCCAACAGATGCAACAAGCATGAACTGGCTCTGGAAACCTGAAACCTCCAATCCACAGAAATGGCTGATCGTCGCTTTCATGGCGGTGATGATGGGCGCACTCGCCCCCATTTTCTGGCGCAGCTTCATACCCGATGCGCATTGGCAACTGATCGCGCTGTATCTGGCGCTGGCATTTACCGCAGCAGCCGGCATCTGGTTGCGACGACTCCATAGGCTGGGACTTTGGCAACCCGCAGGCCCCTGGCTCAGCTACGGCCCCATCAAGCGCTGGCTGATGGCCTTGCTATGCACCGCTTTCATGGCTTTCATGCTCTGGCTCAACCTGGCAGCCACCCTGCCCATGGCCTACACGGCGATCCTGGGAAGCAATATCAGCATGCAGACCATGGCCGAAAAAAAACGGGGCTCGGGCCGCCACGCCTGCCGCCATCAGCTCAAGCTACCCGAAGTTGACTACCTGTTTTTCGAATTCTGCATTGATGAAGATGGCTACGACAGCCTGCCATCTGCCCCATTGCCCGCTTCGCTGTCCATGCGCAAAAGCTACTTTGGCAGGCTTGTGGACAGCATTCGTCTGGCGGCCTCACAGCAAAAAAGATGAGCACTGACCGCTGTGCCACAATAGAAAAACATCTTATTTAATGCTGAAACCATCAGTAAATAAGCGCTTTCAGCTCCTTTTTTCTTCTCAAGCCGCCATGCAAATTCTTCTGCCACCACTGATGCTGATTTCCGGAATGGGCTTTGCACTCAGTGCAATCACACATTTGGCAGCATTTGCAGGGCAGATCGATGTACTTGAAACACACTTACCTCAAGATGTCCTGGAGACATTCACAAGCGCCATGACCATCGGGATTTTTGCCGTCTGGATGCCTGCGGCACTGATTGCTCAGCGCATCAACAACGGCAATCGCCTGCAGTTTTCCTGGAAGAAGGTGCTCGCAGGCTGCCCCTCCTGGATGCGCAACACTGCCTATGCGGTCTTCATTTACGCTTTTGCCAACTTTTTTCTCGGCATTGCGGGAGGCATGGCCGAGCAGCAGCACGGCTTGCGCGTGTTCTCGGGCCACTGGATGATCTTCTACGGCATGGCGTTTTGCATCTTCTTCTCGAGCTGGAACCTGCCTGCCATGCTCAAGATCCGCCACTGCCCGGCCGGGCATAAAGTCGGTCATGGTGATAATTTCTGCCCGGTCTGCGGCTTGCCTGCAGACCAGGACAGCCCGAATCCCTGATAAACCATAGCCCTGGAGGCGCCGCCGGCACCCAAAGCGGCGCATACTGACGGCCGCACCATCGCCTCCACCTACCTCTTGCACCATGCCCACTCCTCACTCCCCCATCGGTATTTTTGATAGCGGTGTGGGCGGCCTCAGCGTGCTGCAGGCACTGCGCCATGAGCTGCCGCACGAGCAGTTTGTCTATCTGGCCGACAGCGGCAATGCACCCTATGGCGATGCACGCGGCGATGCGTTTGTGCAGGAGCGCAGCCTAGCCATTGCGAAATACCTGCTGGAGCAGCACGACATCAAGATTCTCGTGATTGCCTGCAATACTGCCACCGCTGCGGCCGTGGAACTGTTGCGCGAACGCCTGCCGCAACTGCCCGTCATTGGCGTGGAACCGGCTATCAAACCTGCCTCTTTTTCCAGCCAGACCCATCATGTGGGAGTGATGGCCACCCGGGGCACCATCTCCAGCCAGCGTGTGGCACGCCTGGTGTCGGAGCATGGGCAACGCGCCGAGTTTCACCTCCAAGCCTGCGACGGCCTGGCCAGGGCGATCGAGCAAAGCACGGAGCAGGCATTGCCCGAGGATGCAAGCGCCACGGAAATCAGAGCGCTGTGCGCAAAGTACACAAGCGCTTTAGGGAGTTTCGGCCTTAAGACAGGACAGATGGATACGCTGGTGCTGGGCTGCACCCACTATGTGTTCGTCAAGGATGATTTGCGTGCCCTGCTGGGGCCCGATATTCAGCTCCTGGACACGGGTGCCCCCGTGGCACGCCAGACCCGGCGCATGCTGGAGCAGCGCAATCTGCTGGGAGCCGAGACCGATGGATCGCTGCAGCTGGCCCAGGCCGATCAGATTCAGCTCATGACGACCGGCCGCCTGACGGCCATGCAAGCCGCAGCCCAGCGTTGGCTGGAGCTACCCGAAGGCTGCAGCCTGGCCGTCAACGTGTGCTCGCCCAGCGCAGTGCCCACCCCCGCCTGATCTGCGCCATCAGCTCCAGAGCAGCTCGCCGCCCTGATCCAGATAACTGAGATAAAAACGCACATCGAACTCCAACTGATGGTAATCAGGCTCCATATGCGTGCATAACTGATAAAAAGCCTTGTCGTGATCCATGATGCGGATATGCGCGAGCTCATGCACGCAAATCATGCGCAAAAAGGCATCTGGCGCCTGCTTGAACATGGCCGCCACATGAATCTCGTGCCGAGCATTGAGCCTGCCGCCATGCGCAATCGCACGCCGCGTATGCAGACCCAGGGCATTGCGCACCACATGAATCTTGCTGTCGTAGGCCACCTTGTGCAACTGCCCTGCATTGCGCAGATATTGCGCCTTGAGCGCATCGACATAGTCATAGAGCGCCCCGTCCGTGCGAACCGCGTGGGCCTGCGGATATTTGCGCAGCAGCCAGTCAGCGGCCCTGCCCGCGAGCAGCCAGTCGCGCACCTGATTCTGCAGCGATGGCGCGTAGCCCGAGAGATAGGGCAATGCCAGAGGCATGGATGCATTCACCCCTTCTTCGCCCATGCTGGCGCGCGCAGCCCTGTCCTTGCGCAACTGCTGGGTCACGGCTCCTGAATACTTGGGTGTAGGAATGGGCTTCATGACAAAAGACAAGCCCTCTGCCACAGTCTCGGGACTGCAGCACAGAGGGCTTTGACAGCAGATGATCGAAGGAATCAATGCAGATGGCGCGGGCGGCGATTGCCGCCATGACCGGAGGCCGAGCCCCCCGATCCACCACGCGGCGGCTTGCCCAGCTCCAGCGAGCTGACCAGGGCTTCGAAGCGCTGCGAGAACAGCTTGTCGATCTCCTGCACCACTCCGCCGAGCTCTGCACCGTCAAAGTGACGCTCCATCATGTTGATGACATCCTGCACCAGCAGATCGCGCTGCACCTGCATGATGGCTGCGGGATTGGGACCGACAAACAGCATCAGGAAGTCATCGCGACTCTGGGCCTCGGCAGGAGCCTCTTCCTCGTCGAACTCGGTGTCATAGAAGGTCACCTCGATGGGCGAGCCCTGCTCGGCCAGCTCGTTCAGGCCCATGCACATATCGTCCAGGGACTGACGAAAATCATCGTCACCACGCACGGTCCAGCACATCTGCAGCAGATGCTCCTTGGCGTCGAACTGAATGCCGGGCTCTTCTTCATAGAGACTTCCCTCGCCGTCGGTCAATGAGCGCGCACCAGCATAGGCCCACAAGGGACGCAATGCATCTTGCAGCTGCTCATACGTAACATCAGCACGGAGCAGAACCTGTCCGTGGACATGAATTTCAAAAGCAGCGTTGTAACTAGACATCTTTTTTCTCTGGGAGTGCAGGCCTCGTCAGCATGACAGAACTGCAAGCCATATTGCATCGAAGCCAGGACTTTTCCAAGCGCCTTGGCCAAGCCTTGACGCCCACAGCCCTACGGCATCGCAGTGAGTGAATTTTCCCACCTTCAGCAAGACTGCGGGCAGCAACGGCTACTCAAGTCACAAATAAAAAAGCCCGCTACACAAGATATAGCAGGCTTTTCAATTCTGGTGCCCCGAACCGGAATCGAACCGGTACGCTTCGTTAAAAGCGGCAGATTTTAAGTCTGCAGTGTCTACCAATTTCACCATCGGGGCCCACTTCACAACCGGCGCAGGGCGCCAGCGAGAAGTATTGCATCAGCCATGCGACCAAAGCAATAAAAAAGGGAAGCTTTTGCTTCCCTTTTCAAAATCTGGAGCGGGAAAACGGGTTCGAACCGTCGACCTATACCTTGGCAAGGTATCGCTCTACCAACTGAGCTATTCCCGCATTTCTGCAAAGCCGTTCGCCTTACAGAGCAGACTTGAATTATAGCCACGATTTTGAGCCGGTTTTCGAAAACCGTATGGCTTTTTCAGATAGCCCTGTTCAGGCAGGCTGAGGTACAGACTCAAGCCTGCCCTTGACGATCTGCAGCAGATCGCGCTTTTGCACCTTGTTGGATGCGTTGACGGGCAGGCCATCGAGCTGGAGGACAAAGCGCGGTACCTTGTAGTTGGCCATATTGGCGCGGCACCAGGCGATGAAGGCCTCCTGGTCCAGTGTCACGCCGTTGCGTGTCACCACGCAGGCACAGCCTACCTCGCCCATGCGCTCGTCGGCCACCCCGACCACGGCAACCTGTGCCACATCGGGGTGGTTGGACAGCATGCGCTCGATTTCTGCTGGGTAGCAGTTGAAGCCGCCCACGATGAACATATCCTTGAGGCGGTCGGTAATACGCAGATAGCCGCGCTCGTCAAGCACTCCCACATCGCCTGTATGCAACCAGCCATCGGCATCAATGGTTTCTGCCGTGGCCTTCTCATCCTCGAAGTAGCCCTGCATGATGTGGTAGCCGCGCAGCAGCACCTCCCCCGCTTCACCTGGGGCAACAGGCTGCCCTTGCTCATCCACACAGCGCACCTCGGTCCCCGGCAGGGCCTTGCCACAGGTATTGGCCACGGTTTCCACATTGTCGGAGGGCTCGCAGAGCGTGGCACAGCCACCGCACTCCGTCAGGCCGTAGGCCGTGGTGACATTCACGATGCCCAGCTCCTCGCGCATGCGCTTGATGAGAATGGGAGGTACCGTGGAAGCACCGGTCACGGAGGACTTCAGCGAACTCAGATCGAAATTCTTGAGCCCCGGATGCGCCAGCATGGACAGAAACAGAGTGGGCGGCCCGGGCAGAAAGCTGATACGGTCGCTCTCGATGCGATGCAAGATCGCTTGCGCATCAAATACCTGCTCGGGATAGACGGTAGAGCCCTGCAGCAAGGCTGCCACCCAGCCGGCCTTGTAGCCAAAGGTGTGAAAGAACGGATTGACGATCAGGTATCGGCTGCCTTCGGTCAAACCCACCACATCCGACCAGGCCTTGAAAGCCAGGATCGTCGGGCGGTGCGCGCACATCACTCCCTTGGGGCGTCCCGTGGTGCCGGAAGTGAACATCAGATCGGCCGTATCGTCAGGCTTGATCCGGGCTTCACGCTGCTGCTGGGCTTCGGCAGTCGTGTCATCGGCCCTGGCCATGAACTGCGCCCAGTTCATATCCGCGCTGGGCAGCACCTTGTCACCGAGTACCACCACCTGCTGCAATGTGACAGGACGCAGGCCGTTCAGCAGATCCGGGTAGTAGTTGTTCAGAAAGTCGCCCACGCACACCAGCACCCTGGCACGGCTGCGCTCGAGAATATCGGCAGCCTCGGCGCCCTTCATGCGGGTGTTCAAGGGCACCAGCACGCCGCCCGCAGCATGCACACCGCAGGCGGCAACGATCCACTCGCTGAGATTCGGTGCCCACAGAGCCACACGATCGCCAGCCTGCACGCCCAGACTCATCAAGGCACGTGCGGCCAGGCGGCTCAGCTGCTGCAGCTGGGCATAGCTGATGGATTTGCCGTTTTCGACAATCGCCGCGCGACCGGCAAAGCGGCTGACCACGTCAGCCAGCATGCCGGGCAAGGTCAGCGAAGACTCGGGCATCGCGTTCTGGTTGGTATTCGACATAAGTTACTCCGGAAATTTGACGCGCAGCTTTTCGCTGGTGGGCACGGATTGACAGGCCAGCGTCCACTTCTTGGACAGATCCTTGGCATCCAGCACTTCGTTGTGTCGCAGATGTACGCTGCCGTCCTGCACCTGGCACATGCAGGATGCGCACATGCCGGCCTGGCAGGAGTAGGGCACATTGATGCCGGCGCGCAGTCCGGCCTCCAGAATGGTCTCCGTGCCACTGCAGTTGAATTCGTATTCCTCGCCGTCCAGACGCAGCTGCACCAGTGCCTGGTCGACAGCAGCCTCCACGGGAGCAGTTGCCTCCTGCATCAGATGCAGAGTCTCCTCGTCAGGCAGAGAGACAAAGCGCTCCACATGTACCTGCTCGGCAGGCATGCCGGCCTCGATCATCGCGGCCTGCGCGGCATCCATGAAGGGGCCCGGCCCGCAGATAAAGGCCTGACCTGCATCGGCCACCCAGGGCGTGGCCCAGGCTGCGAGCTGCTTCTGCGAAGGCGCGCCTTGCACAGAGTCCAGCCAGTGAATGACCTGTAGGCGATCCGGATACTCGGCCGCCAGCTGCTGCAGGTCCTTCTTGAAGATCACCGAGCGCTCATCGCGGTTGGCATAGAACAGCACCACATTGCCCTGATGCTGCTTGAGTACGGTGCGCAAGATGGAGAACACCGGTGTGATTCCGCTGCCACCGGCCAGCAGCAAAAAGTTCTGAGACAGATTCCGGGGCGAGAACAGGCCCGAGGGAGGCATCAGCTCGATGGAGTCACCCACCTGAACCCTGTCGCAAACCCAGTTGGAGCCTCGTCCCTTGTCGACGCGCTTGACAGTCACCCGCAAGGCATCGTCGAGCATCGGGGCACTGGACATGGAGTAGCAGCGAGGCACATAGCGGCCCTCGATAGGCAGTCGCAGAGTCAGAAACTGGCCGGGACGATAGCTGAATTGCTCAGCCAGAGCCTCTGGCACCTCGAACACAATTGACTTGGTATCGTGCGTCTCGTCAATCACCGCGCGCACGCGCAGCGGGTGATACCGCGATGCGGTTGTTGTGGCTTCACTGCTCATTTCTTCTTACCCCTTACTCACTCACTCTTTTGTGCAACCTTGCACTGGCGCCCCGGCACAAGATCGTCCCCAATCCACGGGGTCAGGAACTGACGCTCTCCACAGCGCTTGCCTGCGGACACGCTGCCTGGGCAGCAGGGGGCTCGCCCCCTTCCAGTGCAGCCGCCTTGCCCGCTCGGCGGCCCGAGAACACGCAGTCGGCCAGGGACAAGCCGCTCACATAACGCGAGGAAGCCACACCAATGGCGGTGCGCCCCGCGGCATACAGCCCGGGAATGTCATAGCCGGCACCGTCAATCACTGCACCGTTGTCCTCGTTGACCTTGAGGCCCCCCAGGCTCAGGACGGCCAGCGGGAACATCTTCTGGCTGATGGAGATATCGATGGCAAACAGCGAGCCGCCCTTGAACTCATGGCGCATGTCCTGGGACTTGCCCAACGGGTCTTCGATCTCACCGCGTGCAGCGGCATTGGCGCGATCGAACTGGAGCTGCAGCACTGTTGCATCCATGCGAAGCTTTTTGGCCAGATCGGCGACAGATTTGCCCTTGATCGCGACCTTGTACATCAGCGCCAGCGCGGGCATGGACTGGAAGGCCCACAAACCGCCAAACAGGCACTGCCACGCAGCCTGCCTGCGCAGCTTGCTATCAATGATGAGCCAAGCCTGTCCCCCCTGCTTTTCCATCATCTCGTAGCCGAGCTTGGCACCGTAGACCTGTTCATTGCAGAAGCGCTCGCCTTTGGTGTTGACCACCAGACCCTTGGGCCAGACCGAGGGTGGGGTGATGAAGCGCCAGGCCGAGATATTGTTCAGATCCTGAGCGATCCCTCCCACGGATTGCCCGAGGCGCAGACCAGAGCCATCGCAGCCCGCAGCACCGGTCAGCCAGCCGGGCTTGTAAGCCGGCGCATGCCGTTCCAGCAACTCCGAATTGAAGATATAGCCGCCAGTGGACAGCACCACACCTTTGCGAGCACGGATGTAGCGCTTCTCGCCGATCTCGCTTTCGATCTGCGCAGCTTCACGACGACCCGCCTGGGCACGTGGTGCCTGATACAAACGCCACTTGGCCACCAGCTCATCGAGCTTCTTGTGGCGTTCGGTACGTGGATCGCCTTCGGGCAACACCATCACCTCCACGCCCAATACACGGCCACTGTCCTTTTCGCGCACCAGACGCTGGACGCGGGCCTGCGTCAATGTGCGGGCTCCGTGCGCCAATGTGGATTTTTGCAGCGCGGCAAAGAACGTCGCTCCCGACTGCCCCTTGGCCACCACGCGATGACCGCGCGGAGCAGGCTTCTTGACCAGTTGCGGGTTGCCGTAGGCGGGCACCACCTCGTTGCCCGAGTAGTACAGATACAGGCCATCGGTCGGATAGGAGGTCTTGTACGCAGGCATGGTCGACGCAAAGGTAGCGCCCTGCTTTTCCAGCCAATTCAGGTTGGCCACGCTGTCGCGGCTGAAGCGAGCCAGTGTCTCGTCACTGACCACACCATTGACCTCATGCTTGAGGTAGGCAGTCATGGCTTCGGGTGAGTCCTCGAAGCCCGCCTCCTTCTGGTACCTGGTACCGCCACCGGCATAGACCACACCACCTGACAGCACACTGGCACCGCCGCCGCTGAAGCGGTCTATCACCAGAACTTCGGCCCCCTGCTCGCGCGCCTCAATCGCTGCACTGGCACCTGCGCCTCCCCAGCCGACCACCACCACATCGCTGGCATCGGACCACTGAACCTCATCGGCCGACCGCACATCCAAGACTGCACCCACAGGATTGATGGTGCTGACATGCTTTTTGAAATTGGACATTTCCGCGCCTCCTGATCAAACCGTCTTGCCCAGCAGATGCGGGTTCTCAAGCGGCAAGGGTTTGCCTAGCATGTCGGCCACGGCGCGAAAGGCAAAAGTCATGGCAGGCCCCAGGGTGGAGCCAGCGCCGGCGTAGGCCGGCCCCATGACGGAGGCGGAGTTGTTGCCCACGCAGTACAGCCCCTCGATGATCCTGCCTTGCGTGTCGAGCACACGCCCCTCTCTATCGGTAAGCAGCCCCCCCTTGGTGCCGATCTCGCCGGGCCACAGGCGCATGGCGTAGAACGGACCTTTCTCGATGGGGCCGAGGTTGGGATTCTTGAGACGCGGATCGCCGTAGTAGCGGTCAAACACATTGCCGCCCCGGTCAAAGTCCAGATCCTTGCCAGCTCTGGCGTATTCGGTCATGCGGCGCGCACTGTCCTGCAGGCCAGCGGCGTCCACGCCGATCTGGCGCGCCAGATCCTCCAGCGTCTCGCCCTTCCAGTAGACATTGTTCAGCCAGCTCTTGCGCACCTTGCTGTCCGGCACGGCCGAGCCAGGCATCAGCGGCCCCATGGGGTTTTGCGCGCGGAAGCTGGCGTCGAACACAATCCATGCAGGCACGCCGCCATTGCCCTTGGCATGTTCGGCCAGCATGGCCTGCTGAAACTCCGGATAAGGGCCGGACTCGTTGAGAAAGCGCTGCCCCCTGCTGTTGACCACCATACACCCCGGCAGCGAGCGCTCCACGAAAATGCCGCGAAAGGCCGGCTCCTTGGGAACATCCATGGTGGGCACGCCCCAGGACCAGTCCATCAGCGCCAGCTGCGCGCCCACGGCCTGACCGGCCCGGTGAGCATCGCCGGTATTGCCTCCCACTGGAGTGGCCGTCCACTCTGCCTTGGTGGGCTTGTTCAGATACTGGTCGCGCATCTCCTGATTGCGCTCAAAGCCACCAGCACCCAACAACACGCCACGTCTGGCGTTGATCTGCTGGCGCTGACCATTCCTTTCAACGATGACACCCGTCACACGGCCCGATGCATCCTGCACCAGCTCCCTGAGCGGAGAGTTGCGCCACATCTCGACACCGACCTTGTTGGCAGCAGTCAGCAGGCCTGCCACCAGCGCCTGGCCGCCCGTCATGCGACGATCGCGCCTGGTCTTGTTGCGCCAGGGGTAGTCCAGAAAATACTTGAGCATGATGCCCAGGATGGTGAAGCGCGACTTGAGCTCGCGCGAGAGCATGGAATGCGCCTCGAAGGCACTGATGCTCATGCGGCCGAACAACTGGTTGCCGGGAGGGCCGGGGCGCATGGTTTCCAGCGCCGCCAGACCTAGTCTGGCGGCATTGAAGTCAACCGGATCCATGGTGCGGCCGCCGGGCCTGGAGCCTTCGATATGGGGGTAGTAATCCGCATACTTGGCCATGGCGCGATAAGGGATGCCGATCTGGCGCAGGTACTCGGCCATCTTGCTGGCGGTTTCCACATAGGCCAGCACGCGGTCGTCCGTCGCCATGCCGCGCACACAGCGCTTCATATAGCCAAATGCGGTTTCCAGATCGTCCTTGATGCCAGCGGTCTTCTGATCGTAATTGAGCGGGATCCAGATGCCGCCCCCCGACAGGGCCGAAGTGCCGCCAAACAGCTCTGTCTTCTCCACCACCAGAGTCTTGAGGCCCTGCTCCTGCGCGCGAATGGCGCCCAACATGGCACCTGCCCCCGACCCCACGACGATCAGGTCATATTCTTGTTCTGCCATACCTTGTCTCCGTCAATCTTTTGTTCTATGGATGGACTGTCGCAAATACACGCTGGCGGCAGCCTCCGTTGTGAGAGCGCTGCCGCAGCCTGGCCTGAATTCAATCAGACAAAGGGTTCCTGGTTGGGAATGCCCAGCACATGCGAGCCATAGGCGCGCACATAGGCATCCGTGTTGTTCGCAATGTGGGTACGTCCCTGATGGATGTCGCGGAAGATGCGCTCGATGGGATTGTTCTTGAAAGTACCGCTGGCTGCGCAGGCACGCATCAGCTCATTGGCATGAAAGCCCGTCAGCTTGGGAACGTATGACGCCTGAGCACGCTGCAGCAGACGCTCTTCCAGCGTCAGCTGAATACCAGTCTTGGCCGCATCCACAATGCGTGCGTAATTGCGGAACAGCACCATCTTGAGCTGGTCCAGCGCAATCGTGGCTTCGGTCACGGCCGTCTGGGCGTTCACGTCCTCGGCCATCCTGTTGCCATGCTTTCCAATGTGCGCCGTCGCGCGCTCGGTGAACGACGCGATGGCGCTTTCCAGCGCGCCCAGGCAGGCGGTGGACACCGCACGCTGGAACACATGGGTAAAGGGGATGCGGAACAGCCAGCTGGTGTTTTCGGTGCGGCCGGGGCAGCCCACATCGCTGTGGTCGTTGGTGTACTGGATGCGATGTGCCGGGACAAACGCGTTTTCCACCACGATGTCATGACTGCCTGTGCCGCGCAGGCCCAGCACATCCCAGTTGTCCTCAATGCGGTAGTCCGCCTTGGGCACCAGAAAAGTCACATGCTCCAGGCCAGGCGTGCCATCACGCTTGGGCAGCAGACCGCCTAGAAACAGCCAGTCGCAATGCTTGGAGCCGGTGGAAAAGCTCCAGCGACCGTTGAACCTGAATCCGCCTTCCACGGGCTCGGCCTTGCCAGTAGGCATATAGGTCGAGGCGATGCGCACGCCGTTATCCTTGCCCCACACATCCTGCTGGGCCTGGTCGGGGAAGAGCGCCAGCTGCCAGGGGTGAACGCCGACCACCCCGTAAATCCAGGCCGTGGACATGCAGCCCTTGGCCAGCTCCATCTGCACGCTGTAGAACACACGGGGATCCATTTCATAGCCACCCCAGCGCTTGGGCTGCAGCACACGGAACAGACCCGCCTCAGCCATCTCCTGAACGGTTTCGTCGCTGATCTTTCCTTCGCGATCCGCCTGCTGCGCGCGCGCCGCCAGCTTGGGCGCCAGGGCCTTGGCACGCTCGATCACGGCCAGCGCATCAGGGGTGAGGTAGTTATCTGTCATTGTGTTCATTCAGGTCTCCAGTTGCCGCTCCACCGGACGGCTTGTGGTGTGGTGGGCAAGGCCTTTTCGCCTATGACAGAAATGCTCTCACCATGCAATTTTCCGTTCATCGTCCGATCAGACTAACGATGAAGCAGGCGTTTGCGGACTTCTCCAAAGCCTGATCCCGCACAGCAAAAACACGGAGCCTAGGACAAACACCAAGCCCTGTTTTGCGCTGCTAGTCCATGTGAAGGATTCATAAAAGCCCTGTTCGCAGCACTCTTGCACCAAGGAGACATTCACCCCATGCAAAGCACTGCAGCAACCTTCGACCCCAAAGACTTTCGCCGCGCCCTGGGCATGTTTGGCACCGGGGTCACCATCGTCACCACCCGTGCAGAGAATGGCGAGCCTGTAGGAATCACGGCCAACAGCTTCAACTCGGTTTCGCTGGAGCCCCCCATGGTTTTGTGGAGCCTGGCCAAGAACGCCCGCAGCCTGCCTGTGTTCCAGAACGCCGACACCTGGAATGTGCACATCCTCTCCAACGAGCAAGAGGCCCTGTCGAACCGCTTTGCCCGTGCTGGCGAAGACAAGTTCTCCGGCCTGCCGCTGGACTCCGAGGCGGCCCATGCCCCGCTGCTGCAGGACTGCAGCGCGCGCTTCAGGTGCAAGACGGCATTTCAGTACGACGGCGGCGACCACATCATCTTTGTGGGCGAGGTGACCGACTACGACGCCAACCCACACCCTCCCCTGCTCTACGTGACCGGCGGTTACGCCCTGGCTTCACGCAAGGCCAACGCCGTGGCCAGCGAACCGGCCGCAGACACCAATACCGCCTACTCGGAAAACCTGATCGGATATTTGATGGGCCGCGCGCACTTTCAATTCCTGAGCGGCTTGCGCAAGCCCATGGCGGCTTACGGCATGACCGATGCCGATTTTTACGTGCTCTCGCTGCTGAGCATCCAACAGCCTCAGTCGCCTGCCGAAATTGCGTCTCACATGGCCTACACCGGCACCGACATCGGAGCCGTGGCCCTGCAGTCGCTGATCAGCAAGGGCTGGGTGGAAGAAAGCCGCGAGCGCGCCGAGTCGCTGCAGCTCACGCCCCTGGGCAACGAAGCCATCTTGCGTGTGCTGGCCGCAGCCAAAGCCGTGGAAACCGATTTGATAGCAAGCCTTGGCGAGATGGAAGCAGCCACGCTGCGCAATCTGCTCAAAAAGGCGATTGCCGCCACCGATCCCGGCCTGCCCAAGCTTTGGCAAGCCAGGGCTTGATAAGCCTCGTCATCCAAGATTCCTCACCCGAAGGCAGGAGACAGCCTTCGTCTATCCACTCCAAGCATAAAGAACAGAGATGAGCCAATTTTCCATCCCAGAAGGCAAGTATGTGGACATCGGCAATGTGGCCGGTCAACCTCAGCGCGTTCACTACCATGAGCAAGGCTCTGGCGATCCCGTGATCTTTTTGCACGGCGCCGGCACTGGTGCCAGCGGCTACAGCAACTTCAAGGGCAACTACCCCGAGTTTGCTGCGGCCGGCTTTCGCTCCATCGTTCCCGACCTGCTCGGTTACGGCCTCTCGTCCAAGACCGAGGAGCCCAGGCAGTACGACATGGATTTCTTCATCGCCGGCGTCAAGGGACTGGTGGAGCAGTTGGGCCTGAAAAACATCACCCTGCTGGGCAACTCGCTGGGCGGTGCGGTGGCGCTGGGCTATGCGCTCAAGTACCCCGAGGACGTCAAGAGCCTGATCCTCATGGCACCCGGTGGCGTGGAAGAGTTTGAAGCCTATATGGCCATGCCCGGCATTGCCAATATGTTCAATGTCTACAAGTCGGGCAAGACCGGCCCCGAAGCCATGCGCGCCGTCATGAGCATGCAGGTGGTGGACCAGTCGCTGCTGACGGACGAAATCATCAATGAACGCGCCCCGATTGCGTTGACCCAGACCGAGGCCTCGCGCCAGCGCCTGTACATCCCCAATATGACCGAGCAGCTGCCTGAACTCAGGTGCAATGTGCTGGGGTTCTGGGGCATGCAGGACGCCTTCAACCCCGTGGGCGGTGCCGACAAGCTGGCCAAGGGCATCAAGAACTGTCGCGTGGTGCTGGTCAACCAGTGCGGCCACTGGGTGCAGGTCGAGCATCGCGAGATGTTCAACCGCACCTGCATAGACTTCATGAAAAACGGTTGAATCCATGAGCACCACCGAACTTGATCTGTCATTCACCGAAACCCAGGGTCGGCGCCTGTATGACGCGCTGCGCACCGCCAGGACACTGGCACCGCTGACCGACAGCCACCCCGAAATGACGGTGGAAGACGCCTATCACATCTCCCTGCACATGCTGCGCCTGCGCGAAGCATCGGGCGAACGTGTGATCGGCAAGAAGATAGGCGTGACCTCCAAGCCCGTGCAGGACATGCTGAATGTGCACCAGCCCGACTTCGGCTTTCTCACAGACAGCATGCAGTTTGAAGACGGCGCAGCCGTCTCGCTCAAGGCATCCGGCCTGATCCAGCCCCGCGCCGAGGGCGAGATCGCCTTCATGCTCAAGAAGGATCTGCAAGGCCCGGGGGTGACCAAGGAAGACGTGCTGGCCGCCACTGAGTGGGTCGCCCCCTGCTTCGAGATCGTCGATTCGCGCATCAAGGACTGGAAGATCAAGATCCAGGACACCGTGGCCGACAACGCTTCCTGCGGCGTCTTCGTGATCGGCAAGCAGCATACAGATCCGGCTTCGCTGGATCTGGCCGCTGCCGCCATGGAGATGCGACGGAACGGCCAGCCAGCAGGCTCTGGCCTGGGCAGTGCCGTGCAGGGCCACCCTGCTGAAGCCGTAGCCTGGCTGGCCAACACATTGGGCGCTTTTGGCATTCCTTTCAAAGCCGGTGAAGTGATTCTCTCTGGCTCTCTCGCCCCCCTGGTGCCCGCCGCCGCCGGCGACCGTTTCGACATGGTCATCGAAGGCATGGGTACTTGTTCCATTCAATTCACCGAGTAAGAAACCATGACGCAAAAAAAGATCAAGTGCGCACTGATCGGCCCCGGCAATATCGGTACCGATCTGCTCATGAAACTGCAGCGTTCCCCCATACTGGAGCCTGTGTGGATGGTCGGCATCGACCCTGAGTCCGATGGTCTCAAGCGTGCCCGCGAGATGGGCATCAAGACCACTGCCGACGGTGTGGACGGCCTGCTGCCCTTCGTCAAGGAAGACGGCATCCAGATCGCCTTTGACGCTACCAGCGCCTATGTCCACGCCGAAAACAGCCGCAAGCTCAACGAGCTGGGCGTGCTGATGATCGACCTGACGCCTGCAGCGATCGGCCCCTACTGCGTGCCCAGCGTGAATCTGGCCGAGAAGGTTGCGGAAAAGGCCATGAACGTGAACATGGTCACCTGCGGCGGCCAGGCCACCATCCCCATGGTGGCGGCGGTTTCGCGCGTGCAGGCCGTGAGCTATGGCGAAATCGTGGCCACGGTATCGAGCCGCTCGGTCGGCCCCGGCACGCGCAAGAACATTGACGAGTTCACGCGCACCACATCGGGTGCCGTGGAAAAGATTGGCGGCGCGCAAAAGGGCAAGGCCATCATCGTCATCAACCCCGCCGAGCCGCCGCTGATCATGCGCGACACCATCCACTGCCTGACGGTGGATACGCCCAAGCCTGCCGAGATCGAAGCCTCGGTGCACGCCATGATCAAGGAAGTGCAGAAATACGTGCCCGGCTACAAGCTGGTCAACGGTCCCGTGATCGACGGCAACCGCGTCTCCATCTATATGGAAGTCGAAGGCCTGGGCGACTACCTGCCCAAGTACGCGGGCAATCTGGACATCATGACCGCCGCTGCGGCGCGCACGGCCGAGATGTTTGCCGAAGAAATCCTCGCCGGCCGTTTCGAGTTGGCCGAAGCCGCTGTTGCTGTCTGATCCAGGAGAAGAACATGTCCCTCAAAGGTAAGAAGATCACCGTTCACGACATGACGCTGCGTGACGGCATGCACCCCAAGCGCCACCAGATGACCCTGGAACAGATGAAGTCCGTGGCCACGGGACTGGACGCCGCTGGTGTGCCCCTGATTGAAGTGACCCATGGCGACGGCCTGGGCGGCAGCTCGGTCAACTACGGCTTTCCTGCTCATACGGACGAGGAATACCTGTCCACCGTCATCCCGCTGATGAAGCAGGCCAAGGTCTCGGCCCTGCTGCTGCCCGGCATCGGCACCGTCGACCACCTGAAGATGGCCCACGAGCTGGGCGTCTCCACCATCCGCGTGGCCACGCATTGCACCGAGGCCGATGTCTCCGAGCAGCACATCGCCATGGCCCGCAAGATGGGCATGGATACCGTGGGCTTTCTGATGATGGCGCATATGAACAGCGCCGAAGGTCTGGTCAAGCAGGCCAGGCTAATGGAGAGCTATGGCGCCAACTGCATCTACATCACGGACTCGGCCGGCTACATGCTGCCCGACGACGTGAAGGAACGCCTGTCCGCCGTGCGCCAGGCTCTGAAGCCCGAGACCGAACTGGGCTTCCATGGCCACCACAATCTGGCCATGGGCATCGCCAACTCGCTGGCCGCCATCGAAGTCGGAGCCAACCGCATCGATGCGGCAGCCGCAGGCCTGGGAGCCGGTGCCGGCAATACCCCCATGGAGGTGCTGATCGCCGTGTGCGCACGCATGGGCATTGAAACCGGCGTGGACGTGTTCAAGATCCAGGACGTGGCCGAAGACCTGGTCGTGCCCTTGATGGACTTCCCCATCCGCATCGACCGCGACGCGCTGACCCTGGGCTATGCCGGCGTGTACGGCAGTTTCCTGCTGTTTGCCAAGCGTGCCGAAGCCAAGTACGGCATCCCCGCGCGCGAGCTGCTGCTGGAGCTGGGCCGCCGCGGCATGGTGGGTGGCCAGGAAGACATGATCGAAGACACGGCCCTGACCATGGTGCGCAAGCGCCAGAAGCAGGCTGTGGCGGCCTGATACGTATCACTTCAGGTTCTTATTGCCACTTTGTTCGGGTTCAGCGGCTGCTTGGGGCGGCTGCTGAACCCTTTTTTGCGGCATCGGTTTGAGCATCAGGCCTCTATCCATCCAGGCCGTCGCCACTGGCAGCGGCTGGAGTCAAGGTCCGCCTGCCCGAACCCCCATGGCACACCTTTTCTAGAAGCGATAGCGCGCCACCACCTGGGCCGAGCGCGGTGCGCCCGGCAGATTGAGGTTGGGCACACTGCCATGACCGGCCACGATGTAGCGACGATTCAGCAGATTGTTGAGCTTGAGCTGCACATCCCAGGGGCCCACGCGGTAGTAGGCCATGGCATCCACCGTGGTATAGCCCGGCAAGGTCACGGTATTGCCAGGATTGGCGAACCGGGCACCGACATAGTTCAGCCCCCCGCCCAGGCCGAAGCCGTGGCCCAGTGCCTTGGTCACCCAGAGGTTGGCACTTTGCCTGGGCGTCAGCGTGGGGCGCTTGCCCTGGACCGGCTGGCCGGCATCGACGGCTGGCGATGTGGTCATCTCTCCATCGAGGAATGCATAGCCAGCCCAGACCTGCCAGCTCGGAGCAATCTCTCCGGCAAAGGTCAGCTCCAGCCCGTTGGTGCGCTGCACACCCAGAGGCACCACGGTGTTGCTTGTGGAATCGACGCTCTTGATATTGGTGCGCTCGAGCTTGAACAGCGAGGCCGTGACCGAGGCTTTGCCATCAGGCAGATCCCATTTGACGCCGACTTCCTGGCTGGTTGTTTTCTCCGGAGCCAGCTGTGCATTGTTGGCCGCCAGCGCAAAGGTTTCGCCCGAGGGCTGGAAGGACTTGCTCCACGACGCGTAGTAGGACCACGCCGACGAGGGCTGATAGACCAGCCCGACGCGCGGACTCCAGGCCGTGTCCGTACGGCTCAGATCCGGCTTTCCGGGCTGGCGCTCATGCGTTTCCTGCTGGAAGCGGTCGTAGCGCACACCGGCCAACGCCTTCCACTGAGGACTGATGGTGACCAGATCCTGCAGGTAGGCGCTGGCCACCTTGAAGACGCTGTGATTGTCCGCCGCAGGCTTGCCGTCGATGCGCAGCGGCAAAGTCGGCAGCACCGGATTGAAGAGCGAGACCGTTGCCACATTGGCTCGGCTGTATGACAGCAGATCCTTGCTCTGTCGGCCGAATTCAAAGCCGTACAGCAATTGGTGCTTCATCCCTGCAAGCTCAAGCTTCTGGGTCAGCTCGGTCTGGTTGAAAAAGCCGTTCTCGTCGCGCTGGACATTGCCCCGGGTCAACGATGCGGTCAGGGCCTTTTCGTTGACCGATCCAACGAGCGTGTTGTTTCTATCCAGCGAGTAATCGTAGAAACGCAAGGCATTGCGCAAGGACAGGCTGTCGCTGATACGGTGATTCAGTGTCGCACCCAGCGATGCCACTTCGGCACGGCTGACATCCACATCCCTGGCATTGGCCGCACCGTAGTAGGTGCCGGGCGACACATTGACGGGTCGGCCCTGGTACGCGGGGATACCGAAGTCCGTCAGGCGGCTGTCCTTCAGATAGTCGGCCTGCAACAGCACGCTGGTATCCGAGCTGGACTTGATCAGCACCGATGCCGCAAGCGCCTTGCGATCGAGAAACTGCTGGTCTCGGTAGCTGTCGGCGCGCTCTATGGCGCCGGTCAGACGATAGGAGACCACACTGTCCTGCGGCGCACGCGCCAGGTCGAACTCGCCACGGCGCTGGTTCCAGCGTCCCAGAGTCAAGCCCACTTCGCTGAGATTGACGCCGGGCTTCTTGGTGATGCGATTGATCAGGCCGCCCGACGAGCCGCGCCCGTACAGCACCGATGCCGGGCCCTTGAGCACTTCGATCTGCTCGATATTGGACAGATCGCGAAAATACAGCGCGTCATCGCGCAGGCCGTCCACGAACTGGTCGGCAATCGCCGAGAAGCCGCGAATGGTGACCTGATCGCGCTGACCGTCACCATGAGAAAAGCCCACGCCGGGCACGGCCTTGAGAGCATCCTGCATGGATTGAGCGACCTGATCGCGCAGCAGGCTCTGCGGCACCACATTCACGGTCTGAGGAATATCACGCAACGGTGCCTCGATCTTGGTGGCGCTCGTTGCCGTGGGTGGGTTGTAGCCTGAATCGGGCTGGCGATCGCTGCGGACCTGTACTTCGTCCAGCACCACCTCTGAAGCTTGCTGCGCCCACGCTGCACCGGAAAAAGCCAGCCCCAATGCCGCTGCCAGCGGCGAATACCTCAATGCCATGAATGCCTCGTTATACGGAGTTTTAATTCGGCTTGGCGGGTATCGTCCGCAGCAGGGACTACGGCATCAATTGGCTACAACCTGTGTGCTGTGCAAAAGCGTGCGCATCATAATCGAGAATCAGTCTCATTTACATATACTTTACAGTACAGAAATTATCTGGAGATCAAAGTCATGTAGATGCTTTGAAAGCGGCAAGAGTCCATGGCTTAACAAGGCCGTATCCGCCCCTCCGAGGCGGACTGGAGGCGATGCCGATGCAACGGCAACTCGCTGCCATCAGGCCGCCGATTTCAGGACCGATCAAGGGAAAACGAGAGGGCCCGACCGGCAGAGCTTTCAGCCCAGGGTTCAATAGCCCGATGCAAAAACTGCGTTCCAGGAGGTCTGGGCACTGGCCAGCACGATGCCAGCGGGCAGCTTGACCTCAGACTCCGCCTGCCCTGCCACAGCGGTACCCTGCGGCAGATCCATGGCAGGCAGGTACAGCGCCAGTGCGGCAGCCACCAGCGACACTGCGCGAAGCGCATTCATCCAGCGAAAAGAGGTTTTCATGCTTGTCTCCTTTACAGGCTCTATGGCCTTTCTGGTTTGCAGTATGGCCTGCACGGAAAACGCAACATCGTCCATTTTGATGAGCAGGTATTTACTTAGGTGGCAACCCCAGATCGCCGACCCGATGGCGCCGCCGCACGGCTTTGACTCCTGCCAGGCAGAGTTTCAATAATTTGATAGCTGCCAGCGATTTTCAGACATAGGTATAAAGCCAATTTGACTGATATTTCTCGCATTCCAACAGAGCCAGGATCCCATCTGTGAACGGTCGCAAAAAAAGGGCTTTGCTTGCGCAAAGCCCCAACCCTTGAAGAAACTGAAACACCCGCCTTCACCGGGCGGGCAACGGCGATTACATGTAGAGAATCACCAGGTCGTTGATAACTGCAGGACGATCCTGGCCGACCACATGGATGTTGAGCTCCATCGTGGCCTGCATGCCGCTCTTGACCTGCTCCACAGCCTTGATGCGAGCCCGCGCACGGATCTTGCAGCCGGAGGGCACGGGGGTCGGGAAGCGCAGGCGGTCCGAACCATAGTTGACCATGTTGTTGAAGTCCACCACCTCGTAGTCCAGCGGAATCCTGAGCTGACTGGCCAGCACCTGCACCAGAGCGCCGTGGGCGATGGTGGTGCCGAACGGGCTTTTCTCGCGCGCCTGCACGGGGTCGGTGTGAATCCAGTAGTCGTCGCCGGAGAGCCTGGCAAACTCGTTGATGACTTCCTGGCTTACAGTGAACTCGTTGGACCAGGGGCTGTACTCCTCGGACACCAGCGACTTCATGGCCTCGATGTCCTTGACGGAAATCCTGCGCTTGGCTGCGGCAGCCTCCTCCACCACGGCAACCGCAACTGCGGCCTCGGCGTCGGCCTTGATGACGGTCGGGTGGCTGCCCGCGTGGGCGGTAAAACGCAGCAGGGTGACCTCGCCGGGGCGCTCGTCAAACACGGGACGCACCTCCATGCCCACCTTCAGCGCCTCGGGATCCACGCCGACCATGGTGGTGTTGATGCGCACGCCTTCACGGAGTTCGACCACGGCCAGGGCCTGGGGCATCTCGTCCGTGAATTCGGGCATGGTGGGAATGCGCGCGATGGTGAAGCTGTAAAGCGTGCCTTCGCCCGACACTTTGCTCCACTTCAAGGAGCGCGATCCGCAAGTGGGGCAATGGGTCCGCGGAAAAAACAGCGAATGTCCACGATCACATTGCTGAATGCGCACTTCGTGGGCCTTGAGACCTTCCCAGTACGGCGCAGAAATTTCCGTGGGATGGGGCAGAGGTTTGTTCCAAGCCATGTTCTTATGCTCCCCGCAGGATCAAGGCGCCCTGCTCGCTCATCACGCCACCGGTGCCGGACACATAGGCCAGATCGTTGCGACCCAGCTGCCTGTCGCCGGCACGCCCCTGAATCTGGTGCACCGCTTCAATCACCTGGGACATGCCGCCCGCCGTGCCGGACTGACCGAAGCTCAGCTGGCCACCATGGGTATTCATGGGGAAGTTGCCCTTGAAGGTGAAGTCGTTGTTGCGCAGAAAGTCCATGCCTTTGCCCTTCTCGCAAAAACCCGCGTCTTCCAGCGTCAGCATCACGGTGATCGTGTAGCAGTCATAGATCTGCGCCATATGCATGTCTGAGGGACGCATGCCCGCCATTTCGAAAGCCTTGGCAGAAGCCAGGCCGATGGGGGTCTGCAGCATGTCGGCCATATAGGTGGGCGACTTGCTGCTCACATGCTCGCCGCAGCCGACGATGCTGACGGGGCGGTGTCTGGTGGTTTTGGCGCGATCGGCGCGCGTGACGATCATGGCGCCGCCGCCCGCAGCCGGCAGCACGATTTCCAGCACATGCAAAGGGTCGGCCACCATGCGCGAATTCAGCACGTCATCCACCGTGATGGGCTGACCGTAGAACATGGCGTCGGGGTTGTGGCAGGCATTGAAGCGCTGGTCCACGCTGATGCGTGCCAGAGCGGCCACGTCGTAGCCATGGACCGCGCCATAGCGCTGGGCAATCATGGCATAGCCGGTGTTCTGCGCCATATGGCCATAGGGCAGGTCCATCTCGGCCTCGGGCGCTCCAAAGCGAGTGCTGTGGCCGCCGAAGCGGCTGGCCTTCATGACTTCCTTGATGTGGTCGTCATGTTCGGAGATCGGTGCCATGCGCGACGGCAGCACGCAGACCACGGTGTTGCACAGCCCCAGCTCGACCGCCGCCGCCGCGCGCCAGACCATGGCCACGGAACTGGCTCCCCCCAGGTCCACGACTTCGGCAAAGTTCAGGCGCACGCCCAGGTATTCGCCGGCCATGGCGGGCACAAAACAGCTGGCTTCATGAAAGTGCGGAGCGCTGGTGATCAGACCGTCCACCTCGGACAGCTCCATGCCGGCGTCCTCCAGAGCCTGCAGCGTCAGGTCGGCCACCTGTTCCAGATGGAACATGCGCGGCGCCGTTGCGTACTTCTCCGGCTTGTACTGCGCGACGCCAACCAGCGCCGCTTTTCCTTGCAAACCCATATGTCTCCCTTACCAAGAAAGTGTGCATTCATTGTGTAAATGAAGCAGACCGAATCCATCGTCTGTAGAGACTAAAAAGCCGGCCCCGTACATACCCCTAATTCTCCAGGCAAACGTCCATTCGGACGATGTTGCAGAAGCTCCAAATCAAGAACCTGCACCCGTGTTTGCAATACATGCACAGCGTGTACGAATCAATAAGGAGACAACGTGAAAACAGCCGTCGGTATAGGCGCAGCAGCATTGGTGGCCTTTGCCTCAGCGCTCGCCTTTGCACCCCGCACACCGCCCCCCCTGGCCCCTACCACCATTGGCATCGAGCGCAGTCACTTCAACACCATCACGCAGGCGGGCGATCGTCTGCTGACAGCCGGCGCACTCGGTGAAATCCTGTACTCGGACGACAAGGGTGCTCACTGGCAGCAGGCACAGATCAAGGAGCAGCGTCAGGCGCTCATCGTCAGCATGGCTTTTGCGCCCGACAGAAAAACCGGCTTTGCCGTGGGGCACGAAGGCTGGATTCTGCGTACCAAGGACGGAGGCAGCACCTGGGAGGAGGTCGCTTTCTCCAAGGAAAACGGAGAGCCTCTGATGTCGATCGCGCGCCTTCCTTCGGGCGACTGGATCAGTGTCGGCGCCTTCGGCCGTGCCATCACCTCCAGGGATAACGGTCAGACCTGGGAGCAGTTGCCCCTGCCCTCAGAGGTGGAGGACAAGCACATGAACCGCATTGCCAGCTCCGAAGATGGCAAGCACTGGCTGATAGTGGGCGAGCGCGGCCTGGTCATCAAGTCCGAGGACTCCGGCGCAAGCTGGCAGATCGAGCCCGGGTTCTACAACGGATCTTTCTACAACGCCATGGCTACACGCGACGGCGGCTGGCTGATCTATGGCATGCGCGGCAACGCCTTTGTGCAGGCCGCGCCGGGCGCGCAATGGGTCAAGTCGACGATTCAGGCTCCGGTCTCCTTCTTTGGCCATGCCCAGGAAAAGGACGGAACCATCATCCTGGTAGGACAGGGCAGCATGCTCGGCCTGAGCAAGGACGGCGGCAAGAGCTTCAGCCTGCAACGCGCCAAGGGCCGCGCCACCCTGACCGACATTGTGCTTACCGGCCCCGACAGCGGATGGATGTCCAGCGACGCAGGCCTGCAACCCTTTCCCCCACCACAACAAGCCAAGGCAAACGCTCAGGCTGCCCCAGGAGCGACTCAATGACTCTGAGCGAACCCATCAGCCGGCTGGACCGGTTTATTGCATCCACGGCACGCTGGCTGATCTCGTGGAGCAAGTCCATAGTCGTGCTGACGCTGATTGCCACGGCACTGCTGGCTGTCTCGGCCATGCGCACGCACCTGGATCCGGGCTTCAACAAGTTGATCCCCATGCGTCATGAGTACATGACGGCATTTCTCAAGCATTCAGCCACCTTCTCCGGAGCCAACCGCATTCTGGTGAGCGTGGAATGGAAGGGCCGGCAAGGCGATATCTATAACAAGGAATTTCTCGAAGCCCTGCGTGGCGTGACGGACGAGGTCTTCTTCACGCCCGGCGTCAACCGCGGCCAAGTGTATTCGCTGTTCACACCGAACGTGAAATACATCGAGATCACCGAAGACGGCTACGTGGGCGAGGTGCTGATTCCTTCGCGCTTCGAGGCCAACGAACAAGGCCTGGCCCAGGTACGCTCCAACGTGGCCAAGTCCGGTCAGATCGGCTCGCTGGTCAGCAACGATCTGAAGTCCGCCATGGTGCGCGCCGACCTGCTCGAGGTCGACCCAAAGACCGGAGAAAAACTCGACTATCACAAGGTTGCGCAGCGCCTGGAAGAGATCCGCAGCAAGTTCGAAGGCAAGGACATCTCCATCCACATCATTGGTTTTTCCAAGGTGCTGGGCGATGTGATGGACGGCCTGACCACGGTGATGACCTTTTTTGCCATCGCCTTTGTCATCACGGCCATCATGCTGCGCCTCTACACCAAGTCAACCAACATCACGGTGGTCGGCTTGGCCGTGGCACTGCTGCCCGTGATCTGGCTGCTGGGCATTTTGCCGCTGATCGGCTACGGCATCGACCCCATGTCGATCCTGGTTCCCTTTCTGATCTTCTCCATCGGTGTATCCCATGCGGTGCAGATGACGGGAGCCTGGAAGCATGATGTGCGCGCCGGCCTAAGCTCCAGGCTGGCTGCCGAGAACGCGATTCGCAAGCTGGCCATTCCCGGAGCTCTGGCGCTGCTGACCAATGCTCTGGGCTTCATGGTCATCATGCTGATCGACATCCCCATCGTGCACGAGTTGGGCGTGACCGCCTGCATGGGCGTGCTGCTGATGATCATCACCAACAAGGTGTTCCTGCCCGCGGTGCTGGCCAATCTGCGCCTGGAAAAAAAGGCCATGCAAGCCCCCTCCTCCTCAGCCAATGGCCGTAACCCCATCTGGTGGAAGCTGTCGGCACTGGCCGAAGGCAAGCCCGCCATGCTGACTCTGGTGGTATCGCTGCTGCTGGCCGCCGGCACCTACGAATCGCGCAATCTGCTGACAGGTGATGTGGGCACGGGCGCTCCCGAGTTGCGCGCCGAGTCGCGCTACAACCGTGATAACGACACCATCATCGGCAGCTATTCCATAGGCATGGACGTGCTGTCCGTCTTCGTCGAAACCTCCAAGCTCGACGAAGGCTGCCTTAACTGGCAGGTGATGAACGCCGTGGAGCGCTTTGAGTCGCGCATGCGCCGGGTTGACGGCGTGCAATCTGTCTCCACCGTCTCCGGTCTGGCCAAGATCGCGGCCTCCAGCAACAACGAGGGCAACCCCCGTTGGGCAGCTCTGCAGCGCACCGAAGCCGCGTTGCGTTCGGGCGCCAAGGCACTATCTCCCGATCTGGGCCTGAACACAGAGGGCTGCAAGGTCATCAATCTGCAGGTCTTCCTCAAGGACCACGAAGGCGCCACGCTGACCCATGTCGTCAATGAAGTGCGTGATTTCATCGCCGCAGACAAGACGCCCAACGTCAAGTTCCTGCTGGCTGGCGGCAACGCCGGCGTGGCGGTCGCGACCAACGAGGCCGTGGAACATGCCGAAGTGCAGATGCTGGGCTCCATCTTCGGCGCCATCACGCTGCTGTGCTGGCTGACCTTCCGCAGCTGGCGCGCCGTGCTGTGCATCGTCGTGCCCCTGGCCATCGTCTCCATACTCTGCAATGCCTTGATGGCCATGCTGGGCATAGGTCTCAAGGTCCCCACACTGCCCGTGGTGGCGCTGGGCGTGGGTGTGGGCGTGGACTACGGCATCTATCTGTTCGAGAGCATGCAGCATGAGCTGCGCGAGCGAGACATCACGCTGCGCGAGGCTTTCTATGAAGCCATGCGCCAGCGCGGCAACGCCGCCATCTTCACGGCGCTGACCATGTCCATAGGCGTGGGCACCTGGGCGTTCTCGGCACTGAAGTTCCAGGCCGACATGGGCATCTTGCTGGCCTTCATGTTCCTGGTGAACATGCTGGGCGCGATCTTCCTGCTGCCTGCCATGGCCTATTGGCTGAATGTGGGCGCGGCGGAAGCCAGGGCACGCGTCAAGCGCCTGCACCGGCAGCCCAGACACGCCCATGCGACAGGCAGCGCAGGCGGCATCAGCCACGCGGGCGGCATGCTCAAACCCGAGCCCCAGTCATCCGTGAACGGCAAAGTGTGATGCAGACCGCCGCAAGCACGCTGGAGCAGGTTCTTCTTGAACATGCTCTGGCCCAGACCCTGACCCGCTACGCCACGGCCTGCGACACCCGCAACTGGGACTTGCTGCAGCAGGTGTTCACACCTGACTGCACCACGGTCTACGGTGGCAGCTACATCTGCGAAGGGGTTGCCAAGGTCCGCCGCATGATCAGCACCCACCTTGACGGCTGCGGCCCCACCCAGCATCTGCTGGGCAATCTGGAAGTCGATGCAGCCGACCCGCAGCGCCCGCGCAGCAGGATTCAGGTGCGAGCCGCGCATCAGGGACTGGGCGAGCGCAGTCATCTGCGCTACGACGCCATCGGTTTCTATGAAGACGAATGGGTAAGGCTGCCCGAAGGCTGGCGCATCCAGAAGCGCAGCATGACCATGTTGCTTGAGGTCGGTGAGCGCTCCGTGCTGCAGCCCGGCACCTGAGCAGCCACACTCCATCAATCAAGCCGCGCGGCCACGCTGCGCGGCTTTTCTGTTTCCGGACGATTCAATTGACAAAAGCCTACGCTCCATCAAGAAACGAACTTTGGGCAAATTTGACACGTGAAAAAGGCCAGCATTTGCTGGCCTTCTGCTTTTCCGCCGAGTCCTGTCTACTGCTCGAACTTCACCTTAAGAAACTGCAGCAACTGCTTGCCGGCCAGACTGCGTGCGGTTTCATCACGTCCGGCGATATAGCCCACCTTGACGCAGTCCCTCAGCGCTTTGCCGCTCTGCACCCGAATTCTGTAGCGGGTCTGGCGATCGGACTGGGCCCCGGCGGGAATCAGCGGCTGGCCGTTGAGGACGGGGAAGTCCTTGTCATTGAACTCTATCGTGCAGCCGGACAGGTAGGGGCGATTCGTCATCTCTCGTGGCTTGTCGCTTTCCCAATCATGGCCTGCTCTGGCATAAACCACGGTACTGACTTCGGAGCCCGCCTCACGCAGGATTTTTTCCTGCTGCGCACAGGCCACCAGATCATTCGATGCATCCTCCCCCGCTCTGAAGCTGAGCAGAGGCGAACCCGTGGTTTTGCGTGACTGCAGCAGCGCATAGCAAGGCCCGTAAAAGTCCACATGCAAGGCAAAGGGCTGAATGAAAGGCGCCAGCTTGTCGCGAATGCGCGCATCCAGGCTCATGCGTGCCGCAATTCCGCCTTTGGAAAACCCCATCACCCCGATACGCCAGCCATCGATGGCCGGGTGCTTGTTCAAGGCCTTGAGGGCGGCATAGGCATCGGCCACGGCATCGAACTCGGAGGTACCCATGATCTTGAGCGCATAAGGCATGTCTTCGCTGATGCCACGCGGCTTGAAGTTATCGACCAACAGCGCAGCTATGCCGTTGTCGGCCAGCATCTGGGCCGTTTCGCTCTCGCGCCCGGGGATGGCCCCCGCGCCACCTGGCAGGACAACCATGGCCGGCACCTGCTTCTTTTCGCTGGCCCCCTTGGGCAGGAACAGCTTTCCCATACCCATGGTTGCCTCTGCCTTGGCAGGCTGACTGAGCAGCACATCGAGGTCGTACGGACTGCTGGACTTGAAGCGGATATCGCCCTGTGTATCACCATGCAGCTCCGTGGGGGCCATCAAGGGAGCCACCTTGGGCAAAGGAGGCAAGGCGTCCAGCAGATACTGCCCCGATGCGGCACTGCTCATCAATCCCAGCGCCATGGCCCTCAAAGGGGTGATCCATTTTCCGGTCGTTATTTGCATGTACTCAGACCTCTTTCAAACACAAAAGCCCGGAGAGCCGGGCTTTTGTGGTGTTGGCTCGTTGGTGTGGTTCAGAACGAGTACTTGGCGGTAACAGACAGCTGGTCGCGGTCGGCCAGCGGGCGTGCACGCAGGGAATCGGCAGAAGGATTGCCCAGGTAGTTGATGTAGGCCACGTTGATCGAGAAATTGCTCTTGCGAACAAAAGTCGCGCCAATGCTCAACCGGCTGTCGCTCTGGCCGCCGCCGAAGGTGCCGACCAGAGAACGGCCGCGCAGTTGCGACTGGTAGCTGATGGGGATGCTCAGATCCCAGCCTTCGAAGATGCCGGGGTAGCCCAGCGTCAGGGTCGCACCGGCCACCAGGGAATTACGGGTCTTGAAGCTCAGGTTATCGGTAGAGCTGCCATCGGCCACACTGATCACGCGAGAGCCGGAAATTTCGGCAGCCAGGGACATGTCGTCCGCGATACCGGTGCGGCCGATATTGAAGATACCGCCGACGTTGCCCTGCACCACATCGCCACGCACCGCCACACCATTGCCGTTGAGCACCGGCGTACCTTTTCGATAGCTCGCTTCACCAAATGCAGAGAACTTACCGAAGGTCGTGCTGACCGTCGTTCCCAGCATCTTGATGTCGTCGAAATAGCGAACCTGATAGCCGGTAGGTATCGCACCATTCATGTTCACGACCAGCGATGGAGTGCGGTCGTTGTAGTTCAGGTAGTACAGACCGACTTCCGTCTCGTCGGTGACGCGGTAGCGACCGCCGATACCCCACTGACCCGAGCTGCTGGGCCGGATGTCGGTACCGCGTCGCAGGCCGCGACAGGTCGCACCGTTGTAGACGCCAAGACAGGAGGCGCCGGGACCCAGGGCATTGCTGGTGCTGGTGTACATGCCGGGAGCCGGCAGCAGCGTTTCATGGAAGCCGAACTGGTAGTGGCCCAGCAGCGAGAGTTTGGGACTGACTTCCAGCGAAGCCGAGATCTGATCTTCCGGCAGAAGGATTTCCTTGACCTCAGCGCCAGGCGAAGCTGCCTTTGCTGCATCGCTGGGTCCCTGGGCCGCAGCGATATTGGCAAAGTACATGGACTCGCCCCAGTTCACCACCTGCTTGCCCAGGCGTACCGTGGCGCGGGCCTCGCCCATGTTGAAGCTGGTGTAGGCGTAGGTATCCAGAAGGCGCGAATAGCCGCCACCATAGCGTTTGGCAGCAGAGTTGAACTCATTGACGGGACCTGCCGTGCTGATCGGTCCCTTGTTGTCGTTGCGCTGGTGATATACATCGTCATAAAAGGTGCTGGCATTCAGCACAAAGCCGCTGTCACCTTTTGACAGCTTGCTTTCCCAGACGGCACCCAGTCGGTTCGCCGTCAGAGCACCTTTCTTGAAATTGTTGTTGCCGTCTGTGTTCAGCACCGGAGACGGGTTATCCAGACGAACACCCAGGCCATAGCTCACGTTCAGACGCCAGTCGAACTTGAGGCCATCTCCCAGCTCGACAGTCTCCCCCGCCTGAACTGCTCCCATACCCAAGGACAGCAGCGCCGCCACTGCGATGGGCGTGAGTTTCTTCATATTGTTTTTCATAATGAGTCGCTCGTTGATAAAACTTAGTTGCCCGCGTTGCGTGCGGCTTCTGGTGTGAACATGGCGGGCACGAGATCACCCTTGTTCAGGATGGGGCCCTGGGGACGCTCCTGAAAAAGGTTGTAGCCCATGTAGCCGCCGGAATTCAGGTCGTGATAGAAGGACGTGCCTGCATGCCAGGCCTTGATGTCAAAGGAGTAGTAGTAGTTGATGAAGGCGTGCTGCCACAACTGGCCACGCGCGTCGTACATGTCCGCGGCCACGGCCTGGCCGGTGTCCTCGTCCACGAACAGCACACGCTTGCCATAGACATGCCGGAAACCGTCCTTCAGCGTGCCTTCCACCGCCCAGACTCTGCGCAACTCGTAGCGCATGAAGTCGGGGTTGGCATGACCGGGCTTGAGCAGGTCGGCATACTTCACCGTGGGCTGATGGATCTTGTAGTTGTTGGCGGGGATATACATCTCCTTCTTGCCCAGCAGCTTCCAGTTGTAGCGCTCTGGCGAGCCATTGAAGAGACGATCCGAGTCGATGGTCATCTTGCCGCCGGTGCCAGCCATGGGCTGGTCAAAGCCATACTCGGGCACCTGGCGCACGCGGCGTGTACCGGGGTCATAGCTCCAGGCCAGACGCTTGTCCTTGCCGAAATTGACGGGCTCCACCGAGTGGGTCACACCGCCCTTTTCACGCTCGGGAGCCAGCGTTCTGGTGCGGGTATAGGCCATCACGCCCTCGACCGGCTTGCCAAGCATTTCAGGCTTGTTGACCATGTCCAGGTTCAGGTTCTGCATACGGCCAAAGCTCATGCTGCCGTCTGACAGCACATTCGCCATGTCACGCGTGATGGCCTCGGTGTAGGCACGCGTGGGCAGCAGGTTGTTCCAGATCACTTCCTGCCCGGTCTTGGGAATCGGGAAGTTGATCGCACCAAAGCTGCCCTTGATTCCCATGCCGTTATCGACGACCTCGGACTCCAGTGCATTCTTCTTCAACACTGCGCAGACCTCATCGGTGTAGCGGAAATCGCGATGTCCCTTGTAGACCGGCATCTGCATGGTCTTGGAATACTTCTGGAACATGGCTTTCTGACCAGCACTGAGCTTGTCGCCATACTTCTCCATGTTCTCTGCAGTGATCACGAACAGTGGTTTTTCATCGGCATAGATATCCACGGGGTGCTTGCCGCTGGATTGCACATGAGCCACGCCAGCAGGGGCTCCGACCCATTTGCCTGTGAACTCTGGAATCGTGCCTTCCTTGTTGCCGGCCTTGATGGCACCCACGCATGTCAATTCCTTGCCCAGCTGTTCTGCCTCGTTCGCCGGCACCTTCGCCCATACCGACGTCGCCACCATCAAACCCACTGCCGCTGCGAGTGGAGTCTTGGCTGTCACAAACTTCATCTCTGTCTCCTAGGTTCTAGAACTTATTTTTGGCGGGTGCTACAAACGAGGTACATTGCCTCGCATCACCCCATTGGTTTTGCCGTTTGCAGGCAGTTGCATACTGCGCCAGCAGGTCTCTTCAACCATCGTCTGAGTTGACTACTGACAGACCCTAGCGACCTAGTCCACATGGGTCACCTGAAGCGCCGCCCCGAATGAAAAAAGCCTGCTGGTGCACGAAGCAGCAGCAGGCTTTCGGAGCGTGATCGGGAAAGTCCCAGGACCACCCAATTCCGTGAATCAGGTCAGCAGGTGAGCGCACTCCTTGCGAATCGATGCCTTGAGCATCTTGCCTGCGGGATTGCGAGGCAAAGGCTCGGCACGAACAACGATCCGACTGGGAACCTTGTAGCCCGCCAGGCGCTGTGCCACGAACTCGCGAAGCAGCTCGGGAGTCACCTGACTCCCGGTCTTCCCGACCACCACGGCAACGACCTGCTCGCCCGTTACCTCATGCGGCATGGAGAACACAGCAGCCTCCTCCAGTGCCTCATGCTGCAGCAGACAGGCCTCGACCTCCGCCGCAGCAATCTTTTCACCGCTGCGGTTGATCACGTCCTTGATGCGATCGACGATGGTCAAAAAGCCTTCATCGTCCAGAACTCCTATGTCTCCGGTGTGGAACCAGCCGCCCTGCATGGCTTTGGCTGTGGCCTCTGCATCACCGCAATAGCGCTCCATCAGGGTCACGCCACGCAGCCAGATCTCACCGGGCTCACCGATAGGCAAGGCTGTGCCATCCAGGTCTGCGATTCGTACCTCGATGATGGGCGACAGCACCCCCGAGCTGCGCGGATGCGCCTCGAACATGCGCCCCGAGCTGCCTGCGCAGACGCCATTGGATTCGGTCAGTCCAAATCCAATGCCTGACATGCGCCCCTTGAACTTGGCCAACACCTCATCGATCAGGCGCGGGTGCAGGCCCGCTCCGCCAAAGCCCACACCGGAGAGATTGCCAGAGCTTTCAGGCTGCTCGAAGCCGGGCAGTCCAATGAGCTGCTGCACCATGCTGGGCGCACCATTGAACTGCGTGACCTTTTCCTTGCGAATCAGCTCGGCAGCCTTCTCTGGCTCCCAGCGGTGCACGAAGATCAGGCGGCGACCATGGCGCAGGCTGACCAGCAGCTGGGCATGCAGGCCGCTGACATGAAACAGAGGAACTGCCGACAAGATCGTGGGCTGCAGCTGTCGCGCCATGATGGCGGCGATGGCATCCGGCGAAGTCATGGCTGCCACTGCACCGATGAAGTCAATATTGAAGATGCCCTGGCAAACGGCGCGGTGGGTGGATTCCACGCCTTTGGCTCGGCTGGTGGCGCCCGAAGTGAACAGAATCAGCGCAGGCTCATCGGCACTCAGCTGCGGCGACACAAAGCCATCATGACCGCCTGCGGTCAACTCCGACCAGCTGATATCGCCCCCCTCGCCATCCACCACCACCACCTTGATAGCCGTCTGCGCAATGGCCTGGCTGATGCGAGCATGGCGGTCCGCGTCACAGATCAGCATCACCGGCCGGGTGTCCTCCAGATTGGCCATCAGCTCGCTGCTCAGGCCAAAGCTGTTCAAAGGCACCGGCACTGCGCCAAGCAAGGCAATGGCAGCAAAAGCCACGGCCCATTCGGGACGGTTGCGCATGGCAATCGCCACCCGGTCGCCGGGCTTGATACCGCACTGCTTCTGCAAACGACTGGCCAGTGCATCGGCTGCTGCAAAGAACCTGTCAAATGTCCATCGATCCTCGCCATAGACCATGAACTCGGCCGCACCATGAACCCGACCGGCGTCAATTACCTGTGCCAGATTCTGAAAGGCGTTGCGATAGGCTGCCACGCTGCGCCCATCGGACAGCGTGACCTGCTGCACTTCAAAAGGTGCGCCCTGCGAAGTCAGCTGCGCACGAATGTTCCTGATCTTTTCACCCATAGAAACCAAGGCATCGCTCATCTCAGAAACCTTTCAGTTGTGCAAAGCGGTTGCGGTGATAACCACCGTCGCCCAGCAGGCGTTGCAGAACGCGTGCCCGCTTGAAGAACAGGCCAATATCCAGTTCATCGGTCACCCCGATGCCGCCATGCAACTGGATCGCCTCGTTGCACAGCTTCTCGCACAAGTCAGATGCCTTGGCCTTGGCTGCGCTGACCAGCTCGGGCACCTTGGCTTCCAAACCTGAATCAATGGCTTCGAAAGCTGCCAGCACACAGCTCTCCAGCAGCTCAAGCTCCACATACAGACGTGCAGCACGGTGCTGCAACGCCTGGAATGAGCCGATCTGTACGTCGAACTGAACGCGCTCCTTCAGATAGCTAACCGTACGATCAAACACCTCACGCATCAGACCCAGAGACTCTGCGGCCAGGCAGGCACGGGCTCGGTCCAGCACTTCATCAAGCACCTGAGCAGCGGGCCGGGCCACCAACGCCATATCGGCGCTCAGCTCCACCTTATCGAACTGCACGCGGGCCATGTTACGGCTGTCAATCATGCACATGGGTTTGATGCTGACGCCTGGTGCATCAGCTGGCACCAGCCACAAACCGGGAGCACCTTCGCCAGACGCCGCCAGCACCAAAAAGCCATTGGCGCCCACTCCATCCATCACAAAGGCTTTCTCACCGCTCAGGCACCAGCCCGTGCTGGTCTGCTCGGCTAACGTGCTCAATCTGGCTGAAAGATGCTGGCCGGACTTTTCATCCAGAGCCAGTGCCAGCCTGGCCTGCCCGCTGCCCAGCAGGGGCAGCCACTGCGCCTGCTGAGCTTCGGAGCCGGCGCGAATCAGCAGCTCAGGTGCGATCACGGCCTGACTCAGCAGCGGCTGTGCCGACAGGTTTCGGCCGATGGCTTCAAACACGGCGCCCATGCCCAGATAGCCCGCAGCCAGCCCGTCATGCGACTCGGGCAGCACCGCCACGGGCCACCCCATCTCCACCATCTGCTGCCACAGTTGTGTATCAAAGCCCTGTTCCACCTTGTCATCCCGCAGACGGCGCTGCTGGGCCACGGGTGCTTCCTGCGCGAGAAAGGCAACAGCACTGTCCTTGAGCAATTCCTGCTCTTGCGACAAAAGCATGGTCATATTCTTGTCTCCATTTCAATTCGTTATCCTCAGCCTGCGCGACCACCACTGCCCAGCTCAGAGACGGCAAGCAAGAGCCCAGACAGCCCCTCCTCCCGCAGCGAGGCTGTCGCCGCACAGCGGCTCAGGGGGTCAAGGCAATTCCAGCACTCGCTTGGCAATGATGTTCAGTTGCACTTCCGAACTTCCGCCTGCAATCGTGTAGCTCTTGGAGCGCAGCCATGCACGACCTATATCGATCTCATCGGCTGTGAAATCATCGCCAGCCTCCCAGCCCAGACCGCGTAGGCCCAGCACCTGCTCCAGCAGTTCGTACTTGGCAACTTCCTGCTCGGTCTGCACCAGCTTCATGATGCTGGAGGGGCCTGCAACGTCCTGACGCGCCAGAGCCTTCTCGGTCACCCGACGATGGGTCAGGGCGAAAGACTGTGCATCCATCAGCAGTCCTGCCAGCTTCTCGCGCAGCACACCATCGCTGATCCGCCCCTGCTCGTCCACCATGTAGGGCAAGGCGGTCTTGAGTGCATCGTGCGACGGCGCACCACCTTCCGTGAACTTGGACATGGCTGCACGCTCATGCTGGAGCAGCTTTTTGGCCAGCGACCAGCCTTCGCCTTCCTTGCCCACAAGCTGTCGCACAGGCACCCGCACATCGTCGAAGAAGACCTGACAGAAACTGGACTTGCCGCTGATCAGTTCTATGGGCTTGACCGTGACGCCGGGACTCTTCATGTCGATCAGCAAAAAGCTGATGCCGTCTTGCTTCTTGCCTTCGCTGCTGGTGCGCACCAGCGCATACATCCAGTCGCCCTTGTCTCCGTCCGAGGTCCAGATCTTGCCCCCGTTGACGATATAGGCCTCGCCCTGCTCGTCCGTCACGCGCCTGGCCGAGGTCTTGAGGCTGGCCAGATCCGAACCGGCATTGGGCTCCGAAAAGCCCTGACACCAGCGCTGCTCGCCGCGCATCATGGGAACCAGATGCTCAAGCTTTTGCTCATGCGTCCCCACCTCCACCAGAACCGGCCCCAGCATCCACACGCCCAGGTTGTACTGGGGCTGACGGCAGCCAAGACGGGCCATCTCCGTGTCCAGGATACGGGCTTCCCTCGGGGAGAGTCCACCGCCGCCGTATTCACGCGGCCATGACGGTGCAAACCAGCCACGGTCGCGCATGCGCTCGAACCACAGCTTCTGATCCTCGTTCAGAAACTGCAGCTTGGAGCTGCCCCAGACCATCTCCTCTGAAACAATGGGCCGGCGCATGCTCGCAGGACAGTTCTCCTCCAGCCACTGCGCCACTTCTTGTTTGAATGTTTCGAGTTCCGTCATGGCTTCCTTACCTCAGGCCAACGAGAAATATGCAATCTTGCCCTCACCCGGGGTACGCAGCAGCGTTCCATCCTGGTGAAGCAGGTTCAAATGGGCTATCGTTTCCCCTAGGGCCATCAGGCGATCCACGGGGCTGCGCAGCCTGGGAAAGAGCACGGGCACCAGCTCGGCAGCCGTTGCCCGTCCTACCTGGCCCAGATGTCCGGTCAGCAGTGCAAACTGCTCGGCATGGTGCTCGAGCACCTGCACCAAGCGCTCATGCAGGCCGTAGAAAACGCCCTGGTGCGATGGAAGCACCAAGGTCTCGGCCGGCAGCTCACGCAAACGATGCAGCGAATCGATCCAGAGTTTGAGCGGATTGCCTTCGGGCTCGATGGGGCTGACCATCACATTCGAGGTGATGCGCGGCAGCACCTGATCACCGGCCAGCAGAATGCCGTCTTCCTCGCAATACAGACAGGCATGCTCGGGCGAGTGCCCCTCGCCCAGCACAATGCGCCACCGACGCTCCCCGATCTGCAGCACCTCACCCGGATGAATGCGCTGGTAATGGCTGGGCTGCCTGGGCATGAACGGATCCTTGCGCATGGCAGCCAGCATGTCGTCCAGCTCTTCGCTGCTCACCCCGGCACGCGCATAGAAATCGCGATGCGCCTCGGGCAGAGGATCGGGCGGCGGCCCCATCAGCGAGCGCAGCATCATGAACTCGCCATAGCTCATGAGCAGCGGCACGCCAAAGCGCTCCTGCAACCACCATGCCGCACCCGCATGGTCATAGTGACAGTGGGTGCAGATCACACGGGTCAGCGGCTGGCCGGCCAATTTCTCCGTGAAGATCTTCTCCCACAGCTCGAAGGTGCCGGGAATTCCCAGCCCCGTATCGACCACCGCCCAGCCGTCGCCGTCCCTGAGCAGATAGACATTAATATGGTCCAGAGCCATGGGCATGGGCATGCGCAGCCACAGCAGACCGGGGACGATCTCCACATGGCTGCCATCGGCTGCAGGCGCCGCAAAGGGATAACGCAGCACATCTGCGGGCTTGGCCCGTACGCGCTCCTGCGCGACGGCGCTATCCACGCAGAGCCTCTTCAAGCGTTGCAGCGGTCAGCGGCACATAGGTCTGCAGCTTGTCATTGCGTATAAACAGCGGGTCGCCAGTCTGAGCGCTGTCATAGCCCTGCTTTTGCAGATCCACCTTGCGCAGCTTGTAGTTGCCGGTCATGTCCGGCGTATCCATCAGACGCACGAACAGTGGTGCCGCATAGCGCGGCAGACGAGCGATGGCCATCTTCCAGAAGGCCTTGGGATCGAATTGGGCTCCCTCATGCATCACCAACGCTGCCATGCCCGCACGGCCACCGTGACCGGGAACCTGCACACCATAGACGGTAATCGCATCCAGCCCCAGGTAGTCTCCGAGTGCGTCGCTGACTTCCATGGTCGAGACGTTCTCGCTCTTCCAGCGGAAGGTATCGCCGATACGGTCCACAAACCAGCAGTAGCCGTCTTCGTCGCAGCGCAGCAGGTCGCCCGATGTCCACCACACATCGCCCTGCTGGAAGACATTGCGCAGCAGCTTCTTTTCGGAGGCCTCCTCGCTGGTATAGCCTTCAAAGCGCCCAGCAACCACACCGGGATACTGGATGACCATGCCGATGGCCTCGCCGGGCTCGTTCACGCCGGCCAATTGCAAGAAGCCGTTTTCATCTCGGATGTAATCGCCTTTTTCCTGGTCGTAGCGAACCAGGCGCAAATTGGTTTTTTCCCAGAAGGGAACGCGGCCGCAGGAGCCGATGCGATTGTCCAGATTGATGGTATTGGTGTTGGACTCCGTGCCTCCCCAGCCTTCATAGATCTGGAATACGGCGCCAAAGCGCGATGTCCATTGCTGCCAGATCTCCGGCGTGAGACCGGTTCCGGCCATCTTGCGCAAGCTGTGCTCCCGGTCGCAGTCCGTCGCGGGCACGCTGAGCAGGAAGCGGCAGATCTCCCCCACATACTGGCAAAAGGTAATGCCATGTGCGCGGATATCGCGCCAGAACTCGCTGCGGCTGAACTTGCGGCGCACCACGATGCGCGCTCCTGCAGCCATGGCGGTTGCCGTCAGCGACATGGAAGCCGCGCCGTGGTAGAGCGGCAAAAAGCAGTAGAAGCAGTCATCCTGGGTGATCTCCCACAGCAGCTGCATGGAGTCCCCCGCCATCAGCCAGCGTGCATGGCTGATGACCGCGGCCTTGGGCAGGCCGGTGGTGCCGGAGGTGAATATGTACTGCGCCGTATCGCCGGCCACCACGCCCTCGCGCCATGCAAGCGGTACGGGGGAGCCGTCCTGGCTCATGGCCAGTGCCTGCAGATCCGGTCCGAATTGCGACAGGACTTCCGCTGCCGCGGGCCTGTCCTCATCCGGCCAGTGCCAGTAGCTCAGCGCGGTATTCAGCCCTTCGGTCTGCGCAAAGCGCTCTGCACACTCCTCGCCCACGATCACATGGCTGGCGTTGGTCACCTCCAGTGCATGCGTCAGAGGCTTGCCCATCACATGGGTGTTGATGAAGGCCACCACGGCACCCAGCTTGGCCACGCCAAACCAGGCAAAGAAAAAGGCTGGGCGATTCTCGATGGCCATGGCCACCACATCGCCCTTTCTCACACCCTGCTCGTGCAACGCACGTGCCACTTGATTGGCGCGCTGGTTGAATTGCGCATAGGTGTAGCGCACATCGCCTTCGATCAGAAAAATGCGCTCGCCGAAATCTCGCGCACAGTCCTCCAGACGATCAGCCATGGTGTAGGGCGTATCGGCCAGGTACTTGGCCGCAATGGGCGCGCGACGATCCAGCTTGAGCTGGGTCTGCTCGCGCGACACCACAGTCGTGTCGCTCATCACATGTCTCCTTGGTATTTGTTATGTGTGAGATGTCTTCGATCAGCGCTGGGGGCGCGGCATGCCGAGTCCGAACTGGGCAATCAGCTCGCGCTGAATCTCGTTCGTGCCGCCACCGAAGGTGTTGATGGTGGAGGCGCGCAGCTCATACTCCAGCTCGCCCATCAGATAGGAAGCCGCCGAGCCACCACGCACCAGAGCGCTGCTGCCCACGATGTCCATCAATCGATGCAGCACCTCGACCACGCCTTCCGAGCCATAGACCTTGGTGGCAGATGCCAGGCTCACGTCCATGGCACCGGCTTCCAGACTGGCCGCGATGCGGAAGTTGGTCAGTCGCATGGCTTCAAGGCGGGCATAGCACTCCGCAAGACTGCGTCGCACCCAGGCCTGATCGACAGCGCGACGGCCCTGCTCATCCTTGGCCTTGGCCCATTGCAGCACCTTGACGAAGGGAGCAAACACCTTGTCCGACCAGGCCCCCAGACCCAGGCGCTCGTGGTTGAGCTGTGCAGTGATCAGCTTCCAGCCCCCATTGAGCTCGCCGATCAAACGTGCTGCCGGCACTTCAACGTTGTCGAAGTACGTGGCTGCCGTGTAGTTGCCCACGGTCTGAATCAGCGTATGCGAAAAGCCCTTGTCCCTGGTATCCACCACCATGATGGAAATACCCTTGTGGCGAGCCAGTTCCTGGTTGGTACGTGCGGCCAGCCACACATAGTCGGCAGATTCGATGCCCGAAGTCCACAGCTTCTGGCCGTTGACCACGAAATGCCCGGTCTGAAGATCGCCCTGCAGCTGAGCCTGTGTCTTGAGCATGGCGAGGTCGGAGCCAGCACCGGGCTCGGAGTAGCCAATGGCGAAAATGATGTCGCCGCTGGCCATGCCGGGCAGAAACTCCTGCTTCTGCGCCTCGGTGCCATGCTCCATCAGCGCGGGGCCGACGGTGCTGATGGTGACGAAAGGCAGGGGCGCTCCGGCAATATTGGCTTCTTCAAAGAAGATCAGCTGCTCGGTGGCCGACAGGCCCTGGCCGCCGAATTCCTTGGGCCAGCCTATGGCCAGCCAGCCGTCGCGCCCCATCTTGCGGATCAGTTCGCGGTATTCGTCGCCGCCCTCGGCACCGCGCATGCGGGCCTTGAGCTCGGGCGTCATCAACGCCTGAAAGTAGTCACGGCACTTCAGGCGCAGCGCATGCTGCTCGGGAGTCAGGTCAATGAACATGAATGTCTCCCTTGCCATCAGGCCTCGTCGCCCAGAATCAGGCCGCTGGTGGGCACGCCGGTACCGGCGGTCACCACCATGTTGTGCACGTCCTTGACCTGATTGACGGAGCTGCCGCGGATCTGGCGCACGGCTTCGGCAATGCCGTTCATGCCATGGATATAGGCTTCGCCCAGCTGGCCGCCATGGGTGTTGATGGGCATGGAGCCGCCGCGTGCATGCTCGCCGGAGCGAATGAAATCCTTGGCCTCGCCGCGCTTGACGAAACCGAACTCCTCGAGCTGAGGCAGCACAAAGGGCGAAAAATGGTCGTACAGCACTGCGCTTTGCACATCCTTGGGAGTCAGGCGGCTTTGCTGCCACAGCTGGCTGGCGACATGCCCCATTTCAGGCAGGCCGGTGATGTCCTCGCGGTAGAACGAGGTCATGGACTGCTGACCGTCAGAGATGCCCTGGGCCGCCGCCTTGATGTAGACCGGCTTGGCCTTCATCTCACGGGCACGGTCGCTCGATGTGATGACCATGGCCACGGCCCCGTCGGACTCCTGACAGCAGTCCAGCAGGTGCAGCGGCTCGCAGATCCAGCGGCTGGCCTGGTGCTCCTCCAGTGTGATGGGCTTGCCGTAGAAGAATGCGTTGGGATTGGTGGCGGCAAAGTCGCGCACGGCCACGGCCACACGGCCGAAGTCCTCGCTGGTCGCACCGAAGGCATGCATATAGCGGCGGGCAAACATGCCCACCCAGGATGCCGGCGTGTGAAAGCCGTGGGGCATGTACCAGCCATAGTTCACATTGTCAAAGAATGGCGCGCTACCAAAACCATAGCTACCGGTGCCAAAGCGGTACCAGCTGCGCTCATTCATGGCGCGGTAGACCACGACGGTCTTGGCAATGCCCGTGGCCACGGCCATGGCCGCATGCAGCACGGGGCCGCAGGCCGCGCCACCACCATGCGGAACCTGCGAGAAAAAGCTCACATTGCGAGCCCCGAGCAGGCGGGCGATTTCATACTCGGGGACCTTGTCAACGGAGTACGAGGAAAAGCCGTCCACCTCCTTGGGGTCGATGCCGGCATCGCTCAGCGCAGCCAGCGTGGCTTCCATGGCCAGACGCAGCTCGGTACGGCCCGAGTTCTTGGAAAATTCTGTTGCACCCAGACCCACAATGGCGGCGCGACCGGAAATATTCATATCGTTCACAGGAATGTCTCCGCTTGTTGTTCTTAGGCCAGGGCCACTTGCACAGTGCCGCTGACGTGAGAGCCCATGGAATTGCTGCCCTTGAGCGTGATCTGAACGCTGCGCGTGGCCTCGTTCTTCTCGGTCACGGAGCCCGTGAATTTCATGGTGTCGCCGGGATAGTTGGGTGCGCCCAGGCGAATCTTCAGATCCATGAGGCGCGCATCGTCGCCAGCCCAGCTCTCGACAAAGCTCTGCACCAGACCGTTGGTGGTCAGGATGTTCATGAAGATATGGGGCGAGCCCAGCTCGCGCGCGGCATCGCGGTCATGATGTCCGGGGAAATAGTCACGCGTGGCGATGGCACCGCCGGCAATCAGCGGCACGGTAATGGGCACGCTGACAGGCTGCAGTTCGTCACCCACGTTCACCGACTCGAAGCGAATAGATTGGTTTGCCATGTTGTTGTCTCCTTAGCGGTCTTCGGGCAGGTCGTACTTCCAGCCGAGCGTGTCGTTGTCTGCGAGCCACTGGCCCAGCGCTTGCAGGTGCTGCTCGGCGCTGCCGAGCTCGGCAGCCAGCGCACGGCACCAGAACATGAAGCGGTGAATGTGATAGGTCACATCCACGCCCATGCCGCCATGCACATGCTGTGCAACGCGGCCTACCTTCAGGCCCAGCTCGTTGGACTGGGCGCGCACCGCGCGGGCCTGCGGCGTGCAAGGCAGGCCGGCATCCAGACGCCAGACCAGTTGGCTCAGCGCGCTGCGCTGCACCTGCATGAGGATGTAGCCGTCGGCCATCTGGCCCTGTACCAGCTGGAAAGTACCGATGGGACGGTCGAACTGCTTGCGCTCGCTCACATACTCCACGGTGCGGCGCAACTGCTCCTGTGTCACGCCCTGCTGCAGGCTGGCCAGGCAGGCGATTGCCATTTCGTTGACCCAGTCCAGCGCACGGCCGCCCAGCACGGCCAGCACCGGCGTGTTGCGAAAGCTGATGTCGGCCACCGCACAGTAGTCTTCGCGCATGCCGGCCACGCGGCTGACACCATCCGCCTGCAGGCTCACCAGCACCAGCTTGATCTCATCGCCCGCCGCCGCGGCCACCAGAGCCACCCGGGCCTGCTCGCCCAGTGGCACGGCTTGCAGCTGGCCTTTGAGTCGCTCACCCTGCAGCTCAAGCGCCGGCCCGCGTGTAGCCACGGCAGCCTGCAGCGACAGAGCCAGCAACTCGCCCTGCATGGCTGACTGAACGACTGCACCCTGTCCCTCGGCAAACCTGGCAATCGCGGCCGCAGCGACCTGCTGCTGCCACAGCGGAACCTGCGCCAGCGCACGGCCTTGCTGCTCCAGCACAGCCAGCATCTCGCTCATTCCCAGACCCAGGCCGCCTGCAGCTTCCGGCACCAGGATGCTGTGCAGGCCCGCAGCCACGCACTGCTGCCACAGATCCTGCATGAAAGGCTGGCCCGAGGCATCGTGCTCGCGCAGCTTGTCGTCGGTGCAATAGTCTGCAAACAGGCTTTGCGCCATGTCTGCGAATGCACGTTGGTCTTCACTGAGTTGAAAGTCCATGACGGTCTCCTCGCATCAGCCCACGGGACGGAACTGGGCCAGAGTCAGATCACCGTCGAAGGTGTTGAACTCAACCCGCACCTTCTGACCGATCTGCACCTCGCCGGGCTTGACGCCGACCAGCTGGGCAATCAGACGCACGCCCTCCTGCAACTCCACCAGACCGATGGGATTGGGGTGATCGAAAGGCGGTACTTCGGGGTAGTGCATGACCACGAACGAGTACACCGTGCCCTTGCCGCTGGCCTCCACCGTGTCCCAGTCGAACGAATGGCACTTGGGGCAGACGGGACCCGGTGGATGGTGCAGATCGCCGCAGCTCTTGCAGCGCTGAATCAAGAGCTTGCCTTCCTTCAGGCCTTCCCAGAAGAAACGGTTGTCATCGCTCACGCCTGGTGCGGGTCGCTTGATCTTCGGGGCGGCAGCCTGCGCGGGATCGGCCTTTTGCGCATTGGCGGGGCGGAACTTGAAGACGCGGAACATCAACTGGCCGACCTTCTCGTCTTCGCCGTTCGCTGCCTTGATCGAGAAGTACTCCATGATCTGCGTGACAAAGTAACCCGTGCCCAGGGCCGTGGTCTTCTCTTCGCTGATGGCTTCCAGGCGTGTCGTGTAGTACAGGTCTTCACCTTCGAGCACATCGCGCTCGAAGCTCAGCTCGGAATTCACCGCCACGGTGGAAGGAAAGTCGTGCGCTTCGATCAGCTTCAGAACTTCATAAGGATTCTCTGTCGTGGAGCCTGGCGGGTAGTTGTTCTGCACCGGCCCTTCCATGCACCAGACCTGCAGCATCGCGGGAGGTGCAATGGTCTTGCCATCCTTGTTAGTCTTTACGGCCACCCCCATCAGCTCGCTCCACTGACGAATCATGGGGCTGTTGACTTTGTCCCAGGCATAGACACGCCCGTATTGCTTGCCCACGTATGCGCGGACCCCTGCCATCCAGTCTTGATCGGTCAAGATTGTCTCCTTTGAAATTCAGTGTTTTTGTTGCACGGATTCCGAGTTCGATGCGCTCAGAAATGCGGGGCGCTCACCACCGCCATGCAGCAGCAGATTGGTACCGCTCATGTAAGAGGCGTTTTCGGAAGCCACATACAGACAGGCATTGGCAATGTCCTGCGGCTCGGCCAGGCGACCCGCAGGAATGGTCCCGGCGACAGAGGCAATTCCAGCCTCATCCCCGAAATGCAGGTGTGACTGCTCGGTGCGCACCAGGCCGGGGCTGACTGCCACCACACGCACCTTAGGCGCCCACTCCACGGCCAGAGAACTGACCAGGCTCAGCACCGCCGCCTTGGCCGCGCCGTAGGCTGCCGTACCGGGGGAAGGACGCAGCGCGCTGATGCTGCCGATGCAGACAATCACGCCACCGCCGTCCTGCTGCTGCATCACGGCATTGGCGGCCTGCGAGGCATGCAGGGTCGAGAACAGATTCAGGCGCAGCACGCTTTCGTGAAAGCGCGGCGACACCGTGGCGGCATCCACATGGGGAGCGCCACCGGCGTTGTTGACGAGAACGTCCAGACGGCCATGGCGGCGCTGCACCTCATCGACCATGTCCTTGACGGCCTGGGCCTCGCGCACATCGCATGCAACGAAGTCTGCGCTGCTGCCATTGATGCTTGGCAACGCTTCAGGTTGCTGACGGCCGCACACCACCACCGTGGCACCTGCCGCGAGAAACGCCTGGGCAATGCCCTTGCCGATGCCCTTGGTGCCGCCAGTGACCAGCACTACCTTGTCTTGAAAGCTTTTGTTCGTATCCATGCCTGCCAATTTAGGTTTCGGCACCGGCAGCAGATACGTCCAAAAGGACGATGTTGGTCCATCCCTTGAAAACGACCATCGTCCCTGTTCAACTCCCAGGGAATCCTTATGTCGGCATCGCTTTCCGCTATTGAAAACATGGACACCGCGCAGCGAGAGCTACTGGTTCGGCATCAGGACCATGGCGTGGCCATCGTTCAGCTCAACCGCCCCGAGGCAACGAATGCGCTGAGTCTTTCTCTGCAGGCTGCGCTGTCCAGAACCTTCGCTGAGCTGAGCGCAGACGCCAGCGTGCGCTGCATCGTTCTGACCGGCGGCGACAAGGTATTTGCGGCAGGCGGGGACATCAAGAGCATGGACTCCTGCGGCCCCATAGAGATCATGAAGCGCCACACCGAGCGCGTCTGGGCCCCCATTGAGAAGTGCCCCAAACCCATCATTGCAGCGGTCTGCGGCTATGCCTTTGGCGGCGGGGCCGAGCTGGCCATGCATTGCGACATCATCATTGCCGGGCAAGGGGCCAGCTTTGCACAGCCCGAGATTCGCATCGGCATCATGCCCGGTATCGGCGGCACCCAGCGGCTGGTGCGCGCCGTGGGCAAGTTCCAGGCCATGCGCATTCTGCTGACCGGCAAGCCCGTCAGCGCCGACGAAGCCTATGCCATGGGTCTGGTCAGCCTAGTCTGTGCAGACGATCAGGTAATCCCTGAGGCGCTGAAAATGGCAAAACTGATTGCCAATATGCCGCCACTGGCCGTGGAGCAGATCAAGGAAGTGGTGATTGCCGGCATGGACGCGTCGCTCGATGCCGCCCTGATGCTGGAGCGCAAGGCCAACCAGATCCTGTTTGCGACCCGCGACCAGAAGGAAGGCATGAATGCGTTTATTGAGAAACGCCAGCCGGTGTTCAAGGGGGAGTGAACGCATCAACATCGCCTTGCACGAGGCCGGTGCAGCAGCCCGAGGGGCTAAGGCGGCCCTCATTCATTGCGCATGCAGCCACCGGCAAAGCTTGACCACAAAGGCTGCGACTCCAGATGCGCATGCTTTTGCTTGAGCGCCGAAAAAGGCGAGTCCAGCGTGCCCAGTGCGATACATATCCAGTCGGCCCAGTCACCGGCCTGTCTGGACCAGAACAGGGATGAACCGCAGTGCTGGCAAAACTGCCTGTGCACGGAAGCCGACGATGCATAGGACTTGATATCGCTTTGCCCGGAGACTATGCACAAATCCTTGCGCGGCACGGCGCCATAGCTCGCGAACGCGGAGCCATGGCTTTTGCGGCACTGCCCGCAATGGCAGTGGGTCACGGCCCTGGGCGGCGACAGCAGCCGATAGCCGACTCTTGCACATAAACAGCTTCCCAGATAGTTCTCCGGCACGACTCAGTCTCCAAATCCTCTATCCCCAACACCTGGTCCGCAGGCATCGAATATCTGCCGCTGCGTGTCTGCATGCATCCCTAATATGCCTTGACCGCCCCGGCGCTGCCGGGCAAGGCCGCGTTCCGAATGGAGTTGCCCAGCATACGCTCAGAGCATCATGCCACCAGAGACTTCAATGCGCTGGCCCGTGACCCAGTTGTTGCCATCGGCAAGCAATGCGGCAACCGCGGCACCCACATCGTCGGGGCGCCCCGCCCGGCCCATGGCGGTCAGGCCGCTGATATGGGCGTTGAGCTGCGCGTTGTCGCGCACCACGCCGCCACCGAAATCAGTCTCTATGGCGCCGGGTGCAATGGTGTTCACGGCGATGCCGCGTGCGCCAAGCTCCTTGGCCAGATAGCGCGTCATCACCTCAATGCCGCCCTTCATCACCGCATAGGCGGCGTAGCCGGGGAGGCTGAAGCGTGCCAGCCCGGACGAAGTATTGATGATGCGTCCGCCGTCCCGGATCAGGGGCAGCAGTGTTTGCGTCAGAAAGAACGTGCCCTTGAGGTGAATATCGACGAGCAGATCGAACTGCTCTTCCGTGGTTTCGGCAAACGGCGCCACCAGGCCGATACCGGCATTGTTCACCAGATAGTCCAACTGTTCGCGCTGCCAGGTATCGGCCAGCACGCGCCTGACGCTGTCGGCAAATGCGGCAAAGCTCTTGCTTTCACCAACGTCCAGGCGCAGCGCCACGGCGCGACTGCCCTGTGCCTCGATGCGGGATACCAGCTCCTGCGCATCGCTTTCGCTGTCCTTGTAAGTGATGATCAGATGAACGCCGAGCTCGGCCAGCTTGAGGGCTTCGCTACGGCCCAGGCCACGGCTTGCGCCGGTGATCAATGCGATACGGGGTGCAGATGCTTGCATGTCGGTCTCATGGAGGATGTCAACAAGCCAGCACTTTAGGTGTTCTCCATTCATGAATAAACACTTTGAAAAAGATCGCACTGTTCACTTTGAAAATACAATAAAGCCATGGATTTCAATGCGCTTCATGTGTTCACCCGCGTTGCCGAACTCTCCAGCTTCACCCAGGCCGCAGAGCAGCTCGGGCTGACCAAAAGCCGTGTGTCTACCGTGGTGCAGCAGCTGGAAAAGCAGCTGGGAACCCGTCTGCTGCAACGCACCACGCGGCATGTCCGGCTGAGCGCCGATGGCGAGCAGTTCCTTGAGCGCAGCAAGGAACTCATGGCCGACCTGGAACAGCTGCAAGCCATGTTCCAGCCTGCCGCCAGCGGGCTGCGAGGCAGTCTGCGCATCGATATGCCCAACTCTCTGGCCCGGGATGTCGTCATTCCGAAACTGCCCGAATTCCTCTCGGCCCACCCTTTGCTGGAAGTAGGCATCAGCACCAGCGACCGCCGCGTGGATGTGGTGCAGGAAGGCTTTGACTGTGTGGTGCGCATTGGCCCGCTGGCAGATACCGACCTGATCGCCCGCACCATCGGTGCAATGGAGATGTGCAATCTGGCCAGTCCCGCCTATCTGGAGCGCCACGGCACGCCCGCAACACTGGCCGATCTGTCACGGCACTGCATCATTCACTATGCGAACCAGCTCGGTCGGCATGGCGCGGGCTGGGAGTACCAGCGCGGCAAGGAGATCGCTCTACATCCCGTGCGCAGCGCCCTGGTGGTCAATGGCACGGATGCCTATCAAGCCGCCTGTGTTGCCGGTCTTGGCATGATTCAGGCACCCGTCCGGGGTGCGCGCCATCTGCTGGATCAGGGCCTGCTGGTCGAGGTCATGCCCGACTTCAGGGCGGCGCCCATGCCGGTGTCCCTGCTGTACCCGCATCGCAGGCATATCGCGCCACGGGTCACCGCCTTCCTGAACTGGATCACCGAGGTGCTGGCGCCCCATCTGACAGGCATGGACCGCTCTTGATGCCAGTCCCCGGGACAGGCATGCTTGATGTACATAATCCGGCGATGACTTCCATTCGAGCTTCCCGCCCCGACGAAGGGGCACGAGCGATCGAGATCTGGCGCCAGGCCGTTGATGCCACGCATGACTTTCTGAGCCCGCAGGATCGCTTCGAGATTGATGAGATGGTGTGCGGATTTCTGCCACACGCCCCGCTGTGGTTCGCCGTCGACGAGCAGGACCATCCCCTGGCCTTCATGCTCATGGACCAGGGCCATATGGAAGCGCTGTTTGTGGACCCCGCTTTCAGACACCGGGGCCTCGGTGCGGCGCTGGTGCGCCACGGCCTGGCACTGCATCCCGAGATGAGCACCGATGTGAACGAGCACAACGCTCAGGCAGTGGGCTTTTACGAGCGCCTGGGCTTCAAGCGCACGGGCCGCTCCCCGCATGACGGACAAGGCCGCGCCTACCCGATCATCCATCTCAAATACGCCGATCCCTGAATGGCCGGCCTGGCTGGACTACGCGCGTCGACCCGGCACGGATCGCAATATTCAGCGCTTCAAATGCTATCTAAATAAGAGCATCTTGCGCCTGTCTTTTATTGATCATGACCATAAAGCATTCGAAGTTCGAATGCAGTCAAGCGCAAGCAGCTTCTGAATACAGAGCATCGACAGCCGTCGGCAGTTGCTGTGTTGCAGCGCCGGCGCCATGGCTTCTCCGGCTCCGGGGCAAGCACCGCACGCCACACCGCTGGCTTGCCATAGACCGAGCAAAGAGATGCGAGATCAGCGCTGCGCCTGCGCAGCAGAATCTGCTTGCCTAGAATCGGCGACTGTGTCGAAAGAACCGTCATGGCCCGCGCCGTGGCCATGAAAGGCTTTCATTCTTGCAACCGACGGTGTTGAAGATGAGCAAGCCTTTCATATCCCTGTGCCCGGAAATCACGCGGGCCAATGCACTGAATCTGATGGACTGGCTGAGCGACGAAGACGTCGTGCGCCACCTCAGCGATTCGCGCCATGTCTCACGTCACATAGAGCAGCTCATCGACCGGGTTCAGCTGCCCATACTCACCCATCTCTTCAATCAGGGCGGCCGCTTCTTCATGGCCTACGACCGCGACGACCTGCCCGTGGGCTTCGTGCGCCTGATCCGCAATGGACCGGACTGCGAAATCGTGCTGGTCATCGGCAAGCGCGACAACTGGGGGCGCAAGCTCGGCGCCAGCGCCTTGCACGAGGGCATGAAGCTGGCCTTTTTCGACATGCGTGCCGAAAGACTGATTGCGAGGATCCATGCCGACAACACGCGCTCGCTCAAAGCCTTTGCGCACAACGGCTTTGTGCTGGAGAGTGAAACGCCTGCACTCAAGTCCTATGCGATGACGGCGCAGCGCTACCTCCAGCGCTTGCGCGCCGGGCTACCGGGAGCGGCGGGCGGCATTTGCATCACCGCCGTGGATCAGGCACGCCTCAGAGATCTGCTCGCCCTGGAATGGGAGTCGCAAGCGGTCGATCTGGAGCATGAAATCGAGCGTGCCGCCGTCGTCGATGCCCGGCAGGTGCAGCGCAATGTGGTCACGATGAACTCCAAAGCCTTGCTGCGCCTCGATGAGATGGCCGTCGAAGTGGCTCTGGTCTACCCCGAGGATGCCGATGACAGTGCAGGAAGGCTCTCGGTTTTCTCGGGCGTGGGCACGGCCATTCTGGGCTGTCGGGAAGGAGACCGCATCGACTGGCGGATTCTCGATCGCACCTGCCATATCCGGATCGAGAAAGTGCTCTACCAGCCCGAGGCAGCCGGGCACTTCCATCTGTAAGCCGGCTCAGGCTGGGGCATTCGCTGCACCGCCTTGAACAACAAAATCAATAGCATCTCCCGCTGTATATCAATGGATTTCAGATTCAAAGAGTCTTGTAATCCTTTTAAATCAGGCGAAGACAGCTTCCATATCCGAAGCAGTCAAGCGCCTGACTCTCATCAGATGGCGGCGTGAATATTCTTCTCGCCAAACAAGGCGCGCATGCTCACCACCTTGCCCGCGCCATTGAAGCGAAAGTGATCGATGGGCGCAATCACGGTCTTGCGGCCCTGATACTCGAAACTGACGGTGAAAGCGAAGGCCGCCTCGTCGGCAACCGCGCGCACCTCCTGCGTCAGCTCCACCGCTAGCGGCAGCTTGAGCGAGTTGGCGTAAAACGCACGAATCGCAGCCGTGCCACGCCTGGGTTCGGAGCCCACGGGGTCTTCCACCGTGGCGTCATCGGCAAACAGCGCGACGATGCCGTCCAGATCGCCGGCATTGAGCGCAGCCACATAGTGCTGCACCACGGCTGTCATATGTTCTGGAGTATTCATCTCAAATCATCCTTTTAGCAAGTGCCGTTGAAAACCGGCAATGCCCAAACGGGGGCAGCAAGCAAAAAAACCGCCTTGCGGCGAGGCCGTCGTTGCCCTCCTGCAGAGAGAGGAAAGGCGCAGGAGCACCAAGGCAAAGCGCCTCAGGAGATGTCAGAACTGTGTCGGACGCATCACAGCATCAATGCCGCCATCAATGACGATCTGCGCGCCATGCACATAGCTTGCGGCCGGGCTCATCAAAAAGGCGATGACCGACGCCATCTCGGACGGCTCGGCTCGGCGGCCCATGGGAGGCACAAACTTGGCAATGGATTCGCCATAGCGAGGATCCTGCAGGCCCGCCTGCAGCAAGGGAGTCTCGGTCGCGCCGGGGGCGATGGTATTCAGACGCACGCCGGCCTGGCCCCAGGCTGCGGTGCGTTTGCGCACAGCCACCGTCAAGGCATTCTTGCTGCCCGCATAGGCCAGATTGCCGCCCTGCTCTCCCGCTTGTTCGACAATGGCGCGGGCCTTGGCTTCCTCGCCGGCCTCCAGTGCCGGTGCCAGTGGGTTCTTGTCAAAAGCCAGATGAGCGGAAGCCACGGACGAGATGACGACGGCTGCGGGCTGATGGCCTTTTTTCAGCTCTGGCAGAAAGGCATCCAGCAGCTCGGTCGCGCCAAAATAATTGACCGAAACCACATTGCCAAGCACCTTGGTCTGCGGTCCCAGGCCGGCGCACAGCACCAGGCCGTCCATGCCCTTGCTGCACTTCGCCAGTACATCGGCAATCGCCTGCTTTCGACCTTCGGCCGTCGAGAGATCGGCAATCACTTCCGCATCGCGTATATCGATGCCTACGATCTGGTGACCGGCCGCTTCCAGGACCTTGCGCGTAGCGGCACCAATGCCGGTGGCGCAGCCGCTCATCACGATGATGGACATGTCTTGTCTCCTTTTGTCTGGGTGGTGATGGCGCACATCAAAGCCCATCATGAACAACCAGACTACATGCAAACGGACGATGTAATTCCCCTAGGGAAAATTTACCGTGGCCCTTCCTACACTGGCGCAACGTTTGCGTGTGAGGAAACCAGCCATGTACCCCCATCTCTTCCAGCCCATCACCATTGGCCACATCACCCTGAAGAACCGGATTCTGATGGGCTCCATGCATACCGGGCTGGAGGATCAGGCGCAGGGTTTCGAGAAGCTAGCCCTCTTCTATACCGAGCGTGCCCGGGAAGGGCTGCAGCTCATCGTCACCGGCGGCTTCGGCGTCAACGAGTGGGCGCTGGGCATGCCCGAGCATGCCGAGTTCTCGACGCTGTGCACGCCCGAGCAGGCGGCCCGGCACCGCCTCATCACCGACGCCGTGCATGCCGAAGGCAGCCATATCCTCATGCAGGTACTGCATGTGGGCCGCTACGACCACGGCAGCGGCGGCGTCTCGCCCAGCAGCGTGCTGTCCAGGCTCAGCAACCGCAGCTCGCGCGAACTCAGCGCGACCCAGATCGAGCAGATCATTGCCGACTATGTGCGCTGCGCCTGCCTGGCCCGCGAAGCCGGCTATGACGGCGTGGAAGTCATGGGCGGCGAGGGCTATCTGATCAACCAGTTTCTGGCGCCGCTGACCAACTTCCGCACCGACGAATGGGGCGGCGATGCCGCCGGCCGCAGCCGCTTTGCGCTGCGCATCGTGCAGGGCATACGCGCGGCTGTGCCCGAGAACTTCGTCATCAGCTTTCGCCTGTCTCTGATGGACCTGGTCGAGCATGGCAGCCACTGGAAGGAAGTGCTGGACCTGGCCCGCCAGCTGGAAGCCGCTGGCGTGAACCTGTTCAACACCAGCGTGGGCTGGCATGAGGCGCGCATTCCCACCATCGCCATGATGGTGCCGCGCGCTGCATTCAGCTGGGCTGCCGAGCAACTCAGGCAGGCAGTCAGTGTCCCCGTGGCGGCCAGCAACCGCATCAACACCCCCGAAGTGGCCGATGACCTGATTGCCCAGGGTCATGCCGACATGGTGGCCATGGCTCGCCCCTTTCTGGCCGACCCGGCCTTTGTGCGCAAGGCGCAGGCGGGCCAGAGCAGCGCCATCAACACCTGCATTGCCTGCAATCAGTCCTGTCTGGATCGCATCTTCACGCGCCAGCAGGTCAGCTGCCTGGTCAACCCCAGAGCCTGCCGCGAATGGGAATGGCCGCAGGAAAAAGCCGCAGTTCCGCGCAAGATCGCCGTACTCGGTGCCGGACCTGCAGGACTGGCCTGCGCGCGCGAGGCGGCCGACCGAGGCCACAAGGTGACGCTGTTCGAGCCCGGCATCCGCGTCGGCGGCCAGTTCTTTCTGGCGCAGAAAGTGCCCGGCAAGCAGGAGCTGGGCGAGACGCTGCGCTATTTCGAGCATGAAATCCAGCGCCTGGGCATAGAGCTGCGGCTCAACACCACACCGGACATCGACACCCTGAGCGGATTTGATCATGTGGTCGTGGCCACGGGAGTGACACCGCGACGCAGCGGCATCGAGGGCGAGAACAGCTCCAAGGTGGTGGACTATATCGAGGCCTTGCGCAGCCCCCGCTTTGTCGGCGAACGCGTGGCCATCGTGGGCGCAGGGCCTCTGGGCTTTGACATGGCCGAGCTGCTGGCCCATCACAAGTCCGACGACGGCAGCGTGGCCGCCTTTGACCGCGAATGGGGCATCGATCCCGAACGCGAGCTGCGCGGCGGCATCAAGGCCAGCAAGAAAGCCGATTCGCCACGTCAGATCTGGCTGCTTCAGCGCAGCAAGGCCGCCATGGGCAGCAGCCTGCCCACCACCACGGGCTGGATTCGCCGCACCCGGCTCAAGAACAAGAGCGCACGCATGTTCAACGATGTGGAGTACATCCATATCGACGACAACGGCCTGCACCTGCGCATACGCGGAGAGCAGCGCTGCCTGAGCGTGGACAACATCGTGGTCTGCGCCGGCCAGGAATCACATGACCCCTGGTCATCAAGGCTTCAAGCACAAAACATTGCGCACACTGTGATTGGGGGCGCGCGCAATGCTCACAAAATTGATGCAGCGCGCGCCATCGAAGAAGGGGCCGAACTCGGCCGAAAACTATAGGAGACAGCGAAACAAAATGAGCAATCCCCACGCATCAATGCTGGAGCCGGGCCGTATCGGCACCATGGAGCTGAAGAACCGCATCATCATGGCCCCCATGGGCGAGAACTACGGCGGCATCGACGGTATCTGCGGCGAACGCGCCCAGGACTATTACGAAGAGCGTGCCAAGGGCGGCACCGGCCTCATCATCATGGGCACGGCCGCCATCTCCTGGCCCACCGGCACCAGCGAGCCGCACCAGCTGGGCATCTCCAATGACAGCTTCATCCCCGGCCTGGCGGAAGTCACGCGCCGCGTTCACTCGCACGGCGGCAAAGTCGCCATCCAGATCAATCACAGCGGCAAGGTCGCTGCCAATGACCGCACCCACGGGCGCGAGATGTGGGTGTCCTCGATTCCGCCCGACGGCCCTGTGGCCGAAGCCATGCGCACCGTCACGCCCAAGGAGTTCTCGACCTTTGTGGGGGTTAGCCCCTACCCCGACCGCTACCGCGTGATGGACAAGGCCGATATTGCACAGATGGTGGAATGGTTTGCTGCGGCCGCCCTGCGCGCCAAGCAGGCCAACTTCGATGCTGTGGAAGTGCACTGCGCGCACAACTACATGATCGCCAACTTCCTCTCTCCCTTTTTCAACAGCCGCAGCGATGAATACGGCGGCAGCTATGAAAACCGCAGCCGCCTGCTGCGCGAGGTGCTGACTGCCGTGCGCGAGCGCGTGGGCGCTGACTTCCCCATCTGGGTCCGCATCGACGCAGAAGAAATGCACACGCCCGGCGGCATCACCATGGACGAGGCGCTCAAGACCGCCAAGCTCTGCGAAGAGCTGGGCGTGGATGCCATCAACGTCTCGGCCTATGCGCGCCTGCCCACAGGCACGGCCTTCACCGATGCACCGATTCCGCAAAAGCAGAATGCCTATCGCGAATTTGCCACCGGCATCAAAAAGGCCGTCGGCATTCCCATCATCTCGGCCGGCCGCTGGGAGCTGGATGCCGCCGCCGCCGCCATCAGCAATGGCGAGATTGACTTTGTGGCCATGGGCCGCAAGCTGCTGGCCGACCCCGACCTGGCCAACAAACTGCAAGCCAACGCCGCCCAGAGCGTGCGCCCCTGCATTTATTGCTATGCCTGCGTGAGCGAGATTTTCATCAACAAGGGCATCAAGTGCGCGGTCAACGCACAGACCGGCCACGAGGCGACCAAGACCATCACCTTTGCCGAAAAGCCCAAGCATGTACTGATCGTCGGTGGCGGCCCTTCGGGTATGGAAGCCGCCCGCGTCGCCGCCCTGCGCGGCCATCGCGTGACGCTGGTCGAGCGAAGCGACCGCCTGGGCGGCACGCTGTTCTTTGCCGCACTGGCCTATCCCGAGAACGGCCGCCTGCTCGACTATCTGGTGCGGCAGATGGACCACCCGAACATCCAGCTGCGCTTGAACACCACAGTCGATGCCGGGCTGCTGGCCGAGCTGCAGCCTGACGAAATTCTGGTGGGCACCGGCGCCAGGCGTGCCGCGCCCGCCATCGAAGGCGCGCAGCAAAGCCATGTCTGGAGCGGCGACGAACTGCGCCGTCTGATGACGGGCGATCGCGCCGAAGAAATTGCCAAGGCCAAGCTGAATCTGGCCGAGCGCGCGCTGTTCAAGGCCGGCGGCATGTTCAAGGTGACGGACAGCACGGCAGCGATCCAGAACCTGTCCAAGCTGTGGATGCCCCTGGGCAAGCGCGTGGTCATCATCGGCGCAGGCCTGGTCGGCCTGGAACTGGCCGAGTTCCTGCTCGATCGCGGCCGCGAAGTCACCGTGCTGGACCCTGGCACCCATCCCGGTACCGAACTGGCCATCGTGCGCCGCTGGCGCGTGTACGACGCCGTGAAGAAGCACGGCAAGCTGCTGATGCAGTCCAACGTCACGCGCATCGAGCGCAAGGAAGTCGTCTGGACGGACAAAAAAGGCGAGGAATACCGCACGCCAGCCGACTCCGTGGTGCTGGCCATTGGAGCCGAGGCCGACTCCGCCGTTGCCGACCAGCTGCAATCCCTTACCCGGACTCCCGTGCGCCGTATCGGCGACTGCCAGGATCTGGGCTATATCGAAGGCGCCATGCATTCAGGCCATCAGGCCGGGCGCGAAGTCTGAAGATACTCCTTGATAGCTGAAACCGCCTGCGTGCATGGAGCGCACAGGCGGTTTTCCATTGGCATCACAGTATTTCGGCAGCACCAGGCCCTTTGCCGATTGCCGGCATGCAGCCAGCCGGAGCGAGAGGCTTCCTTTGGCCGGAAGCGGGTTTTCGCAACCGAAGCAAAATAGGCTCGAACCTGCCTCTCACTTTTGCTCCACCAAGGATTGACTGTCCCGATGCCTACGCCTGAGCGCTTCGTTGCGGATGTCCTCCAAAATAGCAACAATCGTACGATTCTTGAACGCTGGGATGATTTGAATCTTCCAGACGGCTGGCTTGTTGCAGGCTGCTTATTTCAGACAGTTTGGAATTTGCAGGCGCAGCGGAATCCAGAGGATTCCATCAAAGACTACGATCTCTTCTACTTTGATCCATCGAGCACCACTGACGGTGCGGAGCAGAAGATGCAAGCACATGCCGATCGCGTTTTACGCGACCTTGGCATCAAGATTGAAGTCACGAACCAAGCTCGGGTTCACCTGTGGTACGAGTCATATTTCGGTCGCCCATATGAGGCACTGCGAAGCTCTTGCGAGGGAATAGACCGGTTCCTGATCCCAGCTACCTGCGTGGGTCTTCGCCCAGGCGGCCTCTATGCACCGAACAGCCTGGATCTGATCTATGACGGAGTTTTGGCACTCAATCCATTGACGCCGCATCGTGAGCTTTTCCAACAAAAGGCCGAGTCTTACCAAGCGCGTTGGCCATGGCTGCGAATCGTTGCCCAGGGTCATCAGCCTCAGAGAATTGTTGCACGCTGATGTGTGCATGCATGTCCGCCCTGGATCGTGCCGGGACGGTGGCCTAGCGGCCACGAGCAGACCTTACACTTCGGTGCAGACCGTTCAATTTACTCACGGCTCGTACTATGAAAAGTCTTTCCCATGTCTAAAAGTAACGCTGCAACAACTGTAGTAGTAAGAGAAGTCCAACCACATGACTTTGAAGCCTGGCTTTCGCTCTGGGATGGCTATAACGCTTTCTATGGAAGGTCCGGAGCTACCGGACTGGCGAAGGAAATTACCCAAAAGACCTGGGAGCGATTCTTCAATCCCATCGAACCTGTATTTGCGCTGGTCGCTGAAGATGCAGGAGAAGTGGTTGGCCTAGCTCATTACATTTTTCACCGTAGTACTACGAGACTTGGTCCGGTCTGCTATCTGCAGGATCTTTTCACGGCCCCGAAAAGGCGTCAGCTTGGAGTTGGCAAGGCCCTGATCAGCAGCGTCTATAAGCAAGCAATACTGGCTGGCTCAAATCGCGTCTATTGGCAAACACAAGCAACCAATGAAGCCGGCCGAGCGCTCTACGACAAATTAGCCAAACATAGCGGTTTCATCGTGTATAGCCATGAACTGTAGTCTCTCACTCCAAATGGACGAATGAGGTTCGTCAATTGATGGTGGCTTTGGGTTGACTCGATGCTCGAATGCAGCCGCTGCTTTCAACCTGGATGGTCTTGCCCAATGCCGGCCTCCGCATCGACCTGGTCAGGGCAGGCATGGCCCACAGCGCCCAAGCTTGAGATAAACCCAGCCTCACAAACTGTATAAAGAAACAGTAGACTTTGGACTTGATAGCTCCAGGAAAAGTCCAGACATGCCAGCAGAACTCGAACCAGAAGACGTATCCATCTTCGAAGACCGCCTTTGGCACCACAAGGGCTGGGAAGCCCGCGTCATCAAGAATGAAGACGACGATGGCTGGGCAGTGTCAATGACCCAAGACGGCCAGGCGGAACCAGCTCTGGTCGGCCCATGGACCATGGGGCGCGACAAGAAGAATCCCAAGCCTCTTGATGTGTCGGCCTTCAACACGCTGGTAAAGACTGCCAGCGAAGTGATACGTCGCCATGAGCAGCACCAGGCGGCGCTGTTGCACAAAGCCATACAGATTGAAGTGCGCGGATTGCGCGTGACGGTAGCTCTCGATATTGAGCCCGATGAGGACAATCCCACGGCGACTCTCACTGCCACCGCGGCGGACGGCAGCGAATTGGCCAGGGTACGAGTCCGGCCGGACCATAGTCTCACCCGTGCGTCTGCACAGCGCTGGGCAGACGCAGGCTACCCGCGTGAGAGCGAGGACTGAACCTCAGGACAAGACCCTTGCTCAGAAGTCGAGGGGACCTTTCAGGGCAACCAATGTCCGTAGCATGGCCTTGGCTGCTTGCGGAAGCTGGCTTGAGCACCGGAAGAAAGTAATGCCGGAGAAATTGAGCACACCACCCAGCCAGCCTTGATAGGCATGCCCGACACTCCGGAGCCCCGGTCAAGGAGCTGCATTGAGCAGTTGAAGCCACAGTCGTCAGCGGACATTGGATACCGCACCACACCTTCGGATTGCATGAGTTAGCTCGAAAATCAGCCAGATGCCCCACCTCGACCTGTTTGATATCCATCTCCACCGCTGGAGTGCGAAGGCGGCTGGTGACCCCTTCACAACTCATACAAGTGACCTTCTGCCAGTCATCCTTGCAAGGAACTTGGCAGATCTTCCAGCGATGATCAAGATCACGCGAAACCTTGACGAGCGCATCGGCGGCAGAGTGCTTCAATGGTGGGACGGCAATGGAGCAGCGCGAGTCTATGCTTGCGACCAAGATTCAGGAGCGCTACTGATGGAGCGCGCAACCGGCTCCAAGCATTTGCTGCACATGGCTAGAGAAGGCGAAGATGATGCAGCGACAAGCTGTATCTGCCACACCATCGAGCAACTGCATTCAAAGAGATCCTCCGCACCACCTGAAGAACTGCTGACGCTGACGGATTTTTTTAGGTCACTCGCGTTGATGGCGCAGCAGGAAGGCGGCTTGATGGCCGAATGCGCAACGGTGGCAGCTGAGTTGCTGAATGAGCAGCGCGAGCCTGTCGTCCTGCATGGCGATACGCACCATGGCAACATACTCGATTTCGACAGACGTGGATGGCTGGCGATAGATCCAAAGCGCGTCACAGGTGAGCGGTACTACGACTACGTTAGCGTGCTGTGCAACCCCGACCTGGAGACTTGCACCGACCCGGGGCGCTTCGCGCGGCAGCTTGCAGTAGTCATCAATGTCACGGGGCTGGAACGTCGGCGTTTACTCAAATGGGTTATGGCTCACGCCGCTTTGTCGGCAGCCTGGTTCCTGGAGGACGGAGAGCGCACCAGGGCCAACAGGCAGCTGGCCGTTGCGCATCTTGCGAGGCAGGCACTGGGATGAGGCTTCCAGCTCTGCCGCCAAAAGGCCGGCTCTCGGACGGCCGGCCTCGGGTTCACGCGCCGGACCGAGCGCGCAGCGCCGCTTCGAACCGGGCCAGCTCCTGCTGCAGCGTGCCGCGCTGCCTGAAGCGCAGCCCTGCCCGCTCATACCAGTTCTCGGCGTCCTCCAGATCGCCTTCCTGCAGATGCAGCAGTCCGTGCAGCCAGGCCGCGAGCAGGCCTTCATGTCGCTGCACGGCATCGTGCGCGGCATTCCATTGCCCGGCCCGCATCAGCGACAGAATGGCTTGCAGCTGCGCATTGACTTCGCTCATGGCAGGACTCCGTCGCGCTCAGGCCAGCAGCGCCTGCTGCACCAGGTGGCTGTCCACATACTGCTCCATGCTCGTGATCCTGCCCTCCTTGAGCCGGTACAGGTGAGCGAAGCCCGCCGTCATCGCCTTGCCCGTCTTGCGGTAGGTTCCCGAATAGACGCCGAAGGCTGCCACACGGTCGCCATCGGCCAGGTAGGTGTGGACCTTGGCGCTGTAGCCGTCCCACTCCGTCGCCAGCCGCTGGAACACGCCCGAGGCAATCTGCTGCGGGCCGACATAAGTTCCGGCATAGGGAAAGCCGGCGGCCTCGGTCCATCTGGCATCGGGCGCCAGTGCCGCCAGCAGATTCCTGCCGTTCTCCTCGGACGAACCTTCGTAGGTCGCGCGGATGATATCCAGATTGGTGGTCATGGTGTGCATCCCGGGCTTCAGCCCCACTTCATCTCACCCGTGGCCACCTTGGCGCCGATCTGCAGCGCGGCGGCCAGGCCGGCGTCAGGATAGCGCTTGTTAATGGCTGCGATCAGCGCGTCGCCATTGGCCGCCCTGGCCAGCTCCTGCTCGAAGGCCAGCAGGTACTCGCGGGTGTAGTTCACTGCCGAAACATCCAGCGCTCCATGGGCGCCCAGGTGGCCCGGCACGACCACGGCCGGATTGCGCGCAGCGATGGCTTCCAGGTTCTTTACCCAGGCCGCGCGAGAGGCTGCCGTCGGGGTATCGGCCGTCCACACATGCAACCCGGAGAAGATCAGCACGCCACCGAAGACTGCATTCAGCGAGGGGACCCACAGGTAGCGGCGGTTCTCCAGTCCTTGTGCGTTGACGATTTCGATGGTGTTGCCTTCCAGCATCAGTGCAGGGCCGTCATAGGCTTCAGGAAAGACGATGTCGACGAGCTTCTGCGGACCGTTCTCCTTGAGCTGAGGCGCCCAGGTAGCTATCTTCTTTTGCACGTTGGCGCGGATGGCGGCAATGGTGTCGGAGGCGGCCAGCACCCTGGCAGCGGGGAAGGCTGCCTTGATCGGGCCCAGGCTGAAGTAATAGTCCGGGTCGCTCTGGCTGACGTAGATGGTGGTCAGCTGCTTGCCCGATGCCTTGATGGCTTCGGCCACGGCACGGCCATCGGGCAGGGAAAAGCCGCCGTCGATGAGCATGGCCTCCCTGTCGCCCGATAGCAGCACGGGCGCACGGAAAAAGCCCTTGTCGCCTGCGGGAAAGTGCTTCCATTGCAGCCTGGAATGGCCGCTCACAGCTGCGGCGCAACCAGCCAGGCCTGTGGCAATGCCGGCAGCGGCGGCGGCTTGGACAAAGTCTCGGCGATTCATCATGATGGTCCTTCAGTGAATTTCAAGAATGGCAGGGGTCAGACGCGAAAGGTTCAGGCCGCGCTGAGTTGCTCGGCAAAGGCCTGCGGGTTGGAGTAAGCGGCACTGGAGTTCAGCAATTGGCGCTGGCCATTGGTTTCCAGGATGAAGCTTGGAACGCCACGCGCGCCAAGCTGGCTCTGCAGCGCCTTTGCGCCTTCGATGCGGGCGCGATTGGCAGCCAGCAGCTCGCCATCGGACCGGAGCAGGCTTGCAGCAGCCTGCTCCAGCCCCAGGGCCTGCAGAACCGCCATCAGTGTGTCCGGTTGCGTGATGTCCTCGCCATTGACGTAGCGGGCATGCTGAATGGCCTCAAGGGCGTCAAGCTCACGCTCTGGGGTGCACAGACTGACAGCGCTCAGCGCAAGGGTGGCCGGGCCGCTGTCGAACAGTTGCTGACGATCCGACAGCACATGGCTGCGGTAGCGCTCGCTAAAGCGCTGGCCCGTTAGGCGCTCGATGCGCTGATCGTTGCTCCAGGCATAGGCGGCAAAGCCATCGTCCATGAGACGTGCACCCGCGCCTGCGAAAAGGCCGCTGGGCAGCAGCCGCAGTTCGACCTCAGGCACTTTGCCCAGAGCCGCCACCGCTGCGGCGGCACCGTAGCACCAGCCGCACAGAGGGTCGAATACGTAATGCAGGGTCTTGGTCACCGAGGGCTCCGTTGCTTCAATACCGTGATCGTAGGAACAAAGCATTGACAGAAAAAGCCTGATCGAATAGATAAACTGTATGTCAATGGCAAACAATTTAGAAGAATCCGTCGCCGGCAGGCTTGCCAATCTCAAGCGCCTGGCCTACTTCGCGGCCGTGGTGGAAACCGGCAGTTTCACGGCTGCTGCGGACCGGCTGAGCATCACCAAGGCCGTGGTCAGCCAGCAGGTCGCAAGGCTGGAGCGCGAATTCCACACGACGCTTCTGACCCGCACCACCCGCAAGGTCGTTCCCACCGATGCAGGCCGGATCTTTTATCAACGCTGCGCATCCATCCTCAAGGAAGCGGGCGATGCTTTCGACGAGCTGGGGGAAGTGGCGGCCGAGCCTTCGGGAACCTTGCGTCTGACCGCCCCGCTGGACTATGGCATCACGGCAGTGGTGCCAGCCATCACCGAGTTCACGCGGCACTATCCCCAATGCAAGGTGGACGCAGTGTTCAGCGACCAGCCGCTTGATCTGATGTCGGGGCAGGTCGAGCTGGCAATCCGCGTCGGCTGGCTTTCCCACTTGAATGTGCAGGCCCGTCAGATCGGGAGCTTCAGGCAATTGCTGGTCGCAGCTCCCTCATTGCGCCGGCAAGTGACGCAGCTCAAACAGCCACAGCACATCAGCGAGCTGCCCTTTGTCGCGAACACGGCCTTGCGTGAACCCTGCAACTGGAGCTTCTCGCGAAGCGAGCTGGAGTGCCAGAGCGTGACGGTACACCCTGCGATCTCGCTTGATGCGACACTGGCCGTGCGCGAAGCCGTGCGTCATGGGGCGGGCTTGTCGGTACTGCCCGACTTCGCCGTGGCCGATGATTTGAAGAGCGGCGCGCTGATACAGGTGCTGCCCAGTTGGTCGCTGCCATCGGGGGGCGTTCATGCCGTGTTCCCGACTGCACGATTCCGACCGGCAAAGGTCAAAGCCTTCGTGGACCTGATGCAGGAGCAAATCCGCTCCAGGGCATGACCAGGGCAGGCCATCAGGCAGCTGACAAGCGGCTCGGGCGATGGCATGCTGAAGCCACACCGGACCACTACCGCACAGCAGCCACGCCATCCGGGCAGCAGCTTGCAGACCTTGCCATTGCGCTTGACCGGGAACGCAGCGGCTCGATTCCTGCTGCGGATCGAGCTCAAGCGACATCGTCAAGAGTGCATAGAAAAAGGGAGCCGAGGCTCCCCTTTTCCTGAGCAATGCCATCAGACTCAGAAGTTGGGCGCCTCCACACCTCCGTCCACCCCCAGCACTTTGCCAGTCACCCAGCTCGATGCGGGGCTGGCCAGAAACAGCGCGGCACTGGCAATGTCTTCGGGCTGGCCCATGCGTGCCATGGGCGTGGTTTTTTCCATGCGTTCCTTGCGATCCGGCGTGAGAAACGGTGCCAGTGCATCGGTCATGATGGTGCCGGGCTCGATGGCGTTGATACGCACCCAGGGACCGAAGTCCTGCGCCAGGCAGCGTGTCATCTGGTTGAGAGCGGCCTTGGCTGCACCATAGGCGCTGAAGTACTTTTGCGAGTAGCGTGCCGCCGTCGACGAGATATTGACCACGGCTCCGCCGCCCGCAGCTTCCATGGCCGCAGCCGCCTTCTGGATCAGCGTGTATGCAGGCACCACATTGAAGGCCAGCATGTCGCCCACGGCCTTGCCCGCCACCTTGCGCGGGTCGTTGGGGCCGCCACCGCCCACATTGTTGATGAGCACATTGATCTTGCCCAGCTCCTCCACAGTGCGGACGATGAGCTTGTCCAGATCTTCTTCCTTGTTCACATCGCCCTGCACGGCAATGGCGCGGCGGCCCAGCGCTTCAATTTCGGCCTTGACGGCCTGCAGATCCGCCTCGGTGCGCGCAAACAGCGCCACATCGGCACCGGCCTTCGCCAGCGTGACAGCGCATGCACGACCGATACCCTTGCCCGCGCCGGTCACCACGGCCACCTTCCCCTCCAGCGAAAACTGGCGAAAAATCTCGTTCATGTCTCTTCCTATGATTGCGTTCAGACCCGCCCATGCTCTGTACGAAACGCTTTCAGGGCATCAGCCAAACAGACCATGGGACAAGCCCCATGGCCAGCCCCTGCAGCTTGCGTCAACACGCAAGAATTGAGCCCTTGAAATGGATAGCGCTGCACCAGGGCAGAGCCGCGAATCAGGCAAAGTCCAGATCAGGGACAGCGAGCAAGGGCCAAAGCTGCCCCGCAGCGAGGCTGTCGTCTTCCTCAGCGAAGCACAGCGGCTCAGGGGGTGACTGCGGCCTGCAGCATCTGTTCGAACTGCGGGTTGTAGGGCGGCAGCATGCCCCACTCGCGGCGCGGGTCGTGGTTGCCGGCCTTGTAGACGGAGCGGGCATGGCTGAACTCGAGAAAACCCTCGCGGCCATGATAGTGGCCCATGCCCGAAGCGCCCACGCCGCCAAACGGCGCATCCTCCAGCGCCGGATGCATGACCACATCATTGATGGAGACACCGCCGGACAGCGTGTTGTCCAGCACCCAGTTCTGCTCCGTCTCGTCGCTGCCGAAGTAGTACAGGGCCAGCGGGCGCTCACCGGCATTGATCGCGGCCACGGCGTCGCGGATGTTCAGGAAGCTGCGCAGTACCACGGCCGGGCCAAAGATTTCGTGCTGAGAGATTTCAGCTTCGGCTGGCGGGTTGACGACCAGCGCCAGCGGCAGGCGGCGGTCTGCGCCGGCTTGCGCGGCGCCGACTTCCAGCACGGTCAGACCGCGCGCCTTGGCATCATCGACATAGGCTTTCACACGTGCGTGGTGGCGCTCGTTGATCACGGGCGTCATATCTGCGTTGCCTGTCACCGAGGGATACAGCGCCTGGTATTGCGAGGCAATGCCATCGGCCAGCGCCTGCAGGCGCGATTCATGGACCCAGACCACATCGGGTGACACGCAAAGCTGGCCGGAGTTGAGCGATTTGCCTACGGCGATGCGTTCGGCCGCATTGGCGATGTCGGCGGAATCACCCACCAGCACGGGAGACTTGCCACCCAGCTCCAGCGTCACGGGCACCAGGTTTCTGGCGGCTGCAGCCATGATGAGCTTGCCCACGCTGGTGGCGCCCGTGAAGACCATATGATTCCAGGGCTGCTCGGCAAATGCCGCAGCCACTTCGGGGCCTCCCTGCACCACGGCCAGCACCTGGGGATCAAAGCGCTTGGCCACGGCCTCGGCCAGCACCTGGGCCGTACGCGGCGCAATTTCGGAGGGCTTGAGCACGGCCCGGTTGCCCGCCGCGAACGCGCAGGCCAGCGGCGACAGCAAGGTGAACAGAGGTGCATTCCAGGTGCCGATGATGCCGATCACGCCCTTGGGCTGGTATTTGACCCAGGCCGTGGCGCCAAACATGTCAAAGGGTTTGACGCTGGGGCGTTCGGAGTCACCCAGCCAGTCCCTGAGGTGATCGCGTGCATGCTTGAGCGAGGAGAGCGAGCCAAGAATGTCATTGGCCAGCGAGAACACGGCGGGGCGGCCACCAAAGTCTTCGCCCATGGCCTGGCAAAGTTCCTCCTTGTGCTCCACCAGCATGTCGATGACTTGCTGAATGCGCTGCATGCGCACATCGGCGCCGACCGCAGCCTCTTCGATAAAAGCCTGTTTTTGCATGTCCAGCAGCTGGCGAATGCCGATGGACGAATTCGTCTGGGTCATTTTGTCTCCTCGATATTTCTCTTGAAAGCCATGAACGGAAGGCACATGCTCAGACCTCCGGATTTCGTGGTCGTCGTCCAAAAAGACGATGGCATAACCCTAGGCCCCTCGCACGATGCAGCGCATGCACACCCATCAAACCCCGCCTCCCGCCGTCAGCTGGCGCACTCATCTCAGCCTCGCCCTGCTGGCGCTGGTCTATATTTTCTCCTTCATTGACCGACAGGTTCTGTCTATTTTGCTGGAGCCCGTCAAACAGGAATTCAGCGCCTCCGATACCGAGATGGGTTTGCTCACGGGGCTGGCCTTCGGTCTGATCTATGCCATGCTGGGTGTGCCTGTGGGGCGTCTGGCCGACACCCGCAACCGCCGCAACATCGTGGCCCTGTGCTGCGGGATCTGGAGCCTTGCCACCGCTGCCTGCGGCGTGGCCACCCAGTACTGGCACATGCTGCTGGCCCGCATGAGTGTGGCCGTGGGCGAAGCCGGCGGCATGGCGCCCTCGGTGTCCATAGTCTCGGACCTGTATCCTCCCAAGATGCGTTCGTTTGCCATCAGTCTTTTCATGATGGGCCCCAACCTGGGAACGCTGCTGGGACTGGTCATAGGCGGCATGGTGGCCCAGCATTACGGCTGGCGCTCCGTGTTTCTCGCCTTTGGCATTCCGGGCGTGATTCTTGCGCTGCTGGTGTATTTCTTTGTCAAGGAACCGGCACGTGGCGCCTATGAAAGCATCAAGCCCGCAGCTCAAGACAGCGCTCCGCGCGAATCCATGTTTCGCCAGCTCAGGCGCCTGCTGGGCATGGCGTCGCTGCGCTATATCTGCATCGCATGCGGCGTGGCCGGTATTGCAGGTTATGGCTACGGTGTCTGGGCGCCGAGCTTTTTCATGCGCATTCACGGCATGAGCATCTCTCACGCCGGCCTGGTGTTCGGCCTGGCCAGCGGCCTGGGTGCCGTGTTCGGCGCCATGTTCTGCGGCTGGCTCAGCGACAGATTGACCCAGCGCGACTCGCGCTGGCAGCTGCGCCTGGCTGCCATGGGCACCTTGTGCGCCGTGCCTGCAGGCGTCGCCGTGTTTTTCTGGCCCGTATCCGACTTCTGGACGGTTGCCGGCATCAAGGTCCCCTATGCCATGGCATTTGCCCTGCTGTTCGGCTTTTTTGCGAGCTGGTTTGCCACGCTCTCATACAGCGCCGTCAGCCAGATGGTGACTGCAGCCGAACGCAGCGTCGCCTCGGCACTTCTCAATCTTTTCATGACCTTGCTGGGCGTGGGCCTGGGGCCTCTGGTAACCGGCATTCTGTCGGACTACTTTGCCCGGACCCACGGCTCCGAAGGCCTGCGCTGGGCGCTGATGGGCGTGACCTCGCTGCTGGTCATCACTTCGCTTTTCTTCGCGTTAGCCATCCGCCCCTATAAGCAGCGCCTGCAGCAGTTACAGATGAATGCCGCCTGATCATCAAAAATTGGAGACTCTCATGAGCCGACCCGTAGTTCTCATCACCGGTGCCAGCCGCGGCATTGGCGCTGCAACCGCCGTCTTCTTTGCCATCAAGGGATGGCGCGTGGCCATCACTGCCCGCACGCTGACCGACGGTGCGCAGATGGAAAACCAGCTGCGCCTGCCAGGCGGCCAGCTTCTGTCCGGCAGCCTGGAGTCCACAGCCAAGGCCATTGAGGCCGCTGGCGGCGAGGTGTTTCCGCATGTCATGGACCTGATGGACCTGAGCAGCCTGGACAAGGCCGCCGACGCTGTGCTGAAACGCTTTGACCGTGTCGATCTGCTGATCAACAACGCCGTCTACCAGAACCGCGAGATCAACCATCTGATCCCCGAGATAACGGCCGAGTCGCTGCAGCGCTCCATGCTGGGCAATGTCATCGCCCCTTTCCATCTGGCTCAGCGCCTGCTGCCGGCCATGGCGGCACAAGGCGGCGGCCGCATCATCAATGTGTGCTCGGCTGCGGGCCAGTACAACCCGCCCGTGCCGGCCGACCAGGGCGGCTGGGGCTTTGCCTACGGGGCTTCCAAGGCCGCCATTGCGCGCCTGGCCGGCTGCATCAACACCGAGTACAAGCAGCAGAATGTACGCGCCTTCAGCGTCAACCCCGGCGTGGTGACGACCGAGGCCGTCAAGGCCACGCTGGGCGACGATGGCCTGCTGGCTCAGCGCTATGGTGCCTCCACCCCCGAAGAAATTGCGGCGGCACTGTTCTGGCTGGGCACTGAGAAAGACGCTCTGCCACTGGCCAAGAGTCACACCATGATTGACCTGCAACCACTTCACAAAGAGCGCGTGGCTGCGACAACGTGAGCAGCAGGTAAGCGTGCGCAAACACCCAAGCAAGGGCAAACCCTGTGCGGTTTGCGCCAGATCAAAGCCGCGCCTTCACTCGTCCAAACAGAGTATGCGCGGCAACGCCGCTTGCCAGAAGATTCATCCGTCCAAAACTAAATACGGAGACCTCTGCAATGGCAACCACGAAGGACTACCGCCTCGGTGAATTCACCTACCCACGTGGCTGGTTCATGATTTCCGAGGCCAAGGCGCTCGACACCCACAAGCCCGTGGCCGTGCGCTTCTTCGGCCAGGATTTCGCGCTGTACCGTGGCCGCGAAAGCGGCAAGGTCGTGCTGCTGGACGCTTACTGCCCTCATATGAAGACCCATCTGGCAGCGCCCAATGCCACCAGCTATGTGGTGATCGACGGAGGCGGCAGCAATGTGGAAGGCGACGGCATCCGCTGCCCCTATCATGGCTGGCGCTTCGGAGCGGACGGCAAGTGCAACCACATCCCCTATCACGACGGAGCCATCCCGGCTGCGGCCGCGGTCAAGAGCTGGAAGGTGGTCGAGCAATACGGCGCCATCTGGGTCTGGTTCGATCCCGAAGGCGGCGAGCCCGACTACGATCTGCCCACTTTTGGCGACTGGTGTGACGAGACCTATGTCAACGGCCAGTGGGATTACCTGGGCGAGCTGAACCAGCATCCCATGGAGGTCGTGGACAATATTGCCGACTATGGTCATCTGAGCCCCATCCACGGCTCCACCGTGGCGCGCTTCGAGAACGAGTTCAAGGGCCACAACGCCATCCAGCGCCAGTGCGGCGGCCATCGCACCCTGGTGGGCGAAGGCGGCGCCAGCGCCGATCTGCACACCGACACCTGGTACCACGGCCCCGCCATCCTGGTCTCCAAGGTCAGCGGCATGTTCAACTCCTTCATGATGATCATGCATACCCCCATCGAGGACGGCAGGATCAAGGTCTGGCACAACCTGCTGGTCAAGACTGCACATGGCGGCCTGCCCACCAAGGCTGACGAAGTCGCAGCCAAGCAGTACCAGGAAGCCAGCCGCCTGGCCTTTGCCCAGGACTTCGAAGTCTGGTCTCAGAAGGCGCCCTGCCTGAACCCTCTGTTCATCCCCAGCGACGGAGCCTTCCTCAAGGCCCGCATCTGGTACAAGCAGTTCTACAACCCGCGCGCCAAGGCGGGCGAGTATCTGGACCAGTGCGAAGGCAGGTACATTCCTCGCGGCATGGTGGCCTATACCCAGGAAACCGAGGAAGCGACGGCCTGATCCCGTGAATCTCCAAGGCCAAAGGCCCATGCGCTTGCATGGGCCTTTTTGTCGAGGTGAAGGTCTGCCCTATAAAACCATAGCTTCCAACGCTTTATCTCCATGGAAATTCAATACAAAACATATTGAAATCCTTATTCATAAAGCGCAAGCAGCTACTATCTTTTCAAGTCCTCAAGGTCTGGCATGCGTCACCTCAGTCAGCATGAAGACATGCACGCCCCAGCCGAACTCGCCGTCCTGCGCACGGGCCGAAACATCGAGTGAAGCCGCTGCCGCCTGCGCCTGCTCCACCGAGTCAAACCACCACTCGACCACATGGCGGTAGCCGTAGCCGAAAGGAGGCTGCTCATCGATGGTGTTGCAGACAATGCGGCTGGCCAGGCCCAGAGCAAGGCTCTGCCACTGCGGCGGACAAATCTCCGGCAAGACCGCAGCCCCGCGCCAGACGTCGCTGCGCTGCAAAAAGCCGATCAGCATGACTTGTTTGTGCTGCGGCAGGACATCTACGCTCAGGCTGCCACGCAACACCTGCTGACGGCACAGCAGCGAGAAATTGCGAACATAGTCGGCAAACACGCGCGGCTCGTCGGGGCGCATGACAGCCAGGGTTTCGGGGTCGCTCCAGATCGCAGAGCCTGCTTCGCGCTCGGCCAGCACCATGAGGTTGACGCCGTCATAGTCCTTGCTCAGCTCTGCGGCATCTGCCTGTAGGTGGCGTGAGCACTGGGCCACGGCCTTGACGCGCTGGCCCACGTTGCGGCACTGGCGGCCCAGCGCGGAATGCTCGCGCCAGGCCTGCGCGAACTCCTCCGGGCGCAGCGCCGGGTTGCGCCGCGCCAGATAGATCATCTTCCAGACGACGCAAGAATCCTTCCCGGTCACTTCTTCCGCCTTCATGCGGCAACTGCCACGGGGGCGTGGGCCTTGCGATAGGCGCCGGGGTAATGCTGCAGAGCACGGTAAAACGCCCATACCGCGGGCAACAGCGTGCACATCATGATCGCCATGGCATAGCGCAGGCCTTCGCCGGGCGCAACGGTGTTGAGCACATCACTGAGCCAGCCCGCCACGATAGGCCCCACTCCGTTGCCCAGCAGGGCTCCGGCCATCAGAACCATGGCGCTGGCCGTGGCTCGCCGCTCGGTCGGCACGACCAGGCTCAGGGCTGCGTAGGTGGCCGGAGCCCACCAGGATGTGAAGAACGAATAGATCAACATGCAGGCCATGGACAGCATGAACATGTCCGAGCCCACCAGCAGATAGCCGAAACCCAGCACCATGGCCACGCTGGTGCCGATCACGGGGATGCGAATCTGCCAGCGGACATCGCTGCGCGCCAGCCGGTCCGTCAACCAGCCAGAGAACAGGCTGCCCGAGACCGAGAGCACAGCGGCCCCTGCAGAAATTGTCCCCGCCTGTTTGAGACTGAGATCGAAGCGCCGCGCAAGCAAAGCCACATTCCAGGCGCCGATCGAGATTCCCGCGATCAGGACACAAGCAGCGCCCACGATCAGAAACCGGGTCACGGGCTCTTTCCATATCAAGGCGACGGCAGATTTGGCCTGCTGCCCGCCGTCCTGCGGGTCGGAGATCATCTGCGCGATGGTACGAACGGGTTCGCTGATGCTCAGGCGCAGCACCAGGGACAGGACCATGATGGCCACACCGATGATGACCATGGTCACACGCCAGCCCCACCACTCGGCAAACAACGGCCCCAGCAGCAAGGCCAGCAAGGCGCCCATCGCATTGCCGACACCAAAGACACTCATGGCACGCGAGCGCTCATGGGGCTTGTACAGATCGGCCAGTATGGACATGGACGCAGCGCCGCCACCGGCATCCCCCAATGCGGCACCGGCGCGCGATGCAGTCAGTCCACCCGAACCAGTGGCCAGCGCTCCCAGCGCCGCCACGCTGCCACCAACGCCACGGCACCAGGCAATCAGGCTGCGGCGCTCTTGTCTATCTGCCAATCGTCCCAGAGGAATGCCCAGCACTGCGAACGTCAGCGCAAAACCGAGTCCGGTGATCAGGCCGATCTGCAAGTCCGAGAAGCCGAACTCCTGCTTGATGGGCTGCAGCAGCACAGCCAGGATCTGCCGGTCCATGAAGGTCAGAGCAGACAGGGCCGTCAGCAGCACCAGCACATACACTCTGGATGAGCTTTGATGATTTTTGTTTGTCATTGTTTTCTTGGTTTTTTGCATCACGTCATGGCTCTCGCCGCTGCTCACGCCTCAGCAGCGCTGTCTGCCCTCGGGCGCAAGGAGCGCGAGAGCAGGTCTTTGCGCACGTCTCGCATCGCGGCCGCATCCATGTCCAGTCCGATGGCGCCGCCTTGAGCATCGTGGTCATGAGCAGCCGCCCTCACATCGTCCCAACGGACGATTCCCTAACCCTGATTGGCCTTGGGTGCGGATTGCCTCTTAATGGAATGCGGCTGCGGGCTCGACCGCACACCAGAACCTCAAGGAGACTGACACATGCAGCAATTCGACTTGCTGATCCGCAACGGCCGCATCGTGGACGGCACCGGCGCCCCCGCTTACCGCGCAGACCTCGGCGTGCGCAACGGGCGCATCGCCGCCATCGGCCAAGACCTGGGCATCGCCGCGCAGCAAATCGATGCCGACGGATTGCTGGTGACGCCGGGCTTTGTGGATGTGCATACCCACTTTGACGGTCAGGCGACCTGGGATGAAAGGCTTTGGCCAAGCTCCCAGCAGGGCGTGACCACCGCAGTGATTGGCAACTGCGGCGTGGGATTTGCCCCCTGCCGTCCCAAGGACCGCGACACGCTGATTGCGCTCATGGAGGGCGTGGAAGACATCCCCGACACCGCGCTGCATGAAGGCCTGCCCTGGAACTGGGAAAGCTTTCCTGAGTATCTGCAAGCCTTGGCAGGGCGGCGCTACGACATCGATATTGCAGCCCTGCTGCCTCACGGTCCGCTGCGCGTCTATGCCATGGGCGAGCGCGCCATACGGCGCGAGCAGGCCAATGCCGAGGACATCGGCACCATGCAGGAGCTGATCAAGCAAGGTCTGGCCGCCGGAGCCGTTGGTCTGTCAACCTCGCGCACCATGGCCCACCGCTCCAAGTCGGGTGACTTCACCCCCATGTACCAGGCCGTGAGCGAGGAGTTGCTGGAGCTGGGACTCTCGCTCAAGAGCTATCCGAACAGCGTCTTCCAGATGATCTCGGACTTCGAGCACATCGAGGACGAATTCGGCATTCTCACCCGCGTCAGTCAGGGCACGGGCTGCGCCGGCACGCTCACCGTGCTTCAGTATCCGCACCGCCCGCAGCTGCACCGAGAGCTGCTACAGCATATTGAAACAGCCAATGCCGGCGGGCTGCGCATCATGGGCCAGGTGCTCAACCGCCCTGTGGGCGTACTCATGGGGTTTGAATGCAGCCTGAACCCCTTTTCCAGCAAGCCCAGCTATGAAGCGCTGGCGCAGCTCAGTCCGGCAGAACGCATCAAAGAGCTGTCCCGACCAGGCACGCGCAGCGCCATCCTCGGCGAGAAGGACCGCAATCCCCATTTGTTCATGGAGTACTTCGGCCAGAACTTTGCGGGCATGTACCCCTGGAGCGGCCAAGAGCCCAACTATCTGCCGCAAGAAGGCGATTCGGTTCAGGCTCTGGCCGACGCAGCCGGCCTGCCACCGCTGGATTGGATGTATGACTTCATGCTGGGCAATGAAGGCCAGGCGCTGGTCTATCTGCCCATGGCCAATTATCTGGACCATGACTGCAGCGCCCTGCACGAACTGCTCGGCCATCCCCACACCGTACCCGCCTTGGGCGATGGCGGCGCCCATGTGGGCACCATCTGCGACGGCAGCGCCACGACCTTTCTGCTCACAGAATGGGTACGCGAGCGCGGCCTGTTCAGCATCGAGCAGGCCGTCCATATGCTGACGCAGCGGCCGGCTTCGCTCTACGGCTTTGCCGACCGAGGGGTCCTGCAGGTCGGCAAACTGGCGGATCTCAACCTCATCGATCTGCAGGCGCTCAAAATTCTGCCGCCGCACATAGCTCGCGACCTGCCCGCCGGCGGCAAGCGCTTCCTGCAAGGCGCGCAGGGCTATCGCTACACCATCAAGTCCGGCCAGATCACCTACCGCGACAGCATGGCCACCGATGCATTGCCGGGCCGCTTGCTCAGGCGCAGCGAGCACAGGGCCAGCTGAACGCTGCCGGTCCTCCCCACCAGGCCTCGAAGCAAGCCGGGCTCTTGAAGCCTGCGCTCGTTTTTCATCCCCCCTCATCCAAAAACGGACCCAATCCGCCAGGCCCGCCTGCTTGCGAGCAGCCATCCTGGCCTCCTTCGCAGAGATCGGGCGCCTCGACCAAGCGCCTTGAGCAGATCGTGTTCACGCCATGCGGATGCCAGCGATATAGTGACCCCGTCATCTTCCACGTCCATGCCCCATGCATTTGCGCAAGTTCCGTATCCCGCTTCAGACCTGGCTCATGCTGTTGAGCTTTTGCGTCATGCCTTGCAGCGCGCAGGAAGCTGCGGCCTGGGAAAAACAGGTCACGGGCCGCACTTCCATCACCAGGCTGGGCACGATTGACTACGAGGTGGGCTACAGCAGCGCAGGCTTTGACCATTTCTCTTCTGAAATCGTGGCCAGATGGAATGACGGGGGAGCGCAGGAGCAGACGCTGTACGAAGGCATTTACGACCGGCCGCCCGCCAAGGTCTGGGGGAACGGGCCCCATCTTTGCATTGCCATGCAGGCCTGCGCGCGCTATTCGGATCGCTGCAGCCGGTATGTGATTGCACACCGCTATGACACGCAAGCCAAAGCCTTTGTGGCGCTGAAGTCCGAGAAGACTGCGCGCCGGATCTGCGCTGCGGCACGCTGAAGATAAAAAAAGAAGGAGGCCGGGGCCTCCTTTAAATCCCGTCGTCAGGCGCGACGAACAGGGTATCCGTTGTGCTGTCTGTAACTGTTTTTTCCTCCGGTTCAGGCCTCTATGGCGCTCAGCGGTTCATGCTCCGCCGCATAGGCCTTGGCCCAGCGGTAATCCGCCTTGCCTGCCGGGCTGCGCTTGACTTCAGTGGCCAGATACACGGCGCGCGGCAGCTTGTAGCCAGACAGATTGCTGCGGCAGATCTTTTCGAACTCCTGCAGATCGAACTCGTGGCCCTGCTGCACCTGCACCACGGCCACCACCTTGCTGCCCCAGCGTTCGTCAGGAAGGCCCACGACCACCACATCCTGAACCGGCGGGTAGCGGCGCGCGGTTTCCTCCACCTCTTCGGGGTAAACCTTCTCGCCTCCTGTGTTGATGCACTGCGAACCACGGCCCAGCACCACATATTCACCCGTGGTGTCGATGCGGGCCCTGTCCCCTGTCAACACCCAGCGGCTGCCCTTGACCATCACAAAGGTCTCGGCCGTTTTCCTGGGATCTCCGTAATAGCCCAGGGGCATGTGGCCACGGCGCGAAAGAATGCCTTCCTCACCTGGCTGCGTCAGAATGCGCAGATCTTCGGAGATCACGCTGAGGTCGGGACGCGGCGCGATGCGCATAAAGCCTTCGCCCTCGGGCGTTTTCTCCCCCCCGCCCAAGACTCCGGATTCGGAGCTGGCCATGCCGTTGTTGAGCACCAGATGAGGCACCTGCACCAGCAGCCGCTCCTGCAGGTGACGCGAGAACACGGCACCGCCGTTGCCGAAGATCATCAGTGACTTGAGAGGCCAGCGCCCGGGGTTGTTCTCCAGCGTCTGGATGATGGGCAAGGCCATGGCATCGCCGACCACGGCCATCACATTGATCTGGTGATGCTCGATCAGATCCAGCATGTGTACGGGATCAAAGTTCTTGCGATCGTTCACATAGACCGGATGTCCGGAAAACAGGCTGATCAGGGTGGCCCACATGGCTGCGCCATGCATGAGCGGTGCCGCCGCCAGATAGGCCAGCGCCGGGCCGTTGGGCACCAGTTGCAGCAGCTCCTCCGGCCTTTCGATGGGAGGTCTGCGGAAGTAATAGCCGCCACCGCCCAAGGCCCCCATGAACAAGGATTTATGCGGCCACATCACGCCCTTGGGCAGCCCCGTGGTGCCGCCGGTACAGAGCATGAAGATATCGTCATCGCTGCGCTCGGCGTCCGTGAGTTCCCGTCCACCTTCGGCCAACACGCGCTCGTAGGATTGCACTGTCCTGGGCAGGCCATGACGCTCCTCGCCAACCCGCAGCGCCAGGCGCAAAGTGGGCACCAGGGCAATGACTTCCAGCACCGACGCATCGAAGTCCGCTCCATAGACCAGGCCGCGCAGGTCCAGGCTGTTGAACAGCCCCTGAAGCTCATCGGCCACGTAGCGGTAGTTGACGTTGACCGGCACGGCACCGATCTTGCTGCAGGCGAAAAAGGCCTCCAGATACTCGGCGCAGTTGTAGAGCTGGATGCCGACGTTGTCGCCCCGTCCTATGCCGCGCGCGCGCAGCGCATTGCCCAGCTGATTGGCTCGCTCATCGAGCTGTTTGAAGCTGAGCTTCTGCCTGCCGCAGCCAAAGGCAATGCGATCCGGCACAGCTTGCACCACCAACTCAAAAATATCCGCCAGATTGAAGGTCCGTGTCATCTCTTGTCTCCGTCTGTCTTCCCGTTTTACGAATCCACTTGTCCCGCAGGTGCTGCAATGCTCGACGACGGCCTGTCCACATTCATCGTCTGCTTGAACCTGGTGCAGACCCTTGTGGTTTCGAGGGTGCATGCTCGCAGATAGGCAAGCAGCTCCCAACAGCACCTACCCTTAAAAAACTTCCGCCAAGGCATTTCCCAAGACTTGGTCGAAGAAAGCACAATCTCAGTGGAAACTCTCTCCATCGTCTGTTTCCAAATCGCTTCAAGCGATCTTTTTCGCGGTCACCATCGATGCATAGGGCTTGATGGTCCAGGCATAGATCAGCAGCGCCAGCGCATAAAAGGCGAGCATGCAGACCAGCGCCCAGCGCAGCGATTCACTGCCCGCCCGAACGATGAATGCATCGCTGAACAGACCCACCGTCAGAGGTCCCAGACCACCGCCAACTGCAGTCAGCAGCAGGTTGTAGATGGACAGAGAAGTCGCCAGACGGCTGGAAGCAATCACATTGGTCAGTGCAGCAAACACCGGCGCAGCCCAGAAACTGGAGAAGATGGAAAACAGACCGTAGTAGACAATCGCGTGCGGAATCTGCAGGCCGGCCAGCGTCCACTGTCCCGCAGAGTCATTCAGATAGAAAGCCAGCCCCAGCGGAATCGAAATCAGCGTCCCCAGAACCGGAACGCCAATTTGCCAGCGTACATCCCTCCTTGCCATCAGATCGGTGACCCAGCCGCTGAGCAAAGCCCCGAAAATCGCCCCCGGCCCGCCGATGAATCCCATGATGGCGCCCGCGTCCTTGAGCTGAAGACCATGGGAGCGCACCAGAAACGCGGTATTCCACATGCCGATCGCATAGCCCGAGAACGCCATCAGCATGCTGGCCAGCCCCAGGCCCACAAACGCCTTGTTGCGCACCAGGGCTGACATCACCTCGCTGAACTTCTCTGTTGCGGCCTGCACCACGGCACGACCTTCCTGCGCGCCGCGCAAAGGCTCGCGGCAAGTCATGCGCAGCACCAAAGCGATCAGCACGCCGGGCACAGACAGCCACAAAAAGGCCGCACGCCAACCATGGTGCTGGGCAATCCAGGCTCCCACGCCCAGACCCACCAGCGAGCCCAGATGCGGGCCCAGGCTGAATACGCTCATGGCTCGGCTGCGCTGCTCGGGCGGGTAGATGTCAGCGATCATGGTGGTCGATGCCGCCGTGCTGCCCGCCTCGCCCACCGCCACACCCACACGAGCAGCCGTCAGGCTCCAGAAGCCCACCGCCATGCCGCAAAGACCCGTGGCAACGCTCCAGCCGGCGCAGCACCAGGCAATCAGGTTGCGGCGGTTGGTACGGTCGGCAAAGCGGCCAAAGGGGACGGCCAGAATGCTGTAAAACAGAGCAAAGGCCAGACCCGTGAGCAGGCCCATGGCACTGTCCGAAACCCCCATCTCCTGCTTGATAGGCTGAATCAGCACCCCCATGATCTGACGGTCTATCATGCTCACGCCATAGACGAGCAACAGCACCAGCAGCAGATAGTGACGACGCCAGCCCGTCACATTGCTGACCGGCATCACCCTGGCCGAAGCGGCTTGCGGCACACGGGCCACAGCAGATGCGCTCATTTCCTGTCTCCTGAAAAACGTGATATCCGCCACGTGGATTGAATGGAGGCTTGTATGCCCAGTAAAAAGGACGCGGCACATTGCGGTGTGCCGCGCCAAGTCACTAGGCAAGCAGTTCGCAGAAGGGCAGGTCCTTGTCCGCACGGGGCTCGGCAGCCAGCCCCAGCACGCGTTCGCCAATGCTGTTGAGCACCACCTCGTCGGTACCGCCGGCAATGCGCATGCCGGCAGAGCCGAACCACAGACGCTCCACCATGGCAAAACGCTCGCCAAGTTCGCTGGCGGCCAGCACGCCGCGCTCGCCCAGCAAGTCGATGGCGAAGTAGCTAAAGGACTGCAGCGCGGCAGCGGCCACGTTCTTGGCACCGCTCATTTCGGGGCCGGGCTGGCGGCCCTTGCTCAGCGCCGTCAGCGCGCGGCACTGCAGCAGCCATAGCGCCTGCTCCTTCAGATAGAGGTCGGCCCAGCGCTCGCGCAAGCGACCGTCCTGCAGCGCCGGCCTGCCGTCAAAGCGATGATCGGCCAGCAAGCCAGCCGTGGTGCGCCACAGCTCGGCGGGCATCACGCCGCCAATGGCCAGGCGCTCTGCCATCAAGCCTGTCAGCGTGACCTTCCAGCCACTGCCCAGCTTGCCCACCATCTGACTATCGGGCACGAACACGTCCTCGAAGAAGACTTCGTTGAACTCGGACTCGCCCCCTGCCTGGCGAATCGGGCGCACGGTAATGCCGGGCGACTTCATGTCGAGGAAGAAGGTGGTCAAGCCTTCAAACTTGCTGGCTTGGGGATTGGTACGAGTCAATACCAGACCAAACTGGGCAAACTGCGCGAGAGAGGTCCAGACCTTTTGCCCGTTGACGATCCAGCCCTCACGGCCATCGGTGGCACGCTCGGCACGTGTGCGCACCATGCCCAGATCGGAGCCGGCACCCGGCTCGCTCAGCAACTGGCACCAGAGGTTTTTTCCGCCCAGTGCCGGGGCCACATGCAGGGCCAGCACTTCGGCGCTGGCGTGCGCCATCACCGATGGCAAAACCATGCCCAGGCTGACGTTGAACATGCCCGTGGGCACCTTGACCTTGCCCTCTTCCTGGCGCCAGATCAGCTCCTGCATGGGCGTGCCGCCACGGCCACCCAGCATCTTGGGCCAGGTAATCGCACCCAAACCCGCTGCAGCCTTCTTGCCCTGCCAGACCCGGGCTGCCTCCATGCGCTGCTCGGCAGTCATGTCACGACCGAAATAGTCGTCGGCACTTGCCTTGGGCACGGCATTGGCTTGCAGCCAGGCGCGGCATTCGGCGCGGAAGGCGGCTTCCTCGGGCGTGTCCCCAAAGTCCATGGACTGGCGGTCAGCCGCGGTCGAGCTCTGCACAATCGTCTCTTTCGCAGGAGCAAGCAATCGTTTTTGCAACTCGGCCGCCACCTGCTCGCGCCAGGCGTGGATACTGCCCAGCTCCACGGCCTGCTGGCGCGCACGGCGGTAGAACAGATGGCAATCCATCTCCCATGTATAGCCCATGCCGCCGTGGGTGTGCAGGTTTTCCTGTGCAGCATCCGACAGCACCTGAGTGCTGCTCACGCGCGCTGCGGCGGCTGCGCCTGGCAGCTCGGGCGCACCATCAGCCAGAGCCATGTCTGCCGTCAGCGCCCAGGCTCCGTAATAGCAATGCGCACGGGCCAGCTGGTTGTTGGTGTAGAGATTGGCCAGCTTGTGCTTGATGCCCTGATAGGACCCAATGGGCCGGCCAAAGGCCTTGCGCTCCCTGGCGTAGCTGCAGGCCATCTCCAGCGCGGCGTCGGCCGCTCCCAGTTGTTCGAAGGCCAACATCACGGCAGCACGATTGCGCACGCGTGCCAGCACCTGGGCAGCGCTGCTGGCTCCGTCAAGCTGCTCGGCCGCCGTGCCGTCAAAGCGCAACAAGGCATAGGGCTTGGAAGGATCCAGCGTCTTGAGCTTCTTGCGCTGCACCGAGCCGTCACACCTGAAGGCCACCAGCACATCCGCCCCCGTCTCATTGCGCGCCAGCGCCACACCCCATTGCGCGGCCATGCCGTCGGCCACCAGCGGACATTCCCCCTTCAAGGTCTTGCCGTCAAACAGGGGCAGACCGGATGGCGGTTCCTGCCCGTCCGTCGGCGCTGCCAGACAGCCAATGCTTCCACCCGAAACCGGCAGCAGCCATTGCCGGCGTTGCGCAGACTGCTCCTGTGTAGATAGCAGGACGGCCTGCACCGCCAGATACATGGTCGAGGCCAGAGGCACGGGACTGAGCTGGCGGCCCACTTCCTCGGCCACCACGCACATTTCCATGGCACCGAGGCCTATACCGCCACAGTCCTCCGGCAGCATCAGGCTGCTCACACCCAGCTGGGCCATGCCGCTCCATACGTCCTGGGCATGGTGACCCTCGCCCTCGAGCAAGGCACGCGGCTGCGTCAGCGGCGATTCCCTGGTCAGGAATTTTCGTATTTCGTTGCGCAATGCGTTCTGGTCGTCACTGAAATCGAAGTTCATCTTTTTTGTCTCCACCCATTCTTCCCAAGCTCAAACCGCGGCGGCGGCGCATGCGCCATCCGGCAGCACGGCTGCCACATTCCACCGCCTTGCAGCAGGCGGGGCCAGGCCCAGCACCAGATCTGCGCCCTTGTCTCCGATCACCACCGATGCCGCATTCGTGTTTCCCGACACCAGATGCGGCATGACCGAGGCATCGATCACGCGCAGGCCCTGCACGCCCTTGACCCGGAGCTCGGGCGTGACCACGCTTCGCGGATCGGCCGCATGGCCCATGCGGCAGCTGCCGCTGGCGTGGTGGCCCGAACCCATGTACATGGAGATCCAGTCCAGCAGTTCCTCGTCGCTTTGCAGGCCAGGTGCCGGGCGCGTCTGCGTTTCGATCAGGCCGGCCAGCGCGGGCTGCTGCGCAATCCTGCTGGCCATGCGTACTCCATGGAGCAGCGCCTTGCGGTCACGCTCGTCGTGCAGAAAGTTCATGCGAATGCTGGCCAGCTCCTCGGGCTTGCTGCTCCTGAGCCTGAGCTGGCCGCGTGAATAGGGCCGCACCTGATAGGGCGCCATCGTCATGCCGGGGAAGGCCTCGGTGCGGTAGTTCTTGCCGCCCTGCATATAGCCCTCGATATCGCCGGTCACGGGCAGGCCGTGAATCTGGATGTCGTTATAGGGCAGGCTGGAGTCACTGCGGAACCAGGCGGCAAACTCCGAAGCCGGCATGGCCATGGCGCCCTGCCTGGTCAACAGGTACTGAATGAGCGAAGCGCCAATCCCCAGGCCGCGCAGCGAGCGGTTGAGGCTGGGCGTTCCGGCCTTCATGCGCCAGGACATGGGGACAATCGCATGGTCCTGCAGATTGGCGCCCACCCCAGGCAGATCCACCTTGACCTCGATCCCCATCTCCTGCAGGTGCGCTGCCGGGCCGATGCCCGAAAGCATCAGCAACTGGGGCGACTGCAGAGCCCCTGCACACAGCAGGACTTCCTTGCTGGCGCGAGCTGCATGGCTTGCGCCGGCCTTGTCCCTCCAGTGCACCGTGCTGGCGCGCAGCCCGTCCAGACCTATGCGGGTGACCAGCACCTGCATGCGCACATCCAGATTGCGCCGTTGCATGGCGGGCTCGATGGCGTTTTTGGCCACCGACGAGCGCTGACCATTCTTGAGATTGACCTGAAACAGCCCTGCCCCGTCGGGATGGCCGTTGTTGAAATCCTTGCATGCGGGCATGCCGGCTTGAATGGCGGCCTGTACCATGGCCAGCGATACGGGATGTGGGTTGTGCAGATTGTTGGCCGTCAGCGGCCCGCCGCGCCCATGCCAGGGCCGGGTGAATTCTTGTTCGCTGCGCTGCTGGTCTTCGGTGCGCACAAAGTAGGGCAGCAACTCGTCATAGCTCCAGCCCGCCGCCCCTTGCTCAGCCCAGCTGTCGAAGTCCGCGCGATCGCCGCGCACATAAATCATGCCGTTGATGGAAGATGAGCCTCCCAGGCGCTTGCCTCGCGGCAGGCTAATGCGGCGCTTGGCTGCGTACTGCTCGGGCTCTGTTTCGTGCCCCCAGGAATAACGGGAACTGTTGACCATCTGGCCCCAGCCAGAAGGCATGGAGACCAGCAAATCCTTGTGGCTTGCGCCGCCTTCTAGCAGCAGGACCTTGTGCTGCCGGTTCTCGCTCAGCCGTGCAGCCAGTGTGCCCCCCGCCGAGCCCGCGCCTATGACGATGTAATCGAAGACTTCATCCATGCCTTGTCTCCATTGATGTATTTATCGGATGAGTGTCTGCACATGGGGCGAGCCCTGGCCCGCCCCTAGCGGCACATTTGTGCTTTTGTCAGGCTCTTGCGCTCTTGCCGTAGAAGGTCTGGCCCTTGGCCGCCATATCCCGCAGCAGCTGTGGCGGGCGCAGTTGCTCGCCAAACAGATCTGCCAGGCGATCGGCCTCGGCCACGAACTGCGCCAGACCTATGCCGTCGATAAAGCAGAAGGGGCCGCCGGTATAGGCGGGAAAGCCCACCCCCAGAATCGAGCCGATGTCGCCGTCGGCCGGCGCCAGCAGCACGCCCTCCTCCATGGCACGCGCTCCTTCGACGGCCTGCACATAGAGAATGCGCTGCTTGAGGTCATGCGCACTGGGCTGCGGGGCTTTCAGCGGGTAATACTCGGCCAGGCCCGGCCAGATGCGCTTGCCGCTTTCATCGTAGTCATAGAAGCCCTTGCCCACCTTGCGGCCCAGGCGGCCCAGCTCGAACAGCTTGCCGATCACCGGCACGGAGCGACCGGGCTTGTATTCCTCTGGGAACTCCTTGGCCTGGGATTCGCCCGCATGCTTGGACAGATCAATCGACAGCTCGTCGGTAATCGCCAGCGGCCCCACGGGCATGCCCGCATGCTTTGCACAGTTCTCTATCAATGCAGGGGCAATGCCTTCTGCCACCATGCCGATGGCGTCATCCACAAACGCGCCGATGAAGCGGCTGGTAAAAAAGCCGCGCTTGTCGTTGACGACAATGGGCGTCTTCTTGAGCTGAGCCACGAAATCCAGTGCCTGCGCCAGCGTGGCATCCGATGTCTGCTTGCCGCGAATGACTTCCACCAGCGGCATCTTGTCGGCCGGCGAGAAGAAATGCAGACCGATGAAGCGATCGGGCCTGTCGCTCGCCTGCGCCAGCAGGCTGATGGGCAGTGCCGAGGTGTTGCTGGCCAGCACGCAGCCAGGCGGCAGCACGGCGTCCAGCTTGCGGGTCACTTCAGCCTTGATGGCACGGTCTTCGAACACGGCTTCGACCACCATATCGGCATCGCGCAGCAGCTCGTAATCGGTGCCAGGCGTGATGCAGGCGAGGATGGCATCGGCCTTCTCGCGGCTCTGGCGCCCCTTGTCCACCTGCTTGGCCAGCGTCTTCTCGGAGTACTGCTTGCCCTTGTCCGCTGCCGCCTGATCCCGGTCTATCAGCACCACCTGAATACCGCGCTGGGCGGCCACCAAGGCGATGCCCGCGCCCATCATGCCTGCGCCTATCAGACCCAGCTTGCGGCATTGGAAGGGCTCCAAGCCTGCAGGACGGTGCATGCCTTTCTCGGCCTTGGCCTTGTTGACGAAGAGCGTGCGAATCATGCCGCGCGCCACGGGACTGCGCGACAGCGTGGCCATGTACTTGCTCTCGATGCGCAGGCCCTTGTCGATGGGCAGCTGGCAACCTTCGTAGATGCAGCTTTGAATGCACAGCGGCGCTGGCATATTGTGAAAGGTCTTGGCCTGCAGCAGGGTGTTGCCCACCACGAAGGCCGGGGCCACACGCGGGTCCAGCGGGCCGCCACCGGGGATGCGAAAGCCTTTCACATCCCAGGGCTGCAGCGCCGTGGGCCTGGCCAACAGCCAGGCCTTGGCAGCACTGAGCAACTGCCCGGGAGCCACCACTTCGTCCACCAGACCGGCTTCCCTGGCCTTCACTGCCCGCAACTGCTTGCCCTCCATGAGAAAAGGCATGGCGGCCAGAATGCCGATCATGCGCGGCAGACGCTGGGTGCCGCCGGCGCCGGGCAGCAAGCCCACTTGAGCCTCGGGCAGGCCGACCATGACCGTGGGTGCATCGGCGGCAATGCGGTGGTGGCAGGCCAGGCAGATTTCATAGCCGCCGCCCAATGCCATGCCGTTGATGGCCGCCACCAGCGGCTTGCCCAGGGTCTCCAGTTTGCGCAGCAGCCGGGACAGCGATGCGCAGGAGGCGAACAGTTCCTCGATGGGCATGTCCGCCATGGCGTCGATATTGGCCTCCATGCCCATCAGGTCGGCCCCCGCGACAAAGCTGTCCTTGCCCGAGGTAATGATGCCGCCGCGCACCCGGTCGTCGCCGTGCATGCGTGCGATACAGGCCTCCAGGCTGTCCATGAAGGCCTGGTCGATCACATTCATGGTCTTGCCGGGGTAATCCAGCGTCAGCATGGCAATGCCGTCCTCATCTACGGCGTAGCGAATGATTTCCGTTGTCATGACTTCTGCTCCCTCACTCACACGCGTTCGATGATCATGGCCGAGCCCATGCCCGCGGCCACGCACAGGCTGATCAGCGCCGTGCGCTTGCCGCTGCGCTCCAGCTCGTCCAGCACCGTGCCCAGAATCATGGCGCCGGTGGCCCCCAGCGGGTGGCCCATGGCAATCGCTCCGCCGTTGACGTTCATGCGCTCATGGGGAATGTCCAGCTCCTCCATCATGGTCAGCACCACCGTGGCAAAGGCCTCGTTGAGCTCCCACAGATCGATGTCCGAAGCCTGCATGCGCGCCCTGGCCAAAGCCTTGCGTGCGGCATGGGCCGGGCCGTCCAGCATCAAGGTCGGCTCGGAGCCGATGCTGGCAAAGGCGCGGATGCGGGCCCTGGGTTTCATGCCCTGCCTGGCACCGGCCTCGGCCGTGCCGATCAGCACGGCAGCCGCACCGTCGACAATGCCCGAGCTGTTGCCTGCATGGTGATGATGGTGAATCTGCTCGACCTGCGGATAGCGCTGCAGCGCCACGCTGTCATAACCGTATTTCTGGCCCATCTCGGTGAAAGCGGGCTTGAGGGCGGCCAGCGAATCGGCGGTGGTCTCGGCTCGAATGGTCTCGTCCTTTTCCAGCAGCGTCATGCCCAGGAAGTCTTTGACGGGAACGACAGACTGGTCAAAGCGACCTTCCGTCCAGGCCTTGGCCGCGCGGCGGTGGCTTTCGGCCGAGTACTCGTCCAGATCACGGCGACTGTGGCCGCGCAGCGATGCCAGCAAGTCTGCCGAAATGCCCTGCATCACGAAATAGGTCTTGCTGGCCAGCTGCGGGTCCTGCGCCCAGGCGCCGCCATCGGAGCCCATGGGTACGCGGGACATCATCTCCACACCGGCGCCAATCGTCATATCGGCCTGGCCGGCCATCACCTTGGCTGCAGCAAAGCTCACCGCCTCCAGGCCCGAGCCGCAGTAGCGATTGAGCTGCACGCCAGCCACGCTCTGCGCATAGTCGGCCTGCAGCACCGCCATGCGGCCCACATTGCCACCCTGCTCGCCCACGGGCACCACGCAGCCCATGACCACGTCGTCCACCACCGCCGTATCGAGCCGATTGCGCTCACGCAGCGCCACCAGCGGCTGCGCGGCCAGCCAGACCGGCGTCACCTCATGCAGTGCTCCATCCGGCTTGCCCTTGCCTCGGGGGGTTCGGACATGGTCGAAGATCAATGCCTCCATCTGCTTTCCTCACATCACCAGGTTGTTATCGAGTTCTTATTCAGATTGCCATACGGCTTTTGCCCAAACCTACCTGATTCGGACTAGGGGCAGACTATGAGAAGAACCGGTCGAAACCGAACTTTCCGGCACATGGCTTTCGGTTCAGAACGGGAAAGCAGTTGATGCCGCCAGAATGTCCGTCGCCAGGGCTTGGCAGTCTCCCGTTCGACAGTTCTTCAGTCTCTTGAGTGACAAAAAAGCCTCCCGGCTTGAACCACCGGAAGGCTGTTGAGGACGGCTGCTGAACTCAGGCAACCAGACCACCGCCGTTGACCGGCAGCACCTGGCCGTTGACCCACTCAGCCTCGGTCGATGCGAGATAGCTCACGGCCGCACCCACATCCTGGGGCGATCCGGCCCGGCCCACGGACGTGCCCTTTCTGGCAATCTTCTCCGAGCCTTCCCAGTTGTTCATGGTGCCCAGCGACAGAGCGTTGGCCGTCACCCCGTGCGGGCCCACTTCGCCCGAGAGATTGCGAATGAAGCCAATCGCTGCCGCCTTGGCCGCACCATAGGCACACAGCCCCATGCCCGTGGCCGTGCGCGCCGCGTCGGAGTTGATGGCCACAATGCGCCCCCAGCCCTGCTCCTGCATGGCGGGCAGCAGAGTCTGGCAGGCATGCATCAACCCATGCAGATTGAGCTGCAGCCAGGCGTTCCATTCGGACTCGGGCGACTGCAGAAACGGCGTGTAGCCCCAGCCCTGGGCCGGGATGCCGGCGTTGTGCACAAAGATATCGACGACACCGACCTCGGCCTGGATGCGCTCGACCATGGCAAAGATGGCGGCGCGATCCGTCAGGTCCGCCGCCTGGGCCGATGCCTTAAATCCCGCTTCGCACAATTGACGTGCCGCACTCTCGGCACGGTCCTGATGAAAGTCGTTCACCACCACATGTGCGCCCTGCGCAGCCAGCGCCTGCGCGATGCCGAACCCCATGCCGCGCCCGCCGCCGCTGACCAGCGCCACTTTCCCATCCAGCCTGAACATGTATTGCTCTCCTTTTTTTATGGAATGTCCAGTGTTGGCCTGGCTTTCACCCTGGACATACTCCAAACGGACGGGTCCAAAACCGGCAGGATCAACAAGATAGAAAAGTCGCAGACAAAAACAGGAGACCGACTTGAGTACAGAACACCCTTTCCAAGGCCAGAGCCCAGGGCCTTTGAGCGGAATGCGCGTCATCGAATTTGCAGGCATCGGCCCTGCCCCCTTTGCCGGCATGATGCTGGCCGATATGGGTGCCGAAGTGATTCTCATCGAGCGCAGCGCAGACCATGCTGCGGCATCCCGCTACCCGCGCATGGCGCAGAACCGGGGCAAGAAGTCCATCGCGCTGGACCTCAAGTCCGAGGGCGGACGCGCCGCCGCCTGGAAGCTGATCGAGTCTGCCGACGCGCTCATCGAGGGCTTCAGACCCGGCGTGATGGAGCGCCTGGGCTTCAGCCCCGAGGAAGTCGCCCGCCGCGCGCCCCGCCTGGTCTTTGGCCGCGTCACCGGCTGGGGCCAGACCGGCCCCCTGTCCCAGGCCGCAGGCCATGACATCAACTATGTGGCGCTGACGGGCGTGATGTCCACCTCCATGCGCCCCGGCCAGGCGCCCGTGCTGCCGCCCACCATCGTGGGCGATATGGCGGGCGGTGCCATGTTCTTGCTGTTCGGAATCATGTGCGCCATGCACGAGGCACGTCAATCCGGCAGGGGTCAGGTGGTGGACGCAGCCATGATCGACGGAGTGAGCGCCATGAGTGGCCTGATGCACCAGATGCGCAGTGGCATGGGCTACTGGAAGGACGATCCCGCGCAGAATCACTTTCTCAACACTTCACCCTTCTATGAAGTGTTCGAGTGCGCAGATGGCAAGCACATCACCCTGGGCGCCATCGAGCCGCCGTTCTATGCCCTGCAGCTGCAGAAGCTGGGCCTGACCGATGTGGACCCCAGGCGCCAGTACCAAAGCTCCGACTGGCCCGAAGTCAAGGCCCGCGTGGCCGAAATCGTGCGCAGGAAGACGCAGGCACAGTGGAGCGAAGAGCTCGAAGGCAGCGATGTCTGCTTTGCCCCGGTGCTGAGCCTGGCCGAGGCACCCGCTCATCCGCACAACGCCCGGCGCAATCTGTTCGTCGATCTGGAAGTGGACGGCAGTATCCAGTGCCAGCCCTCGCCGGCCCCACGCTTTTCACGCACCCCTGCGCGCAGCCCCACACCGGGAACCAGAATCGGCCAGGACACCGATGCCGTGCTCGCGTCCCTGGGCTATGCCCAGGCCGATATAGCGGCGCTGCGCGAGAGCAAGGCCTGTGCCTGAGCAGCCGGCGAGGCGACCAAGCGGTTCACTGGATGGAAGCTACTTAAAATATAGCTACTCTCGCTTTATATGACTAGATTTCAGATATTTTTCATATTGAAATCCATGTATATCAGGCGATAGCAGCTATCACTATTCAGGCAACTTGCTTTGCCGGGGTGGACGCTGCCATGCAGGCCAAGCCCCAAGTCACCAGAGCGGCTGCGGCGCTATGCCGCAGACGAGCTGGATAGAACGACCTTGTTGCGCCCGGTCATCTTGGCGCCGTACAGTGCCTTGTCGGCCGAGCGCAGCACCTCCTGCACGTCCAGATCCTTGCCCGGCACCCAGGCCGCACAACCGATGCTGACCGTGATGCAGCCGAATTCGCTTCCGGTGTGCGCAATCGCAAGCTCGGAGACTGCCTCCCGGATGTTCTCGGCAATCAGCGCGCCTCCATCCAGGGTCGTGTCCGGCAGCACCACGATGAATTCCTCCCCCCCATAGCGGGCCGCACTGTCCTCGGGGCGCCGGATATTGCTGGCAATGCATCTGGCCACGGTCGCCAGAACCATATCCCCGGCCTGATGTCCGTAGGTGTCGTTGTAGGCCTTGAACCAGTCGATATCCACAAACAGCAGCGAGAAGGCGCTGTGACTTCTTTTGGCCCTGTGCCACTCGTGCTCGATGATCTCGTCGAGCTTGCGGCGGTTGTTCAGGCCGGTCAGTCCATCGGTACGCGCCAGCAGCGCCAGTTCGGACTCTGCGCGCATGCGGCGCTTGAGCTGCACTCCGAACGCAAAGGACAGACTGATGAAAGCCATGGTGAGCGTTCCCATGACGGAGGTAATCAGCAAGGCGCGCTGGCGCCAGACTGCGTAGATATCGGAATGCGCTTTCGCCACCATGATGATGAATGGCAAGCTCGGAAGATTCTTGAAGTAGTACGCGCGCTGCGCGCCATCCAGGTACGACGTATCCGAAAAGCTGCCTTCGGGTGCCGACATGAACTGCTGGAACGTGCTTGCATTGCGGATATTGCGCCCGATGACCTTGGCATCGAAGGGCTGACGCATCATCATGGCGCCATCTTTTCTGATCAGGGCCAGCGATCCATGCTTGCCCAGCGAAAGCGCGGAGAACAGCTTCTGAAAGTACTCCAGCTGAACATCTATCAGCACAATGCCGGCGAAAGAGCCGTCCGCATGGGAAATCCGACGACTCAGAGGAATGCTCAGGGAGCCACCATGCAGCGTGGATGAGTAAGGGTCGCCCACGTAGAGCCCGATGCTTGGGCTTTCCTTGTGCACCTTGAAAAAGTCATGATCCGAGTAATGCTCATTCACCGAATCCGCGCCCCCTGCATTGAGGGCAATTTTTCCGTCTGCGTCAAGAACCAGGATGGATCCCAGATAGGTCGCGGTCGCGGCCTTGTCGAACAAGGCCGCATTACGCAAATGCGGCGAGGCAGCCATCACTTCGGAATCGTTGAGTCCATCGACTACGGCTTGCAACGACAGTGCATAGAGCTCGAAGTTCCGAACCACGTCATTTTCAGCAAGAAGGGCAACATTGCGCGATGTTTCTATCGCATGCTCCATCGTATCCAGCCGGCTCTGATAGAGGACGACGGTACAGATCACTGTCATCGACAGCGCAATAACCCCTCCCACCAAGAGCATTGCATAGGGCGCACTAGAAACGAAGTTGAAGTGATCAAAAGCAGGCTTGCGAAATAGTTTCATGTCGTTGCTGTATTTGAGCGAGCCGGTCACATTTCTTCTGTTGAGCCATGCAAGTGCTTTCTTCCGTAGGAACACCGGATACTCACCCCCGCGCCCGTCATTCTGCCTTGGTTTCTCTCTAGCGAGGGGCGGGGGTATCTTGCTCTGGCAGGCATTTGCACCTCGACCGCCAGCTTGCTTTCAAACGATTGAACTGGCGTGGATGGAATCTATGAGAAGCAAGCCTGGGAGACCACATGACCATGCTGCACGGACAAGCTGTGCGCAAGCAAACTCCAGGGCCTGGAGATTTCGCCAGGGAGTGCATGGAGCACATTCGCTGGGCTTGCCTGCAACCGTACAGTCATTTCTGCATAGGCGCCATTTCGGCCCGGTCTGGCCTTCAATGAGTCGAGGCTGCTCCACACCCGATCACAAGCGGCCTGAATCCGGGCCTCCCATCGACATGCTGCGCGAGGAATTTTCCACGGTCAGGATTGAAAGCAGACTGCCCAGCTCTGCTCCATATACAAAAAAACGGGCCGAAGCCCGCTTTTTATTTCCACCAACCGTCGTCACTTGTTCCCCAGCCAGGCCACGCTGTTGAGGAAGATGCGCACCAGCTCGGTCTGGCGGCGCACCCCCGTCTTGGAGAAGATGGAGCGCAGATGGGCTCGCGCCGTGTTGCGGCGGATGTTGAGCGCTTCGGCGGCCTCTTCAAGCGACAGGCCATTGGCCAGTTGAATGGCCAGCGAAGTCTCGGCCGGCGTCAGCTGGAACAGCTGCTGAGCCAGCTTCACGGGAGGGTCTGCCTTGCCGCCGGTGTCGCGTACAAAGACGGCGACACTGGGGCGCTGCTTGCCCTCGGTCCACTCGTCGGGAGAAATGCTTTGCACCACCACGCCCCAGTTGAGCTGGCCGGACTGCCGGCTGACCGACATGCCTTCGGTCATGGACAGGCGCGAGACCTGTGTATGCATGAGCGCATCCTTGATCAGGCGCTGCAGCTTGCGGTTGTCATTGGCGTAGTTGGCCTCCAGCATGCCGCCGGAGATCTTCAGACCGTCCTGCATGTCCAGAATGCTGGCCGCGGCGGGATTGCACTCCAGCACATTGCCGTTCTGATCGAGGATGACCACCCCCACCATCAGCTGGGCCGTGGCCTTGCTGTAGAGGGAGATGACCTGACGGTCCTGGTTCACCGACAGATGCAGGTTCAACGCGCGCTTGATATGCGGCAGCATCATGGAGCCAAAGGCACGCTCCTGCTTGTTGAAAGCCGGGGCACCTTCGGGCCGCGTGATGCGCAGACCGTAGACGCAACTGTCCTTGGTGACGATGTCGGCTGCCATCACGTGGAACACCTGCAGCTGCTTGCACCAGTCGTTGTAGTAGCTTGAAGCGCGCCACTCGGACTCGGGCATCACATCCCCCACGGTCACGATACGATCGGTAGGCATGCTGCGAAACGGGCTCATGCTGATCTTGGGGCAGTTCGGCATCAGATCGCGGCGGTCGCCTGCGGCCGAGACGATCAGCCCCACATCATCGGCGGAGCCTGGGCGCACTATGAGCGAGGCGTAATTGCCTCCCAGTTGCAGACGCAGAGTCTCCAGAAAAGGCTTCCAGCCTTCCGGATCCATGGCAGCTTCATAGAGCTGACTGATCAGCGCACTGAACTGCTCGGCGCTCACGAAGGGTGCATCGGCCGATGCGCGCACGGGGGTCGGGGTGTCGAATATGGGCACATCCTTGATCACGCAAGCGATGGAACTTGGCGTGTAGGTGGAAAAACCCATCTTGGCGAAAGCGCTGTCCATCATGTTCAACTCCTTGGTTGAAGGTTGGTTGCAGACAGATCGGATCAGCTCAGCTCAAACAGGCCGGCAGCGCCCATGCCGCCGCCAATACACATGCTCACAACCACAAAACGCACGCCGCGGCGACGCCCCTCCAGCAGGGCGTGACCAACCAGACGTGCGCCCGACATGCCGAAGGGGTGGCCGATGGAGATCGCGCCGCCGTTGACGTTCAGGCGCTCATCGGGAATGCCCAGTTTGTCGCGGCTGTAGATCACCTGGCAGGCAAATGCCTCGTTGATTTCCCACAGGCCGATGTCGCCAACCGTCAGCCCATGCTGCTTGAGCAGCTTGGGGATGGCATAGACGGGGCCGATCCCCATTTCATCGGCACGGCAGCCTGCCACGGCCACGCCGCGATAGATGCCCAGAGGCGCGAGGCCGCGACTGCGGGCTTCGTCGGCACTCATCACCACACAGGCGCTGGCACCGTCGGACAGCTGGGATGCATTGCCGGCCGTGATGAACTGGCCTTGCTCCACCCACTGGCCGCTCTTCCATACAGGCTTGAGCTTGGCCAGATTCTCAAGCGTGGTGTCGGCACGGTTGCCCTCGTCGCGGGTCAGCGTGACTTCCTCGCTGCCGGTGACATTGCCTTCCTTGTCAAACAGCTGCTTGACCGTGGTCAGCGGCACGATTTCATCGTCGAACAGGCCACGAGCCTGTGCGGCGGCCACGCGCTGCTGGCTGCGCAGCGAGTACTCGTCCTGGGCTTCACGACTGATGCCGTAACGCTGGCTGACCAGCTCGGCCGTCTCTATCATCTGGATGTAGGCTGTGGGCTCTGCGGCCAGCACAGCCTTCGATTGGGCGCGGTACGAGTTCTTGTACTTGTTCTGAACCAGGGAAATGGACTCCAGCCCGCCGGCCACAGCGATATTCATCTCGCCGGTCATGACACCCTTGGCAGCCGTGGCAATGCTCATCAGGCCCGATGCGCACATGCGATCGATCACCATTCCGCCCACGGATTCCGGCAGGCCGGCGGTATAGCCGCACAGACGCCCCAGGTTGTAGCCCTGCGTGCCCTGCTGCGCGGCAATGCCCAAAATGACATCATCCACATCCGCACCAGCCACGTTCGCCTTGTTGAGCGCCGCGCGAATGACGTGTCCGCCCAGCACCGGAGCTTCGGTGTCGTTGAAGGCACCACGGTAAGCCTTGCCTATGGGGGTACGTGCCGTCGAAACGATGACTGCGTCTTTCATGTCTTTGTCTCCTAACTTTCTTTTCGTCGCGCCCTGGGCAGCTTTTGCTGCCGTATCGAGGTCGGCCACTCTGTCGGCAGCTCATCCCTCTTCACAAAAAATGCAATCTCCCGCCGAAGCAGGCGCTTGCACACACTCAATTTTCCCGGATAAAGAACAGCCTGCTGATGGTTTCAACCACACAGCCGGGTTTATCCTGATTCCTGACCTGTACGGTGATTCGGATCGTGACCTGTACGCCGTCTTCTCCGATAGGCGTCGCCGCCACCACCTCGCCGCTGCCACGCACGAAGCTGTTCACCAGCACCGGAGCCGGAAAACGCACCTTCTCGCAACCATAGTTGACGCCCATCTTCAGCCCCTGATAGCTGACCAGCTGAGGCAAAAACAGATTGGCCAGAGACAGCGTCAGATATCCATGGGCCACGCAGGCGCCGAACGGACCGTTCCTGGCCTGCTCGGGGTCCACGTGAATCCATTGGTGATCGCCCGTGGCATCGGCAAACTGATTGATGCGCTCCTGCGTGATCTGCACCCATTCGGTCTCGCCCAGTTGACGCCCCACCGATGCCTGCACCGAGGCTGCCGAGTCAAACAGCATCTTGTCTGCGACTGCATTCATGCTCAGGCCCTCTGCGAGCTGACGGACACCACTTCACCCGTCATGTACGAGGAGTAGTCGCTGGCCAGGAAGATCATCACATTGGCTACTTCCCAGGGCTCGGCACCCCGACCAAAGGCTTCCTTCTCGGACAACTTGGCCAGCAGCTCTTCAGAGGCCGACTTCTTGAGGAAGGCGTGAATGGCGATGGAAGGCGCCACGGCGTTGATGCGGATGCCGAATTCGGCCGCTTCCAGCGCCGAACAGCGTGTGAGGGCCATCACGCCCGCCTTGGCTGCCGCGTAATGAGCCTGCTCGGTCTGGGCGCGCCAGCCCAGCACCGAGGCGTTGTTGACGATCACACCCTTGCCGCGTGGCTGCATCAGCTTGAGCGCTGCGCGCGTCATGCGGAAGGTGCCGGTCAGCGTGATGTCGATGACCTTGCTCCACTCGTCATCGCCCATGTCGACGACCTTGCAACTGGTGCCCAGACCCGCGTTATTGATCAGCACATCGATACCGCCCATGGCGCTGTCGGCTTCGGAGATCAGCGCCTGCACCTGCTCTTCCTTGCTCACGTCGCAGAGCTTGCCAAAGACCTGGGACAAACCCGTATCTTTTTTGATCTGCTCCACGGCTTCGGCCAGCCGACGCTCATGCACGTCGGAGATGAACAAGGCCTTGCAGCCCTCCTCTGCTGCTCGTTTTGCAGCTGAAAAGCCGATACCGGCGCCAGCAGCAGCGGTAACGAGCACAGTTTTGTCTTTGAGCAGGCCGTGGGGAGCAACGTAAGAGGGAGCGCTAGTCATTTGTCATTCAAAAGTAGTTGCCTCGATCTTCCGATCGCCGCTGCGCTGCAGCATCGTCACTTTGGACGATAGGTCATTCCCTAATGTCGCTGGGAGGACATTTCAAAGGAGAAAATGCTGCAAACCACCAGGGAGAACCCGCGGTTCACAGCATCTTCTTTGGAGCCACTCAGCGTATTCACCTACTCCAATGACCAAGGAGCAGGCGCGTTCGATCAGCGCGGCATGCCCAGTGCACGTTCGGCCATGAGGTTCATCTGAATCTCGTTGGTGCCTGCATAGATGGTGTCGGCACGGCTGACCAGCCATAGCTGCTGCAAAGCGCTGAACGCGGGATCCCTGAGCACCAGTTCGCCCTGCTCGCCCAGCACATCCATGGCCAGCTCGCCCAGATCACGGTGCCAGTTGGACCATGCGTATTTGGATACGGAAGCCACACGGAAGGGCGTGCTCACATCGCTTGCGCGCAGCGCATGGGCGCGCAGAGTCTGCAGACCCATATCGGCCTTGGCCAGGCGCTGGCGGATCAGCGGGTCGCGGGCAGCGCCATTGCGCCTGGCCAGGTCGATGATCAGGTCCAGCTCATAGCGGAAATGTGCCTGCTGGCCCAGAGTGGACGCACCGCGCTCGCAGCCCAGCAGATACATGGCGACCTTCCAGCCATCGCCCACGGGGCCCAGATGCAGCGCGCCTTCGGTGCGTGCGCCATCAAAGAAAACTTCGTTGAACTCCGAAGTGCCGGTGATCTGGCGAATCGGACGCACCTCCACGCCGGCCTGCTTGATGGGCACCAGCAGCAGCACCATGCCCGCATGGCGGGGGCTGGCAGTGCTCGCTCCGACCTCGTCGGTGCGAGCCAGCACAAACACCCATTCGGACTCATGGGCCCAGGAAGTCCAGACCTTCTGACCGTTGATCACCCACTCGCCCGTGGCCGCATCGCGATGGGCTTTGGTACGAATGCCCGCCAGGTCGGAGCCCGCGCCGGGCTCGGAGTAGCCCTGAGCCCAATAGTCGGTACCGGCCAGAATGCCGGGCAGAAAACGCTGTTTCTGCTCGGGCGTGCCAAAAGCCATCAGCGTGGGGGCCAGCAGGGTCTCGCCGATATGACCGATGCGGCCGGGACCGCCGCAGCGTACATACTCCTCGTGGAAGATGACTTGCTGGGCCAGCGGGACGTTGCGGCCGCCGTACCGGGTCTCCCAGCCCAGGCCGGTCCAGCCGCCCTTGGCCAGCTCCTGCTCCCATTCCTTGGCCAGTTGCGCGTCATAACCTTCAGCACCCAGACCGCTGGCATGCTTGAGCGGGGCGAACCGCCCTGTCAGATGTTGGGCCATCCATTCACGCACTTCAGCGCGAAAGGCTTCATTGATTTCCGACTCCTGCATCTTCATGCTGCCTCCGTCACGCTCTCGTCCAACAAACGCGCAGCCACCAGCTCGCGCCACTGCTCCACCGTGCCCATGCGCTGGCTGGATGCCTGCGCGCGGCGGAAGAACAGATGCGGATCAAACTCCCAGGTGAATCCCACTCCGCCGTGCAACTGAATGCTTTCGCGCGTGGAAAAGAGAGCAGCCTCCGTTGCATCTGTGCGAGCTTGAGCCGCGAAGTAGCTCAGATCGCTCGTGACGTCGGCGCCATCAGCTATGAAAGCTGCAGCATAGACGGCAGAACGAGCGGTCTCCACCTTCACCAGCATCTGCGCTGCCCGGTGCTTGACGCCCTGAAAACTGCCCACGGCCTTGCCGAACTGCTGACGCTCCTTGGTGTATTCCACGGCCAGATTCAGCGCGCGCTCGGCCACACCGACTTGTTCAGCCGCCAAACCGATGGCCGCCAGATTGCGGGTCTGCGCCCACAGGCTCCTGAGCGCCTCGCCATGCATCAACACGGCAGCGCCAGTCAATCTCACATTAACGGCCATGACATCGGCACTGCTGCGTGTGGCGTCCACCGTAGTCAGCGCCTGCACGCTCAAACCTTCTTCCTTGGCATGCACTTCCAGCAGGGCCAGCGAGCCGCAAGGCAGAGTAGCGGGCAGCAGGAACACATCGGCATGTGCTCCGGATCCCACCTGACTCCACTGGCCATTGAGCACCAGCGCATCGCCTTCGAGCTTCACGGTCGCGGCCGCGGGCAGCTCACCACGCACCGTCATGCCCAGAACGCAGATCCGGCCCGAGGCCGCCAGGCGCTCCACCACGCCCAGACCCTGCCCGGTCTGGCTCAACGCTTGCCACAACGGCGTCACTGCGACGACAGCGTCAAAAAATGGCACGCAGGCCAGGTGATAGCCCATCTGCTCCTGAAGCAGCACCAGCTCGCGCCAGCCCAGACCCATGCCACCTGCGGCTTCGGGCAGGGCCACGCTGCACCAGCCCATGTCCAGCACTTCCTGCCACAGGGCACGGTCCAGCCCGCCCTCGGTTTCAGAAACCTTGCGCACCTGCGCCGTGCTGCTTTTTTCCTGCAGAAACACCGCGGCGCTCTCGGCGATCATTTTTTGTTCTTCGTTCAGACTTAAATCCATGATGGCTCGCGTCCTGAGTTCTTCATCGAATGGGAAGGCCGGGCCCATGCCCCGGCTGATTCTTCTGCTTAGGTCCCGTAGACCTTCTGAGGAGCCTTGCCCTCGGCGATCAGCTGATCGACCACACCTGACAGCTCGGCAGGCTCCCAGCGCGCCTGCTTGTCATTGATCTTGCCGGTGAACCAGCCGTCGGCCACGGACAGCTCGCCGCCCTTGGCTTCGAAGCAGCGGCCCGTCACATGCCTGGACTGGCTGCTGCCCAGCCAGACGACGATGGAGGCCACGTTCATGGGGTCCCAGACGTCGAAGCCGGATTCGGGCTTCTTGACCATATCGGGCATGGCGCCTTCGGTCATGGAGGTGCGCGCAGCAGGTGCCAGACAGTTGGCTGTGATGCCGTAGCGCGCCAGCTCCGCGGCCTGCACCAGTGTCAGACCGGCGATGCCGGCCTTGGCTGCAGCATAGTTGCTCTGGCCTATGGAGCCTTGCAGGCCCGCGCCGGAGCTGGTGTTGATGATGCGCGCATCCACGTCCTTGCCGGCCTTCTTCTGATCGCGCCAGTAGCCGCCAAACACCTTGGCCATGCAGAAATGTCCGCGCAGATGCACGCGCATGACCATATCCCAGTCCTCTTCGGACAGGCTCAGGAACATGCGGTCGCGCAGCACGCCCGCGTTGTTGACGATGACCTGCACATCGCCAAAGGCGGCCAGTGCCGCATCGAGAATCGATTGCGCTCCGGCCACCGTGGTGATGTCACCCGTGTTGGCCAGCGCCTTGCCACCAGCGGCCTTGACTTCCTCGGCCACGGCCTGGGCGGCTTCGGCACGGATGTCGTTGACCACCACATTTGCACCTTCTTGCGCGAAGGCCAGCGCATAAGCGCGGCCCAGGCCACCGCCTGCACCGGTGATGACGACGGTTCTCTGGTTGCAAATACCCATTTCTTTCCCCTTTTGCTTGCAATGCAGACAACCTCATGGCCGTCTGCCTTCTTGAAATTACGCTTTGAAGACCGACAGATCAGGCTGACGATGTGCCCAGGGAACGGCTTGTTCCAGCTGCGCGGCCAGCGCCAACAAGCGCCCTTCGCGACCGAACGGCGCAGCGAAGTGCGCGCCCACAGGCAAGTTGTCCCTGGTCCAGTGCATGGGCACAGACATGGCGGGCTGGCCTGTCATATTGAAAAGCGCGGTATAGGGCGAAGCCTTGACGGCTTCGCGCGCGAATGAGTCATAAGGCTGGTCCAGCGTCAGCACGCCCAACAGCGGTGGCGGCACAGCCATCACCGGGGTCAGAATCAAGTCGTACTTCAGAAAAAATCGGTCCAGAATCTGGCCCGCCGTATCGAAGTTGGTACGCGCCATCAGCATCTGCTCGGCGGTATAGGACTTGGCCTTTTCCAGATACAGCCAGTCCATCTGCTCTACCTCATCCTGGCGCACGGCGCGACCCAGCAGCTTTTCGCGGGCGCGGATGCTGGCCATCATGCCCACGGATGTCACCACGCCCAGGCCCGAGAACACCTCAGCCACAGGCAACTCCGGCATGTCCTCCACGATTTCATGCCCCAGCGCCAGGCAGGCCTTGATGGCCTTGTCCACCGCAGCCTGACAGTCCGCATGCACGGGAATGCCAAAGTAGTTCCTGGACCAGACGGCGATCCTGAGCTTCTTGGGCGACTGCTTGAGGGCGTCCAGATAGCTGCCCTCCACGTCGCGCGGCGGCACGGTGCGCGAGCCCGGCTCGCGCCCCTGCGTCAGATCGAGCAGGTGAGCGCTGTCGCGCACGCTGCGACTGATGACATGGTTCATGGACAAGCCCATCCAGCCTTCCATATTGGCCGGACCGGCGGGCAGACGGCCGCGGCTGGGCTTGAGGCCAAACAGGCCGCAGTGCGAAGCGGGAATGCGAATGGAGCCGCCTCCGTCGCTGGCATGGGCCACGGGCACAATGCCTGCGGCAACCACCGATGCCGCACCACCCGAGGAGCCGCCCGTCGTGTGGGCAGCATTCCATGGATTGGGCGACTTGCCGTAGAGCAAGGACTCGGTCGTGGGCGTCTGGCCGAACTCGGGCGATGCCGTCTTGCCAAAGATATTGAGACCGGCCGCCTTGTAGCGTGCCACCAGGGTACTGTCGTACTCTGCCACGGCCCCCTTGAAAAAGCGGCAGCCGTTGGTAGTGACCGTTCCCTTCAGATACTGGTTCAGATCCTTGAGCAGAAAGGGCACGCCCCACATGGGCGCCCTGGCTGTGGCTTCGGCACGTGCAGCGCTGCCCAGAGCCGACATCTGCCTAGCCTGATCACGTGCCAGATCGTAGTCCTTGATGACCACTGCATTGAGCTTGGGCAAGGCCTCGGTGCGTGCAATCGCCGCTTCCAGCGCTTCCAGCGGCGTGATATCGCCCCGGCGGATCTGTTCTGCCCAGGCGTAGCCATCCACCGCCGTCGCCTCATTTTTCTTCTGTGCAGCCATTGTCGGCATGGCTGTTGCTGCGGCCACGGCACCTGCGCCCTGAATAAAGCCACGACGATCCACACCTTGATTCACTGATTCCATGCTCTCCTCCTTCTTGTTGCCGGACATTCAAGCCTTGAGTGCGGACAGGTCCGGCACGCGATGTGCCCATGGCAGGGCTTGCTCCAGCTGCGCCGCCAGACGCAGCAAGCGGCCTTCGCCACCAAACGGTGCGACAAAGTGGGAACCCACAGGGAGGTGGTCCGCCGTCCAGTGCAGCGGCACGGACATGGCCGGATGACCGCTGATGTTGAACAGCGAGGTAAACGCGGAGGAGTTCATGGCCTCGGCGGCATAGCTTTCATAGGGTTGATCGAGTCGCAGAGCGCCCAGCTTCTGTGCAGGCACCACGGTGGTGGGCGTCAGAATCAGGTCGTACCTGGACAGGAATGCATCGATCAATTGCCCCGCCTTGTCGAAGCCTGCGCGGCTGCGGTACAGATCCAGCGCCGAGGCCTTCTTCGCGGCCTGCAACGCAGCCCAGTTCAGCGGCTCCATCTCGTCTTCGCGCACAGCGCGGCCCAGCTGCTTTTCACGGTATTCAATGGCGCTGAGCAGACCTGCCGACATGCCTGCACCCATGCCACCAAAAATTTCGTTCACCGGCAGCTCCGGCATGGCCTCTTCAACAAAATGTCCCATGGCCTCGCAGGCCTTGGCCGCTTTGTCCACGGCCTCCAGGCATTCGGTATGTACGGGAATCCCGAAGTAGTTCTTGCGCCAGACGGCAATACGCAGCTTGCGCTCGGGCTGGTGCATCGCTTCAAGGTAGCCCCGAGAAACATCAGAGGGAGGTCGCACTCGCGAGCCGAACTCGGGCCCAGCACTCAAGTCCAGCAGCAAGGCTGTGTCGCGCACGCTGCGGCTGATGACGTGGTTCACCGACAAACCTGTTGCGCCATCCAGCGCTCCTGGCCCTGCAGGCACACGTCCACGACTGGGCTTGAGTCCGAACAGGCCGCAATGTGCGGCCGGTATGCGGATGGAGCCGCCACCATCGCTGGCATGACCCACGGGCAGAATGCCGGCCGCCACCACAGCGGCAGTCCCACCGGAAGAACCGCCCGTGGTATGCCCGGTGTTCCAGGGGTTGGGCGTGACGCCGTAAAGCTTTGACTCCGTGGTAGTCGTCATGCCGAACTCGGGAGATGCCGTCTTGCCAAAGATGTTGAGACCCGCAGCCTTGTAGCGCATCACCAGCGTGGAGTCCTGCGAAGCGACAGCATCCTTGAAGAAGCGGCAACCATTGCTGGTCACGGTTCCTGCCATGCTCAGACCCAGGTCCTTGAGCACAAACGGCAGACCCCACAGCGGGGCTTTGTCAGTCGCCTGTTTGCGTGCATCGCGGCCCATGGTCGAGAGCTTCTTGGCATGCTCGCGGGCCAGTTCGTAGTCTTTGATGACCACGGCATTGAGCTTGGGCAAGGCTTCAACGCGCGCAATGGCGGCATCAAGAGCCTCCAGCGGCGTGACATCGCCTTTGCGCATCTGCGCTGCCATGGTGATGGCATCGGCCTGCGCAACGGTCCTGGTGCCGACTTGAGCTTGCGCTGCTGGCAGACCCAGCGCTGCCGCCGCGGCAGTTGCTCCGGCCAGGAATGCTCTGCGATCTGAATCCGTCGCTTTGTCTTGCATGTCTTTGTCTCCGTTGATATTTTTGTGGATGACTTGCTAAGCCGCCAACACCGGAGCTCCAACGCAATACAGGCACCCAGGGGTGCCTGCATGTCTGCCGTCAGAGTCTCTCGATGATGGTCACATTGGCCTGTCCTCCACCTTCGCACATGGTCTGCAAGCCGTAGCGCCCGCCGGTGCGCTCCAGCTCGTGCAGCAGCGTGGTCATGAGCTTGGCGCCTGAGGCTCCCAGTGGATGACCGAGCGCAATCGCACCGCCGTTGACGTTGGTCCTGGCATGGTCGTAGCCGGTCTCCTTGAGCCACGCCATGACCACGGAAGCAAAGGCCTCGTTGATCTCGACCAGGTCGATGTCGGACATGGTCATGCCCGCCTTCTTGAGCGCATATTCCGTGGCTGGAATCGGCGCGGTCAGGTGCCAGATGGGGTCATCGGCGCGCACGCTCATATGGTGAATGCGAGCGCGTGGCTTGAGGTTGTAGCGCTTGAGTGCTGCTTCGGACACCACCAGCACGGCAGCCGCCGCATCGCAGGTGGAGCTTGAGACGGCTGCAGTGATGGAGGGATAGTCGGGGTCCACCGGCTCCAGCGTGGCCATCTTCTCCAGAGTCGAGAGGCGAGCGGTCTCATCCATCATGAAAGCGCCAAAGGGAACGATTTCACGGTCGAAGCGGCCCTCGGCAATCGCATTCAAAGCGCGGTCGTGGCTTTCCTTGGCAAATACTTCCATGTCGGCACGACTCACGCCCCAGTGGTCTGCAATACGCTGGGCGGCGTAGAACTGGTTGACGGGTGCGTTACCGAAACGCGCCTGCCAGCCTTTGCTCTCGGCAAACGGCGTGGTAAAGCCCAGGGGCTGGCCGGCGAGCATGGCCGAGGAAATGGGAATGGCGGTCATGGTCTGCACGCCACCGGCCAGCACCACGTCCTGCGTTCCACTCATCACGGCCTGGGCCGCAAAATGAATGGCTTGCTGGGACGAGCCGCACTGGCGATCAATCGTGGTGCCCGGCACGTTCAAGGGCATGCCGGCTGCCAGCCAGGAAGTCCGGGCAATGTCGCCAGCCAGAGAACCTATGGTGTCCACGCAGCCAAAGATCACGTCGTCGTAATCGGCTGCGGGAATGTCGTTGCGCTCAACCAGCGCTTTGATCACATGGGCGCCGAGGTCGGCACCGTGCACGGTGGCAAGAGAGCCCTTGCGCTTTCCGGTAGGAGAGCGCAGCGCATCAACGATATAAGCCTGGGCGCTCATGCGGCCACCTCTTCAGCAACGTTCTTAATAGCATCTTGCGCAGAGCAGGAGGCACATGAATCGATTTCTCGATCAAAAGTCGATCCGGGGCCCACCGGGGCATTGGGACTGCGCAGCAGGCCCTGAGTCAGGCGGGCCGCGTGGTATGCCTTGTCGCCCCAGGCAGCGTCCAGCACCCAGGCGCGCTTCATGAACATCTGCAGATCGACTTCCCAGGTGTAGCCCATGGCGCCATGCACCTGCAGGCTGTTGCGCGCGGCAAACCAGCTCGCTTCGCTGCACTGAAGCTTGGCGTGCGAGATACGCACGGCCAGATCGGGTTCACCGTGCTGCAGCGCATAGAAGGCACGGTAGAGAACGGGTTTGGCAAACTCGATCTTGGTGACGATGTCCGACAGGTGGTGCTGCACGGCCTGAAAACTGCCTATGACCTTGTCGAACTGCTTGCGCTGTGCCACGTAGTCCACCGAGAGATCCAGCATGCGCTGGGCCAGGCCCAGCATCTGGGCAGCAGCGGCGAGTGCACCGCGCTCGCCGGCTGTGTCCCAGACCTTCTGGCCCTGAGTGCCGTCGAGCAAACGGGTGGCATCGGATGCCGTCCAGCGTACCCGTGACAGACGGCGCGAAGAGTCGATACTGCTCAGTGCCGTGATCTCGCACTGTGCAGGCCTGACCAGGTGCAACTCCAGGCCGGTGGCCGTGGCATGGGGCAGCAACAGCACATCGGCCAATGCCGCGTCCGCCACATTGAGGTTGACGGGATGGCCCACGGCCACGCGGCAGCTGCCTTCGGCAATCCTGGACAGCCAGGCACGGCTCTCATGTCCTTGCGGCAATGCACACAGCATGCCCACGGCCACATAGGCGGTGTCGGTCAGGGAATCGGGCAGAGCGTAATAGCCCACCTCCTGCAGCAGTAGTGCCCAGTCCACATCGGCCATGCCCATGCCGCCATCGGCTTCGGGAGCGGACAGACCCATCAAGCCTTGTTCTGCAATCTTGGCCCACAGCTCGGGACTGCGACCGGTCGGGGTTTCCCAGATGTCGCGCAGCAGCTCGGGGGCTGCTTCGGTCATCAGAAAGCGGCTGATCGAGTCACGGAATGCGATTTGATCTTCGGTAAAGGTGAAGTCCATGGTTGTCTCCCTGCCGATCAGGATTTAGGCAGGCCCAGCATGCGCTGAGCGATGATGTTGCGCTGGATCTCGTTGCTGCCCGCGTAGATGGGACCAGCCTGCGAGAACAGGAAACCTTCCAGCCATTCGTTGGCCTCGGCGTCATCGATGAGCTCGGCACGCGCGCCCAGAATGCGCATCGCGGTTTCGTGAATCATGATGTCCAGCTCGGACCAGACAATCTTGTTGGTGCTGGCTTCGGCGCCAATCTGTGCGCCCTTGTTAAGGCGGCCTACCGTGTGATAGGAAGACAGCGTGTATGCCTCCGCCCCCTGCCAGGCACGCAGCACGGCATCGCGAATCGAGTGATCGCGGTCGGCATCGACCTGATTGCGCAGATACAGGTCCACCAGCTTCTGCGCACTGCGCTGATAGCGGGCGGGAGAGCGCAGCAGCAGGCCGCGCTCAAAGCCGGCCGTCGCCATCGCCACATGCCAGCCCTTGCCTTCTGCACCCAGCAGGTTCTCCACGGGTACTTCGACATCGTCGAAGAAGATTTCGGCAAAGTGCTCACGACCATTGATGGCACGAATGGGACGCACGGTGATGCCGGGCGTATTCAAGGGCACCAGTATGTAGCTCAGACCATGATGGCGGCTCGATGTCGGATCACTGCGGAACAGGCCGAACACCCAGTCGGCAAAGATCGCACGGGTAGACCAGATTTTCTGACCGTTCAGGATGAATTTGTCACCCATGCGTGTGGCGCGGCTGCTGATGGCAGCCATGTCCGAGCCGGCGTTGGGCTCCGACCACCCCTGGGCCCACATATCGTCGCAGCGGGCCATACGGGGCAGAAAGCGGGCCTTCTGCTCGGGCGTGCCGAATTCCATCAGCGTGGAGCCTAACAGCAGAATGCCGTTCTGGTTCACGCGGGATGGAGCATCGGCTGCCCAGTACTCTTCTTCAAAGATCAGCCATTCGGTCAGGTCGCAGCCGCTGCCGCCCAAGTCCTTGGGCCAGGTCACGGCGCTGTAGCCGGCGCTGGCCAGCTTGGCTTCCCACTGGCGGTGCTGCTCGAAACCCTCTCGAGTGTCATAGCTCTGCAGTCGTTCCTTGGGCACATTGTTCTTGAGCCATTCACGTACCTGGGCACGGAAGGTCTTCTGCGCTGGGGTGTATGTCAAATCCATGGTTGTCTCCTCTTCGCGCTAGTGATGCTCAGAATTTGGCGTCGCGCTTTTCCACAAAGGCGCTGCGCGTCTCGGCGGAATCTGGACTCATATAGGCTTGCAGGGTGAATCCCTGCTCCCAGCGGTATTTGTCTTCGAGATTGCCGTCTTCGATGCCGGTCAGCGCCTCCTTGGCGATGCGGATCATGGCGGGGCTCTTGGCGGCAATCTTGTTGGCGATTTCCATGGCGACGTCGCGCAACTGCTCACGGGGAACAACACGCTCGATGGCCCCCAGGCGCAGGGCTTCCGCCGCAGCGATCATCTCGCCCGTAAAGAACAGATAGCGGGTCTTCTGCACGCCGAACATGCGCTGCAGATGGGCGGCACCGCCCATGGCTCCGCGGTCCACTTCAGGCAGGCCGAAAGTGGCGTCTTCCGCGGCGATCACGATGTCCGATGCCCCGCAGATACCGATGCCGCCGCCCAGCACAAAGCCGTGCACGGCCGCAATCACAGGCACCTTGTTCAGGTGCACGGCCTTGAACGTGGCGTAGTTGCCTGCGTTCACGTCGATGATGAGCTTGTCGTCGGTAGCCAGCTCCTTGATGTCCACACCCGCGCAGAAACCACGGTTCTCGGCACGGATGACGATCACGCGCACCTCGGGCCGGTCGCCCAGCGCCTGGATTTCCCGGGCCAGGCCATTCCAGCCGGCTGCATTCAAGGCATTCACGGGAGCACGGTCTATCACCAGCTCCGCCACGCCGTTGTCATGAATATTGGAGTGAAATTGTTGAGTGGACATATCCGGTCTCGTTGGCTTGTTGTTATGCGGGAGTCAATGCGTTCAATGCGTTGCGACGGTCCATGGCCTGGCGGACAATTCCGCCTATCACTTCCTCACAGCTGTCGAGCCGGCCAATCAACGCGGCCACCTGGCCGGCAGACATCACACCCTCTGCGGGATTGCCATCGACCATGGAGCGCTGCAACAACATGGGGGCATTGGCAGCCATCACGGTCTGGGCGACGGAAGACGAGTCTTCGCGCATGGCCTTCATGAAGATGCTCAAGGCCTGACCCGTGGTCATGCCGGTCTCGGCCTTCCACTGCAATGCCAGACCCAGGGCGATGCGCAAGCGCTTCATGGGGCTCGCTTTTTCGAGCATGGCCAGGTATTCGTTGGGAATCATGCGCTGGGGCATGCCATCGACCAGATGCGAGATGGCGATCTTTTCCGCATCCCTTGCAGCCAGATAGCGCTGCAACGTGGCGGCGGGCACCTTGGAATCACTGGTCATCAAGAACCGCGTGCCCATGGCAATACCCGATGCGCCATAGGCCAGAGCAGCCAGCAGGCCACGGCCGTCATAAAAGCCGCCTGCGGCAATCACGGGCACATCGACCGCATCCACTACCTGAGGCAGCAGCACCGTGGTGGGAACGCTGCCGGTATGGCCTCCCCCTTCACCGCCTTGTACGGTGATGGCATTGGCGCCCATCTCGATCGCCTTCTGAGCATGCTTCAAGGCCCCCACTGTGGGCATGCAGACGATGCCGGCATCACGCAGACGGCCGATCACCTTCTTGTCCGGACCTCGGCCGTAACTGACGGCACGCAGACGATGCTTCACAGCCAGGTCCAGCAACTGCTGAGCGTTGGGCTGGAACATATGGAAATTCAGGCCGAAAGGCTGGTCATCGGTCTCGCGCTTGACACGCAGAATTTCGGCTTCGATCCTGTCGGCGGGAATGGTGGCGCCGGCCAGAAAGCCGAAGCCGCCGGCGTTGGTAGTACCTATCACCAGATCAGCGCCCGCCACATAGCCCATGGCCGTCTGGATGACGGGGTAGCGGCACCCCAGCAGGTCGCAGATAGGAGTGCGCAGACTGCCCATATCGTTCATATTGCTCATGCCTTTGACTCTTCTTTATTGGCCTTTGCCATGGACCTGGCATCCTGGCCGCCCAGTTGCCCCATGCCCATCGCCTGACTGTGCGCGTGAGCAAAGTGGTGGTAGCCAAAAGCCATGTCCATGGTGGAACGCAGGCCCTGCAGCTCCTCGGCCTTGTTGACGACCATCTTGGTCAGCGCCAGGCCAAGACGCGGCTGGGCCGCCATGCGCTGGGCCATGGCATAGACCTGATCCTCAAGCTCGGCACGCGGAACCACGCGGTTGACCATGCCCATCTGATAGGCGCGCTCTGCCGGCATGCGCTCGCCCAGCAGCAGGAACTCCTTGGCAATACGCGGATGCAGTTCGTGGGCGTGGGCGAAGTACTCCACACCGGGGATGCCCATGCGCACCACGGGATCCTGGAAAAACGCATCGTCGCTGGCCACGATCAGGTCGCAGACCCAGGCCAGCATCAGACCGCCCGCCACGCATGCCCCCTGCACCATGGCAATCATGGGCTTGGGGATGTCGCGCCAGCGCCGGCACATGCCCAGGTAGACCTCCTGCTCACGGGCAAACAGCTGCTCGCCGCCGGGCTTGTTGGTGTGATCCCACCACAGGTGTGCACGGTCAAAGGACTTGTTGATGTCTCGGCCGGGCGTGCCGATATCGTGACCCGCACTGAAGTGCTTGCCTTCGCCGCGCAGCACGATGACCTTGACGCGATCGTCATCGGTCGCCTTGCGAAATGCAGCATCCAACGCATAGGTCATCTGCGAGTTCTGCACGTTGTTGAACGTGGGCCGATTCATGGTGACCGTGGCAATGCCGTTGTCCACGCTATAGAGAACGGGCTCGTCCGTTTCATAGACGGCTTTGTCCTCGCGTGTCACAAATTCGCTGGATGCATCATCCATATCAGACTCCCATGGCCGTAGCGCGCAGATTGTGCGGATCGAGCTGAGCCAGCAAGGCCAGTTGCTCGGGCGTGGGATCAGGTGTCACACCCACACTCTCGGGAACATGGATCGGAAAGCCCGTGGCCTCCTTGACCTGCACCGCCGTCACGCCGGGATGCAGCGACACCAGGCGCACTTGATGACTGGGTCCGCCAAAGTCCATCACACACAGATTGGTGAAGATGAAGCGAATGTCGGTGGTCTCCTCCAGCGTCCAGCCCTTGGCCAGGCGTGCAGGGTTGTAGCCCACGCTGCCCACGGCATCGACCTCACCCGGGACAAAAACCTTGGTGCTGTGGTTGGGCACAAAGAAGGAATTCGCGTGGTTGATCGAATTGCCGGGGAAGCCGCGCACCCCCAGCATCATGGACTTGGGACGAGCGTAGTCGCTGCCCACCATGGAAATATTGCCCTGACCGAAGCGGTCCACCTGCACGGGACCCACCATGGCGTGGCGCTTGCCTCCCCAGACGTTGTCGAAGATGCGCGAGAAACCCATCCAGCTTTCACGCTTGATCTTGTATTCACCTCGTGGACCTACGGGCACGGGTTCATTGACCACCCAGGCTTCGGAGTCCGTCATCATCAGATCGGTGTTGATGGAACGCATGCACAGCGAAGCCGCCAGACGTGGCACCAGGCCAATGCCGGTGGCCAACACCTCGCCGTCGTTTTCCCAGGCACGTGCCGCGGCGCAGATGACGCGATCTACCAATGCAATTTCACTCATCTCTGTGCCTCCTCAGAACACGGGCAAGGGCAGGCGCTTGATTGCTTCCATGCCACCCACTTTTTCCAGATATTCCTGCTCCGTGCACTGCACGTATTTCTGCTGGTAGCTGCTCCAGCCGCCCTCCTCCTTGCTGCTGGCCGCGTATTCCTTGAAGTGCTTGACATCAAAGCCATACAGAGGAGCGCAGGACGATGGGTGAGCACCGCCGGGCAGATGCACGACACCTGTGGTTTCAGAGCGCTCCCAGAACACCAGGCGAGCGGCTTGCTCCGACTCGAAGCTGCTGGACTCGACCAGTTCGTCGCAGCTCACAAACGTATTGGTTGCGGCTCGCGCAAACAGGTCGTCCATATAGATATCGGGACCGGCAATCTGGCAGACACCGCGAAGGTCCGCGCGATCCACGTGCAGCAGGGCCACATCCAGATTGATGGCGGGCATCGCCACCCACTCCTTGCCGTCGTAGGGCGATTCGATAAGGCGAATGGAGCTGTTGTGCTTGAGCACATCGGTGCCCAGACCGACTCGGGTGGGAATATAGGGAATGCGCATGCCGGCAGCCTTCAGGCCCAGCACCATATGACCTTCGTCAATTTCCATGACCTCGATCTCACCACTCTGGCGGGCCTTGCGAAAGTACGGCTCCAGCGGGATGAAGTCCAGCGACACGAAGGCGAAGATCAACTTCTTGACCTTGCCTGCCGCACACAGCATGCCCACATCGGCACCGCCATAGGCCACCACGGTCAGATCCTTGACGGGGCTGCGCAGCAGCTCGCGCACCAGGGCCATGGGCTTGCGCCGGGGCCCCCAGCCACCAATCCCGATCGTCATGCCGTCCTTGATGGATGCCACAACGTCCTTCGCTGTCATCAATTTATTGGCCATGTCTCCAAGCCTCCTATCAGTTGTTTTCAGGGCGGCCCACGCTGAAGTCGTGCCCCCAGAGGCTTACGGTCGTGAACTCGTGCGTGATGTGGTGTTCCCAGTCGATGATGGCGCCGCCATAGCCGAACTCCAGGTCGAAGTTGGAGGGCGTCTTCATGTAGAACGAGATCATCTTGTCGTTGGTGTGCTGACCCAGAGTGGCAGAGAGCTTGACCTGGCTCTTTTGCATGCGGTCCATGGCACGGCCCACTTCGGGCATGTTGTCCACCTCCACCATCACGTGCACGCAACCCGAGGGAGAAGGGAATTCGGCCAGCGCCAGGCTGTGGTGACGAGCGTTGGCGCAGTGGAAGAAGTGGATTCGGACCGTAGGGCCGGCATCGCCTGCGGGCTTGAAGTTGTAAATATCCGAGAGGCCAAAGCCCAGCACATTGCGCACAAAGGCCACGGTCTTGTCAAAGTCGGGAGCAGGCAGCACGGTGTGGCCCAGACCATAGTCACCGGTGATGAAACGCGACACGCCCTGGGGCGATGCGAAATGGCTGAAGTCGGACTTGAAGCCCCAGACGATCTCATGACGGTTTCCGGACGGATCCATCACGATGGCCAACTCCTGCACATGGCGCTTGGCACACAGCTCGGGGCGGCCCATTTCGTAGTGCACATCAGCGGCCTGCAACACCTCGAGCGCCTGCTCGAAGGCTTGCTTGTTGGCCACCTCCCAACCGGATGCGGAGTATCTGTCATTGCTGCCAGGCTGAACCTGGAAGCGGAACTGACGCTCATCCATCTTGATCAGCAGATCGCCATCGGCAGTGGTGCTCGGCATCATGCCAAGCACGTCACGTGCGTAGCTGACCCAGCGATCCAAATCAGAGCTCTCGGCAACAACGTACGCTAGTCCACGTATTTCCATCATGATGTCGGGGCCTCCAACCCAAATCCTTTAGTGATGCAGAGGATTCTGAAGAGGAGAGCCTTTGCAAACATCGTCCATTGAGACTAACGATTTGCCGCTTCATCACCCAAATTTAATAGCACTCATACAAGAATCAGCATGTATTTCAGCGGAATAGACTAGATTGCTTTCAACCTTTTGAAACAGGCCGAACCGACACCCTTGCGACAGCCGTGAAAACCCTCGGTACAAAAAAAAGGCCGCACCCCCATGCGGGAATGCGGCCAACACGATGAACTCAGTTTCTTGATGGATCAGACGGTCTGCACTTCCTCTGCAGACGCATAGTCGTTGTAGCCCCTGGCACCAGGGGTGTAGAGCGTGTTGCGGTCAAACCTGGCCAAAGGCAGGCCCTGGCGCATGCGCTGCACAAGATCGGGGTTGGCGATGAAATGCCGCGCAAAAGATACCGCCTTGCCCTCGCCTGCCTGCAACGCGGCTTCGGCGCTTTGCGCATCAAAGCCATCGTTGAGAATCAGGTTCTCGCCAAAGTTCTCACGCGCCAGCTTGAAGGCATCGATTGAAGGATCGAAGACTGCACGCATCACATGCAGATAGGCAATGCCCAGCTTGGCGGCCTGACGCATCAGCTCGGCATGGGTTGCCGCGGAGTTTTCATCCGCTGTGTCATTGAAGGTGTTGCCGGGGTTCAGGCGCAGCCCCACGCGATCGATGCCGATGGCCTCTCCCATGGAGCCCAGGCATTCCACGGCGAAACGTGAGCGGCTGCTGGCGTTGCCACCATATTCATCGGTACGCTGATTGGTACTGGAATGCAGGAACTGCAGACTCAGATAGCCGCTGGTGCCATGCAGCTCGACGCCGTCAAAGCCCGCATCCATGGCGCGCCGAGCAGCCGCAGCATGCCCGGCAATCGCCTTGCGCACTTCTTCGGTGGTCAATGCCTGGGGCTGGTCGAAATCCTGCATGCCTGCCGCATCGGTCCAGATCTTGCCCTGAGCCTGAATGGCGGACGCCGATACGGAACGCACACCAGCGGGTTTGATATGGCTGCTGCCGATACGACCGGAGTGCATGATCTGCAGCACGATGGATCCGCCACGCGCATGCACGGCGTCCGTCACACGGCGCCAGCCGCGCACATGAGCGGCAGTTTCGATGCCGGGCTGACGACAGTAGGCTTGACCCGTGACCTCGGGCCAGGCCCCTTCAGCCACGATCAGGCCGGCATCAGCGCGCTGGCCATAGTGCTCGGCCATGATGTCGGTGGGCGTGCCATCGGCATCGGCGCGGTTGCGCGTCATGGGGGCCATGACCACGCGGTTCTGCAGAGCAATCTTGCCCAGCTGGATGGGAGTGAAAAGCGTTTGACTCATGCCGGCTCCTTAGCGCACACGCATGCGCGGCGCAGGTGTGCCACGGCGCATGCTTTCGAGGAACTGCTCCAGCGGCGCGGGCGCGGCCACTTGCGGCAACTCATCCTTGTCGGGGCGCTGGGCCCAGAACTCCTTCCAGCTCGGAAACAGGTCGTGGAAAGCGCCATGGTAGGGCTCACGACCGGGCCAGCGCATCTTCATGTCGCCAATCGGTGGCTTGTTCAGATCCGTGGCATACCAGTAACAGGGCAGACGACGACGGAAGTACCACTGGCCGTCAATGCGCTCGTAGTCGTCCCAGTACAGCATCTGCATGATGACCCACTCGGCACCGCATTCATGCTCGTTCTTGGAGTAGACCACGCCGGTGGCGTGATCTCGATCCACAAACTCGATGATGTGCTGGCCCAGATGGTGCGAGGTTCCCGTGAACTGGTCACGCAGCGTGCTGTCCTGCCAGGCCATGAAATGCGCCCGCCCCACTTTTTCCTTGCCCACCTTGATATCGGGAGCGAACAGGTTCACATGGGCGTCCATGTCGCGCATGTCCAGCGACAGGGAATACTTGCCAGCCAGTTGACGAATCGCATCCAGCGACTCCAGCCTGTCGATACGCTCTTCCAGCGTTTGTGGCCACTGATTCACGGGTTCACTCATCTCTTCAGCCTCTTTCTTACAGTGCCGTCACCAGCACCGCGGAGCGGCCGCCATCCACGGGCAAGGCGGCACCTGTCACATAGCTGGCCTCGTCGCTGGCCAGAAACAGCACGGCATTGGCCAGCTCGCCGGACTGACCCACGCGCCCCATGGGAATGAGTTTTTCGGTGTTCTTGCGCGATGCCTCATCAGCCAGCATGCCGGCCGTGGCAGGCGTTTCCACCACCGCCGGGATCACCACGTTCACGCGGATGCCTGCTGCAGCACCTTCGGCAGCCGCTGCACGCGAAAAGTTGATGATGGCCGCCTTGGCTGCCGAGTAACCCGACATAAAAGGTGTGCCCAGCGTGCCGCAGATGGAGCTGATATTGACGATGGAACCACCCTTGGGCCCCATCAGCTTCAGCGCAGTACGCGTTCCCCAGAAAGTGCCGTCCACCGATGTGCTGAAGTTGGCATGCCAGTCCGCCGTGGTCATGCCGTCGATGCCACCCCAGGTGTAGGCCATGGCGTTGTTGACCAGAATGTCCAGGCTGCCATGCTTTTTGGCAGTCTGCTCCAGCGCTCCGACAAACTGGGCTTCGTTGCCCACGTCGGCCACGATGGCCTCGGCACTGCCGCCTGCAGCCTTGATCCTGGCCACGACTTCGTCGAGAGGCTGCTTGCGGCGGCCGCAGATCACCACGGTTGCCCCCTCCTGTGCGAAACGCTCAGCCGTTGCGGCGCCGATACCGGAACCACCACCGGTCACAAACGCAATCTTTCCTTCCAGACGCTTGCTCATGCTTGTCTCTCCTTAGAGGAAGGCGCTGCCGCCGTTGACTGCCACGTTCTGCCCCGTCACAAAGCCGCTGTCGTCGCTGGCCAGGAACACTGCCACCTTGGCGATGTCTTCTGGCTCAGCCATGCGGCCCATGGGCACGCCGGCGATGATGGCATCGGCCCACTCCTGGGGAATGCCCTGCATCATGGGCGTGTTGGTGGGTCCGGGAACCAGTGTGTTCACACGGATCTTCTTGGACGCCAGCTCCTTGGCCATGCCACGGGTCAAGCCCATCAGGGCGGCCTTGGAAGCGCAATAGTGCGCCGGACCGTCACCGCTGACAGCCGAGGTGCTGGAGATATTGACGATGGCACCGCCCTTGCCTTCCTGCATCTGCTTGACGGCGGCACGGGCGCAGTAGAACGCGCCGTTCAGGTTCACGCCAATCACGCGCTCCCAGGTCGCGTCAGGAATATCGGCAAACTGGTCCACCGAGCCTACGCCGGCGTTGTTCACCAGCACGTCGACGGCGCCCAGCTTTTCGCGGATTTCGACAAACAGCGCATCAACCGCAGCGCTGTCAGCCACATTGGAGGAACGGGCCAGATGCTTGCTGCCCTTGCCTTCCAGGGTCTGCCTGGCTGCTTCTTCATTCAAGTCCACGGCCACCACAGTGGCTCCTTCATCGGCAAAACGCTGTGCAATCGCTCGCCCCATGCCCTGGCCCGCCCCCGTGACCACGGCAACTTTTCCGGCTAAACGCATTCTTGTCTCCTTGTTGATGTGCAATCAAAACTTGGAGACAGCGTATGAAGAAATCGCCCTCAGCCCATCGTCCAAGAAGACTAAGCAAATTTTCTCGGAAAGCTATCAAATAAATAGCAATAAATACAATACAGATTTCTGCTCCAATGCATTTTCACACCTGTTAATCAGTTGGTGACAGCAATCCAGCGTCAGATGCATCCTCTCAACTTCACCACACATGGCAGCAGCAACTAACCGCCATAGGGGACAAATCCGCTCTCGTTTTCATTGACTTTGAGCGGTTTGGCTACGTACGGAAAAGCACGTTGCGGGCAAGCGCTGCGCTCGCATACCTTGCAGCCCATGCCGATAGGTGTGGCCGCTCCTATATTGCGCAAATCCATGCCTTGGGAATACACCAGCCGCGCGGCGTGCTGCAAGTCGCAGCCCAGGCCGATGGAGAAGGTCTTGCCTGGAGCCCCCCAGCCCTGGCCAGCATGGCTGATGGTGCGAGCAATCCACAGGTAGACGCGCCCGTCCGGCATGCTGGCGAGCTGGGGCACTATGCGGCCCGGCTGGGTAAAAGCCTCGTACACCACCCACAACGGGCAGGTGCCGCCTGTCTTGGAGAAATGAAAATGCGTGGCCGACTGGCGCTTGCTGATATTGCCGGCCCGGTCCACTCGTATAAAGAAGAACGGCACACCCGGCGCATCGCTTCGCTGCAGGGTTGAGAGACGATGGCAGACGGTCTCGAAGCCCACACCGAAGTGCCTTGCCAGCAAGTCTATGTCGTAGCGCAGGCCTTCGGCTGCACGCAAGAACTCCCCATATGGCAGCACAAATGCCCCGGCTACATAATTGGCCAGCCCCATGCGTGCCAGCCGGCGCGTGGCCTCGTCCTGCCAGGGAACGCTTTGCAGCTCCCTTTCAATCAGTGAATCAAACTCCAGCAGCGCCAGTTGCGTAGCCAGCTGAAATGCCTGCTGCATGGGGCTCAGCTGCGGTGCCACATACAAGGTGCGCGTGAGAGCATCGTAGCGCCTATGGCTGCCCGCTTTCTCAGCGGTCCCGACATGAGCACGCAGAACCAATACCCCATGTCGTGCCTGCAACCGGTACTGCAGCCAATCATGCAGATGACCACCTTGCTCTGCAGCCTGCCGAGCCAGCGCTTCAGCTGCACGATCAAGCGCATCAAGGTAATTGCGGTGGGAAAAGAAGAAATCACGCACCGCCTCGAACGGCATCTGGCGCAATGGCTCAGCCAGCAGGCCTGCCATTGCACCATTCCCGGCGACATCTCTGTGAACTGAGGTGTCGGCATCCGGCCCCACGCGGCCATCACCCAGATGGGCGGTCAAGGCCTCCAGCCGCTCGGCGTCCGCCAGGTGACGCTGGTGCATGGCCAGCAGCATCCGTGCCAGCTGCGGCAGCTTGGCTGCGACCTCGCGCAGCTCGGGAAGCGGCACCGAACCTTCTGGCTGAGGCATGGCGGCGACTGCATCGCGCAACTGCGCCAGCAAGCGGGCCTCCTCATCCTCGGAGAACTGCTGAATATCGACGCCCAGCACCCTGTGAATCTTGAGCAGCACGGCCACCGTGAGCGGGCGCTGATCCTGCTCGATCTGATTCAGATAGCTCGGTGACAACTCCAGCGCCTGGGCCAGCGCAGCCTGCGTAAGACCACGCTCGGCACGCAGGCTGCGCAGACGCACGCCCATGAATGTCTTGGCCACTTACCTGCTCCCTATTGCCGCTCCAAAGATTCGCAAAATTTGCAAATACATGCAATCACCTTCGCAAGCATTCACCAATTCAGCTCTGTACGCATAAAAAACAAATGCGTAGATTGCGAAGTATCGCAGACCGGCAAGGACCTGCACTGCACATCCAAAGGAGACACCCATGAGCACTGTGACAGCCCCAACATCCCCAATATCTTCAACCGCCATTAACCACGCCGCCGCAAGCTTCAGGCCAAAAAAGTCCGTCGCCCTCTCCGGCGTGACAGCAGGCAACACGGCACTGTGCACCGTGGGCAGGAACGGCAACGACCTGCACTACCGCGGCTACGACATTCTGGACATTGCCGAGGTCTGCGAGTTTGAGGAGATTGCCCACCTGCTGGTACACGGCAAGCTGCCCACCCACGCCGAACTCAGGGCCTACAAAGCCAAGCTCAAGGCTTTGCGCGGCCTGCCCGGCAGCGTGAAGACTGCGCTGGAACATCTACCCGCCGCCAGCCATCCCATGGACGTGATGCGCACCGGTGTCTCCGCCCTGGGCTGCGCGCTGCCGGAGAAAGACGACCACAATCTTCCTGGCGCCCGCGATATCGCCGACCGCCTGATGGCCTGCCTGGGCAGCATGCTGCTTTACTGGTATCACTTCAGCAACTCGGGCCGCCGTATCGAAGTTGAAACAGACGACGACTCGATCGGTGGGCACTTTTTGCATCTGTTGCATGGTGCCAAGCCGTCCGAGAGCTGGGTACGTGCCATGCATACCTCGCTCAATCTGTATGCCGAGCATGAGTTCAATGCCTCGACCTTCACGGCCCGCGTGGTGGCAGGCACGGGCAGCGATATGTATTCGGCGATAACCGGGGCGATCGGCGCGCTGCGCGGACCCAAGCATGGCGGCGCTAACGAAGTGGCGTTCGAGATCCAGAAGCGCTATGACAACCCGGCCGAAGCCGAGGCCGACATCCGCCGCCGCGTGGATGCCAGGGAAGTCGTGATCGGCTTCGGCCACCCGGTCTATACCGTGAGCGACCCCCGCAATGTGGTCATCAAGGGCGTGGCCAAGAAGCTGTCGGACGAAGCTGGCAGCAGCAAGATGTACGACATTGCCGCACGTCTGGAGTCGGTGATGTGGGAAGTCAAGAACATGTTTCCCAACCTCGACTGGTTCAGCGCCGTCAGCTATCACATGATGGGCGTGCCCACCGCCATGTTCACGCCGCTGTTCGTGATTGCCCGCACCAGCGGTTGGGCGGCGCACATCATCGAGCAGCGCCAGGACAACAAGATCATCCGTCCCAGCGCTAACTACACAGGCCCGGACGACCTTCATTTCGTGCCTATCGAGGCACGCCAGTAAGCTCCAGCAATGTCTGCCCAGCCCATGCAAGCCCATTCCCTGTGCATTGCCATCGCCGACAAGCTACGCGAGCGCATTCTTAGCCATCAGTTACCGCCCGGATCGGACATCAATGACGGAGCACTGGCGCAGGAGTTTGGCGTGAGCCGCACTCCTGTGCGCGAGGCCATGAAGCTGCTATGCCATGAAGGACTGCTGAGCGCACAGCCCCGGCGCGGCATGAGCGTGACCTGCCTGAGTGCAGCCCAGGTGGCCGAGGCTCGCTTGCTGAGCAGCCTGCTGGCTGGCCATCTGGCGCGGCAACGCCAGATGCAGACTGCCAGCACGCAGCTTTGCGAGCAGTTGCTGCGCGTGTCGCAGGCCCGACTCCAACTCGCACTGGGTACACAGCTCGCCATGCAGCCGACAAGCCAAGCGCCGATGCGTGCACCATTGCCTGCAGCCCTTTCACAATCCCCGCACAGTCACAGTGCCGGCAACGCAGAAGCCTCACGCTCGGCTCTGGCCTATTGAGACTCCTAAAAGAATCCCCGAGACAATGACTCACCACCCCTACCGTAAACCCTTGCCCGGCACTGCGCTGCATTACTTCGATGCCCGGTCCGCTGTGGAAGCCATCCGCCCCGGCAGCTGGACCACACTGCCCTATACCAGCCGCGTCCATGCCGAGAACCTCGTGCGGCGCAGCGATCCGGCCCACCTGACCGAATACCTCGCGCAAATCGTTGAACGCAAGCGCGAACGCGATTTTCCCTGGTTCCCGGCCCGCGTGGTCTGCCATGACATCCTGGGCCAGACAGCGCTGGTCGATCTGGCCGGCCTGCGTGATGCGATTGCCGAGCAAGGTGGCGATCCGGCCGCTGTCAATCCCGTGGTGCCCGTGCAGTTGATCGTCGATCATTCGCTGGCCGTTGAGTGCGGTGGCTACGACCGTGAGGCCTTCGAGAAAAACCGCGCCATCGAAGACCGGCGCAATGAGGACCGCTTTCATTTCATCGACTGGTGCAAGCGAGCCTTCAAGAATGTGGAGGTGATTCCACCGGGCAACGGAATCATGCACCAGATCAATCTGGAGCGCATGAGCCCTGTGATCCACGCTATCGATGGTGAAGCATTCCCAGATACTCTGGTAGGTACCGACAGCCACACGCCACATGTCGATGCACTGGGAGTGATCGCCGTGGGCGTGGGCGGTCTGGAGGCAGAAAACGTGATGCTGGGCCGTGCCTCGTGGATGCGCCTGCCCGAAATCATTGGCGTACAACTGGCCGGCACGCGCCAGCCGGGCATCACTGCCACCGATATCGTGCTGGCCTTGACGCAATTCCTGCGTCGACAAAAAGTGGTGGGGGCATATCTTGAATTTTTCGGGGAGGGCGCACGGAGTCTGACGATTGGCGACCGCGCCACCATCTCCAATATGGCTCCCGAATATGGAGCCACGGCGGCCATGTTCGCGATCGACGAGCAGACGATCGACTATCTGCGTCTGACGGGGCGCGAGCCCGCACAGGTGCAACTGGTCGAGAACTACGCCAAACAGGCAGGTCTGTGGGCAGACAGCCTGGAGAATGCCGAATACGAACGTACGCTGAGCTTTGACCTGTCCAGCGTGGTGCGCAATATAGCCGGCCCTTCCAATCCGCATGCTCGCCTGGCAACCAGCGAGCTTGCAGCAAGAGGCATTGCCGGTGAGTGGACGCAGACCGAAGGGCAGATGCCAGATGGAGCGGTCATCATTGCAGCCATTACCAGTTGCACCAATACCAGCAACCCACGCAATGTGATCGCGGCCGGCCTGCTGGCGCGCAATGCGCGCAATCTGGGCCTGGCGCGCAAGCCCTGGGTCAAGACCTCGCTGGCCCCCGGCTCCAGAACCGTGCCGCTGTATCTGCAGCAAGCCGGCCTGCTACATGACTTAGAAGCGCTGGGCTTTGGCGTGGTGGCCTTTGCCTGCACCACCTGCAACGGCATGAGTGGCGCACTCGATCCGGCCATTCAGCAGGAAATCGTGGATCGCGACCTCCACACCACAGCCGTGCTTTCGGGCAATCGCAACTTCGATGGCCGCATCCACCCCCATGCCAGACAGGCATTCCTGGCCTCGCCACCGCTGGTCGTGGCCTATGCGATTGCAGGCACCATGCGCTTCGATATCGAGAACGATGTGCTAGGCGTCTTCCAGGGCCGCGAAATCCGTCTCAAGGACATCTGGCCCGGCGATGAGGAAATCGACGCCGTGGCCAAGGCTGCCGTCCAGCCCGAGCAGTTCCGCGCGGTCTACGAGCCCATGTTTGCCATCCGCTCAGACCAGGGCGGGAAGGTCGAGGCACTGTATGACTGGCGCCCGCAGAGCACCTATATCCGCCGTCCGCCCTACTGGGAGGGGGCGCTGGCCACAGAGCGCACGCTGCGCGGCATGCGCCCTCTGGCCATCCTGCCCGACAACATCACCACCGACCACCTCTCGCCCTCCAATGCCATCCTGATGGACTCGGCCGCAGGCGAGTATCTGCACAAAATGGGTCTACCCGAGGAGGACTTCAACTCCTATGCCACGCATCGCGGCGACCACCTGACCGCGCAGCGCGCCACCCTTGCCAATCCCAAGCTCCTCAACGAAATGGTGGTGGACGACCAGGGCAAGGTGCGCCAGGGCTCTCTTGCCCGCGTCGAGCCCGAGGGACTGACCATGCGCATGTGGGAAGCCATAGAGACCTATATGCAGCGCAAGCAACCGCTGATCATCATCGCCGGCGCCGACTACGGCCAGGGATCGAGCCGTGACTGGGCCGCCAAGGGCGTGCGTCTGGCCGGTGTGGAGGTCATCGTGGCCGAGGGCTTCGAGCGCATTCACCGCACCAATCTGATCGGCATGGGGGTGTTGCCGCTGGAGTTCCTGCCCGGCACGAGCCGCCACACACTGGGGTTGAATGGCACCGAGAGCTTTGATGTCATCGGCCGGCGCAGCCCCCAGGCCACGCTTACACTTCATATCCACCGAACGACAGGTGTCCGCACTGAAGTGCCGGTACTGTGCCGCCTCGATACCGCGGAAGAGGTCTCGATTTACGAGGCCGGTGGCGTGCTGCAGCGCTTTGCCCAGGACTTCCTGGCGGACAGCGCAGCGGCCGATTCCACATCGACGGCTGAACTTGTGAGCTAAGGAGCAGCTATGAGCCAGGCACGCATACTGATTGTCACCCAGCCCAAAAGCCCGGTACGTCATCGCCTGCGTGCCCGGATCAGCGCTTTGGGCCTTGATAAAGAACTGGGCGAGCGCCTGTTCTCTCCAGACAACTGGCACCAAACCTGGTGTGGCCCGTTTGACTCCGGGCAAGAGGCACTGCTCGCCTTGCTGGCCGCAGGCAATGCCGTGCAAGCGGCGCAGCTGAAGGCCTTCGAGCTCAGCTTCAACCGCATTCGCGGTGAGGAGGGCGAGCGCATTCACTGGTCTTTGCTAACCCGCGGACGTCCGGAGCCTTTCAACCAACTGCTGGCAACGCTACAGACCGAGTTGAAATCCCACGGTTTCAAGGATGACGGCCATAGACCGCACATCACCATCAGCTACAAAGCTCTACATGCCCTGCCCACTCGGCGTATCGATCCCGTCGACTGGCTGATCGATGAGATCCAGCTGGTCGAGCGAACCGGCACAGGCAAGCAGTTACGCTACCAGCTACTGCATCGCTGGCCATTGGCTTCCGGCTCTCCGCCTCGTCCTCAACAGCTACGCCTGTTTCACTGATTCAAGGCTCAAGCCCTGGCTTGAGCCTTGAATACCTTGTTTGTTTGCCATTCCATGTCCCTCACTTCGCAAATCCGCATTCCCGCCACCTATATGCGCGGAGGCACCAGCAAAGGTGTGTTCTTCAAGCTTCAGGATCTGCCCGAGGCGGCCCGGCAGCCCGGCCCTGTTCGCGACGCCATCTTTTTGCGCACTCTGGGTAGCCCCGACCCTTATGGCAAACAGATTGACGGCATGGGCAATGCCTCATCCTCCACCAGCAAAGGCGTGATCCTCAGCCGGAGCGCAAGCGCCGATCACGATGTGGACTATCTGTTCGGCCAGGTCTCCATCGATCAGCCTTTTGTGGACTGGAGCGGCAACTGCGGCAACCTGAGCGCTGCCGTCGGCCCCTGCGCCATTCACATGGGTCTGATTCCGGCCGAGCGCATTCCGCAAAACGGCGTGGCCGTCATTCGCATCTGGCAGGCCAATATCGGCAAGACCATCATCAACCATGTGCAGATCCGCGATGGTCAGGTGCAGGAAACCGGGGACTTCGAACTTGACGGCGTGACCTTTGCCGCTGCCGAAGTGGCCCTGGAGTTCCTGGACCCCGCCGATGAAGGTGAGGACGGAGCTGCCATGTTTCCCACCGGCAATGTCTGCGACGAGCTGGATGTGCCCGGCGTCGGCCACTTTTGCGCGACCCTCATCAATGCCGGCATTCCGACCATCTTTCTCGATGCCAGAGAGCTGGGCTATACCGGCTGCGAACTGCAGGATGCCATCAACAGCGATAGCCCCGCCCTGGCCAGGTTCGAAGCCATCCGCGCCCATGGCGCACTCAGGATGGGTCTGATCAAGGATCTGGGTGAAGCTGCCACACGCCAGCACACGCCCAAGATAGGCTTTGTGGCTCCTGCGCAAAGCTATATCGCCTCAAGCGGTAAAGCCATTGCAGCCAGGGATATTGATCTGGTGGTTCGGGCGCTGTCCATGGGCAAGCTGCACCACGCCATGATGGGCACGGCCGCCGTCGCCATTGGCACGGCTGCCGCCATTCCCGGCACGCTGGTCAATCTGGCGGCGGGCGGCGGCGAGCGCCAGTCCGTACGCTTTGGCCATCCCAGCGGCACCCTGCGTGTGGGGGCCGAAGCCAGGAGCGACCAGGGTCAATGGCAGGTCACCAAGGCCTTGATGAGCCGCAGCGCCCGCATTCTGATGGAAGGCTGGGTACGGGTGCCTGGCGAGGTGCTGCAGGCCTGACACCGGGTATTGCCCTGCCGCACGCAGGCCTGGGCAGGGTTCAAGCGCTCAAGATGACGCTTTCAATCCGGTGGCGGCCTTTGTTCTTGGCCGCATAGAGCTGCCGGTCCACGGCTTCGATAAAGCTGGCAGGTCGATCATGCTCTGCCGGCTGCACCGTCCCCGCACCAATGCTCATGGTGACCCGCCTGCCATGGGGCGACAGTGCATGCACGATGGACTGCTTCTGGATCAGGCGCTGGCAGCGCTCGGCCACTTTTTGCGCAGTTTCGGCATCGGCTTCGGGCAGCAGCACCACAAACTCCTCGCCACCGTAACGCGCCACTAGGTCACGCTGTCCGTCCAGCGCCAGGCTCAGGGTCTGGGCAATATCCACCAGACATTTGTCGCCCTGGATATGACCGTATAAATCGTTGTATTGCTTGAAGAAGTCGACATCGAACAGCAGCATGGACAGGGGCTTGCCATCGCTGCGCGTGCGCTCCCATTCCTGCTCGAAACTGGTATCGAAGCAGCGCCGGTTGGCAATGCTGGTCAGACCATCCTTGAAGGAAAGCACCTCCAGCTCCTTTTGCAGACTCAGCAGCCTTTCCTCGGTCTTCTTGCGCTCGCTGATGTCGAACATGAAGCCGATCAGCGCTTCGGCCTCGCCTTGCGCATTGCGCACCACATGGACCACATCGCGAATCCAGACATAGCCGTTGTCCTTGGTCAGCGCGCGATAGTCAGCCTCATGGTCCACGCCCGCCTGGGACTGGCTCACGCAGAAATTCACCACATATTCACGGTCCTCGGGGTGCATACGCATGGCCCAGTCTTCGACACTGACCCAGCTTTCACGGCTCCAGCCAAGCAGGCTCTCGATCTGAGGGCCGATATAGGCGAACTTCATGGTCGCCCAGTCGATCTTCCAGGGAATGGCCTTGGTGGATTCCAGCAAGGTTCTATAGACCGCACTCTCGTTCTCGAGCTCGCTCACGTCGGACATAACCCGTCTCTCTCCCGATCTCAATCGATAAAACATCAGGCTGGCTGTGGTGCTGGTCTTGACCCGGCCCACCAGACAGCGGAGCCTGCAGTCTTTCACACCCAGAAAGCCCGAGGCACAGCCCAATCTCCGCTTGCTGGTGATTGTTGCGCCGGATGCCGCAATTCACGCTATGCACTCACGATATTGGCCGAAATCATACGCATGGTGCACTGCAGGCGCTCAAGCAGTGTTGCTGCTAAGCCTTCATGCGCCGCCACAAAGTGGCCCGGCTGATGCCGAGAATTTCACAGGCCTGGCGCTGATCACCTCCGACCGACTCCAGCACTTCGCGCAATCGCTTCTGTTCGGCAAGGCGACCCGCGTCTCTGAGCTGTGCCTGCCGAGCCGCGGCAGGCTCGGCCAGAGCCAGGCCGTCGGCGCACTCCGGGAAGACTTCAAGCAAGCGCGCCATATCCAGAAGGCCACCCCGGCCTGAGTCCAGATAGTCGCTGCAGGCCAGCAGGCGCTCCACCCAGTTGTCCAGTTCACGGACATTGCCGGGCCAGTCATGCGCCGCAGCCCTGGCCAGCAGTGCATCGAGCTGCTGCTCCACTTTGTCATGCAGTGCGCGAGGCAACCCGCTTGCAGCGCTCAGGCGCTGAGCCAGCATGGCGCGGCCCAGTTCAGCAACATCGGCACCACCTCGCATTTGCAGCGAAGGCGTGCTCAGGCGCAGCACCGCCAGCCGGTAGTAGAGATCGCGCCGGAACCGGCCGCGCTCCACCTGATTCGCCAGATCCGCATGGGTGGCGGCAATCACGCGCACATCCACGGGAATCGGCGTGGTGGAACCTACGCGCAATACTTCACGCTCCTGCAGCACACGCAGCAGCCGCGATTGCAGCGCCAGCGGCATGTCGCCGATTTCATCGAGAAACAGGGTCCCGGTATGCGCAGCCTCGATTAGCCCGGTCTTGCCGCCGCGCCTGGCCCCGGTAAAAGCGCCTTCCTCGTAACCGAAAAGCTCGCTCTCCAGCAGGCTTTCGCTGAGCGCCGCGCAGTTGACCGCCAGAAATGGCTGCTCCGCACGCCGCCCCGCGCTGTGAATGCCTTGCGCCACCAGCTCCTTGCCGGTCCCGCTTTCGCCCAGAATCAGCACCGTCGCATCGCTGTTCGCGTACTGCCTGGCCAGCAGCCGCACGCGCTGGGCAGCGGGGCTGCTGCCCAGATAGTCCTCAATGCGCCAGCGTACACCGGCGGCTCTTTGCCGCTGACTGGCGCGCAGGCTGCGATCGGCCCGCTGAATGACGGCTGGATCGCGGCAGACCAGCAAAGCGCCGGTCACCAGCCCGTTCTCCACAATTGGCGCACGTCGCACCACCAGGGTACGCAGAGCCAGTTGCACCACCTCTTCTCCGCCCTCCTCGCCAGCGAGCGCCCGAGCCGTGCCCAGGGCCGGAGCCACCTCTTCCAGCATGCGGCCGTGCAAGGCATCGACCGGGGCTCCGAGCAAGGCGGCCATTCGTGGGTTCAGCGCGCAAATACGGCCACGCTCGTCCACGGCAGCCACACCATCCTGCAGTTGATGCAACACGGTTTCCAGCCGTTGATGCCGGTCGCGCTCGGCACGTCGATGACGGGCCAGCAGCATGGCGTCGCTGAGTGCCTGACGCACCGAAATATCGGAATACAGCAACACGCTGGCCATGCCCGCCTGCTCTGCCAAATCGGCCACCAGGCCCGGCGCAACCACGGCGCCAACGCCCGACGCCTTGAGCTTTTGCACGCAGGCCGGCGCGTCATGCGGACCTTGATAGGCAATCTGGACCAGGCCCAGGCCGAACAGGCTGTCGAACTGTGCCACCACGGGAGACGGCACCTCGAAGTTGACCAGACCCACGCGCGGAGCTTCTTCTGTGGTCTGCAACTTGGCCTGGCGCAGCGCCTGCAGCAAATCCAGGCCACGCACTTCGACCATGGCCATTGGAATGTCCACGCGCTCTCGAATCCAGGCACCACTGGCCCCCGCCCCCACAAGGGCATCGATGGGCTGGCGCAGATTGAGCGCCTGCACCTGGGCCACCGCATCGTCGAAAGAAGCCGAGATGTGCGAGAACCTGGCCTCACCCGACCAGAGCTGTGCCAGCCGCTCCAGCACCCGCCCCACACGGTAGCGGCCTACGGTGACGATGTGGGGCAAATGCGGCTGGCCAGCTGCCGGCAGACGTTTGACGCCATGATTCGATATCGCATTTGCTTCATTCATGAAAATTATTATTTCATCATCGAAACAGAAGCCATACACAACCGCAGATGGACACTCCACAAAACTCCAGAAATTCCAATGATTTCAAATGCTTGGAGAACAAAGGGTTTTCCCTAGATACGTCTGGCACAGTGCTTGCGGCAACAGCCCATACCAATAGGGATTTGGATCCAGGAGATATCCATGTTTTTGAACCGTCGCAATCTTGTTGTCCAGGCCTTGACTCTTTCCGTGCTGGGCGCAGCTGGCCTGGCCCAGGCCGCCGACTGGCCCACGCGCCCGATTCGCCTCGTGGTACCGTTTTCCGCAGGCGGCGCCAATGACTTGATGGCCCGTTCGGCGGCCGAAGGCGCTTCCAAGATCCTCGGCCAACCCGTGGTGATCGACAACCGCCCCGGCGCAGGTGGCACAGTGGGTGCCGATATCGTGGCCAAGGCCCAGCCCGATGGCTACACGCTGCTGGTCAGCGCGGCAGGCGTCATCTCCAACAGCATGATCAAGAAGACCATGCCTTTCAAGGATGATGCACTGCAGCCCGTGGTGATGATTGGCCTCGCACCTTCGGTGATCGTAGTGCCCAAGAACGCGCCCTATAACAATCTGCGCGACTTCGTCGAAGCTTCGAAGAAGGGCGCAGGCTTCAACTTTGCCACCGCCGGCACGGGCAGCACGCCTCACTTCGTGGCCGAGATGCTGAATGTGAAATACGGTGCCAAGCTGCAGCCCGTGCCCTACAAGAGCGGTTCGGAGAGCACCACGGCCGTGCTGGGCGGCCAGGTCGAAGGCACGTCCGAAGCCAGCATCATCGCGCTGCCGCACATCATTCACGAGGGCAAGTTCAAGCCTCTGGCCACGACCTGGACCCAGCGCATCTCGGCCTACCCCCAGCTCTCCACTGCTGTGGAGCAAGGCTTTGCGGATCTGCAGATCGCGCACTGGGCCGGCATTCATGCCCCCAAGGGCACACCGCCCGCCATTCTGGACAAGCTGGCAGCCGCCGTGGACAAGGCCATGAAGGAGCCTGCCACCGTCGAAAAGCTCAAGGGACTGGGCATCGAGCCGGTCGGCGGCACACGTGCGGAATTCGTGAAGTTTGCCGATGCCGAGCGCAAGCGCCTGGGCGAGATCGTCAAGGCAGCTCATATGCAGGAAAAGTGAGATTCACAAAAAACATAGCATCCAGCGTATACCCCATATACGCTGAAGCCTGAAAATAGTACTGAGAGCTGATTCATGATTTCCCGTAGAAACGCCTTGCTGCGCGCCACTGCCTGCGCTGCCGCCACCACCGCCTTGCTGGGCGGCCCCTCTGCCGCTCTGGCCCAGGGCTCTGAAGCCTGGCCCACCCGTACCGTCAAGCTCATCGTGCCCTATGCGGCAGGCGGCTATGCCGACACCCGCGCACGCCTGATTGCCGACTCGCTGGGCAAGGTGCTGGGCCAGCCCGTGATCATCGACAACCGCGGCGGTGCCGGTGGCGTAACGGGCACGGACGCCATCGCCAAGGCCAACGACGGCCACACCTTCGGCTTCGGCTCACCCGGCCCTTTGGTCACCAACCCCATGCTGATGAAGAAGATGCCTTATGACGCCAAGACGGCGTTCAAGCCCATCATCCTCATCGAGCAAGCCCCCCTGTTTCTGACCACCGCTCCCAATCAGCCTTTCAAGAGCGTGCAGCAACTGCTGGCCCATGCCAAGGCCAAGCCTGGCGATCTGACCTATGGATCCTCGGGCGTGGGCGGGGCCCATCATCTGTCGGGCGAGCTGCTGGCCTACCAGACCCAGACCCAGCTGACCCATGTGCCCTACAAGGGCGGCTCGCTGGCAGCCACCGACCTCATGGGCGGCCATCTGGCCATGATGTTCGAGATGGGCTACTCGGCCCTGCCCTCCATCAAAGCCAAAAAGATCAATGCCCTGGCCGTCTCCAGCAAGACACGCCTGGCCGTGCTGCCCGAGGTGCCCACGCTGGACGAAGCCGGGGTCAAGGGCTTTGAGTCGTACAACTGGCTGGGCATGATTGCGCCGGCCGGCACGCCCGACGCCGTGGTGGCCAAGCTCAACCAGGCCGTCAACGAAGCGCTCAAGACCGACAAGTCTCTGCGCCAGATGATCGAAAGCAGCGGCGGCCAGATCATGGGCGGCACACCCCAGGCCTATGGCAAATATCTTGAAGCCGAGCGCGCCAAGTGGGGGCCCGTGATTAAGAACGCGAATATTTCGCTGGACTGATTCCCCCTGAGCTGCTTCGCCGCCCTGGGCGCGAGGCAGCTGCTGCCAGGCAGCGCCCTGACTCGTCAAGGCTGACAGCCGGCCGCGCAGGGCAGATAAGCATCAGAGTCTTTTTTATCAAGAAATCTCATGAACCCCAAACAACAACTCAAAGCCCTGGCCGATGCCCGCCGTGGCGTCATCGTTCCCGGTGCATTCAACGCCATGTCGGCGCGGCTGATTGCCGATCTGGGCTTTGAAGCCATCTATGTGACCGGTGCCGGCGTGACCAATATGTGGTTCGGCATGCCCGACCAGGGTTTCATGGGTCTCGGCGATATCGCCGACCATACGGCCCGCATCCGCGACGCCGTGGAAGTGCCGCTGCTGGTCGATGCCGACACCGGCTTCGGCAATGCCGTCAACACCTACCACGCCGTGCGCACACTGGAGCGCGCCGGTGCCGACTGCATTCAGCTCGAGGACCAGGTCAGCCCCAAGCGCTGCGGCCACTTCAATGGCAAGGCCGTGATCGAAACCGACGAAATGCTGGGCAAGATCAAGGCCGCCGTCGATGCGCGCCGCGACAGCGGCACTCTCATCATGGCCCGTACCGACGCGGCCGCCATCCACGGCTTCGAAGCCGCCATCGAGCGTGCCCAGCAGTTTCAGGAAGCCGGCGCCGACATCCTGTTTGTCGAGGCCGTCACCCAGGCCGAAGAAGTGCGCGCCCTGCCTCAGCGCCTGCAAGCTCCCCAGCTCATGAATATGGTCATTGGCGGCAAGACCCCCATCTTCAACGCCGATGAACTGGGCGAGCTGGGCTATGGCTTTGTGCTCTACGCCAATGCCGCACTTCAAGGGGCCGTGGCCGGCATGCAAAAGTGCCTGACCCTGCTGCGCGACGATCACAAGGTCGATGAGGACCCTGCCATCGTCGCCCCCTTCCTTGAACGCCAGCGGCTGGTGAACAAGGACTTCTGGGATGGGCTGGAGCAAAAGTACCAGTAATCCGGTCTCCGGACCCAGCGCCTGAATCGCGTGCAGCATTGATACATCAGGCGCCGCACGCCATGTTTTCAGGCCGGTGTGACCATGGCCGGCAGCATTCACTCCCTCGACTACGGCCTCGAAACCGGATGCGCAGGGAGCTCTGGGCGTCATCCTCTAGCGCAGCGTGGCCCCATCGAGCACCAGCCTGACCCGCATCAAGGCATGCCGAAGTTTTTCGAGCGACACCGAACCCAAGGCCAGCCGCAGTGCTTGCGGCACTTGCACGCCAGTGGCGAAGGGTTCGGCCGTTGACACGGAAATTCCTGCCGTCTGCAGCGCCATCGCGACCTGATCAGCCCTCAGCTCGTCAGGCATGGGGAGCCAGACAAAATACGAACTGGGGTGGCACATACAGGGCAGCCCCTTGAAGACCTGCGTCACCTGTTTCTGACGCATCTGGGCGTCCTCTCGCTTCTGAGCTTCCAGCCTGGCAACCGTCCCGTCTCTCAGCCAATTCACAACCATGGCGGTCATGACGCCGGGGGTGTTCCAGGTCGTTGCGCGTATAGCTCGTTCTATCCGAGATATCCAGGCTGCCGGCGCAGCCACAAAGCCCACCCGCAAACCCGTGGCGACACTCTTGGAAAAGCCTGAGACATATACCGTGGACTCAGGCAGCAGTGCGGCCATGGGCAGTGGTGCATCCGGAGCAAGAAACGCATACGCGGCATCTTCGATCAGCAACAGGCCATGGCGACGGATCAACGCTGCAAATGCATGACGTCGGTTGATGCTCATCACCCATCCAAGCGGGTTATGGAGAGTCGGCATTGCATAGACCGCGCGCACCTTGCGGCGTTGGCACAGCAACTCCAGCGCATCGAGATCCGGCCCCGAACCAGCTGCCGGAATGGCAATCAGCTCAAGCCTCAGCTGTTGCGCCAGCACCTTGAAGCCCGGGTAACTCAAAGCATCAACAGCCACTACATCGCCCGGTTGCAGCAATGCCATGGCCGTGCTTGCGAGTCCATGCTGCGCTCCATCCACGATAAGCACCTGCTCGGCAGGAACCGTCAGCCGACGGTTTTCAAGGTATAGGGCGATAGCAGCTCGCTCATGGGCCCGGCCTCCGTGCGGCTGATAGCGCAGCAGTGCCTCCAAATCTCCACTGGCGGCAAGTTGACGCAATGCGGAGCGCAACAACTCGGCTTGGCCAGGAAGAGCAGGAGCGTTGAAGTTCAGGTCCAGCATGCCTACCGCAGCGGCATGCTGGTCGATACCGAGGCCACGTGGCAGCGCGGTTTCGCGCACAAAAGTTCCTCGCCCCGTTTCGCCGCTGACCAGGCCCATGGCCTGCAGTTCGGCATAGACACGAGTCGCCGTAACCAGGGCCAGTCCCTCCCGGGATGCCAGTTGCCGGTGGGTGGGCAGGCGTGTGCCCGGTGCCAGCCGGCCTTCGCGAATTTCCGAGGCTAGCTGGTCCACCAGCTGCTTGTATCGGGCAATCGGCATATAGAACCTGTATCCATGACAATTATTTGAGTGTATTGGACCTCATCTCTAGCATGAGCATTGATACAAGTTCACATCCGGAACATCCCAATGCATATCGCAATCCTGACTTTCGAAGGCTTTAACGAGCTCGACTCACTCATTTCTCTAGGCATACTCAACCGCATCAAGCGACCCGGCTGGCGGGTGTCGATTGCCTGCCCGAGCGCACGCGTCAAGTCAATGAACGGAGTGGTCATCGAAGCCCAGGCCACTCTGGAGGACGCGAGTGCTGCAGATGCGGTCATCGTGGGCAGTGGAATGCAAACGCGTGAGGTCGCGCGCAATGCCGACCTCATGTCGAGACTCAGGCTGGACCCTGCACGGCAACTGATTGCTGCACAGTGCTCCGGCACGCTGATACTGGCCAAGCTCGGCTTGCTGGATGGCGTGATGGCGTGTACCGACCTGACAACCAGGCCCTGGGTTGAAGAGGCTGGCATTCGCGTACTGGAGCAACCATTCTTCGCAAACGGCAATGTGGCTACCGCTGGAGGTTGCCTGGCTGCGCAATACCTCGCCACCTGGCTTATTGCCCGTGTCGAGGGGATCGAGGCCGCCAGGAGCGCATTGCATTACGTGGCCCCTGTGGGTGAAAAAGATGTCTATATGGCCCGGGCCATCGCCAATATCTCGCCTTACCTGCCGGCCTGACTTGCTGCATCAGCGTGATCGCGGAAGCGCGCTGAAGACCTCAGACAACTCGAATGCGGCCGGTCGCCGGTCCCGGTAAAGCCTCCGAGCCCGGACTCTTTGCAAATTCCGGATTGTTCGCTTGCACAAAATCGCTGATGTCCTCAGCTTGAGAACACCCTGGCAGTCAAAACGATCCTCATTCTGGCTGCTGCAGGCAAGGCACAGCAGGCACGGCTCTGACAATGGCTCAGGCCGCCTTCCAGCCTTGCAGCATCAAATCCAGCGCCTGCAAGGACTCGTTCAGGCGCTCGGGTGGAGCACCCTCCTCGGCAATCCAGAAAGCCGCTTCAATCAGGCAGCCGTTGAGTAACCTTGCCAGCGCCGCTGCACTGGCATTCACGATCACCCCCTCGTCGATGAGCTGCTGCAAAAAACCGGCGATAAAAGCAATGCATTGCTGGTGCTGCTGACCTTGGTCGGTGCCAGTGAGCACAGAGCGTGCATCCTGCAGCACGATGCGACGAATTTCTGCCTCCTGCGCCATGGCCAGATAGGCGCGGCAATAGGCCAGAAAGCCTTCCCATGGATCGTCATGGCCTCGCAGCACAAGCTCCAGCCGCTGGTCCATTTCTTCATCCATCTGGGCCACCACGGCAGCCAGCAGGCCGGGCTTGCCACCAAAGTGGTGATAGAGCGCGCCGCGCGTCAAACCGGCCTGCGCGGTCAGCTCGTCCATGGCGGCCTGGGCGTAGCCATGCTGGGCGAAAGCGCTGCGCGCAGCACTGATCAGCTTGGCCCGCGTGGCTTCGATCATGCTGGCACGACTCTGGCGAACTTGGGTCACTGCGAACTCCCGGCAATATTCACATACAAAGCGTATGCCAATCATACGCGCTACATCCCAAGCTCCTAGAATGTCACTCGCATACACGATGTATGCAAATGAATCTATTCAAGGGTTTCCATGTTGAATGCTTACCGCAAGCTGTTTACGGCGCCGGGCAGCACGGGCTTTGTGCTGGCCGGGCTGCTGGCGCGACTGCCGCTGTCGATGACAGGGATTGGCTTGATCACCATGCTGTCGCAGCAGCGCGGCGCCTACACGCTGGCAGGCATGGTGTCGGCCTGTTTCGCGCTGTCGATTGCCGTTCTGGCACCGCGCATCTCGGCGCTGGTTGACCGTTACGGCCAGTTCAGGGTGCTGCCGTTTGCGGCCGCCAGCAGTGCGCTGTCGATGCTGGCCCTTCTGGCCTGCGCCCACTGGCAGGGGCCGGACTGGCTGCTGCTGGTACTGGCCGCTGCCGTCGGCAGCCTGCCCAGCATGCCGGCCATGGTCCGCGCCCGCTGGACGGCGATCTACAGTGGAACGCCTCAGCTGCAGACCGCGTTTGCACTGGAAGGCGTGCTCGACGACCTGGCCTTTATCGTCGGCCCACCGCTGTCGGTGGGTCTGAGCATGCTGCTGTTCCCCGAGGCCGGCCCGCTGGCAGCAGCGCTGTTCCTCATCATAGGCGTAGGCCTGTTTGTGGTGCAACGCCGTACCGAACCACCTGTCAGCCCCCATACCAGCTCGGAAACAGGCAGGGCTTCGTCGATGCTGCGCCAGCCCGTGGTGCGCACGCTGGCGCTGTTCATGCTGGCACAAGGCGTCATCGTGGGCGTGATCGATGTGGCCAGCGTGGCCTTCGCCACAGCTCAGGGCCAGCCCGGCATGGCCAGTGTGGTGCTGTCCTTCTATGCGCTGGGCTCCTGCGCCATGGGCTTGCTGTTTGGCACGCTACGCCTGCAGATGCCGCTCAGCCGCCAGATCGTCTGGGTCGGGGCATCGGTCGCCATCTCCGCCCTGCCCCTGTTGCTGGCCAGCAATCTGACGGCACTGACGCTGGCCGTTCTGCTGGCAGGCATTACCTTTGGCCCGACGATTACCGTGGCCATGAGTCTGGTGGAGCAGCAGGTACAAGCAAACCGACTGACCGAGGGCATGACCTGGCTGCTGACTGGCCTCGCCAGCGGTGTGGCCCTGGGCGCTGCCGCTGCCGGCTGGCTGATAGACCACTGGGGCGCACAGCAATCGTTTGTGCTGACGCTGCTGGCGGGCGGCGCCATGTGGCTGTGGGGCGTGCAAGCCGGACGGCAAGCCGACCGTGCATCCGCACCGGGCATGACGGCCATCAACATGTGAGTCAGCCGCTATTGCTTATTCAGCCGTCGGCTGCCGCTCTTCTCAAGAGTCGTCCTGCGCGGATGCGGCAGCCGGCAGAGCCAGACCAGGTGCTCGTGCCAGCGCAATAAAGGCCTGCAGATAGTCGGTATGCAACTCTGCCTCACGCGCGCCGAGGTAGATTTGCTTGGCTATGCCCTTGCTGCCCAGCTTCACGGGTACGACTGCCATCTTTTCGGCATATTCCAGAGCCAGCCAGCGCGGCAGAGCCGCGACGCCCCGCCCGCTGGCGACCATCTGCATCATGATGTCGGTGGTCTCTATGGTTTTATGGCGCCTGGGGGCAATGCCTTTGGGTAGTAAAAACCGGGTATAGATGTCGAGCCGATCCACGGCCACGGGATAGGTAATCAGCACCTCGCGAGACAGATCGCCGGGCTTGACATGGTCGACCCGGGCCAAGGCGTGATCCGCAGCCACGACCAGCACCTGCTCATAGTCAAAAACGGGCTCGAAATGCAGACCCGGCTTGAACAACGGATCGGGCGTGACCAGCATGTCGATCTCATAGCCGAACAGCGCACCGATGCCGCCAAACTGGAACTTCTGCTTCACGTCCACATCCACGTCGGGCCAGGCGGCCAGATAGGGTGAGACGATTTTCAGCAGCCACTGGTAGCAGGGATGGCATTCCATGCCGATGCGCAAGCTGCCGCGCTCTCCCAGAGCAAATTGCTGCAAACGCGACTCGGCCAGATCCAGCTGAGGCAGCACGCGATTGGCCACTGCCAGCAGGTATTGACCCGCCTGCGTCAGGCGCAGGCTGCGCCCTTCACGCAACCAGACATCGGTGCCGAGTTGGGCTTCCAGCTTTCTCATGCTGTGGCTCAGGGCGGACTGTGTGACGCACAGCACATCAGCTGCCGCAGTCAAAGAACCTTGTTTTTCAACCTCTTGCACGATGGCGAGATGGATACGCTCAATCATCTGTGAACACAATTCATGGATACATGAGAAACAACCATTTTACTTCATGTATCGATTCCAGGAACATCCAGTCCGCTGACCCGAGCCACTCTGGCCATGGGCCGAAGATCACAAGACTGGATTTCTGCATGACGACTATTCACAACCTGGGCTTTCCTCGCATCGGCGCAAAGCGCGAACTGAAGTTTGCGCTGGAGTCCTACTGGAGAGGCGAGACCTCGCGCGATGCGCTCAAGGCGCTGGGCGCCGAGCTGCGCCAACGCCACTGGACCGCGCAGCAAGAGCTGGACTGGGTGCCTGTGGGTGACTTCGCGTTCTACGACCAAGTACTGGACATGAGCTTTACGCTGGGCAATCTGCCCGAACGGGTGCAAGGCTTTGAAGGCGATGCGCTGGACAACTACTTTCGTGTGGCCCGTGGTCGTTCGGCGGTCGCGACCGAATCCCCTAGTACCGGCCACACCCACTGCTGCGCTGGCATCGCCGCAGCCGAGATGACCAAGTGGTTTGACACCAACTACCACTACATCGTGCCCGAGTTAAGCTCGACCACCGAATTCAAGCTCGATGCGTCGCGCCTGCTGGAACAACTGGCCGAAGCCAGGACACAAGGCATCCAGGCCAAACCCGTCCTCATAGGCCCCGTCACCTATCTGGCGCTGGGCAAGGCCAAGGACGGCACCAGCAAGCTGGAGCTGCTGCAGCGGCTGCTGCCCGTCTATGCCCAACTACTGGATGCGCTGGCGACCCAGGGTGTGGAATGGGTGCAGATGGATGAGCCCATCCTGGTCACCGAACTCGATGCCGACTGGCAACATGCGTTCAACACTGCTTACCACCACCTCAAGAGCTGCAGGGTCAAGCTGCTGCTGGCGACCTATTTCGGCCAGTTGGCTGAAAACAAATATCTGGCAGCAAACCTGCCCGTAGCCGGCCTGCACATCGATGCCATCAACGGCCAGGACGATGTGCAACAGTTGCTGGGGCTGCTGCCCGCGCACAAGGTGCTGTCTCTGGGCGTGATCAACGGCCGCAATATCTGGAAAACCGATCTGAATGCCGTGCTGGACTGGGTGGAGCCGCTGGCAGAGCGCCTAGGCGACCGTCTCTGGATTGCGCCATCCTGCTCCTTGCTGCATGTACCCGTGGATCTGAACAGCGAACAAAAGTTGGATGCCGACATCAAATCCTGGCTGGCCTATGCTCTGCAAAAACTGGATGAGCTACGCGTGCTGGGCAAGGCTTTGCGCGATGGCCGAGATGCTGTCACAGCCGAATTGGCCGACAACGCTTCTGCTCTGGCCGCGCGCCGCACATCGCATCGCGTCCACAACCCTGCCGTGCAAGCTGCGGTCAAGCAGATCAGCTCCCAGTTGGGCCAACGCCAGAGCAGCTACGAAGCGCGCTCTCCGAAGCAAGCCCGGCTGCTCAAGCTGCCAGCCTTCCCGACCACCACCATCGGCTCTTTTCCCCAGACGGCAAAGATACGCCAGGCGCGCAGCGAATTCAAGGCCGGTCGCCTGGATTTCGCCCGCTACCAAGGCGCCATGCGTGCCGAGATTGAACGCTGCGTGCGAGAGCAGGAGGCTCTGGGGCTGGACGTTCTGGTGCATGGCGAGGCCGAGCGCAACGACATGGTCGAATATTTCGGCGAGCAGCTCGATGGCTATGCCTTCAGCCAGTTCGGCTGGGTGCAGTCCTATGGCTCACGCTGCGTCAAGCCGCCCATTCTGTTCGGCGACATCAGCCGCCCCAAGGCCATGACGACGGAATGGATCCAGTACGCCCAGTCCTTGACCCGCAAACCCGTGAAAGGAATGCTGACAGGCCCGGTCACCATCCTGAACTGGTCATTCGTGCGCGATGACCAGCCGCGCGCCACATCCTGCTATCAGCTGGCTCTGGCGATTCGCGCGGAAGTGCTGGATCTGGAAAGAGCCGGCGTGCGCGTGATCCAGATCGACGAGGCTGCATTGCGCGAGGGCTTGCCATTGCGCAAATCACAATGGAAGGAATATCTGCACTGGGCCGTGGAGTCCTTCCGCATCAGCGCCAATGGCGTTGCCGATGAAACCCAGATTCACACCCATATGTGCTATTCGGAGTTCAACGACATCATTGCGTCCATTGCAGCCATGGACGCCGATGTGATCACCATAGAGACTTCGCGCTCGGACATGGAGTTGCTTGAGGCCTTCGAGCACTTCGATTACCCCAATGAGATCGGCCCGGGCGTCTATGACATCCACTCTCCCAATATTCCCACCAAGGCAGGCATCGTGCAGCTCATGCAGAAAGCAGCAGAACGCATTCCCGCCGAACGCCTCTGGGTCAACCCCGACTGCGGCCTCAAGACACGTCAGTGGGCCGAAGTGATTCCTGCACTGCAGCACATGGTGGAGGCTGCCAGAACATTGCGCCGGTCTGTCAAAGTAGCCGAATCCGCCTGAAAGCAGGCGGCGCTCCAGCCTTCTCCTAGTTGCCCAGGCATGCCCTGGGCTTTTTCATACCGAAATGCACGGCCGCAGTTGAATCGGGTGACGCAGATTCGGCATCAAGCGCACAAAGCAAAAAGCCCTGCAGACTTTCATCTGCAGGGCTTGTGCCACAAGTTTGGAGGCGCGAACCAGAGTCGAACTGGTCTAACCGGATTTGCAATCCGGGGCATAACCGCTTTGCTATCGCGCCGCTATCACAAAAACCTGGAGCGGGAAAACGGGTTCGAACCGTCGACCTATACCTTGGCAAGGTATCGCTCTACCAACTGAGCTATTCCCGCATTCAAAAAGCCTTCGCTTTCTGATGCGAACCTGTATTGCTACAGGCTCTGAAAACCTGGAGCGGGAAAACGGGTTCGAACCGTCGACCTATACCTTGGCAAGGTATCGCTCTACCAACTGAGCTATTCCCGCATTCAAAAAGCCTTCGCCTTCTGATGAGAACCTGTATTGCTACAGGTTCTGAAAACCTGGAGCGGGAAAACGGGTTCGAACCGTCGACCTATACCTTGGCAAGGTATCGCTCTACCAACTGAGCTATTCCCGCATTCAAAAAGCTTTCACCTTTTGATGCGAACCTGTATTGCTACAGGTTCTGAAAACCTGGAGCGGGAAAACGGGCTCGAACCGTCGACCTATACCTTGGCAAGGTATCGCTCTACCAACTGAGCTATTCCCGCATATCTACCGAAGCCCAACATTGTACAACGTTGTTTGCTGCGATGGATGAATTGTAGCGCAGTTCTGAGCCCTCCCAGAAAAAACGCCACAATTTTCACAAAACAAGCATCAATGCTTGATGGCCGCCTCTACCGGCTTGGCATCGGTGGACGCCACGGCAGCTACAGCCTCCTCAGTCAAGGGATCCGGCACGCGCTCCAGCGCCACCTTGAGAACCTGATCGATCCATTTCACAGGAACGATTTCCAGACCGCTCTTCACATTATCGGGAATGTCCTGCAAATCCTTGGCATTCTCTTCAGGAATGAGCACGGTCTTGATGCCACCACGCAGAGCAGCCAGCAGCTTTTCCTTGAGGCCGCCGATCGCCGTGACTTCACCGCGCAAGGTGATTTCACCGGTCATGGCCACATCAGCTCGCACGGGAATGCCAGTGAGAGCCGAGACAAAAGCTGTCGTCATCGCAGCACCGGCGCTGGGGCCATCCTTGGGTGTAGCGCCGTCAGGCACGTGCACATGGATGTCCTTTTTCTCGAAGGCTTCATCCTTGATACCAAGCAAACGAGCGCGACTACGCACCACGGTGCGAGCAGCTTCGACCGACTCCTTCATCACATCGCCCAGAGAACCTGTGCGCGTAATGACGCCCTTGCCTGGCATGGTGGCGGCTTCGATGGTCAGCAGATCGCCGCCGACTTCAGTCCAGGCCAGACCCACAACCTGCCCCACCTGATTGGCATGCTCGGCACGGCCATAGCTGAACTTGCGCACGCCCAGATATTCATTGAGGTTGTCGGCATTCACCTCCACCTTGGGCTGAAGCTTGCCAAGTTGCAAGCCCTTGACCACCTTGCGGCAAATCTTGGACAGCTCGCGCTCAAGCGAACGCACGCCCGCTTCGCGGGTGTAGTAGCGCACGATGTCACGAATCGCGGCTTCGGTCACTTCCAGCTCGCCGTCCTTCACGCCGTTGTTGGTGATCTGCTTGGGCAGCAGATAGCGGATGGCAATATTGGTCTTTTCGTCTTCGGTATAGCCCGACAGACGAATCACCTCCATGCGATCCAGCAAGGCCGAGGGAATGTTCATGGAGTTGGAGGTCGCCACAAACATCACGTCGGACAGGTCGAAGTCGACCTCCACGTAGTGGTCACCAAACTTGTTGTTCTGCTCGGGGTCCAGCACTTCCAGCAGCGCGCTCGAAGGATCGCCACGGAAGTCCATGCCCAGCTTGTCGATTTCGTCCAGCAGGAACAGAGGATTACGCGTACCGACCTTCTCCAGGCTCTGCAGCACCTTGCCGGGCATGGCGCCAATATAGGTACGGCGGTGACCGCGAATTTCCGCCTCGTCTCGCATGCCGCCCAGCGCCATGCGCACGTACTTGCGTCCTGTGGCCTTGGCAATGGACTGCCCCAGCGAGGTCTTGCCCACGCCGGGAGGACCCACCAGGCACAGAATGGGCGCCTTGACCTTGTCCACACGCTGCTGCACGGCAAGATACTCAAGAATGCGGTCCTTGACCTTTTCCAGGCCGAAGTGATCTTCGTTCAGCACTTCCTCGGCATTCGCCAGATTGTGCTTGATCTTGGTCTTCTTGCTCCAGGGCAGTCCAGTCAGCACTTCGATGTAGTTGCGCACCACCGAAGCTTCAGCCGACATGGGCGACATCAGCTTGAGCTTCTTGAGCTCGGCCTCAGCCTTTTTGCGAGCATCGGCAGGCATCTTGGCGAGCTTGATCTTTTTCTCGATCTCCTCGATGTCGGCACCGTCTTCACCCTCGCCCAGCTCCTTCTGAATGGCCTTGACCTGCTCATTCAGATAGAAGTCGCGCTGGTTTTTCTCCATCTGGCGCTTGACGCGGCCACGGATGCGCTTGTCGACGTTGAGGATGTCAACTTCGCGCTCGAGTTGCTCGAACAGGTTTTCCAGACGCTCCTTGATGTCCACCAGATCCAGCACCGCCTGCTTGCTCTCGAGCTTGAGAGGCAGGTGCGCCGCAATGGTGTCCGTCAGGCGACCGGCATCGTCGATGCTGGCGATCGAAGTCAGGATTTCCTGAGGAATTTTCTTGTTGAGTTTGACGTACTGGTCAAACTGCTGGGTCACGGCACGGCGCAACGCTTCGATTTCGCTTTGCTCATGGGCATCGCCTTCGGGCTCCACGGGCGTCACAGATGCCGTGAAGTGAGACTCTTCGTCGGCAACCTGCTTGACCAGCGCGCGCTGCTGGCCTTCCACCAGCACCTTCACGGTGCCGTCGGGCAGCTTGAGCATCTGCAAGATGGTGGAGACACAGCCCACATCAAACATGTCTTCCGCTGCAGGCTCGTCCTTGGAGGCCGTCTTCTGCGCCACCAGCATGATGCGGCGGTCGCCTTCCATGGCCAGCTCCAGAGCCTTGATGCTCTTGGCACGCCCCACGAACAGCGGAATCACCATATGCGGAAACACCACCACATCGCGCAGCGGCAGCAGTGGCAGGTCCAGCTCGGTAGAAGGCAAAGGGGTTTGTCCAGACATAGGTATCCTCGGTTTCTCAGCGGTAGATGGTCCGCTTACCGGTGTATTTCAACCCCTGGGGGCAAATTGTTTTTGCCGCCTCAGGGGCATTGCCTTTCAGCCGCAGGCGACAAAACGAGCCCATTGGAGGGCCCGCCTTGCACGCAAGCACAGTATCAGGCCTTTTTGGCCGCTTCGCGGTAAACCAGCAGCGGCTCCTTGCCGTCTTCAATGGTGGCTTCTTCCACCACTACCTTTTCCACATTCTCGGCGGTCGGCAACTCGAACATGGTGCTGATCAGCGCCTGCTCGACGATGGAGCGCAGGCCACGGGCACCGGTCTTGCGAGCCAGGGCCTTGCGGGCGATCGCCTTCAGGGCCGCAGGGCGGATCTCCAACTCCACACCCTCCATGGCCAGCAGCTTGCTGTACTGCTTGACCAGCGCATTCTTGGGCTCGGTCAGGATCTGCACCAATGCCTCTTCGCTGAGTTCGGCCAGTGCCGTCACCACGGGCATACGACCCACCAGCTCCGGAATGATGCCGAACTTGATCAGATCTTCAGGCTCGATCTCGAGGAACATCTCCGAGATGGAGCGCTGCTTCTTGCTCTTGACGGTAGCGCCAAAGCCTATGCCTGAAGCCTCGGTGCGGTTCTCGATGACTTTTTCCAGTCCAGCGAACGCACCGCTGCAGATGAACAGGATATTGGTGGTGTCGATCTGCAGAAAATCCTGGTTCGGATGCTTGCGTCCACCCTGGGGAGGAATGCTGGCCATCGTGCCTTCGATCAGCTTGAGCAGAGCCTGCTGCACGCCCTCACCCGAGACGTCACGCGTGATGCTGGGGTTGTCCGACTTGCGGGAGATCTTGTCGATCTCGTCAATGTAGACAATACCGCGCTGAGCACGCTCGACATCGTACTCACAGCTTTGCAGCAGCTTCTGAATGATGTTCTCGACGTCCTCGCCCACATAGCCAGCCTCGGTCAGCGTGGTGGCATCGGCCATCACGAATGGCACATTGAGCTGACGCGCCAGCGTCTGGGCCAGCAAGGTCTTGCCCGAACCCGTGGGACCGATCAGCAAGATATTGCTCTTGCTGAGCTCCACATCGTCCTTGCCGGCCTTGTCCTTGTGGTTCAGGCGCTTGTAGTGGTTGTAGACCGCCACGGCCAGCGTGCGCTTGGCCTGCTCCTGACCGATCACATAGTTGTCGAGATTGGCCTTGATTTCGGCGGGCGTAGGCAGATCGCCGCGACCTTCCTTGGCGTCGGCGGCAGGCTGTTCGTCGCGAATGATCTCATTGCACAAGTCGATGCACTCGTCGCAGATGAACACGGACGGGCCGGCGATCAGCTTCTTGACCTCGTGCTGGCTTTTGCCGCAGAAGGTGCAATACAAATTCTTTTCGGTGGAAGAGCCTTTTTTATCGGCCATGGGGGCTGTGCCTCGTTACGAAAAAACGAAAATTAATGATAACCAAAGACAAGGCGGCGTAGGCCATCAGGGACAAACGCCGCCGAGCAAGCCCCGGGAGCCAGTCAGCAGCTCCCAGGTTTTTCATTGCCAGCACCCGCAATCCCAATCAGACATGAGACTCGGTGCTATGCATTTCAGGAACGCTTGCTGATTACCTGGTCGACCAGGCCGTATTCCTTAGCCTCATCGGCGGAAAGGAAATAGTCGCGCTCGGTGTCGTTCTGAATCTTTTCCAGGGGCTGACCGGTACGCTCGGCGAGTATTTTGTTCAGGCGCTCGCGGGTCTTGATGATTTCGCGGGCATGAATTTCGATTTCGGTCGCCTGACCACGTGCACCGCCCAGAGGCTGGTGAATCATGACCTGGGCATTGGGCAGTGCATAGCGCTTGCCCTTGGCTCCGGCCGACAGCAGGAAAGCGCCCATGCTCGCCGCCATGCCGGTGCACAGCGTCGAGACATCAGGCTTGATGAAGTTCATGGTGTCAAAAATCGCCATGCCTGCCGTCACGCTGCCGCCGGGGGAGTTGATATAGAAGGAAATGTCCTTGTCAGGATTTTCGCTTTCCAGGAACAACAACTGGGCTACCACCAGGTTGGCGGTCTGATCGTTAACCTCGCCCACCAGGAAAATCACGCGCTCCTTGAGCAGACGCGAATAAATGTCATAGGAGCGCTCACCGCGACCCGACTGTTCAATGACCATGGGCACCATGCCCAAACCCAATGTATCCAATGCGCTCATGTTTTCTCCAGTGCTATGCGCCTACTGTAGCCGCATTCTGAAAAGAAAATGGGGCTTGCGCGCAAAAGCACAAGCCCCGCAATTCAAGTTATCGGAACTCGCCTAGGGCAAGCACCGACAAAAGATCCAGCCCTTAGGCTTGACCCATCAGCTCGTCGAAGGAAACGGCCTTGTCGGTCACCTTGGCCTTGCCCAGAACGAACTCGGTCACGTTGTTTTCGATCACAACGGCTTCCACTTCAGCCAGACGATTGCGGTCGCCGAAGTACCAGCGCACCACGTCTTCGGGCTTCTCGTAGCTGGATGCCAGCTCTTCCACATGAGCCTTGATCTGTTCGGCAGTGGCTTGCAGGTTGTTGGTCTTGACCAGCTCGGCCACCACCAGGCCCAGACGCACGCGACGCTCGGCTTGGGGCAGGAAGATGTCTTCAGGGATTTCAGCCTTGGCTGCGTCCTTGATGCCGCGCTGTTCCAGTTCGGCGCGTGCGCCTTCCAGCAGGCGGCCCACTTCAGCTTGCACGGAAGCCTTGGGCAGATCCAGCTCGGCCACGGACACCAGGGCGTCCATCACGGCTTGCTTGTTGCGGCCTTGAACGCGGAACTTCACTTCGCGCTCCAGGTTCTTCTTGATGTCGTCGCGCAGGGCTTCAACAGAGCCGCCGTCCACACCCAGAGTCTTGACGAACTCTTCGTTCACTTCGGGCAGGTTGGGAGCTTCCACCTTCTTGACGGTCACCAGGAAGTCGGCGGTCTTGCCAGCCACATCGGCGCCGTGGTAGTCAGCAGGGAAGGCCAGAGGGAAAGTCTTGGACTCGCCAGCCTTCATGCCGCGGGTTGCGTCTTCGAATTCCTTGAGCATCTGGCCTTCGCCGACCAGGAACTGGAAGTCTTCAGCCTTGCCGCCGGAGAAAGTCTCGCCGTCAATCTTGCCTTCGAAGTCCACAGTCACGCGGTCGCCGTCCACGGCTGCTTCACCGGCAGCGCGCTCGGTGAAGGTGCGACGCTGCTTGCGCAGAATGTCCACGGTCTTGTCGATGGCTGCGTCGTCCACGCTGGTGGACAGCTTTTCCACTTCGGCTGCAGTCAGATCGCCGATCTTGACTTCAGGCATGACTTCAAACACGGCATCGAATTGTGCTTCGCCTTCGGGAGCGCCTTCCTTCTCGGTGATCTTGGGCTGACCGGCAACACGCAGATCGGCTTCGTTCACGGCAGCGGCAAAAGCCTCGCCCACCTTGTCGTTCAGCACTTCGTATTGCACGGAGTAGCCATAACGCTGAGCCACAACGCTCATGGGCACCTTGCCAGGACGGAAGCCGTCCATCTTCACGGTGCGTGCCACCTTCTTCAGGCGAGCATCAACTTCAGACTGGATCGCAGACAGGGGCACGCTCAGCGTGATCTTGCGCTCGAGCTTTTCAAGAGTTTCAACGTTAACGGCCATGATTTTTCCTAAGAGGGATGAGGACCGTGCAGATTGCCAAGCAACCCGCACCGTATTGCGCAAAGTCACAGTGCGCGCATACCCAACGACATGCGGCACCACAAATTTCCAGAGCCTGCCCCGGTCATTTGCCCCAGCGTCTGACGCCAGGCATTTGTTCAAATCAGGAACAGGCGAAGCCGACCATTATAACGAGGCGCCGCGCAGGCTCCGCCATCGCCCTACAGGGGTTTGCCTTAAAAGCTGACGCCGCGCCTGCAAAGCAAGGCAGGAAAAGAAAAAAACAGGCGAAGCCGACCATTATAACGAGGCGCCGCGCAGGCTCCGCCATCGCCCTACAGGGGTTTGCCTTAAAAGCTGACGCCGCGCCTGCAAAGCAAGGCAGGAAAAGAAAAAGCCCGTAACGGCTTGGGGTTACGGGCTTGGGCAGCAGAGAGTGCCTGTATCTGGTGCGCGGAGCCGGACTCGAACCGGCACGGTGTTGCCACCGTCAGGACCTAAACCTGGTGCGTCTACCACAGGCTAAACATCGCAAGAATTCTATCAGGGTAAACAACCCATACTATGTACATCTTGGACTTGAATACATAGCAGGATGCCTAAGAAGATTTTGGATAGGGATGTGGCAAGGTGCCACATCATCAACGACATGAGAGTCCTTGCCCTGAGACGCAACGAGTCCACGAACGAGGCTGCATATGAGCCTGCAAACGAGATGGGGGAAGGCATCTACCCCGACTATCCAATCCTCATCCAAGGCAATGGACTCCCTTGGACGCTTGGCAACATGTATCTTCTGAAAAGACTGGAGTTCAGCGCCAAGTACGAACCCAAGACTTGGCAGAACGTGGCAGGCGACCTGCTGCATTACCTGCGCTGGCTAGAGAAGCCGGGGTCCGAAACCTCTCCACTTCAGTTCAACGCGAAGCAGAAATTCAACAGGCCGACTTACAAGTATCGAGCGCACCTCATAGATTTGGTGAACCAAGGCTCCATCAAGCCAAACACTGCGTCTGGCCGAATGTCTTCAATCGTGGCGTTCTATCGCGGCTTAGTTGACTACGGCATCCTCTCCAATGAACTAATAGACCTTGCTTGGCAAGAGAGGGAGGTTCTGATCAGGGTTATTGGCTGGGATCTAAAGCCTAGGACCTACTCCATCACCAGCACGGACCTGGCCATCAAAAAGCCACCCAAAGCTCATGATGATGACTACATAAGTGACGGCGGAAAACTACGTCCTCTGTCACAAAGCGAGCAGGATATTCTTATCGAGCATCTGAAAACGTCCTCCGCCACATATCGACTCATGTTTGCCATGGCGATACTGACTGGCGCTCGCATGCAAACAATATGTACCCTCCGTGCCCAGAACTTGCATGACGCCATATTTGATGGTGCCAATAACCGCTATCTAGTGCACGTCGGAGGCCCAGGGCATCTGGTTGATACCAAGAACAGCAAGCCGCAAGTAGTCATCGTACCAGCGCAGCTTTGTGAACTTCTACTTAAGTACTGGGAGAGTCCTGAGTCCATTAGTAAGCGGTTAAGAAGCTACTACGGAGATACACCGACCAACTACCTTTTCATCAATAGTGATGGGCAGCCTTACATCACTTCAAAGAACGAAAAGATCGACAGGCGGGATAAAAGAATTAACTTGAGAGTCAGCATTGATGGAGGTACCTCTGCTGACGTCAAAACTCGCAATGGCCAAGCTATTTGGAGCTTCATTAATAGATCTCTGCTTCCACGGATTGCAAAAACACACCCAAATTTCAAGTCTTTTACCTTTCATGACTTAAGAGCAACATTCGGCATGAATCTCCTGGAAACGCTACTGAGGCGGGTCGACTTGCTCAACGAGGACTTGAAGAAGCGCGGCCAACGGGCGCGTTATGGTACCGAATGGGTTCTTGAACAAGTTCAAGAGCGAATGAGCCATGCCGACATCGGAACAACGATGAGATACCTTAATTTCAGGCGAACCCAAGAGTTTAAGTCCAACCTACAAATGAAGGTTGAAGATGAACTAATGAAATACGTTCCCAATGACGTTCTGAACTATGATTGATCTAGTTCCAAGAAAAATTAAACATATCATTGAAGATGAGTTCACTGATAAAAAACCAACCGAGTTGCACTTAAGCATCTTTCGCTTTAAAGATGGATCGACCGTAGACATTGGAGCCATATGCTATAAGCGAACAAAATACGAGCACAGAACTCCCGATAGCGTTCGATTAACAGACCTAAGCACTCTCGATAAAAGACGTCTTAGATTTACTGGTGAACTTATCGACCACCTGCGCCTAAAACCGGAAAACAAGTCATCAAGCAAAAACAAAACTGTACTTAGCATTCTTAAATTCATCAATTGGATTAACGAACAATCCTACGACACAGATTTTTCCGACGTACAAGATGTTAGACGCGCTTATGAAGGCTACACAAAGTGGCTATTTCATCGACTGAAGCTAAAAACCGGTACACCAGACAAGTTAACTAACAATTCTGCCTCTCAAGAACAGAAAATTGCAAGACTGGCTTGTTCATTAATGGCAAATGAACACATCAAAAAAATTGAATTTTGGGCAACTGCTATCCGCTACTCTGACAGAGAATTATTCTCACAAACCCTGACAAACAATCCAATATCCGATGAAGACAGACTCGAAACCTATTCAGCACTCTGCGACTTTATTCATCAAACTTGGTCTATTTGGATAAAAAAAGATATTGAATATATAGAAATTAGTAAACGCCAACTATTTTCTGCAAGCGATATATTCGACCAAAAATCCAAGAATGAGCTATACAACAGAGCAATTGTTTATGCTCTATTATCATTCATCGGTGCTTCAGGGGCCAATCTACAAGTAGCGATGAACGCTACCATAGAAAATTTTTCTTTCGGACAGACCAACAAAAATACTAGAATGTCTGGAATAAAATATAGAGCAGGAAACAAAGTTGTTCACCCAGAGTTTGCATCAAAATACTTAAACATTTGGATTAAATGGCTCGACATCCGCAATGCTTGGTTATCAAGCAATAACATCGATAGCAACCTCGCTTTTCCATATCTGGGGAATTCGGATTTAATTAAACCGGCCCCCAGCTATTTACTTGATACAACAAAACCCGCGGCCATTTTTTTAATGCACCACTACGAGTGCAAGTGGATTACTGCACGACAATGGAGAGGCTTCAAGTCGAAGTTGCTTGGAAAAGCATCCAACAACGATATATTTATATCTGCAGAAATGCAAGGGCATTCTGTAAAAACGGCGATATCGCATTATACAAACGTAAGCCTAATAGATGCCGCAGCCGAGATAAGTTTCGCACTACAAGCTGTTTATGACTCAGCAATAGCCAGAACCAGAAGCAAATCCTTTATTCCTGTTTCCATCATCGACCACGAAGACCGAGAACTTGAAACATCAATTGGCTCTTGTCAAAGTGATAGTCAACTATCACCGTCAATCGCGAATGGATTCACGAAATTTGCCCCCCAGCCAAATTGCAGCATCAAAGAAACCTGTCTATTCTGCGAAAAATATGCAGTACATGCGGATGAAGAAGACATTAGAAAACTACTGAGTTTCACCTTCGTAGTGAACGAACTATCTCAAACAAAACCACATACCGACTGGTCAACCGACTGGGCTCCTTATCTACACAGAGTAGAGGAAATCCTTGAGCAACTGAAGACCTTCAACACCAATTTGGTGAATGAAATTCTCACTATCTCCGAGGAAATAGAACATGGGGGACTTGATGACTTTTGGACGGACTATTACCAAGCAATCTTAGAATTAGGAGTAATAAACTAATGAGTTTCTATCAAGTTCATATTGATAAATATATCGAGTCCGATCGCAGAATGCCTCCACCAACTGAGGCACTCAATATTACTGAAAATACTATAATTTCCTACAACAAACACGGCAATATTGCATCCATATTTTCTGATAACACTTGGGATTTTTCAGCAATAGCAAGTGATAAAAACCAGTACACATTTGACGCAAGTAGATTCCCAGAGTCTATTGTAAATGAGATCAAGATATTATCGTACGCGCGAATATATTGGTCCCCAACCTCTCGTTCTTTGAGTAGTATTAGGCCATCCCCACTATTCACCATTGCAGAGTGGGCAATGGCAAATAATCGCAGTATCCAAGAGACCTTGAACGATAAAAAACTCATTAATTGGCTTGCAGCGAGCCTATCTTCACTTGAACGACGCGAAGCCGACAACATCGCTGCGGTTGTAAATGAACTCACTAAAATACGAGCAGGTCACGGCTGCTTAGTCATCGCACCTGACAACTTTGAACTAGCTGGAGTTCTAAAAAGTGTTGCCAACTCAATTCCTAAAGAGAGGGTAAAACAAACGGCCCTAATTCCAACAAGAATTTACGCTGGAATCATCAATTCTATTGAAAAATATTTGCAAGAATTTACATTTAATTTTGATGAAATTAAAGGATTCTACAAGTACACCGTTAATGGACTCGAAAATGGAGGAGAACAGCATTCATCTGCATCTGGCTTTAAGCACTGGTACAAGAGGGAAGGGAACTATCAAGCCATCGTCAGCGGCTTCGACCTCACAAGCTTGAGCGAAAAGTACCAACTCACAGACAAGAAAAGATGGAATCTTTACATCCGAAATGTACAGCATGCAGCCAAAATTTGGATACACCTATTCACAGGCATGCGCGATCAAGAGGTCAACACACTGAATAGGGACTGCTTAACTCCTCTTAATGTTAAAGGCTCAACTGCAAAAATCATTAGAGGCTATACGTCGAAAACAATTGGATCTGGCGCAACCAGCACATACTGGATAACCAGCAACATAATTGACATAGGAATTGAAGTCGCCCGTTCAATTGGAGAGATTGCAGCCATACAGAATAATTGGGAGCTGCACTCAACTGATTACCCACTTTTCCCGACTATTTTCCCACTTGGTAAAACCCACCTCGCAAAGTCATTTCATGCCAATGCACCATTTTCCGATGGGCTCAGCGGAGATAGATTGATGGATTGGTGCTCACTCTTTCCAGAAATAATCGTCACAGAGGAAGATTTAGCAGAACTTTATACATTCGATGGCTTTAGAAACTGGCAATCCGAGATTCAGCTAGGAAAGCCTTGGCCACTAACAACGCACCAATGTCGTAGATCTCTTGCAGTTTACCTTGCGTCCTCCGGCTTGGTATCGATTGGCTCTTTGCAGTTGCAGTTCAAGCATTTAGTAACAGCCATGACTAGCTATTATAGAAGAAATTCAATTTTTGCCAAGAATTTCATACTTAATGACACTGAAAATGACTCTCATAAAGGGCAAATTCTTTTCATGGAGTCACTAGAAACTGAGCAAAGACTCTCGCAATTTTTCTCGTACCAGGAAAAGGTGGTAAAACAGCAGTCCAAACTCTGGGGTGGTGAAGGAACACGGATCCGTCAAGCGCACAAGGCCGGTAGAACAATTACCATATTAAAAGACCGTGAGCTACTAAAAAAAGCATTCATCAAAGGAGAAGTTAGTTATCGCCCAGGACCAATGGGCGGCTGTACCAAAGTTGACCCCTGCGACAAGTCGAGCGTTACACAACTTGGTTCACAATGTCTTGGTTGCGCCGAATTCATCGGCGATAAAGATAGTATTCCCAAAGCAGAGAAAGCACTTCGCTTACTCTATAAGACTAGAGATAGATATCCTTCAAATAGTTTGCACTACAAACAAACCCAGAAGGATATAGATATTTTTGAATCAAGGCTAAATATTGGGCGTGAGGCAATAAAATGACAGAAAGAACTAAAACGGAGCAGGATTATTACGCTGCACTACAGCGACTAATCGACAATAAAGCCACCGTATCCATTAATGCCGTGGCCATTGAGGCGGGAAAGAAGCCTGGCTCAGTAAGAATGGCTCGTTTTCCCGATCTGGTAACAGAAATCAATCGAGTGATTGATATTCAATCCAAGAAGTTGATCTCCCATAAGGCGCCCAAGTTCGAGGCAAGAATTAAGTCTAGGGATCACGAACTACAGGAGCTCAAACGTAGCTACGATATTGCTCTGCAGAAGGTTGTCTCCCTTGAGCGGCAGGTGTTTGACTTACAGAAGGAGCTCGCCGAATACAGACCAGCTAGGGCAACTGTTCACCAGTTGCTTAAACCTGTTCGTTAGCGCGCATCTACTTCGTGTTTGTATGAGAGCAAGTGCACGGTATGCCTCACTTTGCAAACCTTCTACCTTCGTCGAATCACAGGCGTGTTTACCATGCCACCGAGCCATAGGTGCGGGTGCTCGGGCGGTATGGGAAGAAAGTTCAGTTTGGCTCAGGGCAGAACTTGCAGCTGACCGAGTGGAGTTGAAGTTGACCTGGTGCCGCGGACGGTTTGCAGTTTGATTTTCAAACCATCTGGGGGCCCGTCAGCATGCCGTGGGTCATGGTAGCGATGATTGAAGCGCGTCTGCTCGCTCCTTTCAAATTTTTGGGGGCAGAGGTTGTAGCCCAACCTCCGGTTATACCAACCCTCTATCAAGGTGATGACGGCCATGCAGGCCTGTCTCTCTGCCTACAGGTAGCAAAGCTCTGATCTCGCACACATGTGGTCTACTGCATATTCCGGTTGAACTAACCGCCTGTGCCGGCTGTGGCTAACCGGACTGCTGCTCGTGACCGACTGAGTTCGGCCACAGGCGGTCCTTGATGGCATACCTCAGGTGAGGTGGGCAGGCAAAGCGCATTCACTCGTGTTGGATAGGCTCTAGCGTCTGCACAGAGCAACATTGGACATCCGGAGGTCTAAAGCTCAAATGACCATTTTCTGGCAGAAACCAGATCATGATAAACAGTGCCACCGTCTTGTGTCTTTGCCAAACTTGAGGGAAACACTGCCTTTGCCCGGTAGCGACGAATTTCCGGCAAGGCCGATTCGCTATATTCCAGCCATTCAAACAAACAGCATAAGCTATGCCATTCAAGACTGCAGAGCACTTCAAGACAATCCTCACAGGGCTTTCGGTGTTGAGATACCTCTTGAAATCGAGCGGATCTCGAGGAACGACCGACGCATACAAGAACTCGGAGCGCTTTTTCGAATCCATCTTGAATCAAACGTATTCTTGGAATCTGGTGAACGCGAACGCGCTACGTTCGAACTACCCTGCTATCGACTTAGCAGATGACCAATCGCGAATCTGTGTCCAAGTCACCGGTGAAAACTCCTCCGGCAAAATCAAGAAGACGATCAATACGTTCTTCCGTCACAACCTGAACGCGAAATATGATCGGCTCGTATTTCTGATACTCACGGGCAAGAAAGCGTACACCGCCGACTTTGATGTCCCTGCGGGGTTCGACTTTGATGGCGGCAGGGACATCCTCGACGTGGACGATCTTTTGCGTGACATGGAGCTTAGGCCAGCCAATGTCATTGAGGCGATCTCCGACCATGTGCAACACGAGCTCTCGTCTGTGATGCAATTTTTCGCCCCGGAAAACAGTCTTCTGGCGGGGGCGGAAATTCGCGCACAAAAGCCACCAGTTAATGCTCGCAAGCTTCTCGACTTCCTGGAGGCTGATGATGGAGATGCTCCCAGGGTGTTCAGGGATCTATCCGAAGGCTATGAGCGATTGACCTCGCTGAGCGAGCGGCTCCGTAGTTACATCTACATCACTCTTGCAAATGGAGAAACGACCAGTAGCTTCCTTCGGAGTTTTGTCCAGATCTCGCCCGTCAATCTGGAAGGGATTCTGCGGGTGAGCCGTCAAACGCACACCGAGATGTACCAGGCGGTCGCGCAGAGGGCTTTCGCTGACGTGCCCGAAGTTGAAGGCGGCGAGGTTCCCATGCTGTGTCTGACTTGGCCGCTGGGAAGATACGACGACGCGTTCGCATCATTCAAGAGCATGTTCAGCGACCAAGAACTGCGCGCACTTAGAGCGGCTAACACCACCGATCCACGAAGCGTGCACAGATGATCGCAGCGGCCAGTTTCAGCAACGCTTCGTGGATGTCCAGTCGCCTTTCAAAGCGAATGCGCAGCTTGCCAAAGCCTGCAAACCA
>NZ_VOQT01000008.1:0-243050 GCF_008121555.1 Comamonas sp. Z1
CACGGCGGGCGTGGACTACCACGTGCCGTTTGGCGGTCGCAAGGGCTCAAGCTACGGCCCGCGCGAGCAGGGCCGCTATGCCCAGGAGTTCTACACCACGGTGAAGACGGCCTATACGCTGGCGTGATGCTTGGGGCTGTTCAAGCAAGCTGCAAAACTTGAGCGGCCCATTTTTCAGAAGAAGAGCGAGCATGCCCGGGCCGCGTCGCCCCCGCAGCGAAAGCTGCTACGCTGCGGCCCAGTTTTTCGCTCTTCTCTTCCATGGATTCGCTCACCCCTTTGCGCGCCTTCAGGCGCATTGTCGAACTGGGCAGCATTGCCAGGGCCGCCGATGCACTCGATCTTTCCTCGGCGGCTCTCAGCAAGCAGTTGCGCGCGCTGGAGGCACAGCTGGGGGCGGTGCTGATCCAGCGCACCACGCGCCGCATGAGTCTGACCGATACCGGCCGGGCCTATTACGCCGAATGCTGCCGGCTGCTGGATGACTTTGACACGCTGGAGCAATCGGTACGTGCCCAGTCCCTGCAGGTGACGGGGCGGCTGCGCGTGAACGCGCCGCTGTCGTTTGCGCTGAGCACGCTGGCGCCGCTGCTGGCGCGCTTTATGCAGCGCCATCCGCAATTGCAGATTGACCTATCCATGGAAGACCGGCTGGTGGACGCCGTGGGCCAGGGCTTTGATGTCTCCATACGCCTGAGCGCCGAGCTCGCGGATTCATCGCTGATTGCGCGGCGCCTGGCCTCGCTGTCGCAAATGTTGTGCGCGTCGCCGGCCTATTTACAGCAACACGGCCGCCCGGCCAGCGTGGCTGCGCTGCGTGGCCATGCACTGCTGAACTACAGCCTGGCACAGGTTGACGACGGCCTGCAAGTTCCGAGCGAAGCACGAGCCAGCGTCAACAACAGCCTGATGTTGCGGGAGCTGCTGGTGGCTGGCATGGGCATTGGTGCACTGCCGTCCTTTCTGGCCCGGCCCGCCATCGCCCAGGGCCAGCTGGAGGCCTTGGCCCTGCAAGACTGGGCCGAGCAGCCGCGCCATGTCTACGTGGTCTACCCCACGCAACGCCACCTGCTGCCCAAGGTGCGCGCCTTTGTGGACTTTCTGGCCGAAGAGCTGCCTGCGGCCATGGGCGGGGATTCTTGACGCTGGATTAAGAGTTTCTCAAGCGCAGGCCTCTTACTCCTGCGAGGCTTGCGTCCTACGCTTGCTGTCCATCAGCCATGAAGGACACAAGCATGACGCAATGCCATGATTTTTCCTGCGCTCTGCCCGCGCAGGTTGCAGCCCATCCAGCCCCTGCCCCGGTCCTGTCCGCGGCAGTTGAGGCTGCTCCCACCATCGATTTCTTCCATGACGTGGTTTGCGGCTGGTGTTATGTGATGTCGCCGCGCCTGCGCCAGGTGGCCCGCGAGCTGGGCTTGCGCGTACGTCAGCGCAGCTTTGTGCTGCAAGCTTCCCGCGCCGAGATGGTGGCAAGGTTTGGTTCCATGGAGCAGGCCAAGCAGACCATTCTCGGGCACTGGGCGGCCTGCGCACGGCATGACGACACACAGCGCATCGACATCGAAGGCATGCGCCGCGAAACCTTTGAGTATCCCAGCGGACTGGCCGGCGCACTGGCCTGCCAGGCCGCCCAGATTCTGGAGGGCGACGAGGCCCACTGGAATCTGTTCGATGCCATACAGCACGCCCATATGAGTGCCCATCGCAACATAGGCGACGCCGAGGTGCTGCTGGACATCGCCACGCACACCGGCTTCGAGCGCAATGCTTTTGCACGCTGCATGGAAAGCGCCGAGGCCTTGAACATGGTTCACCAGGACCTCGCCCTGGCCCGGCGCCTGGGCCTGCGCAGCATTCCCACCTTGATCGCCCAGGGCCTGCCACCGCTGCAGACCCAGCCTCTGAACATGCTGCGTGAACGGCTGCGCGTCCTGCTGGGCTAAGTCACTACCTTTCACTTTCTCACTAGCGCCGAAAGGCGCACCGCTTCCTAGGAAACACTCATGAACTTCTCTTGCCGCGCCCGTGTCCGGCGCTTGCCTACCCTGTTGCTCGTGATGGCAGCAGCGTTCTCCGGCCTGGCTCATGCCCACGGTGGCCACACGCTCCCGGCCGGTGCCGGCCAGGATGTGGGCACCAGCCCCTGGGGGCCGGGCGACGAGATCGGCCGCCTGAACCTGATAACGCCTGCCTCGCGCGCTGCCATCCTGCAGCGCATCGCAGGCGGTCAGGTCTATGACCTCGCCACCGAGTACTACGTGGGCATGCCCAGCTGGCAGGACGCCGGCGATCCGCACTACCAGTTCTGGATGACGCACACGCCACGCGGCACCGTGGTGGACGACCCCATGAACGTGGGCAAGAACATGAACGCCACGCGCAGCTACACGGGCACGGCGTTCTCCATGTACAGCCACACGGGCACGCACATCGACGCACTCAACCACTTCGGCATACGCGGCAGGATCTGGAACGGCTTCAGCGCCGACGAGCATCTGGGCGACCGCGGCTGGCAGCGCACAGGCATAGAGAAATTCCCGCCTCTGGTGGCGCGCGGCGTGCTGATTGACGTGGCCGCGGCCAAGGGCGTCGACATGCTGCCCGACCAGTACCGGATCACCCGGCAGGACCTCAAGGACGCGCTGGCACGCCAGAACGTGACGCTGCAAAAGGGCGATGTCGTGCTGATTCGCACGGGGCGCATGAAGCTCTACGAGCAACCCCAGGCCTATATGGCCAAACCGCCAGGGCTGGGCCTGGATGCCGCACGCTTTCTGGCCGAGGATGCCGGCGCCATGATTGTCGGCGCCGACAACCTGAGCCTGGAGACTTTCCCCTCGGAAGTGGACGATGACTATGTGCCGCTGCACAGCTACCTATTGGCCCAGCAAGGCATTCCCATCATGGAATTGGTGGCCCTGGACGGGCTCTCGCGCGACAAGGTCTATGAGTTCGCCTTCATCGGAGGGCCGCTCAAGATCCGCGGCGGCGACGCCGCGCCGCTGCGCCCGATCGCCATTCCGGTGCGCTGAGGGCGGCGCTTGCCGGAGCCGCTCCCTGAGCGCCGCTCAGAAAAACAATGTGCGCACCCAGGGGGCGGCCAGCACGTTCACGGCACCGGCAATCATCATCACCAGCGATGCCATTACGGCTTGCACCTCGCCGGCCTGGCGCGCCCTGGCCACGCCGCTGCCATGGGCAGCTCCGCCCCAGCTGGCGCCCGTGGCCAGTTTGCTGCGGATGCGGGGCAGCACACGCAGCACGGTCTCGCCCAGCAGCATGGCACTGACGCCGGTCAGCAGCACGAACAGCGCCGCCAGATCGGTGGGGCCGCCCAGCACTTTCTCGGCCTCGATCGCAAACGGTGTCGTGATGCTGCGCACGGCCAGGCCTTTTTGCAGCGCCTCGGACAGGCCGAACATATCGGCAAACGCAATGGTGGTGGAGATGGAGACCAGGCTGGCCACGATCACGCCGGTGGCTATCGACATCCAGTGCTTGCGTAGCAGCTTTCGGTTCTCGTACAGCGGCAGTGCAAATGCCACCGTGGTGGGGCCCAGCAGCCAGACCAGCCAGTGGGTCTGGGCAATGTACTGCGGGTAGCTGACATGGGTCAGCAGCGACAGGCCGATCAGCACCATGGGGGTGGCGACTATGGGCATCAGCAGCGGGTGGGGATGTTTGCGATACAGGCGCTTGTTGACCCAGTAGCAGGCCACGGTGATCAGCAGCGACAGCAGGCCGATGACTTCATTCGACAGCATGGCTTAATCCTCGTTCAGGGCAGCGGCATCGCGGCTGGACTTGCGCCTTGCCAGCCACAGCTCGAAGCGATAGACGCGATCGACTGCCAGCGCGGTCACGGCCATCACGCAGGCTGTGCTGGCGACGATGACGGCCAGAATGCGCAAGCCCTGGTGGCGGATCAGATCGGGGTATTCGGTGACCACCAGCATGGCGGGCACGAAGAACAGCAGCATCTCTGCCAGCAGCCAGTTGGTGCCGCCTTGCAGCCAGCGTGCTTTGACCAGGCCCGAAAAAAGGCCCACTGCCAGCAGGCCGAAACCGATCAGACCGGCGGGCATGCTCCAGCCGAAATGCTGGCGCAGCACATCCATGGCAATCCAGATGGCGCTGAGCAGGCACACTTGCAGCACGGCCTTGAGCAGTTGCCAGAGTGTCTGGGCAAAAGAATGGCTGTCGCCCTGGGCGCGAGGAGCGACAGCTTCCGTAATCTGTGACATGGGTGAAATTCTAGGGTTTTCACCTATATTCACAAAATGACTTATTTTCATTTTTTCCATGCGTAAAAGGAATTATCATGGACTTGCGTGCCCTGCGCTATTTCATTGAGGTTGTGCGCCAGAACGGCTTCACCCGCGCGGCCGAAACCCTGCATGTGACCCAGCCCACCATCAGCAAGATGGTCAAGGCGCTGGAGGACGAATTCGGTGGTCGCCTGTTGCTGCGCGAAGGCCGGGGCGTGCAGCTGACCGACGCAGGCCAGGTGGTCTATGACCGCGGGATGGAGATTCTCGAGCAGGCCCAGTTGCTGCGCCGCCAGGTGGCCGAGGTGGATCACATCACGCGCGGCGATCTGTCCCTGGGCATCATGCCCACCACGGGCCATTACATGGCTCCGGTGATCGCGCTGTTCCAGCAGCGCTATCCGGGTGTGAACCTGCAGGTCAACGAGCAGGGCGCGCGCGCCCAGTACCAGCTGATCCAGGAAGGCAAGCTGGACATGGCGCTGGGCCTGTTCGCGGCCCCCGATCCGGCGCTGGAGCGCTACACCGTGGCGCGCCAGAAGACGCGCGTGGTGCTGCCCGCCCAGCAGGTGACAGACCCGGGCCAACCCATGCGCTGGAGCGATCTGCGCGAGCTGCCGTTTGTGCTCTACACCTCGGACTTTGCGCTGCACGAGCATGTGCTGCAGCAATGCGAGGCAGCGGGCTTCACGCCACAGGTCAAGCTGCAGACGCGCTACTGGGATTTCATAGGCCATCTGGTCGCGGCCCAGGTGGGCGTGGCCGTGATGTTCGAGCATGTCATCGCCCGCTACGACCCGCAGCGCGTGGCCAGCCGCCCGCTGGTGGAGCCCGAGATCCCCTGGGATGTGGCGCTGATGTGGCGGCCCGGCTACCTGTCGCGTGCGGCCCAGGCCTGGCTGAACTGCGTGCGTGAGGTGTATCCACAGCCGCTCCTCGGTGCTGCTTTCCCGGATTTTCAAAACTGATAGCTATTTTCCATTGTCCAGTAAGCGATGCAAGGCTTTTTGATGCTTGATGCCAGTCCAGGTCTTTGTTGCTAAGCTCGCTGCCATGCCCCGCCCGTTCTCTTCCAATCGCTCCAGCAACTTGCGCCGCAGCACCGTGGTGCACCAGCCCGCGCCCCGGCCCGAGGTCACGTGTCTGCTGTGCTTTCACAAGCCCTATGGAGTGCTCAGCCAGTTCACGCCCGAGGGCAAGTGGCAGGGCCTCAAGGACTGGATCGATGTGCCCGGTGTCTATGTTGCGGGCCGGCTCGATGCCGACAGCGAAGGCCTGCTGCTGCTGACCAATGACGGTCAGTTACAGGCCCGCATTGCCGATCCGCGCCACAAGATGGAGAAGACCTACTGGGTGCAGGTCGAAGGCATCCCGGACGAGGCCGCTTTGCAGCGGCTGCGCGAGGGCGTGGAGTTGAGCGACGGCAAGACACTGCCCGCCAAGGCCCGCCTGATAGAACCCCAGCCCCTGATGTGGCCGCGCAACCCGCCGATTCGCGTGCGCCAGAACATTCCCGATTGCTGGATCGAGCTCATCATCCGCGAGGGCAGGAACCGCCAGGTGCGTCGCATGACGGCAGCCGTCGGCCATCCCACACTGCGCCTGGTGCGCATGGCCGTGGGGCCTTATTCGATCGAAGGGCTGGAGCCCGGCCAGTGGCTGGATGTGTTGCCGCTCAGTGGTTCCTAGCGCAAAGTATCGAGCCGTAGCAGCTCATCTTCATCTTCCGGCAAGGCCGCTGCCTGCCAGCGCGGCAGAGCCGGCCAGGGGCGAAAGCGACTCCAGCCCACTTGCACCTCCTGCAGATTGCCCCGCAGCAATTGAAGAGCGGTCGTCAGCTCGGATTGGCGAGTCCGCACGCATTCGCGCAGCGATTGCATGGCTTGCTGGCCACGCCCGAAAAAGCGCTGTCTGCCCAACCAGTCGGGGGACGGCTGACATTGGGCATAGGCCAGTGGCAGGCTGCTGGCCTCTCCTTCCACCACGGAAATCAGGGCCTGCAGATGCATGTTGAGTTGCTCCTGCGGCATCAGGCCCGCCAGTTGCAACTCCAGCGCATTGTTATGAAAACGATAGCGTGCGGGCAGGGCGGCGCTCAGGGTATAGCTGCCGCCGCTGCGCGAGCGGGCTCGGTGACTCAGGATGCGGCTGCCTTGCTCCAGCATCGGGCGGACCAACTGCAACAAGGCCTGCTGGTGCTCGGCATCGTTGTGCTTCAGGGGGATGCGCAACTGCGTGCTGTCATAGCCCCGCCATTGCTCGCGCCAGACCATCCAGCCCGCCGTATGCGGTACGAAGAAAATCAGAGTGATCAGGGACAGCATGGGCACAATGCCCGCTGCCAGCGACCAGGCCGCCCTGATCTCGGCAGCGGCAGCGGCCTCCTCACCCAGGCTGACGAGATTGCCGCTCAGCTTGATGAGGGTGGCAAGACTGATGGCAAAGACCAGACCACAGATCAGAGAAAGCTGCTCGGGCGAATAAAGGCTATCGGGCAGATGAATCAGTGTGGCCAGTGCGGCGGCGCATCCCAGCAGAACCACGGCTGAGGACAGCAGATAAAACAGGGCGCAAGGGGCCTGCTGCTGGACATCGAGAGCCGGGTTCTGCTCCAGCTCGCGCAGCAACTGCCTGCGGCGCCACCAGCGCAGCGGCTGCCAGAGCAGGGCGCTGACCGCCAGACCGGAGAGCATGCTGATGAACAGCGCCGAAAAAGCCCATAGCAGCAAGGCCGCCATCAGCAAGATACCCAGTCCGACCAACCAGTTCATGCCCGCGATTGTCCTTTTGAATTGATAGCTGCTTGTGCTTGATGGACAAGCAATCTAGCCTGTTGTGAATGAAAAATCGCGCTGCCTGCAATCGCAGATCAGCGCGATGGTTTGATGCTACAGGTTCAGCTGCAGCTCTTGTTGTTGGCGCCATGCATGCCGGCGGCCTTGGCATCGGCCTCGCTCATGTACTTGCCGTTCTTGGTGGTGCCGTAGAAACGGGTGCCGGGGCAGTGATAGATCTTGCTGTCCTCATTGGCCCAGACCTTGCCTGCACCGCCGCCAGGTGCGGCGGTCGCGGCCGGCTTGCCGCCTGCTGCAGCCTTGGCCGTGGCATCCTGATCAATGCCCTTGCGGCCCGAGCAAGCTCCCTTGGAGGACGCCGCGCTCATGGTGGAGCCATCCTTGCAGACAAAGGTCTGCATGTCCGTCTTGGCAGCGGCAGGGGCCGGCGCAGCCTTTGCTGCGGGTTCTGCCGCCGGCTTGGCGGGCATGGGTGCTGTTTTGGCGGCCGGTGCGGCAGGCGCCGCTGCCGGAGCCTGAGCAAGGCTCGCCCATGAGCTGCTGACCAGGGCTGAAGCCAGGCAAATTTTCCATAAATTGCGCATACGAACTCCCTCCAATAGATGTGATGTCACAAGGCGTGACAGGCGCATGCTGCTACGGAAGACCTGATTCCGCAAGCCTCGGCCGTCAGGCTTCAGGTTCCGCTGACATAGGGGTTCAGCTTGCGCTCGCGGCCAAAGCTGCTTTCCGGGCCATGCCCGGGGATGAAGATCGTCTGGTCGCCCATGGGCCACAGGCGCTGCACGATGGAGTCGATCAGCTGCTGATGATTGCCCTGCGGGAAGTCCGTGCGGCCTATGCTGCCGGCAAACAGCACATCGCCGACAAAGGCGCGGTCGATCTGCGGTGAGTGGAACACCACATGGCCGGGCGTGTGACCGGGGCAGTGGCGCACGTTCAGCGTTTCCTGGCCGATGCTCACGGTGTCGCCGTCATGCAGCCAGCGCGTGGGCACAAAGGGGTCGGAGTGGGGAAAGCCGAACATGGCACCCTGCTGGGGCAGACCGTCGATCCAGAACTGGTCGCCCTCATGCGGGCCGATGATGGGCAGCTCATACTTGGCCGCCAGCTCACTGGTGCCGCCCGCGTGGTCGATATGGGCGTGGGTGATCCAGATGGCCTTCAGATTCAGGCCCAGGCGTTCCACCTCCCACTCGATCTGCTCGAGATCTCCGCCCGGGTCGATGACGGCCGCGTCCATGGTCTGGTCGCACCAGACGAGAGAGCAGTTCTGTTGAAAGGCTGTGACGGGGACAGTGTGATATTGCAACATGGGTGACTTGTATTTTTCGGGCGTTTGCGTAGTCTCGCGGGCTGCGAACCCCGCAAGCATGACACGGCATGACACGCGCATCAAAAATGCCCGCTCAGATTCTGGCGTCATCCCTCATTTGAGCTAGCATGGATGCGAGTGCCCCATTTTGGTGCGGGCTGCTAAAACGTATTTGTGCTGCAAGGCAGCGGGCATTTGCTTCATGGGAGGCGGCCCGACACAGTTTCAAGATCGTTCAGGCCGTGCCAATGCCCATGCAATACAAGTTCCTCCCACGGGCAGGAATGGCAGGGGATGGGTCGGTCTGGAGGAAAACCGTTTTTAAACTCCAGGAGACTCTGCATGTCTACCTCTTCCAACCAGCCGAGCGGCGCTGGCGCCCAACGCATCGGCATCCCGCGGGAAACCTTCCCGTTGGAAAAGCGCGTGGCCACCGTGCCCGATGTGGTCGAAAAACTCATCAAGCTGGGTTTTTCGGTCGCCATCGAATCGGGCGCCGGCGATGCCGCCAACTTCAGCGATGACGCTTATCGCGCAGTGGGGGCCGAGGTGCTGCCCAACGCTGCGGCGGTCTGGGCTGCTGCCGACATCCTCTTCAAGGTGCGCCCGCCCACCCCGCAAGAAGTCGCGCTGATGCGCGAAGGCCAGATCCTGATCGACTTCATCTGGCCGGCCCAGAATCCCGATCTGATGCAGCAACTGGCTGCCAAAAAGGTGACGGTGCTGGCGATCGACTCGCTGCCCCGGACATTGAGCCGCGCGCAGAAGATGGATGCACTGACCTCCATGGCCGGTGTTTCGGGTTACCGCGCCGTGATCGAGGCCGCCAACGCCTTCGGCCGCTATTTCAACGGCCAGATCACGGCCGCAGGCAAGGTGCCGCCAGCCAAGGTCTTCATTGCCGGCGCAGGTGTGGCCGGTCTGTCGGCCATTGGCACGGCCGCCAATCTGGGCGCCATCGTGCGCGCCAACGACACGCGCGCCGAAGTGGCCGATCAGGTCACATCGTTGGGCGGTGAGTTCGTCAAGGTCGACTACGAAGAAGACGGCGGCGGCGGCGGCGGCTATGCCAAGGTGATGAGCGAGGGCTTCCAGGCTGCGCAGCGCCAGATGTATGCCCAGCAGGCCAGGGAGGCCGACATCATCATCACCACCGCGCTGATCCCCGGCAAACCGGCGCCCAAGCTGATCACGGCCGAGATGGTGCAGAGCATGAAGCCCGGCAGCGTGATCGTCGACATGGCGGCCGAGCAGGGCGGCAACTGCGAGCTGACCGTTCCCAACGAGGCCGTTGTGCGCCACGGCGTGACCATCATCGGCTACACCGACCTCGCATCGCGCCTGGCCAAGCAATCGTCCACCCTGTACGCCACCAACCTGCTGCGCCTGACGGAAGAGCTGTGCAAGGCCAAGGATGGCGTGGCCGTGGTGAATATGCAAGACGATGCGATTCGCGGCCTGACCGTGGTCAAGGACGGCGAAATCACCTGGCCTGCCCCGCCCCTTGCCCAGGCGCCCAAGCCAGCCCCCAAACCGGCCGCGGCTGTGGTGGAGCAGAAGAAAAGCGGCCATGGCCATGGCGCTGCCGGCCCGCTGCCGGCCAAGACCTTGGCCATTATTTTTGCGATTGCCGCCCTGGCCTTCTGGTTCATCGGTGCCTACGCGCCGGCGGCCTTCCTGGGCCACTTCACGGTGTTCGTGCTGGCCTGCTTCATCGGCTACATGGTGGTGTGGAATGTGACGCCTGCCTTGCACACGCCGCTGATGAGCGTGACCAACGCCATCTCCAGCATCATCGCCATTGGCGCCCTGGTGCAGATTGCACCGCCGGGAACGGCGGGTACCGCTCGCCCTGATGACTTGATCCGCTGGCTGGCCTTTGCAGCGCTGGTGCTGACTGCCATCAATATGTTTGGCGGCTTTGCCGTGACACGTCGCATGCTGGCCATGTTCCGCAAATAAGAAGAACGAGCACAAGAGAGAAACACCATGTCCCAAAGTCTCGCAACGGTGGCCTATCTGGGGGCTGCCATTTTGTTCATCCTCAGCCTCGGTGGCCTGTCCAACCCCGAAACCTCACGCCGCGGCAATCTGTTCGGCATGGTCGGCATGGCGCTGGCCGTGCTGGCCACCGTGTTCGGCCCGCGTGTCGATGCCGGCGGCATCGCCTGGATCGTCGGCGCGCTGGTGGTCGGTGGCGGTATCGGCCTGTATGCGGCCAAGGTCGTCAAGATGACCCAGATGCCCGAGCTGGTCGCCCTCATGCACAGCCTGGTCGGCCTGGCCGCCTGTCTGGTGGGCTTTGCCAGCTATGTCGATACCTCCATCGAGCTCGCTGGCGCAGAAAAAGCCATTCACGAGGTGGAAATCTACGTGGGCATCCTGATCGGCGCGGTCACCTTCTCGGGCTCGCTGATAGCCTTCGGCAAGCTCAACGGCAGGATAGGCGGCAAGCCGCTGCTGCTGCCCGCACGCCACTGGCTCAATCTGCTCGCGCTGCTGGTGGTGATCTGGTTCGGGCGCGAGTTTCTGCATGCCCAAACCGTGGCTGACGGCATGTTGCCGCTGATCGTGATGAGCGTCATCGCCCTGCTGTTCGGCGTGCACATGGTCATGGCCATCGGTGGCGCCGACATGCCCGTGGTGGTGTCCATGCTCAACAGCTACTCGGGCTGGGCTGCTGCGGCCACCGGCTTCATGCTGGGCAATGACCTGCTGATCGTCACCGGCGCGCTGGTGGGCTCCTCGGGTGCCATCCTGAGCTACATCATGTGCCAGGCCATGAACCGCAACTTCATCAGCGTGATTGCGGGCGGCTTCGGCTCCGGCGCTCCCGCCAAGAAAGGCGATGCTTCTGCGGCCGCCGAGCCCCAGGGGGAGGTGGCACCCGTCAGTGCAGCCGAGACCGCCGAGATGCTGCGCGAGGCAAAAAGCGCCATCATCGTGCCCGGCTACGGCATGGCCGTGGCCCAGGCCCAGCACACCGTCAATGAAATCACCCGGACCCTGCGCGAGCAGGGTGTGGATGTGCGCTTTGCCATCCACCCGGTGGCGGGCCGCATGCCCGGCCACATGAACGTGCTGCTGGCCGAGGCCAAGGTGCCTTACGACATCGTGATGGAGATGGACGAGATCAACGAAGACTTCCCCGAGACCGACGTGGCCATCGTCATCGGCGCGAACGACATCGTCAATCCGGCAGCCCAGGACGATCCCGAGAGCCCCATCGCCGGCATGCCGGTGCTGGAAGTCTGGAAGGCCAAGACCTCGATCGTGATGAAGCGCTCCATGGCCTCCGGTTATGCGGGCGTGGACAATCCGCTGTTCTACAAGGACAACAACCGGATGCTGTTCGGCGATGCCAAGAAGATGCTGGATGAGGTGCTGGGGGCGCTGAAGAGCTGATGAGATGGAGTGGCCTCTGCTGAGGCGCTCTGCCCCCTCTGCCGCCTTGCTTTGCAATGCGGGAGCCCGGTGTCCCGGGTTGTGGCATATGCCTATTCTTGAAATGCCTGCGGTTTTTGGCCGCAGGCATTTTTGCTGTCAGAGATGCTGAACGGCGATCTCGCCCAGCAGCACTGCGGCAATCACCAGCATCAGCGTGCCCGACAGGCGCGAGACGGCTAGTGCGGCTGCAGGGCGCGAGCGCAGCACGCTTTGAGAGCCCCAGCCCACGCCGAAGTAGACCACGGCACAGCTGGCCGCATGGACGGCGCCCAGCACCATGATCTGCGCAAATACCGGCCAGCTGTCGCCGGGCCGCACAAACTGTGGCAGCAAGGCCAACAACAGCAACAGCTGCTTGGGATTGAGGCCGCTGACGCTGGCACCCTTGACCGTCCAGTGCCAGCGCGTGCCGGTCTCGGCATCTGCGGCGCTGCTGATGGCGGCCGGGCTGCGCCACAGGCCCACGCCCATCCAGGCCAGGTACAGCGCGCCGGTGGCCGTCAAGGCGGTCAGCAGGGCCGGGTTGCGCGCCACCAGGGCGCCCACGCCTGCAGCCACGGCCAGCGTGGCCAGCAGCGCACCGCAGGCCAGGCCCAGCGTGGCTGGCAGCACCAGCCGCCTGCCGCGCAGACCGGCCGAGATCACATAGGCCCAGTCGGCACCGGGCGTGAGCACCAGAAGAAAGGAGACGGCCCAGAAGGCGGTCAAGGCGGCGTAGGACACGAAATTCCCTCGAAAAGCGTTGATGTCGAGAGAATATGGAAGAGGAGAGAGAATGTGCTCTCAATATTCGCCGATGAACGGCTTAAAATTGGAAGAAACTGCCCCGTGAATTCGCTGGATCGAAAAATTCTTGCTGCGCTCGAAAACAATGGCCGCCTCACGGTGACCGAGCTGGCCGAGCAGGTGGGCCTGAGCCTGTCGCCCTGCCACCGGCGTGTGCGTGCGCTGGAAGAATCGGGCGTGATTCGCGGCTACCGCGCCGAGCTGGACCCCGCGGCGCTGGGGCTGGATTTCTCGTCCCTGGTCTTTGTCACGCTCAAGGACAGCAAGTCCGTGCCTGCGTTCGAGGACGCCGTAGCCCGGCTCGACAATGTGGTGCAGGCTCAGCGCCTGTTCGGTGATCCCGACTATCTGCTGCAGGTCGTGGTGCGCGATCTGCCTGCCTACCAGCGACTTTATGACGAGCAGCTGACCCGGCTGCCCGGCGTGCTGCGCATGACTTCCACGCTGGTGATGAAGCATGTGGTGAGCAACAGACCGCTGACTTCGGCGATGGAATAAGCCATGAAAAAGCGCCTGTGACGCGAATCACAGGCGCTTTGATGTAGCCGATTCTGCTCCTGATTTCAGAGCTTATGGCGCTTGCTCATCAATGTTTTCAGTTTGAATAACTTCAAAACTTATATGAGGAAAGCGCTGCAAGCTCCTGAATCGGGAGCTTCGGAACTCAGGAGCCCAGCTTGAGCGAGCCCTTCATGAGGGCCGAGTGACCGGGGAAGGAACAGAAGAAGGCATAGTCAGTGCCAGCCTTGAGCTTGCTCGCATCGATGTCGAACTTGGTAGTCTCGCCGCCACCGATCACCTTGGAGTGAGCCAGCACGCGTGCATCGCCGGCCTTCACATAGTCGGCGCCAGCACCAGCGGCCATGCCGTCGGTGATCACGGCCTGCATGTCGGTAGCGGTGCTGATCACGATGTTGTGGCCCATTGCGGTCTTGGGCATCTTGCCCACATGCTTGAGAGTCACGCTGAACTTCTTGCAGGACTTGGGCACATCGATGCTTTTGACATTGAACTGCATGGCATCGTTGCTTTCAACGACGGCTTCGCAGCCTGCCGCCATGGCGGGTGCGCTCAGGGCACCGACTGCACACAGGGCCAGGGTCATCAGGATCTTCTTCATTGGCTATTCCTTTTCCTAAAAGCGAAACGGGAACCGCTGTGGCCTTGTCGCCCTCCAGGTTCCGCAGTTCATTCTTTCGGAAACCTGCCCAGCCGGCTCAGTACAACTCATGCTCGCATGGGTTGTACTGTTGCACCTTGCGCTAACTCAATTCGCCGAGCATGCGTGCGTTCACTGCCTTGCAGGTCGCTGCCGGCGTTGCTTGCGCGCTTCAGATCGCCATGTCGTAATCAATGGTGATGGGCGCGTGGTCCGAGAACTTCTCGCCCTTGTAGATGGACTCGGTGCGGGCCAGGGCCGCGATCGCCGGTGTGGCCAGGTGGTAGTCCAGTCGCCATCCCACGTTGTTGGCATAGGCCTGGCCCCGATTGCTCCACCATGTATAGCAGGCATCCGTGGTGTCGGGCTGAAGCTGACGATAGACGTCGACCAGACCGCCGCTGGCCTCGGTCTTGTGCAGCAACTTGCTCATCCAGTCGCGCTCTTCGGGCAGGAAGCCGCTGTTTTTCTGGTTGCCGCGCCAGTTCTTCAGGTCTTCCTTCTGGTGCGCGATATTGATATCGCCGCAGAGCACGAAGTCGCGCTCTGCCTTGAGGTGCATCAGGTGGCTGTGCATCTTGGCGAGAAAGCGGAACTTGGCCTCCTGGCGCAACTCGCCCGAACTGCCGCTGGGAAAGTAGGCGCTGATGATGGAGAACTTGCGGCCGGGCGTGTCGAAGCGGGTTTCGACATAGCGGCCCTCGGCGTCGAACTCGTCGATATCGAAGCCCACGATCACATCGCTGGGCTCGTGGCGGGTGTAGACGCCCACGCCCGAGTAGCCCTTCTTCTCGGCAAAGTGGAAATAGCCCTTCATGCCGGCCAACACCTCGAAGCGCCCGGCCATATCCGAAGCCTGGGCCTTGATTTCCTGGACGCAAATACAATCCGGCGCAGTGGCTTCGATCCAGGCTTCGGCGCCTTTGGTCGTGGCAGAGCGGATACCGTTGAGGTTGAGGCTGGTTAATTTGAACAAGGATGAATCCATGGTGGTGAGTGAGAAGCCAATGGGCGGTGCAGACCGTCTGGCGCAGGATTTTGTGCAGTTTGCCGTCGATGCGGGCGTGCTGCGTTTTGGCGAATTCAAGACCAAGGCCGGGCGCATCAGCCCGTACTTCTTCAATGCCGGCCTGTTCGACGATGGCGCCAAGATGGCCCGTCTGTCCGAATTCTATGCAAAAGCCATTCTGGCCAGCGGCATGGAGTTTGATATGGTCTTCGGGCCTGCCTACAAGGGCATCCCTTTGGCAGCCACGGTGGCGGTGGAACTGGCACGCCAAGGCAAGAACGTACCCTTTGCCTACAACCGCAAGGAAGCCAAGGATCACGGCGAAGGCGGTACTTTGGTGGGCGCTCCCCTCAAGGGCCGCGTGCTCATCATTGACGACGTGATGTCGGCCGGTACGGCCGCGCGCGAGTCGATTGCTATCATCAAGGCGGCCGGTGCCGAGCCGCATGCCGTGGCCATCGCTCTGGATCGCCAGGAAATGGCGACGGAGAATGGCCAGGACGTGCCGCACAGCGCCGTGCAATATGTGCGCAATCAGCTGGGCATGCAGGTCTGTGCGATTGCCAAGCTGGCAGATCTGTTGCTTTATCTCGAGCAGCAGGGCGGGGATGCCGGGCGCGAGCATCATGAGCGCGTGCTGGCCTACCGTCAGCGTTATGGTGTTGAAGACAAGGAATAAACACGCAAATGAAGCAGGCCTTGCATGCAAAACTGAGTTTGTATGTGATAGCTACCGTCTGGGCAGGCGCCATGCCGGCTCAAGCCCAGGCCCCAGCCAATAGCGGCGGTATCTACGCCTGCACGGATGCCAATGGGCGGCGCATCACGGCCGACAGACCTATTGCCTCCTGCGTCGATCGCGAGCAGCGTGTGCTTGGTACCACGGGCGTCGAGTTGCGCCGCGTGGGCCCCACGCTGACCGATCAGGAGCGCAGTGCACAGGAGGCCAAGCGCCGCCAGGACCAGGCCGAGCAGCAACGCCTGCGTGAGGAGCGCTCGCGTGACCGTGCCATGCTGGCGCGCTTCCCCAATCAGGGCGTGCATGACGCCGCCAGAGCCGAGGCGATTGCCCAGGTCAACGATGTGATCGGCGTGGCCCAGCAGCGCCAGGTCGATCTCAAGGAACGCCGCCGCAAGCTCAATACCGAGCTGGAGTTCTATCAGAACGACCCGAAGAAGGCTCCCGCCAATCTGCGCCGTCAGCTGGACGACAACACGGAATCTCAGGCCGAGCAGCAGCGCTTCATCAAGCAGCAGGAAGAGGAAAAGCAGCGCATCAACCAGCGCTTCGATGCCGAGCTGCAGCAGCTGCGCAAGCTATGGGCTGATCTGCAGCCGGCCGCAACGCGCTCGCACTGACGGCTGTGCCTTCAGTCTTCGTGGCCGTCTTTGTGCATGGCCATGACGCGGCCCAGCAGCAGGGTCGCAATCCAGGCCACTCCAGCGATGATCAAGGGCATCTGCACCAGCAGCGGTGCCTGAGCCATGAGCATCAGCGCATCGGCTTGCCACAGCGCCCCATAACCCTTGAACAAGCCATAGGCCAGCCATAGCAGCAGGCCTGCGCTGGCAATGGCGGCCATGCTGCGCATATTGCGGCCGTCACGGCTGCCTGCGGGGATGCGAAGGGCGGTACGCCATAGCCAGCCCACGGCGGCCAGTACCAGCAGCACGCAGGCCGCAACGGACAGCGGCATCCACAACGAAAGAGGAATCAGCGACATGGCGCCGCACTTTAGCCCAGTTGATCCCTGGACGAAAAAGAAAATACCCACCGAAGTGGGCATGCATGAAGGGGCTAGTCAGCGGCTCAGTTTGCGCGCCAGACCACATGGTGGCCCGGCACGGACTGAATGCCCAGCACGGTGGCGTGGTGGGCGAGCAGCTCTTCGAAGGTCTTGGTGATTTCGCTGCTGGCAGTGCTGCCTTCATATTCCGTGGCCACCTGTGTCGCGGTAAAGGAACTGGCTCCAAAGCTTTGCACGATGTTGCGCAGCTTGTCGAGGTTGGGGGTGAACACGGCGTCCATGGCAGCAACTCCTTTTCGGGCAATCAAACCAGTACTGCCCATAGTTTATCCAGCAGTCCGTGTCAGGCAAGAGGGCCTTTGCCCGCATGGCTATTGATTGATGGAGAGCAAGGTGCGAATCACGTCGGAGCGCGTGATGACCCCGACCAGGGTTTTGCCGCGCAGCACGGCAATGAACTGAACGCTGTGCGATGCCAGCTCGTGCAGCAGATCGCCCATGGGTGTGTCTTCCTGCACGCTCATCTCTGGTGCGCGCATCAGTTCCTGGGCTACGGACTGCACTTTGGATGGCCGGCTGCGCAGGCGCTGCCAGAGGTTTTGCTGCTGGCGCGCGCGGTGATCCTGCCAGAGCCAGTCGAACAGGTCGGCGCGCAGCACGCGGCCAATCAGCTCACCTTGCGCATCGACCACGGGAAGGCTTTTGATCAGATGGCGGTGAAACAGCTCGGCGACCTCTTCGAGCGGAGTCTGCGGGCTGACGGTCAGGAGCTTGGCGGACATGACGGTGCCGCAGTTCACGCTGGACAGCCGGCGCTTGATGGCTTCCTCCTCGGCGGCGGCCAGCAGCTCGCCCAGGTCCTCGGGTGTCAGGTTGTAGCTTTGCTCGAAGCGCTGCAACAGCTGCTCCAGATCCTGCTCGCTCAGCGCCAGGCGCGTGGTGGGGCGCTGGGTCTTGGCCGCCTGGGGCGGCTGGTGCAGGTAGGGACGGCCGCAGGCGCGGTGGTAGAGCACGCCGACTGCTGCAAGAACGCCTGAGAGCACGGCCATGGGAATCAGCAGATGCCAGCCCAGCGGCGCCATCTGGGCCGCCGCCAGTACCGTCAGCAAGGCCACGGCACCACCCGGTGGGTGCAGGGCACGCAGCAGCAGCATCAGGGCAATGGCTCCTGCCACGGCCAGCGCGGCCAGCGAGGTCTGGGACAGCGTGGGAAACGCCCAGAGCAGCAGCAAGGTATAGAGAGCAGGCACGGTGTTGCCGACGACACAGTTCCAGGGCTGGGCCAGCGGGCTGCTGGGCACGGCGAACACCAGCACGGCCGTGGCGCCCAGCGGTGCGAACAGAAACAGGGTGTTGGGAAAGAAATGCTCGACCAGCCCCACCAGAATGCCGGCCAGAGCCAGGCCCAGGCCTGCGCCAATGCTGGCGCGGATCAGCTCTTTCCAAGAAGGGCGCGAGGCCACCGGCCCCAGGCGCTGCCACATTGTTTGCATGACGGACATAGGCTCAGGCTACGGGGCGTAAATTTGATAGCTGCTCCCGCAATGTTGTATTGATTAATGCGGCAATTCTGTCAAAAAAAGCTCCACAGGGTGAGCTGTGGAGCTTTGGCGGGATTGCTCCGCTTCAGGCGGTTGCGGCGGCTTGAACGGCTCCGGCACTCAGCATTTCGGTCAGCGGCTTGCGGTCAGAGGGCTGCTCGCGCTCGCGCAGATCGTCGGGCAGCGTGGAGGCATCGGCGCGGCGGCCCACGGCGATCACGCATTCGGGCACCAGATGCTCGGGCAGGTTCAGCACCTTGCGGGCTTCATCGGCAGAGAAGCCGCCCATGGCGTGCGTGGCCAGACCCATGGCATGGGCCTGCAGCGCCAGATAGCCCCAGGCACAGCCCGCATCGAAGCTGTGCTTGGCGGCGGAAGCCTGCCTGTCCGACAGCAGCACGATCAGCGCGCCGCCATTCAGGCACCAGCGGCGGTTGGCTTCGTTGGGGATCTGCGAGAACGCTTGCCAGTTCGCGTCGTCACGCAGGGCGTAGGCAAAGTGCCAGGGCTGCTTGTTGCTGGCCGAAGGCGCCCAGCGGGCGGCTTCCACCAGTTGCTCGATCTGGGCAGCGCTCAGTGCTTCAGGCACAAAGGCGCGCGGCGACATGCGCTCGACGAATTGCGCGTGGACGGGGACGGTACTGCTACGGGTGGTGCTCATGGTGATATCGCTGAACTGAAAAGAAAAGGGCCTGCCTGCTGTACAGCGGCGGGCCCGAAACCATAGCGCAAGCTCCGGCCTTTGTGCCGGAGCCGGGAGATCAGGACTTTTGACCCGATTGCGCGCCGATGCCGCGCAGATGGCGCTCCATACGGAACATCACCAGCGCCATCATCACCATCACCAGGCAGGAAATCAGCAGCGTGGCAAAAGCCGTGTCCATGCCCAGAAACTCCCACTTTTCCTCATCGGGGTTGTCGCCGCGCAGCTTGGCGGCCGTGCGGTCGAACGACAGTGTGTAGTTGGTCAGCAAGGTGTTGACGATCTGCGGAGCGGACTGCTGCTGCAGCTTCTTGACCAGGCTTTCGTTGCCCAGCACCTTCTCCAGCGCCACGGGCAGCCCCTTGATGTAGGCCGCGTATGAACCTTCGCCATGCTCCATCTCGGCTGCCTGGGCACGGTCGTTGATTTCTGAGGCCAGGTTCACCGGATCCATCAGCATGGCGTCTTCGCCCGAAGCCTCGGCGGCTGCCGCAATCGCTGCATCGGCTGCAGCATCTGCGGCGGCACGGGCCATGCGGTCCTCGCGGGTCAGCGAGATGCGGCGAGCCGTCCAGGCGGCATCCACCTCGGCAGCGGCCGCGTCGGCAGCCTCCTTGTCGCAGCAGGAGTTTTCACGTGCCTCGCGCATCTTGATCTGGCGGTTGACATCGTCGGCCGAGGGCAGGGCATCGCCCTTGAGCAGGGGGTGGATGGGATCCAGGCCCTGGCTGCTGTTTTCCGTTTCTACGCGTTTGCGCGCAGCCGTGTCCCGGTAGATGAAGCCACGCAGCAGGCCGTCGGCCTTGCGGAAATCAGGACGCAGGGCGGGGTCGGCCAGACGCTTTTCCATGGGCACGGCGTTGCCGAGGACGCTCAGGTCGCGGCCGGTCTCTTCTTCCATGTACTTGAGGTCGTAGGGCGCATCCTTCCAGTTCAGCGCCGTTGCGCCGGCAGTGGCGATATCGGGCTTCTTGGGCTTGTAGTGGTCCCAGATCCAGTGGCCCATGCCAAACAGCACAAAGATGGAAAAGGCGAGCAAGACAAGACGCAGAACTTGAATCAGCAAATCTTCTGCGCGGCGCAAGAGGGTCAGCATAGGCAGCAAATCCTTGTAAAAAGCTTGAGTGGTCTGCACTTTCAACTATGAAATTGGAAGCGCGTGAATGATCGCGATTGTAGGAAGCGAATCGGAAAGTCGTAATTTGTTACAGCTGAGTCGACACATGCACGCTTCCGTCCCGCCCAGTGCTTGTTTTTGGGCCAGGGACGCCAGTGCGGCTCCTCTGCACTTCACGAAGGGGCGATGCACCCAGATCCTGTAACGGAATTACGAAACCGCTGTAATGGAGTTTTGATGGATCGAGGCTGGATCATGGGTAAGACGTCGCTGGATAAATCGAAGATCAAGTTTTTGCTGCTCGAGGGCATACATCCCTCCGCGCTCAAGGTGCTGCATGACGCGGGCTACACCAATGTGGAGGCACTGACCGGCGCGCTGGACGGCGAGGAGCTCAAGCGCAAGATTGCCGATGTGCACTTTGTCGGCATCCGCTCGCGCACCCAGCTCACGGCCGATGTGTTCGCGGCCGCGCAGAAGCTGGTGGCTGTGGGCTGCTTTTGCATCGGCACCAACCAGGTGGATCTCAACGCAGCGCGCGAGCGCGGTGTGGTGGTCTTCAATGCGCCTTACTCCAACACCCGTTCGGTGGCGGAGCTGGTGCTGGGCGAAGCCATTTTGCTGCTGCGCGGCATCCCCGAAAAGAATGCCGTCTCCCACCGCGGCGGCTGGAAGAAGAGCGCGGAGAATTCCTTCGAGATCCGTGGCAAGACGCTGGGCATCGTCGGCTATGGCTCCATCGGCACCCAGCTGTCGGTGCTGGCCGAAGGCCTGGGCATGAAGGTCATCTTCCACGACGTGGTGACCAAGCTGCCGCTGGGCAATGCCCAGCAGAGCAGCGGTCTCAACGAGCTGCTGGCCCAGTCCGACATCGTCACCCTGCATGTGCCCGAGCTGGCCTCCACCAACGGCATGATGGGAGCGGCGCAGATTGCCGCCATGAAGCCCGGCAGCATTCTCATCAATGCATCGCGCGGCACGGTGGTCGATATCGAGGCGCTGGCGGAGTCGCTGCAAAGCGGCAAGCTGCTGGGCGCGGCCATCGACGTCTTCCCCAAGGAGCCCAAGAGCAACAAGGACGAATTCCTGTCGCCGCTGCGCGGCATGGACAACGTCATCCTCACGCCGCATATCGGCGGCTCCACCATGGAGGCGCAGGCCAATATCGGTCTGGAAGTGGCGGAAAAGCTGGTCAAGTACAGCGACAACGGCACGACCACATCGGCCGTCAACTTCCCCGAAGTGGCGCTGCCCGAGCACCCCGGCAACAACCGCATCCTGCATGTGCACGAGAATCGCCCCGGCATTCTCTCTGCCATCAACCAGGTGTTTGCCGACAACGGCATCAATATCGCCGGTCAGTACCTGCGTACCGATGAAAAAGTGGGCTATGTGGTGATCGATATCGATGCCAAGTCCTCGGCGCTGGCGCTGGAAAAGCTCGCGCAGATTGCGGGCACCATCCGCTGCCGCGTGCTGTTCTGAAGCCTTGGCCGCTGAACGGAAAAGGAGACCTTGGTCTCCTTTTTTCATGGACCGGCCATTGGCGATGCCAGGAGCTGGCCCGAAGGGCGCGCGACGGACATGGTGTTGCGCGCCGCTGATGCTAGGCTTGTGCCGTTACAGACCCTCCCGCTTGCACAATGAATACACCAATCAAGAGAGAGTTCACCTTTCGTGGCGTGCTGCTTGGCGCGCTCATCACCCTGGCGTTCACCGCCGCCAACGTCTATCTGGGGCTCAAGGTCGGGTTGACCTTTGCCTCGGCGATTCCCGCTGCCGTGATCTCTATGGCGCTGCTCTATCGCTTCAAGGATTCCAACATCCTTGAAAACAATCTGGTGCAGACCCAGGCCTCCGCGGCCGGCACCTTGTCTTCGGTCATCTTTGTGCTGCCGGCATTGCTCATGCTGGGGCTGTGGACGGGTTTCCCGTTCTGGCAGACGGCATTGATCTGCGCGGCCGGCGGCACGCTGGGCGTGCTCTACACCGTGCCCCTGCGCCGCGTGCTGGTGGTGCAGTCCGAGCTGCCCTATCCCGAAGGCGTGGCCGCTGCCGAGGTGTTGCGCGTAGGCGATGAGCAGCGCCATCTTCACGATCCGGAGAACCTGGGCAAACCGCGTAGTTCGGGCTTGCGCGAGCTGGGTTGGGGCACGGGGCTGGCCGCGCTGTTCGGCTTTCTCAGCGGCGGTCTGCGCCTGCTTGGCGATGCCTTCAATTTCTGGATTCCCGCAGGCAGCGTGGCCTTTCGCGTGGCGGCAGGCTTTTCGCCCGCCCTGCTGGCTGCCGGCTATCTGATGGGGGCGGCCGCAGGCATTGCCGTGCTTGCGGGGCTGGCGCTGTGCTGGGGCGTGGTCGTGCCCTGGCTGACGGCCCAGGCTTCTCCTGCGGCCGGCCAGGCGCTCTCCGAGCTGTCCACCCAGCTCTGGGGCAGCAAGGCCCGCTTTCTGGGGGCGGGCGTCATCGGCATCTCGGCGCTGTGGACCGTGGCCACGCTGGCCAAGCCCATTGTCCAGGCGATTCGCAACCAGCCTGCACGCAGCGTTGCCGAGGGGGCCGGTGGCGACGAAACCGACAAGGACATGCCGCGCAGCTGGATGCTGACGATAGGTGCTGCCGCCCTGGGCGTGCTGTTCCTGGTGGTCAATGACTTCATCGCCGGGCATATGCCCGATCTGGCCGCTGGCGCACGCTACGGCCTGGCGGCCTTGTGCGTGCTGTTCGCGGCCCTGTTCGGCTTTCTGGTGGCGGCGGCCTGCGGCTATATGGCCGGTCTGGTGGGCTCGTCGGCCAGTCCCATCTCGGGCATCGGCATCATCGCCACCTTGCTCATGGGCGTGGCCCTGCTGGCGCTGCATGCCCTGGTGCCGGCCTATGCCAGCGCCGTCGCGGGGCAGATGGGCATTGCGCTGGTGCTGTTCATGGTTTCGGCCGTTCTGGCCATGGCTGCGATCTCCAACGACAACCTGCAGGATCTCAAGACCGGCTATCTGGTGGGGGCCACGCCCTGGCGTCAGCAGATCGTGCTCATCATCGGCTGTCTGGTGGGCGCGCTGGTCATACCGCCCGTGCTGGATCTGCTCTACAACGCCTACGGTTTTGCCGGCAGCATGCCGCGTGCCGGCATGGACCCGAATCAGGCCCTGGCCGCGCCACAGGCCACGCTGATGATGCAGATTGCCAGCGGCATCTTCAAGGGCTCGCTGGACTGGAGCATGCTGGGTCTGGGCGTGGCCGTGGGCATTGCCGTCATCCTGATCGATCTGACCCTGCGCAAGAGCGGCAAGGGTGCGCTGCCGCCGCTGGCCGTGGGCCTGGGCATCTATCTGCCGCCCACCATAGGCCTGACGCTGACCATAGGCGCGGTGCTGGGCTGGTGCATTGCCAGAGCCATCAAGGCCTATGCGCAGCGCGGCGGCAAGGACTGGACGGCGGCGGCCGAGGAGCGAGGCCTGCTGCTGGCCTCCGGCTTGATCGTGGGCGAGAGCCTGATGGGCCTGCTGATTGCGGCACTCATAGGCTTCAGCGGCAAGGACGCACCGCTGGCCCTGGTTGGCGAAGGCTTTGCGCCCGCCATGTGGCTGGGCCTGGCCTATTTCGTGGGCCTGTGTGTGTTCTTTTATCGCCGGGTGCTGCGCAAATGAAGACAGGAGGATTCGACGGGGAACAGGCCGAATACCGCCAGGGCAACTTCGGATTCGCCCATGAATGGCTGCAGGAGTTCAAGACGCTGGACGAGGTGCTGGAGCGGCTGGACGCGCTGCGTGCCGCCGACCCTGCACATCGCTATCTGTGCACGCTGGACGATGTGAGTCAGTGCAGCTACACCAGCGGCCATGCGAGCCAGGATGAGCGCCTGTATCTGGACAGTCCCGACGACATGGACTGGGAGGACCCGGCGCAGGAGCAGGCCCTGACGCTGGCTTCGCTGCAGCACCGCGTGGCGCAGCTGCAGCGGCCCGAGCTGGTGCAGGACTGGGCGCAGGTCTGCGGCACGCTGCTGCTGGCTGCGGAGGACGTGGATGCCCTGCTGCAGGCCAACCGCAGGCCCGAGGTGCTGCTCGACGAGGTGGTCTATGTCCAGTGTCTGCCCGTGCCCGACGACGAGCTCATGATTGCGGGCCAGCCCAACGGCTATTTCAGCGCGGACTGGGACAGCTTCCAGAACCGCGCCGTCATTCGTCATCTTGCGGCGCAATATGGTTATCGCTTCTTCGGCATGGGCGCCGCCTGGATGGGATTTGTGCGCGCCAGCTTGCCCGATGCGGTGCTGGTCGATCGGCTGATAGAGGATTTGCGCATGCTCTACGGTCAGGGGCAGGACGAGGTGCGGGAACATGCGGGCTGGGCGCAGTTGGCGTCCGTGCTGCTATCACGGCGCACGCTGATGCTCGGCTATGCCGAGGGCTTGGCAGAAGGCCTGGGGCTTGATCAGCCGTCTTCTGAAAGCACTATGAAAAGCTGACAGGGTTGGATTCATGAACGCTGGAGCCGGTCATGAGATGTCCGGTTTCAGCGGTGATGGTTTTATAGTGTGCGGGCTACCCCCGCGGCGCAGGCCGCTTTTTGCAACCAAGGAGAAACCGATGGCAGGTCATTTCGAGTTGAGCAAGAGCAGCGATGGGCAGTTCCGGTTTGTGCTCAAGGCCGGCAACGGCGAGATCATTCTCACCAGCGAGCTGTACAAGACCCGGGCGGCGGCCGAGAACGGCATCGCCTCGGTGCAGACCAACAGCCCGCTGGCCGAGCGCTACGAGAAAAAGACCGCCAGCAATGGCAAGGAGCATTTCAACCTCAAGGCCGCCAACCACCAGGTCATAGGCAGCAGCCAGCTCTATGCCTCGGTGGCCTCGCGCGATGCGGGTATCGAGTCCGTCAGGAAAAACGGCGCGACGACGGTCGTCAAGGATTTGACTGGCACTTAACGCATCGCCGGACAGCACCTGCTGGGAGCGTCGGAGGCCTTTCAGGCCGCTTTGTGATGCCCGTCCACGAACTGCTCTATGGCGCTCCAGAAGCCGTTGGCGCGGAAGATGGTCGAGTGATTCGCCTGGGCGAATGCCTGCACCTGCACAGCCTTGTCCCTGAGGCTGTGCAGCAGGGCGTCGGTGCGCTCGGGCTGCACCACCTGATCGCGTCCGGCGCGCAGCACCAGAATCGGCCCATGGTAATTGCGCAGATGCGCGGCAGAGTCGAACGGGTCGCGCAGCAGCAGTTCCACAGGTAGCCAGCCATACATGCCGCGTACCGTGTTCAGAATGCTGTCGAAGGGCGTGACCAGCACCAGCTGGTCCGGCTGGCGCAGGTCGGCCACGGCAGCCGCCACGCCCGTGCCCAGGCTGCGGCCGATCACGGTGATGGGTAGCTCGGGGTGCAGGCGCCTGACTTCATCGAACAAGGCTGCGGCATCGAGCTCCATCAGCTCTTGCGTGGGCTCGCCCTCGCTGGCGCCATAACCGCGGTAGGCCAGCATATAGATATCGCTGTGCGGCAGGCTGCGCGACAGCTGCTGGCGCCGGTGGGCAATGTTCTCGGCATTCCCTCCAAAGTAGATCACCGCATTGCGCGCCTTGCCATCCGCCGGGTGTAGCTGCCAGCCCCGCAGCAGCACATCGGCGCGTTGCAGCGAGAAATCGGTGCTCTCGGCCGCCACCTGCGTGCCGCCGCCCGGAAAAATCATCTGGCGCTGCTGCGCAAACATATAGCTGCAGATACAGATATAGACCGCCAGGCACAGGGCCAGCAGCCAGAGCAGGGGCTTGAGCAGCTTTGAGAGCATGGAGCGCAAAAGTATGAGGTTTGCGCCGGATTGTGCGCAGATTTGTGTGGGTTTGGTGTGCGCTTTACCTCGGCTTTATGTAAGCGGTGGTTTGAGGAATTGATAGCGGTTGGTGCTGGTGTTGTCTGTGCTTGGGGCTGGTTTGGCTCGTAATTCGACTTCAGCCCTTCTTCTGGATGACGGAGCTGTCTGTATGCCTGCTTTTTGGGCAGAGGGCGGGTCTCGGCCCGCCATGCCGACCTACTTTCTTGTGGAAGAAAGTAGGCAAAGAGCCGGCCCCTGCTGCCCACGACCCCTTCGCTGCGTTTCACTTCGCTATGGGGCAACCTGCGCCTTCAAGCTCTTGGGGCTGTACGGCAAAACTCACTGCGCGCTTGCAGCGCTTCGCTCAAACAGGTCGCCGTAAAAGTGATGACGATGCAGTTGCACTCTGCGGTGCAACTGCCAGCCCCAAGAACTTGCCGTCGCAGGCGTGGGCACAAGGGGCAATACTGGATACGGGATAGCTTCTTTGGAAAATTAATAGCTGCTACCGCAATACAGATAAGCGAAAGAAGCCAATTTCGTCATAACTCTCGCAGGCCGTCCGCACCCGCTTCCACCCGTGTGTCAGCGCCTGCGGCACGCGGTTCAGGCTGTGGGCAACGCTGCCGCAGGACAGCGTTGCATCGTGCTCTGACCTGCCGCCGCTTGTTTGAGCGAAGCGCTGCAAGCGCGCAGCGAGTTGGGCGGCACCGCAGACTGAATGGCGTGACGCAGGTTTGCCCGGAGCGAAGCGCAGGGACGCAGACAGTCGGGTTTGTGTTCTTTGCTCACTTTCTTGCACAAGCAAGAAAGTGAGTCGCCAGCCGGGGCGAAATCCCGGCCTCTGTCGCTGGCGACAAAGCAATGCTTTTTTAATAGCTGTCAGTGCCTGAGGTGATCGGGTTGGAGGCCCATTTGACTTGAAGCCTCTGTTTTAGCGACATGCCTGATTAGTGGACAGTGGGCGGGCCTCAGCCCGCCATGCCGACCTACTTTCTGCTACCGGTATGCCGGACCACCAGAAAGTAGGCAAAGAGCCAGCCCCTACTGCCCCCGTTCCTTCGGCTGCGCCTGCGAGGGGAGCAGACACCTAACTATCACGCCCCCGGCAAAAAATACCCCGCCTTATGCTGATTTCGCGAACTGCTCACGCACAACTTCAACCGCGCCTCCATGTACTGGCGCACTTCCGAGCGGTCGCACATCTGCGCCAAATCCTCCCAGTACAGCAGGCTGGTGAAAGAAGCCTTTGCAGACTCAGGGCCATCGCCCTCGGCCACAGCTTCTGCGTGCCTCGCAGGGGTGGGAACATAGATAGGTCCATTCACCGGGGCGTAGTGCTGCACCGGGCGGCCTGCGGCTTCTTCCTTGCGGCGCGAGGTCAGCACAAAGTAATGCTGGCATGCGTCCGCCAGATGGGGCTTCTTGTCGGCGTCGAAGACCTTGTCCAGGCGCTCCAGCCCTTTGGCCACATCGGCGGCGTAAGTCCAGTTGCTCAGGTATTTGGTCTCGATGAACAGAAAGACCTGGCGCGCAGGGTCTGAGATGAGCACATCGGCCAGCTTGCTGCGCAGGCGTTCGTGGCACAGGTAGGCGTGGGTGTCAAACGAGATATGGGGGCTTTGAATGCCCAGGTCTTCGCGGCCCGTGACTTCCTGGATGTAGCGGTTGAACTGGACGATGCGCTTGGCATAGCCGGCCGTGAATTCGTTGAAAAAGTAACCGGCAAAAAACTTGCTGCAGAGGTTGCGCTCTTTTTCGGATTCGATGAGTGAGGCGTTCGAGAAGATCACTGATTTTTTCCTGGGCAGGCGCCACAGGGCATGGGGACCGAGGACTGGGATGAGCTGCAAGTAATAAGGCCGCAGGCATATGCTGCCTGCGGCCCTGGAGCGTGCTCCCATTATCTGGGGGCAGAGGCACGCCTTGAGGGACGTGCTTGTAACAGAGTTAGGCCAGCTTGGCCTTGAGCAGCTCATTGACCTGGCCGGGGTTGGCCTTGCCCTTGGACGCCTTCATGACCTGACCGACCAGGGCGTTGAAGGCCTTGTCCTTGCCGGCGCGGTATTGCTCCACGTTGGCAGGGTTGGCAGCAATCACCTCGTTGATGATGGCTTCCAGTGCGCCGGTGTCGTTGGACTGCTTGAGGTCCTTGGCTTCGATGATGGCGTCCACATCGGAGCCTTCACCGGTCCACAGGGCTTCAAACACCTGCTTGGCCGAGTTGTTGCTGATGACATTGCCGTGGATACGGGCGATCAGGGTGCCCAGCTGCTCGGCGCTGACCTTGACCTGGTCCATGCCGATCTCTTCCATGTTCAGGCGGCGCGAGATCTCGCCCATGACCCAGTTGGACGCCAGCTTGGGCTGGCCGCAGGTCTTGGCGGCGGCTTCAAAGTAGGCGGCCATGGCCTGGCTTTGCGTCAGCGTGGTGGCGTCGTACTCGGGCAGGCTGTATTGCTCGACAAAGCGCGCGGCCATGGCGCGGGGCAGCTCGGGCATCTCGGCCTTGACCTGCTCCACCCATTCGGGCGCCACGACCAGCGGAGGCAGGTCGGGGTCGGGGAAGTAGCGGTAGTCGGCCGCGTCTTCCTTGGTGCGCATGGCGCGGGTCTCGCCCGTGTCGGGGTTGAACAGCACGGTCGCCTGCTGGATCTTGTGGCCGTCCTCGATCTGCTCGATCTGCCAGAGGATTTCGTAGTCGATGGCGATCTGCATATTCCTGAACGAGTTCAGGTTCTTGATCTCGCGGCGGGTGCCCAGCGGCTGGCCGGGCTTGCGCACGGAGACGTTGGCGTCGCAGCGGAACGAACCTTCCTGCATATTGCCGTCGCAGATGCCGATCCAGGTGACGATCTTGTGCAGCTCCTTGGCGTAGGCTACGGCTTCGGCGGTGGAGCGGATATCGGGCTCAGTCACGATTTCCAGCAGCGGCGTGCCGGCGCGGTTCAAATCGATGCCGGACTGGCCGATGAACTCGTCGTGCACGGACTTGCCGGCATCTTCCTCCAGGTGGGCGCGCACCAGGCGCACGGTCTTGAGGACGTTGTTCTTGCCTTCTTCCAGATAGAAGCTGACTTCACCGCCTTGCACCACGGGGATCTCGAACTGGGAGATCTGGTAGCCCTTGGGCAGGTCGGGGTAGAAGTAGTTCTTGCGCGCGAAGATGGAACGCGGCGCAATCGTCGAGCCCAGCGACAGGCCGAGCTTGATTGCGCATTCCACGGCCTTCTTGTTCATCACCGGCAGCGTGCCGGGCAGGGCCAGGTCCACGGCGCTGGCCTGGGTGTTGGGCTCGGCGCCGAAGGCGGTGCTGGCACGGCTGAAGATCTTGCTGTTGGTCGCCAGCTGGGTGTGGGTTTCGAAGCCGATGACGACTTCGTAGCCATTGATTAGTTTCACAGTCATGTTCTTGCTTCAAAAAGTGGGCTGTATCCATGGCGCCGCGCATGAAACCGGCGCGGCCCGATCCAGGGACAGCGAGCAAGGGCCGCCCCGCAGCGAGGCTGTCGTCCCCCTTGAGGGGGAAGGCGCGAAGCGACTCAGGGGGTGTTTCATTTAAATGCCGGCGGGGCTCTTCAGGTGGAAGTCTGTCGCTTGCTGGAAGCGGTGGGCCGCGTTCAGCAGTTTGGCTTCGCTGAAGTAGTTGCCAATCAGCTGCAGGCCCACGGGCATGCCGCCGTCGCCGAAGCCTGCGGGCAGGCTGAGACCGGGCAGGCCGGCCAGCGATGCGGGCAGGGTGAAGATGTCTGCCAGGTAGTTGCTGACCGGATCGGCCTTGCCGCCAATGGCCCAGGCCGTCGTCGGCGCGGCCGCGCCGGCGATGACGTCGCAGTCCTTGAAGGCGGTCTGGAAGTCGTCGGCAATCATGCGACGGATCTTCTGCGCCTGCAGATAGTAGGCGTCGTAATAGCCTTCGGACAGCACATAGGCGCCGATCATGATGCGGCGCTTGACCTCGTCACCAAAGCCTTCGGCGCGGGTCTTTTTGTACATGTCGTTGAGGTCTTCGTACTTGGCGGCGCGATGGCCGAACTTCACGCCGTCAAAGCGCGACAGATTGGACGAAGCCTCGGCCGGAGCCAGGATGTAGTACACGGGCACGGACAGTTCGGTGCGCGGCAGGCTCACGGGCACCAGCTTGGCGCCCAGCTTTTCGTATTCCTTGAGCGCTGCGTCGACGGCTGCGCGGACATCGTCGGACAGGCCTTCACCAAAGAACTCGGCGGGCACGCCGATGCGCAGGCCTTCGATCGAGTCACCCAGGCGGGCAGCGAAGTCCTCGGCCGGGTAGTCCAGGCTGGTGGAGTCGCGGTCCAGATCGGGGCCGCACATCTCGGAGAGCAGCAGCGCGCAATCTTCGGCACTGCGGCCCATGGGGCCGGCCTGGTCGAGGCTGGAGGCAAAGGCGATCATGCCGTAGCGGCTGGCGCGGCCATAGGTGGGCTTGATGCCGGTGATGCCGCAGAACGAGGCGGGCTGGCGGATGGAGCCGCCGGTGTCGGTGCCGGTCACGGCCGGGGCCAGACGCGCGGCCACGGCAGCGGCCGAGCCGCCCGAGGAGCCGCCGGGCACGCGCTCGTTGTTCCAGGGGTTGCGCACGGGCTGTGCCGCGTCAAAGCCCACGGGGGCCACGGCCGAGTTCTCGTTGGCGCCGCCCATGGCGAATTCGTCGCAGTTGAGCTTGCCCAGGGTGACCACGCCGGACTCCGCCAGCTTGCGCACCACGGTGGCGTCAAACGGCGATTGGTAGCCCTCCAGCATCTTGCTGGCGGCGGTGGTGGGGAAGTCCTTGGTGACGAAGATGTCCTTGTGCGCAATGGGCACGCCGGCCAGCTTGCCGCCCTTGCCTTCGGCGATCAGGGCGTCGGCCGCCTTGGCCTGGGCCAGGGTGGCATCTTCATTGATGGCGACAAAAGCGCCCAGGTTCTGGTGCTGCTTGGCGCGGGCCAGGAAATGCTGGGCGGCTTCGGTGGCAGAGACCTGCTTGGCGCGCAGCTGCGCGGCCAGCTCGGCCACGCTCAATTGGTGGAGTTCGGTTTGGCTCATGTTCTTGTGGTTCCGCGCGTTTATTCGATGACCTTGGGCACGAGGAAGTAACCCTTTTCGGCTGCAGGGGCGTTCTGCATGTTGGCGTCGCGGTTATTGCCCTCACTTACCAAATCGTCACGTAGCCGTAAGGCGACGTCCTGGATGGCTGCCACCGGATGTGACAGAGGGCTGACGCCCGAAGTATCCACAGCCTGCATTTTTTCGACGATGCCGAAAAAGTTGTTTAGTTGCGCGAGCATGCGCTTACTTTCGTCTTGTGACAGTTCAAGGCGGGCCAAGTTGGCGATGCGCGCAATGTCTTGATCGTTCAATGCCATAGAAATTATTTAACAGGGCCGCCGCGTGTAAAGCAGTGTTTCTAACCCTGACAGTAGAAGTTATTCACAGGGGATACGGTATTATCTCGGCTTTGCCGCAATACCTCCGTTCGGCTGGTCATTGTGCAAAAAATGCCCACCACCCAGACTCCATTACCTTACATCCCGGCGACGGCCAGCCGATGCGCAAGCCGTGCCTGAGAGGACCCTGAATGTTCGGAGCTTTCCGTCGGTACTTCTCCACCGACCTTGCCATTGACCTTGGCACAGCTAACACCCTGATTTTCGCCCGAGACAAGGGCATTGTTCTGGACGAACCTTCGGTGGTTGCGATCCGTCACGAAGGCGGCCCCCACGGCAAGAAGGTGATTCAGGCTGTCGGCCGCGAAGCCAAGGCCATGCTGGGCAAGGTGCCCGGCAACATCGAAGCCATTCGCCCCATGAAGGACGGCGTGATCGCCGACTTCGTGATCACCGAGCAGATGATCAAGCAGTTCATCAAGATGGTGCATCCGCGCTCGGTGCTGACGCCCAGCCCCCGCATCATCATCTGCGTGCCCTGTGGCTCCACCCAGGTCGAGCGCCGCGCCATCAAGGACGCTGCCGAAGCTGCGGGCGCCACGGCCGTGTACCTGATCGAAGAACCCATGGCTGCCGGCATCGGCGCGGGCCTGCCCGTTTCCGAAGCCTCCGGCTCCATGGTGGTGGACATCGGCGGCGGTACGACCGAAGTGGGCGTGATCTCGCTGGGCGGCATGGTCTACAAGGGCTCCGTGCGCGTGGGTGGCGACAAGTTCGACGAGTCCATCATCAGCTATATCCGCCGCAACTACGGCATGCTGATCGGCGAGCCGACGGCAGAACTGATCAAGAAGCAGATCGGCTCGGCTTTCCCCGGCTCCGAAGTCAAGGAACTGGAAGTCAAGGGCCGCAACCTGTCCGAAGGCGTGCCGCGCAGCTTCACCATCTCTTCCAACGAAGTGCTGGAAGCGCTGACCGACCCCCTGAATCAGATCGTTTCCGCCGTGAAGAATGCGCTGGAGCAGACGCCTCCCGAGCTGGGCGCCGACATTGCCGAGCGCGGCATGATGCTGACCGGCGGCGGTGCGCTGCTGCGCGATCTGGATCGTCTGCTGGCCGAAGAGACGGGTCTGCCCGTGCTGGTGGCCGAGGAGCCGCTGACCTGCGTGGTGCGCGGTTGCGGCATGGCGCTGGAGACCATGGATCGCCAGGGCAGCATCTTCACCAGCGATTAATCGCTGTGCAATGTGGTGTTTTGCGGCACGCGGCATAGTGCGCGTACCGCAGCCACTTCCATGAACAGGGCCTGAGTCCGTGATACGCCTGCATACCGCGCTCTCTTTTTGCATTCCTTCTGATCCGGGAGGCCGTGCGCATGCGGCCATGCCGCGGGAGCACGCATGAGCCTGGACACCCTGGACCACCGCGCTCCATCACTGTTCAAGCAACAGGCCTCGCGCACTTCCCAGCTTGCCCTCTACAGCGCCTTGGCGCTGTTTTTGATGGTGGCCGACGCGCGCTTCAAGATCACCACGCCGGTGCGCGCGGCCTTGTCGGTGGCGCTGTCGCCCGTGCAATGGTTGGTGGCCCAGCCCGTGCTGGCCTATCAGAACGCTAGCCGCTATGCCGAGGTGCAGCAGCAGGCCGTGGCCCGCGAGGATGCTGCGCGCAAGGAGCTGGTCGTCATGGCTCAGCGCGCCGAGCTGGCCGACGAGTTGATCAAGGAGAACGAGCATCTGCGCTCCATGCTGGAGTTGCGTGAGCGCTCGTTGACGCCGGGGCAGGTGGCCGAGGTGGTCTATGACAGTCCTGACCCCTATACGCGCCGCGTGGTGATCGACAAGGGGCAGGCGGACAATATTGCGCCGGGCTCGCCCGTGCTCGATGAAAAAGGCGTGATAGGTCAGGTCACGCGCGTCTATCCGACGCGTGCCGAGGTCACGCTGCTCATCGATCGCGATCAGGCCATTCCCGTTTTCAACCCGCGCACTGGCGCGCGCAGCGTCGCCTATGGCGATGCATCCTCGACCCGCGCCGGCGGATTGGAGCTGCGCTTCATGCCTAGCAACGCCGATGTACAGGTGGGCGATCTGCTCACCACCAGCGGTATTGACGGGCTTTATCCCACGGGCCTGCCCGTGGCCAAGGTGGTGACCGTGGACCGCCGTGCCGACTCGGCCTTTACCCGCATCTACTGCGAGCCCGTGGGCCGTGTGCAGGGCGTGCGCCATGTGATGGTGCTCAAGCCCCAGGGCCGTACCGAGCATCCCGAGGCCGCCAATATGCAGGCCCAGGCCGATGCCGAGAAGGCCGACCGGGCTGCCAAGGCACGTGGCAAAAAGGAGGCGGCCGCTGCCGAAAAGGAGAAGGCCGCCGTTGAGAAGGCGGGGACCAAGGCCGCCAAGCCTGCAAAGGATCCCGCATGATCATGCCGCGCGGCCAGCAGCTGTTGCTGCCGGTCAATCCTCTGTTCATCGTCGTCACCCTGGTGGTAGGCCTGGCCGTCAACATGCTTCCGCTGGGCCGCATCGTCTGGCTGCCGGACATGTTGCTGCTGCTGCTGGCCTTCTGGAGTCTGAATCAGCCGCAGCGCGTGGGCCTGGGTATTGCCTTTGTGCTGGGGCTGATCATGGATGTGGACCGGGCCTCGCTGCTGGGCCAGCATGCCCTGGCCTATACCTTGCTGGTTTTCGTGACGGGCTGGATGAGTCGCCGCCTGCTCTGGTTCTCGAGCCCTGTGCAGGCCCTGCACCTGTTGCCGGTGTTTGCTGCGGCGCACGGCATTCAGGTTCTGCTGCGTGTGGCGACGGGAGGCATCTTCCCCGGGCTGGAGTTTCTGATAGCTCCAGTGATCGAGACCTTGCTGTGGCCTGTGGTCAGCGCTTTGCTGCTGGCGCCGCAGCGCCGTGCGCCGGACAGCGATGAAAACCGGCCTCTGTAGATGAAAGCCCCCTTGAGTCGCTGCGCGCCTTTCCCCCTCTCGCTTCGCGGGAGGGGACGACTGCCTCGCTGCGGGGCGGCCCTTGCTTGCAGTCACTGGCTTGGCGTGCGGGGAGCCTGCGCATGATGGAGATTCGCAACACCGAAGTCGAGCTGCAGCGCTTCCGGATGCGTGCAGTCGTCATGGGCTGCGTGGTGTTCCTGGCGTTCTGTCTGCTGGTCTGGCGTCTGCTGGTGCTGCAGGTCGAGCGCCATGAGGAATTTGCCGAGCGGGCCGAGAGCAATCGCACGGCGGTGGTGCCCATCGTGCCCAACCGGGGCCAGATCCTGGACCGCAACGGCGTGGTGCTGGCGACCAATTACTCGGCCTATACGCTGGAGATCACACGCTCCAAGGTCGAGGATCTGGACGAGACCATCGAAGGGCTGTCCGGGGTCATAGAGATCACGCCGCGCGACCGCCGCAAGTTCAAGCGGCTCATGGATGACTCCAAGAGCTTTGAGTCGATTCCGATCCGCTCGCGCCTGACGGATGAGGAAGTCGCCAAATTCGCGGCTCAGCGTTATCGCTTTCCGGGCGTGGATATCAAGGCCCGCCTGTTCCGCACCTACCCGCTCAAGGAAACCGGCAGCCATTTGATCGGATACATCGGTCGTATCAACCAAAGAGAAAAAGAAGAGATCGACGACTCCGACGATGCGGCCAACTACCGTGGCACCGAGGTCATGGGCAAGCTGGGGGCCGAAAAGAGCTATGAGCTGCAGCTGCACGGTCAGACCGGCTGGGAGGAAATGGAAACCTCGGCTGGCGGCCATGCCGTGCGCCGCCTGGGCAGTCGCCCTGCCACGCCGGGACACAGCCTGCAGCTATCGGTGGACATCAAGCTGCAGAAGATGGTGGAAGACCTCTACGGCAACCGCCGCGGCGTGGCCATCGCCATGGATCCGCGCAACGGCGAGGTGCTGGCCATGGTCAGCAAGCCGACCTACGACCCGAATCTGTTTGTCGACGGCATCGACCAGGAAAGCTGGAAGGCACTCAACGAATCGCTGGACCGCCCTTTGCTCAACCGTTCCATGCGCGGCACCTATCCCGTGGGCTCGACCTACAAGCCCTTTATGGGCCTGGCGGGCATAGAGACCGGCAAGCGCACGCCGGGCACGGTGATCCAGGACGGCGGCTCCTGGACTTTCGGCGGCCACACCTTCCGCTCCGGCCATGCGCTGGGCCCGGTGGATCTGGCGCGCGCCATCCAGCATTCCAGCAACGTCTATTTCTACACGCTGGCCAACGAGATGGGTGTGGATGCGATTCACGATTTCATGAAGCCGCTGGGCTTTGGTCAGATCACCGGCATCGATCTGCCCGGCGAGGTGCGCGGCGTGCTGCCCAGCAAGGAGTGGAAGCGCAAGACCTACAAGCGCGCAGCCCAGCAGCAATGGTTTGCAGGCGAGACGATTTCTCTGGGTATCGGCCAGGGCTACAACAACTTCACCATCCTCCAGCTCTCGCATGCGCTGGCCACGCTGGTCAACAACGGCATGAGCTTCACGCCCCATGTGGGCAAGGAGCTGATCGACTCCGTCACCGGTACGCGCACGGCCATTGTTCAGCCGGCACCCGTCAATCTGGGCTACAAGCAGAGCAATGTCGATGTCGTCAAGCGCGGCATGGTCGGAGTGGTGACCGGCGGCACGGGCCGTGGCGTCTTCGGCAGTGCCAGCTATCTGTCGGGCGGCAAGACCGGCACGGCCCAGGCAGTGAGCGTGGGCCAGAAGGAAAAGTACAACGCTGCGCGTCTGGCCGAGTACCAGCGCGACCACTCGCTCTATATCGCCTACGGCCCGGCCGAAGCGCCCAGGATTGCCGTGGCCGTGATTGTGGAGAATGCTGGCTTCGGTGCAGCGGCTGCCGCGCCTATCGCACGCCGCATACTGGACTACTGGCTGGTGGGCAACTATCCCAGCGAGGCTGATATCGCTGCCGTGCGCCAGGGCAAGGCAGGCGCACCGATCGGCACGCCGCGTCGTGTGGAAGATATCTCGGTGCTGTCCGACGACGAAACAGCACCTTGATAAATTGATAGCTGTTAACGCTTGCTGTGTAATGGTTTAACGCAGAAAAGCGTCGTAACCTGTCTTCAGAATCAGCAGGCTGACCACGCCGATGAAAATCGTGCGCACAAAGCCCGTGCCGTGGCGCAAGGCCATCCAGGTGCCAAGCATGCTGCCCAGCACATTGGCCACGGCCAGCGGAATCGCAAAGTGCCACCAGACATGGCCCTTGAGAGTGAACAGCAGCAGTGCCGCGGCGTTGGAGGCCAGGTTCAGCAGCTTGGCGCTGGCCGAGGCGTTGAGGAAGTCATAGCCCAGCAGGCGCACGAACAGGAACACGAAGAAGCTGCCTGTGCCCGGGCCGAAGAAGCCGTCGTAGAAACCGATCAGCAGGCCGATGGCGCTGGCGGTCAGCATCTCGGTGCGGCCTGCCAGGCGCGGCTCGTGGTCGCGGCCCAGCTCTTTTTTGGCCAGGGTGTAGCCCAGCACGCCCAGCAGGATGAAGGGCAGCAGCTTGCGCAGAAAATCGGGCGAAATCAATGTGACAGCCCAGGCTCCGAGAAAAGCTCCCACCAGCGTCGTGCCGATGGCGGGTACCAGCGTGGCCCAGGTGATATGCACACGCTTGCTGTACTGCCAGGCGGAAATGGCCGTGCCCCAGACGGCGGCACTCTTGTTGGTTCCAAACAGCGTGGCAGGCGTGGTGGTGGGGAAGGCTGCAAACATGGCCGGCACCAGAATCAGTCCGCCGCCTCCCACGATGGCGTCAACAAACCCGGCCAGGGCCGAGGCGAGGGAAACAAGAATCCATTCCATGGAGCAAATGCCTGCAATTGGTGCATGCCGTGAGCAACGCGCGTTGCCGCTGGGCGGCGCTGCCGGAGGCGGGATGAAGAAGCCAGGGGAGAGCGGGCTTGAATGCCCGAGGATGGCGCCGGCATTGTCGCACCGCAGCCTCAAGCTTGTGCGCAGGCATAAAAAAAGCGCCCACTGTGGGGCGCTTTTGAACGCATCTTTGATGCTTTTATATGTATTGGTCTGGTTGTGTCGAGTTGTCTCCTCGGCCCTCCATGCTGCTTCGTGGAGCAGCGAGAGTGACGAGAATGTAAGGGCTGCACCTGTGTGGTGCATTGGGGAATTCCCTTGGGTTATATCAAAAACGTCTGACAAATGAATCAGAAAGTTTCGTGACATCCTTGTGAGTTTTGAGATATTTCAAAAACAATAGCGTCATATGCTTATAAGCAAAAGATCTCTGAGGACTTTGCTTCATGGGGAATGATGCCGCGCGGGATTCTTTCGCTAGTACAGACATTGCGCTCCAGAGCGAATTTCGGGCGCTGACGGGCTTGTCGCAGTGAATCGCTCGGCTTTCGAGCGGCCGTTTTTCAGGTCGCGTCACGAATCCACTGCGCCGCCTTCTCGGCCATCATCAGCGTCGGGCTGTTGGTATTGCCGCTGGTGATGGTGGGCATGGCGCCGGCATCGACCACGCGCAGACCCTGCACGCCTCGCACCTTGAAACGGCTGTCCAGGACTGCCATCGGGTCGTCGGCGCGTCCCATCTTGGTCGTGCCCACGGGGTGGAAGATGGTGGTGGCGATATCACCGGCCAGACGCGCCAACTCCTCGTCGCTCTGGTATTGAGCACCGGGCTTGAACTCTTCGGGTTGGAAGCGCGCAAGCGCCGGCTGGCTGACGATGCGCCGCGTGACGCGCAGGCTGTCTGCCGCCACCTGCCGGTCTTCTTGCGTGGAGAGGTAATGGGGTGCGATGGCCGGAGCCTGGCGGAAATCCGCGCTTTGCAGTTGCACCGTGCCGCGGCTGCTGGGGTTGAGGTTGCAGACGCTGGCGGTGAAGGCGGCAAAGTCGTGCAGCGGCTCGCCAAAGGCATCCAGCGACAGCGGTTGCACGTGATATTCCAGATTGGGGTGGGCCAATGCCGGATTGCTGCGTGTAAAGGCACCGAGTTGCGAAGGCGCCATGCTCATGGGGCCGCTGCGCTTGAGTGCGTATTCCAGGGCGATGGCCGCCTTGCCCCAGAGACTGCCGGCCATGGTGTTGAGCGTCTGGGCGTTCTGCACCTTGTAGACGGAGCGGATTTGTAAATGGTCCTGCAGATTGGCGCCCACGCCGGGCAGATCGCGGCGCACAGCCATCCCATGGCGCTGCAGCAATTCGCCGGGGCCTATGCCCGACAGCTGCAGGATATGCGGCGAGTTGACCGCACCCGCGCAGAGCAGCACCTCGCGCCCGGCCTGCACAGTCACCATCTCCTCTCCGGTCCAGACTTCGGCGCCGGTGCAGCGCTGGCTGCCGTCCGGCAGATCTTCCAGAATCAGCCGGCGCACCTGGGCGCGGGTCCACATCTCGAAGTTGGGTCGGCCATAGCAGGTGGGGCGCAGAAAGGCCTTGGCGGTGTTCCAGCGCAGGCCCGATTTCTGATTGACCTCGAAGTAGCCTACGCCCTCGTTGCAGCCGCGGTTGAAGTCGTCGGTGGCCGGGATGCCGGCCTGCTGCGCGGCCTGGGCAAAGGCGTCGAGTATGTCCCAGCGCAGACGTTGCTTCTCCACGCGCCACTCGCCGCTGCCGCCGGTGCTCTTGCTGCCGTGCAGGCGCATGAACTCTTCGCTGGCGCTGCCGCCGGCGTCGAGACGCCAATGGTCTTCATGCTGTTTGAAAGCCGGCAGGACCTGCTCCCAGCGCCAGGTGTCGTCGCCGGTGAGCTCGGCCCATTGCTCATAGTCGCGGGCCTGGCCGCGCATATAGATCATGCCGTTGATGCTGGAGCAGCCGCCCAGTGTCTTGCCGCGCGGATAGCGCAGGCTGCGACCGTTGAGGCCGGGGTCGGGCTCGGTCTGATAGAGCCAGTCGGTGCGCGGGTTGCCTATGCAATAGAGATAGCCGACGGGGATGTGGATCCAGTGGTAGTCATCCTTGCCGCCGGCTTCGATCAGCAGAATCCGGTGATTCTTGTTGCGGGTGAGACGGTTGCACAGCAGCGAACCTGCTGTGCCGCCGCCGATGACGATGTAGTCGAACTGGGTATCACTCATGGGCAGATCAAAAGGCCGGTACAGCTAGGCGCAGAGGCCAGAGCATCAGGCAGTCATGGGCAAAAAGGCTGGTTCATTAGGTGTGATGAGCTTGCGGGTGTCGATAGGGAAAGCGCTCGCATACTCCTGTTTTGGAAGCTGTCGGCGCAGTGCTGGTTTTGACTTTCGCGGATTTTTGATAAAAATTGCAACGCTATCATTGCGTGGCATGCGGCAGCGGCCTACGTGCTGCGTTTGGCATGCTCCTCGCTTGGCGCGTTATGCTGGCCCCTGCGGTCAGCCCGTCTCCCCCATGTCCTAGGAAGCTTTTCTTTGCCCAGCTCAGACCAACTACCTCAATGCCCGCTGCAGTCCCGTGAAGGTCAGCAATGGGCCGTGCCTGCGGGCCGCTGGAGTGCCGCCGAGCTGGGCGACCGCCATATCTGGCGTCGGCTGGCGCCGCAGATCAGGGCCGTGCCCAAGGGCGCGGCCTGGGATTTGCAGCAAATGGTCTGGTTCGACCATATCGGTGCCCAGTTGCTGTGGGAGCAATGGGGCAAGGCCTGGCCGGCCCAACTGCTGACGACCAAGACCCAGCGCTCCATGCTGGAGCGTGTGGCCAGGTTCAGCGAAGTGCCCGAGTCCAAGCCCGAGCCCTCGGGATGGATGTGCGAGGTCAATCGGCTGGGTCAGATGGTGATCGATGCCTGCGGGCACTTTTCCAACTTGATCCAGCTGGTCGGCCAGTTGCTGCTGGACTGCCTGCGCCTGCTGCGCAACCCGCTTCGCGGCCCCTGGCGCGATATTTCGGGCCATCTCTATGCAACGGGAGCGACAGCCTTGCCGATCACGGCGCTGGTCGGCTTTCTGATCGGCGTGGTGCTGGCCTATCTGATGGCGCTGCAGCTGCGTCAGTTCGGGGCCGAATCCTTTATTGTCAACATTCTTGGCATTTCGCTGATCCGCGAGCTCGGGCCGCTGCTGGCGGCGATTCTGGTGGCGGGGCGCAGCGGCTCGGCCATCACGGCGCAGATCGGCGTGATGCGCGTGACCGAGGAGCTTGACGCCATGCAGGTCATGGGCATTTCCCAGGGTTACCGGCTGGTGCTGCCGCGTGCGCTGGCGCTGGCCGTGTCCATGCCGCTGGTGGCGCTGTGGACCATTCTTGCGGCACTGGCTGGCGGCATGGTCGCGGCGGACCTGACCATGGACATCACGCCCTCCTATTTCGTGCAAAGCCTGCCTGCGGCCGTGAAGGTCGGCAATCTGGTGCTGGCCATGGGCAAGTCCGTGGTGTTTGGCGTGCTGATTGCCTTGATCGGCTGCCATTGGGGCCTGAAGGTAGAGCCCAATACCCAGAGCCTGGGTCGCGGCACCACGGCGGCGGTGGTGTCATCCATCACCATGGTCATCATCGTGGATGCCATCTTTGCCATCCTCTTCAGAAACGTGGGCTTTTAGGATGAACTACCCCCTGTGCGGCTTCGCCGCTTCCCCCCAAGGGGACGACACCTTCGCTGCGGGGCGGCCCTTGCTCGGCGTTTCTGGCTTGGGTCGCGCAAGCCTCGTGCAGCGGGGGGCACGCCAATGACAGAGGTGATGCACAACCGCCGTATCGAGGGTGCCGTGGGCGATTACGCGCCGCCGCAGGATGTGAAGCCCCTGGTGCAGGCAGTGGACCTGTGGACCGAGTTCGGCGAGGGCGAGTCGCGCTTTGCCGTGCACCAGGACTTGAACTTCGATGTCTACCCGGGCGAGATTCTGGCCCTGGTGGGCGGCTCCGGCACGGGCAAGACGGTGCTGCTGCGACAGATACTGGGGCTGCTTTCGCCATCGCGCGGCACGGTGACCGTGGATGGCCGGCCCTCGCGTGAGGTCATCAGCGGCGAGCTGGCGGCGAGTCAGGTGGGCATGCTGTTCCAGCAGGGTGCACTGTATTCGGCCTTCAACGTGCTCGACAACATCGCGTTTGCGCTGCGTGAGCAGGGCACCTTGCCCGATGCCGTGGTGCGCGATGCGGCCATGGTCAAGCTGCAGATGGTGGGCCTCAAGCCCGAGCATACCTCGCGCATGCCTGCGGACCTGTCGGGCGGCATGATCAAGCGTGTGGCGCTGGCGCGCGCGCTGATGATGGATCCGCCGCTGCTGCTGCTCGACGAACCCACAGCGGGGCTGGACCCCAAGGGCTCGGACGAGTTCTGCGAGCTGCTGCGCGATATTCATGCAGAGCTGGGCCTGACCGTGATCATGGTCACCCACGATCTGGATACGCTGTTTGCGCTGTCCACACGAGTGGCCGTGCTGGCCGAGAAAAAAGTGCTGTTCACCGGAGCTCCGCGCGACGTGGCACGGATCAAGCACCCGTTTATTGAACATTTCTTCCAGGGAGAGCGTGGCCGCCGTGCCATGGCCCCGGTGCAAGGCGGCGTGGCCGCAGAGGAAAGCTGATGGAAAACAAGTCCCATGCCATGGCTGCCGGCATCTTCGTGCTGGTGGTGGCGACCCTGCTGGCAGGGCTGGCCGTCTGGCTGACGCGCGACAACCGCGAATACCAGCTCTATGAAATGTCCACCAAGGACGGAGTCAGCGGCCTGCAGCCCCAGGCCACGGTGCGCTACAAGGGCGTGCCCGTGGGCAAGGTGGTGCGCATCGGTTTTGATCCGCAGATTTCCGGCAATGTGCTGATTCGCATTGCCGTGGGCGAGGACACGCCGGTCACGCCGGCCACCTACGCCCAGCTCGGCTATCAGGGAGTGACGGGGCTGGCCCATATCCAGCTCGACGATGACAGCAAGTCTTCGCAACCGCTCAAGCCCGGGCCCAGCGGCCTGCCGCGCCTGCCCATGAAGTCATCGCCGCTGAACATGCTGGCCGACCAGGGGCCGGTGCTGCTGGAGCGGGTTGACGAAATTTCACGCCGCCTCAATTCCATGCTGGGTGAGGACAACCAGAAGCGGGTGAGCGTGGCGCTCGACAATATCGCTGCCGCATCCGGCGGGATCAAGGATCTGGCCGAGACCATGAACAAGACGGCCAAGGACTTTCCACAGATCACGGCAGATGCGCACCAGACCCTGCAGTCCCTTACCAAGGCCGGCAATGCCGCCACGGGCGTGGCGACCGATCTGCAGCAGACCGTGCGCAAGGTCAATGCCCCCGATGGCCCGCTGCAGCAGATTGCCGAGGGCACGCAGGCCCTGTCGCAGGCGGCCGAGTCGCTGGGGCGCAGCACCTTGCCGCGCATGAACGGCGCGGCCGACGATGTCTCGCGCGCCGCGCGCAGCATGGGCGCGGCCGCGGGCCGCTTCAATGACAACCCGCAATCCGTCATCTACGGCCAGGGAATGGGCTTGCCAGGCCCCGGCGAGGCCGGTTTCGTGGCTCCGGCCAAGTGAAGAAGCAACAAGGACACGACTTGCGCCAATTCGGATCGGGCAGGCAGCTTTTCGATGGAAATGCCTGCTACTCATTCTGACTGGCCTAAGTCCCAAAGGAATCAATATGGCAGACACAAAGATTTCACTCACCGGCCGCGGAGCATGGCGATTGCTGGGCGCTTCTTCCCTGGTACTGGCGCTCGCCGCCTGCTCGGGCCTGCCCACGGCACCCACGCAACCGGTGCGATATGACCTGGGCATGGCCGACCTGGCAGTGCCGGCCGCGAATGCGGCCGCACCCTCCGTGGCGCCGGTACCGCTGGTGCTGGCCGAAGTCCAGGCGCCGGGGTTGCCCGAGGGCCTGACGGCCATGTTCTACCGTCTGAACTACAGCGACAGCCAGCAACTGCGTGCCTACCAGAACGCGCGCTGGAGCCTGCCTCCCGCTCAGATGGTGGAGCAGCGCCTGCGCATGCGCCTGGGGCTGGAGCGCCCCGTGCTTTCGGGCAAGGATAATGTCCGCCCCCTGCAGGCCGACAAGCGCTCGATTGCGCAGCTGCGCGTGACGGTGGACGAGTTCAGCCAGGTCTTCGACAACGCCAGCAACAGCCGTGCGTTGCTGCGCCTGAGCGCCAGCCTGATCGGTGCCGGCGAGAGTGCAGGCAACCAGTTGCTGGGCCAGAAGGTGTTCACGGTCGAAGTTCCGGCTGCCTCAGCCGACGCAGCCGGCGGTGCCCAGGCCATGGCACGCGCCGTGGACGAGGCGGCTGCCCAGCTCAGCCGCTGGTTGCAGGGTTACGGGCGCTAGGGCCCGACCAGTCCCAGGCATTTCCGCTCCCAAAGCCCTGCCATGCAGGGCTTTGTTGATTCCGGGCAAGTCCTGCCTACTCGCGCGCAGCTGCTTTGCTGATGTGGGTCAATGGCCGGGCCGGGCCTTGTTCTTAAGCTGCCAGTTCCTCAACCTCGCACAAGGAACTGCCATGGCCAGCCTCGAATGGAATGCCGCTCTCATCCTGGATTTTCCCGTCATGGACGCGGTGCATGAAGAGTTCGTCACCCTGCTGGCCCAGGTGGAAGCTGCGGGCGACGAGCAGCTGTGCGCGCTCTGGGACGAGCTGATTGCCCATACCCAGCAGCACTTCGATCAGGAAGACCGCTGGATGCAGACCACGGGCTTTGCCACGGGCAACTGCCACAGCCAGCAGCACAAGGTGGTGCTGGCCGTGCTGCGCGAGGGGGCGGTCAAGGGCGGGCAGGGCGATCTGGCCACGATCCGCCATATGGCGGCCGAGCTGGGTCCGTGGTTCAGCCACCATGCGCAGAACATGGATGCCGCCCTGGCCCTGCACATGCGCCGCGCGGGCTTTGACCCGGTGACCGGCGCGGTGCTGGTGCCCGAGGCTTTGCCTGCGGAGCCGATCACCGGCTGCGGTGGTGCCTGTGGTGAAGCTGAAAAAATGGAAGTGGTAACTGCCTGAAACTGGCACGCGATAAGGCGAGAGACAGCGAGCAAGAGCCGCCGCGCAGCGAAGCTGCCGTCCCCCTTGGGGGAAGCGGCGCAGCCGCTCAGGGGGTCAAGGGTATATTGCCGGGGAGGCCAGGATGGGGAAGATCTTGATCAGGCCTCCCGCCATCACCTCGATGGCCAGCGCTGCCAGAATCAGGCCCATGAGCCGGGTCATCACATTGATGCCGGTCTTGCCCAGCACACGGGCAATCGGGTGGGCCAATGAAAAGCAGACCATGATGGCAGCGGCCACCACCACGCCATAACCGACCAGTGCCACATGCTGCCAGATGGTGCGCGCCTGATCGGCATAGATCACCACGGTGGACATGGCGGCAGGCCCGGTCAGCAGCGGAATGGTCAGCGGTACGACGGCAATGCTGTTGCCCTCGGCGGCCTTCTCGACGCCGGCTGCCAGCGTGGCATTGTTGGGGCGGTCTTCGGCGGGGCGGGCGTTGAGCATGTTCATCGCACTGATCAGCAGCAGCAGGCCGCCGCCGACTTGAAAGCTTTGCAGCGAGATATTGAAGAACTGCAGAATCTGCAGTCCCAGCAGGGCGCAGACCGCAATCACGCAGAAGGCGGCAAAGGCGGCGGTGCGAATCGTCTGCCAGCGCTGCTCGGCGTCGAAGCCGGCCGTGTAGTGGATGAAGAACGGGACGATGGCCAGCGGGTTGATGATGGCGACCAGGGTGATCAGCGGCTTGATATCCATTACAGCTCGCCTCCTGGCATGGGGGGCTTCTTGCGACTGTCGGCCTTTTGTGGGGCTGAGATAGCTTGCATCAACACTCCTGTGAAAAAATGGCCGAATCATCGACGCGGCATCAGCCATTACAGCATTGCTGGCGGCCGCGTCGCGGATTTCCCTTTTGAACCATGTTAAGGAGCTTCGCAATGGGCAGCTTTGTTGAACTGACAGCCGTGGATGGCGCAAAAACCCCGGCTTATGTGGCCATGCCCGAGGGCCAGGCACGCGGTGCCATCGTGGTACTGCAGGAGATCTTCGGCGTGAATTCGCATATCCGCTCCGTGGCAGACCGCTACGCAGCCCAGGGCTATGTGGCCGTGGCGCCCGCCATGTTTGCCCGCGTCAAGCCCGATGTGGAGCTGGGTTACAGCGAAGAAGACATGAAGGCCGGCTTTGCGCTCAAGACCGCAGTGGAAGCCCTGCCTGAGCCTGGAGCGCTGCGCGATGTGGAAGCGGCCGTGGCCTATGCGGCGACTCTGGTGCCTGGCGGCAAGATCGGCGTGGTGGGCTTTTGCTGGGGCGGCCTCATGACCTGGCGCTCGGCTTGCAATCTGGCCAGCGTCTCGGCTGCAGTCTGCTACTACGGCGGCGGCATGACGGGCGAACTGGAAGCCAGCCGTCTGGCGCTGTGCCCGGTGCTGGCCCATTTCGGCAGCAAGGATCACTACATCTCGCTGGAGTCCGTCGAAGCCTTCAAGAAGGCCCAGCCCAAGGTGGAAGTCCATGTCTATGAAGCCGACCATGGCTTCAACTGCGACCAGCGCGGCTCCTACAACGAAGCCGCTGCAGCGTTGGCAGGTGAGCGCACTCTGGCCTTCTTCGCCCAGCATCTGGGTTGATATAAAAACAATAGCTGCTTGTGCTTTATATATAAGCGCAAGCAGCTGTTTTTATCTAAAGCCCGTTGCCGCTGGGCGGTCCCCCATCAGAGACATCAAGCAAGCGCCGCCGCGCAGCGAGGATGTCGTCCCCCTTGGGGGAAGGCGCGGAAGCGCCTCAGGGGGTCATTCTTTTTCTTCGCTTTCCAGATAGCGGCGGCGCCAGAAATAGGCCACCAGCACCACGGTGATGATCACCATGGCCACCAGGGCCCAGATGAAGCCGTCCTTTTTGTGGACGAACGGGATGAACTCGAAGTTCATGCCGAAGATGCCGGCAATCAGGTTCAGCGGCAGAAAGATGGCCGTCACCGTGGTCAACGTGCGCATGATGTCGTTGGCGCGGTTGCTCTGAGCCGAAAAGTGCATCTGCACGGCGGTCTCGGCACTTTGCTCCATGCGGTGAATGTGGTGGGTCACGCGCTCTATATGTTCGAGCACGTCGCGCGAGCGCACGCGCAGCAGTTCGCGCTCATGCTGGCGCGCAGGTGTGTGCTCGGGCGGCCAGCCCTCCAGCGCCTCGGTCCAGTCCTGCACGGCGGCACGCTGGTCTTCGCAGATTTCATCCAACTGGTGCAGCGCCAGGCGCACGTCGAGCACGCTGGCCCAGTTGCTGAAACGCTTGTTGGGCTTGAGCAGCGCCATCTGCCAGTGGTCGATCTGGCGCGTCAGGGTACGGCGCAGATCCAGGTAGCCGTCCACCATGCCGTTGACCATGCGCAGCATCAGGTCGGCAGGCTCCACGGGCATCTTGGTGCTGGCCTGGCGGCTGTCAGTCTTGGCGGGGCCGGAAATCAGGCGCTGCCAGAAGTTTTCCAGTACAAAGCAGCCGTCGGGATGCACGGACAGCAGAATCTGGTCATACAGCGCAAAGCCCACGGGCTGGGTTTCCACGCGTTGCAGCACCGGCGCTTCGCGCTGGCCGCTGTGGGCCGGGTTGTGCGATGGAGGCGGGGCGCTGGATGCCGCACTGCCGGTGCCTGCCATCACTGCAGGCAGGCCTGGCGGTGAGGCCGCGGCTGACGCGGGCGAGGCGTGGTTGCCGCTGAGCGGCGGCAGATGGGCGTTGGCCAGGCGTCGGAATACCAGCACGTCGTACACCGAGGTGTAGTCGTAATTGGAAGGGATTGCCGGATTCAACAGGTCGGAGACATGCAGGTCCACGAGGGCGGAGCCGCCCAGCCTGACCAACATGGTCTGAATGGCTGGCAGCTGAGCCTCCAGCTCCGAGCGTGTGCAGGAGACCCAGTAAAACCCCGTTGTTGCCGCCTGCGTGGGCAGTCCGTCAACAGGCTGGGCATAGAGGGGAGAGATATGCAGCACGCGCATGGGATTAGGCAGTCTCGATGTCAGTGCAAAAAGCAGATGTAAAAACGGCCCGTGCAAGCTGCACGGGCCGTCAGATCATGCCTGAAATGCTCTCAGGCGCAAGCATGACCTACGCTGACAGCTATCAATTTTGTTACAGGCCGCGCAGCTTCTTGGCGGCGTCGATGGCAAAGTAGGTCAGGATGCCGTCGGCGCCCGCGCGCTTGAAGGCCAGCAGGGCTTCCATCATCACAGCGTCGTGATCGAGCCAGCCGTTGGCGGCAGCGGCCTTGAGCATGGCGTATTCGCCGGACACCTGGTAGGCGAAGGTCGGTACCTTGAACTCGTCCTTGACGCGGCGCACCACGTCCAGATACGGCATGCCGGGCTTGACCATGACCATGTCCGCGCCTTCGGCGATGTCCTGAGCCACCTCGCGCAGGGCTTCGTCGGTGTTGGCAGGGTCCATCTGGTAGACATTCTTGTCGGCCTTGCCCAGGGCGCCGCGTGTGCCCACGGCGTCGCGGAAGGGGCCGTAGAAAGCGCTGGCGTACTTGGCGCTATAGGCCATGATGCGGGTGTGAATATGGCCTTGCAACTCCAGGGCCTCGCGGATGGCGCCGATGCGACCGTCCATCATGTCGCTGGGGGCCACCATGTCCACACCGGCTTCGGCATGGGTCAGGGCCTGGCCGACCAGCACTTCGACGGTGTCATCGTTGATGATGTAGCCGCTCTCGTCGAGGATGCCGTCCTGGCCGTGGCTGGTGTAGGGGTCCAGGGCCACGTCGGTCATCACACCCAGCTGGGGGAATTCCTTTTTCAGCGCGCGCACCACGCGCGGGATCAGGCCGTCGGGGTTCAGGGCTTCCTTGCCGTCGGGGGTCTTGAGGCTGGATTCGATGGCGGGGAACAGCGCCAGGTAGGGAATCTCCAGCTTCACGCATTCCTCGGCCACGGGCAGCAGCAGGTCCAGGCTCAGGCGGTCCACGCCGGGCATGGAGGGCACGGCCTCGCGCTTGTTCTGACCTTCATGCACGAACACGGGGTAGATGAAGTCGTGCGGCGTCAGCACGCTCTCGCGCACCAGATTGCGGGTGAAAGCATCGCGGCGCAGGCGGCGCGGACGGTTCTGGGGAAAAGGAGTAGGGCTGGACAAATGCATGGGGAAAATTGTGCCCCATTCGTCATGGCTTGGCTTGCAGCTGCGTGACTATTCCATGACGGCCGGCGCGACTGGGCCCGAGCTCCGAGGTAAAGACGCGGCGCGCAGCGGCTGTGGCGCAGCGCAGGCCTTTACACTGGCTCCATGCTATGGGTCAAAGCCTTTCACATCGTTTTTGTCGCCAGCTGGTTTGCTGGTCTGTTCTACCTGCCGCGCATCTTTGTCAACATCGCCATGGTCACGCCGGGCTCGGTGGCCGAACGCGAGCGCCTGCTGCTGATGGCGCGCAAGCTGCTGCGCTTCACCACCATGCTGGCCGTGCCCGCGCTGGGACTGGGCCTGTGGCTGTGGCTGGGCTGGGGCTTCGCGGGCGGCTGGCTGCATGCCAAGCTGGCCGTGGTGCTGCTGGTCATCGGCTACCACCACAGCTGTGCCGTGCTGCTGCGCAAGCTGGCGGACAACACCTGTCATAAAAGCCATCGCTGGTTCCGTTTCTATAACGAAGTGCCGGTGCTGCTGCTGATCGCTGCCGTGATTCTGGTGGTGGTCAAGCCCTTCTGAATCTTGCGCTGAGAGTAGGAGGCGACTGTGTCCGATTCCGCGGTGCCGGTGATTTCCATGCGCCATACCTCGGCCTGGCCGCTGGCGCTGGTTTATGGGCTGCTCATTGTCTTTGCCAGCCTGTTCCCCTTCGACGGCTGGCGCGCCCAGGGCATAGATCCCAGCGTGTTCCTGTTCGCGAGGATTCCGCCGCCTTACTGGACCTGGTTCGACGTCAACACCAATATCGTCGGCTATGCGCCGCTGGGCTTTTTCCTGGCGCTGGCCCTGATGCGCTCGGGCCAGCCCAGGCTGGCCGTGCCGCTGGCTTTTCTTGCCGGCACGCTGCTGTCGCTGTGCATGGAGTTTCTGCAGATCTATCTGCCGCGCCGCGTGCCGTCCAATCTGGATCTGGTGCTCAATGCCGGCGGCACCTTGATCGGTGCCCTGCTGGCTGCGCTGCTGGAGAGGCTGGGGGCTCTCTCGCGCTGGAGTGCATTTCGCAACCAGTGGCTGGGCGAGGGCGGTGCCGGCGTGCTGGTGCTGCTGGCGCTGTGGCCGTTTGCGCTGCTGTTTCCGGCGGCCGTGCCGTTTGGTCTGGGCCAGGTGCTGGAGCGCATCGACGACACCTTGCAGGACTGGTTGCTGAACACGCCGTTTGAAGACTGGCTGCCGCTGGGCGATTTCGCCATGACGCCGCTGTCGCTGGTGACGGAGATGCTATGCGTAATGCTGGGGCTGTGGATTCCCTGCCTGCTGGCCTACTGCGCCGTGCGTCATATGGGCCGCCGCGCGCTGGCCGGACTGCTTCTGGTGGCGGCAGGGGTGGGGGTGACAGCGCTGTCGGCCGCGTTGAGCTGGGGCCCGGCCCATGCCTGGGAGTGGGTGGATCTGCCGGTGCGCCTGGGTGTCTGGGGTGGGCTGGGCTTGGCCGTGATTGCATTGCCTGCCTCGCGCAGCATGTGCGCCGTGCTATTGCTGCTGGTGCTGGTGCTGCATCTGAGCATCCTCAATCAGGCGCCGACGAACGTGTACTTCGCCCAGACCCTGCAGGCCTGGGAGCAAGGCCGTTTCATCCGCTTCTACGGTCTGGGCCAATGGCTGGGCTGGCTCTGGCCTTACGTGACACTGGCGTATGTAGTGATTCGACTCTCGCGCCGCCAACAGCCTGCCTAGAATGATCCACCATGAGCGACATCCAGAATCAAGACCAGGCCGGCGGCTACTACCAGCGTCATATCTTCTTTTGCCTGAACGAGCGTCCCAACGGTGAGGACTGCTGTGCTCTGCATGGCGCCAAGGCGGGCTTTGACCACTGCAAGCGCAAAGTCAAGGAAGAGGGGCTTGCCGGAAAGGGATTGGTGCGTGTGAACAAGGCCGGCTGCCTGGATCGCTGCGCCGGCGGTCCCGTGGCCGTGGTCTACCCCGAAGCCGTCTGGTATACCTTCATCGACGACAGCGATATCGATGAAATCGTCGAATCCCATCTCAAGCACGGCAAGGTGGTCGAGCGCCTGGTGCTGCCCGAAAGCGTGGGGCGCTGATCTGGCTGCCTTGAGTCCTTTGGCCGTCCCGACAGGCTTGCGGCAAGGCGGCTCTTGCATGGTGCGGCCGACTTTGGGCTTGCTTGTTCAGGAACTTTAAGCGTTTTCAAGCGTCAGCCCAATTACAGCAAGCGCAAAAAGCTACAACTAGGATAGCAATCGTGAATTCCCAGACCGAACGACTGACGCTCACCGGCACCGCCGGTGCCATTGAGGCCCTGCGCGATGCGCCGCAACTGGTCGAAGGCCAGAGCCCCAAGGGCGTGGCCATCATCGCCCATCCGCATCCGCTGTTTGGCGGCACCATGGACAACAAGGTGGTCCAGACCCTGGCGCGTGCCTTTGTTCAGTGCGGCTACACGGTCGTGCGTTTCAACTTTCGCGGCGTGGGCGCCAGTGCCGGCGAGTATGACGCCGGCAAGGCCGAGCTGCAGGATTTGCTGGCCGTGGTGCAGCAGGTGGCTCCCGAAGGCCCTGTAGCTCTGGCCGGCTTTTCCTTCGGCGCTTTCGTCACCAGCCATGCGCTGGCCCAACTCTGGGGTACGGGCCGGGTGCAGAAGGCCGTGCTGGTCGGCACCGCCGCCAGTCGCTTCGAAGTGGCTCCCGTGCCTGCCGAGGCCCATGACCAGACCCTGGTGATCCACGGCGAGGCGGACGACACCGTCGAGCTGTCCGCCGTGATGGACTGGGCGCGCCCGCAGATACTGCCTGTTACCGTGATTCCGCAGGTCGGCCATTTCTTTCACGGACAATTGCCGCTGCTCAAGAGCCTGGTGGTGCGCCACCTGAAGTCCCTGTAAGAGCCATTTCCCACACCTTGACGCACGTGAATTGCTGCCCCGTCTTGGTTAACTCCCTTTTCATAGCGCCAGGCCGAGGTATATCCTTGGCTTTGGCCGTTTCCGACGGTAAATCACCGCGCTTACCTTTGCTTTAGCGAGAGTCCTCTTCATGAAGCCCATCTACTCCACACTGCGTGTTCTGGCCGTTGCTGCCGCAGTGGCGCCCGTGTTTGCCATGGCACAGGTGGCGGCCCCTGTTCCTCCCGAAATTGCTGCCCGCAACTATCTGCTGGTGGACGTCACTGCCGGCCAGGTGCTGGGCGCCAAGGACGTCGATGCTCCCGTTGAGCAGGCATCGCTGACCAAGCTGATGTCGGCCTATGTGGTGTTCGACGCCTTGCGCTCCAAGAAGATCACGCTGGAGCAGCGCATGCCCGTGAGCGAGCGCGCCTGGAAGATGCCCGGCTCGCGCATGTTCATCGACCCCAAGATGCAGGTGCCCGTCAATGACCTGCTCAGCGGCATGATCATCCAGTCCGGCAACGATGCCACCATGGCATTGGCCGAGGCCGTGGGCGGCACGGCCGAGAACTTCGTCAAGATGATGAATGACCAGGCCAAGGCCCTGGGCATGAAGAACACCAGCTACAAGAACCCCGAAGGACTGACCGAGCCCGGTCACCTGACGACGGCGCGTGATCTGTCCATCCTGGCCCAGCGATTGATGCATGACTTCCCCGAGTACATGCACTACTACGCCACCAAGCAATACAGCTACCCCGGCACGCCCGCCTCCAACGGCAGCAACCGCAATGCCTTGCTGTTTCGCGATCCCACCGTGGACGGCCTGAAGACCGGTCACACCAATGCCGCCGGCTATTGCCTGGTGGCCACGGCCAAGCGTGACCTGCCCAATGTGGGTCAGCGCCGCCTGCTGTCCATCGTGCTGGGAACGGCCAGCGAAAAGGCGCGTGCCAACGAAAGCCAGAAGCTGTTGAACTGGGGTTACACCGCTTTCGATGCCGTCAAGCTGTTTGATTCCGATCAGCCCGTGGCCACTCCCGCCGTCTGGAAGGGCGCTGCCAATGCCGTCAAGATCGGCAAGGCCGACGGCGCCGTGGTGGTGACCGTGCCCTCGGGCACTGGCGGCAAGCTGACCACCGAGGTGGTGCGCCAGGATCCGCTGATTGCACCCATTGCCAAGGGGCAGTCCATGGGGGTGCTCAAGGTCAAGTCGGGTGCGGATGTGGTGGCCGAGGTGCCGCTGGTAGCGCTTGAGGCCGTCGAGCAGGCAGGCTTCTTCGGCCGTCTGTGGGACACCATCCGCCTCTGGATCAAGTAAGTTCCCGGGCCGGCAGGAGGTAGCTCCTGCCGGTGAGAGCACTTTGATGTGCCATGCAAAGCATCTTGCTGCCGGCAGGGCTATTGTCGGCAGGGAGTTGTGCTGATTTGCACAAGCTGGTACATTCGAGGGCTTTTCGGAATTTCCGAAGGGATTCACGTTTCCGCATCGGCATCTGTTGCTGCGGATAAACCTTTTGCTTTCACGAAGCAAATTCACGTTTAGGGACGTTTAATTAATGCCAACCATTAACCAACTCGTGCGTCAGGGCCGCACGGTCGAAGTTGTTAAATCCAAGAGCCCTGCTATGGAAAACTGCCCCCAACGCCGTGGCGTGTGCACTCGTGTGTACACCACCACTCCCAAGAAGCCTAACTCGGCTCTGCGTAAGGTGGCCAAGGTTCGTCTGACCAACGGTTTCGAAGTGATTTCGTACATCGGCGGTGAAGGCCACAACCTGCAAGAGCACAGCGTTGTGCTGGTGCGCGGTGGTCGTGTGAAGGACTTGCCCGGTGTGCGTTACCACATCGTGCGCGGTTCCCTGGACCTGCAAGGCGTCAAGGACCGTAAGCAAGCTCGCTCCAAGTACGGTGCCAAGAAGCCTAAGGCTAAGTAATCAGCCCTGGTTTTTTGAAAACAAACGGTGTTTGATTCGCCTGACTGGCGCGGTCAAACGTAGTGGCCCTGAGCACGAATGTTTTGTGCGGGTCGAGTAAGTGAGAGTTTTGAATAGCTCTCGCGGTATCTGAAAAGATGCCAACTGAAGCAAAGATAGAGGTAAAAAATGCCACGTCGTCGCGAAGTCCCCAAACGTGAAATCCTGCCGGATCCCAAGTTCGGCAATGTAGAGCTGTCCAAATTCATGAACGTGATCATGGAAGGCGGCAAGAAGGCGGTTGCTGAGCGCATCATTTACGGCGCTCTGGACCTGATCGAGAAGAAGCATCCCGGCAAGGACCCTCTGGAAGCTTTCGTTGTTGCCATCAACAACGTCAAGCCCATGGTTGAAGTGAAGTCCCGCCGTGTTGGCGGTGCCAACTACCAGGTTCCCGTGGAAGTGCGTCCCGTCCGTCGTCTGGCTCTGGCCATGCGCTGGATCAAGGAAGCCTCCCGCAAGCGTGGCGAGAAGTCCATGGCTCAACGCCTGGCCAACGAGCTGCTGGAAGCTACGGAAGGCCGTGGCGGCGCCATGAAGCGTCGTGACGAAGTGCACCGTATGGCCGAAGCCAACAAGGCCTTCAGCCACTTCCGCTTCTAATCGGAATCTCGCTCGAGATACAGGGCCGCATGCAAAAACTTGCTGCGGCCTTGTGTCGATTCTGAGCGCCCCCATATAGAGCTGCTGCCTCCTGCGCACAATGCGGGGCCGGCAGTACTCCCATACGATCAAGCAAGGATCCATCATGGCTCGCAAGACCCCCATTGAGCGCTATCGCAACATCGGTATTTCCGCTCACATTGACGCAGGTAAGACAACCACTACAGAACGTATCCTGTTCTATACCGGTGTGACCCACAAGCTGGGCGAAGTGCACGACGGCGCTGCCACCACCGACTGGATGGAGCAAGAGCAAGAGCGTGGTATCACCATCACTTCCGCTGCAGTGACCTGCTTCTGGAAGGGTATGGATCTGTCCTACCCAGAACACCGTTTCAACATCATCGACACCCCCGGTCACGTGGACTTCACGATTGAAGTGGAACGTTCCATGCGCGTGCTGGACGGTGCTTGCATGGTGTATTGCGCTGTGGGTGGCGTGCAGCCTCAGTCCGAAACCGTGTGGCGTCAGGCCAACAAGTACAAGGTGCCTCGTCTGGCCTTCGTGAACAAGATGGACCGTACCGGTGCCAACTTCTTCAAGGTCTATGAAGGCATGAAGACTCGCCTGAACGCGAACCCTGTGCCCGTGGTGATCCCAATCGGCGCTGAAGAAAACTTCCAGGGCGTGGTCGATCTGGTCAAGATGAAGGCCATCATCTGGGACGAAGCTTCCCAGGGCATGAAGTTCGAATACCAGGACATCCCCGCCGAGCTGGTGGAGACTGCCAACAAGTGGCGTGAAAACCTGGTGGAAGCCGCTGCCGAAGCTTCGGAAGAGCTGATGAACAAGTACCTGGAAGAAGGTACTCTGACTGAAGAAGAAGTGAAGCTCGGCGTGCGTACCCGTACCCTGGCCACCGAAATTCAGCCCATGCTGTGCGGCACCGCGTTCAAGAACAAGGGTGTGCAGCGCATGCTGGACGCCGTGATCGACTATCTGCCCGCTCCTGTGGACATCCCTGACGTTACCGGTACCGACCCCGATGACGAAGAGAAGAAGCTGAGCCGCAAGGCTGACGATGCTGAGAAGTTCTCGGCTCTGGCCTTCAAGCTGATGACCGACCCCTTCGTGGGCCAGCTGACTTTCGTGCGCGTGTACTCTGGCGTTCTGTCCAAGGGCGAGACCGTTCTGAATGCCGTCAAGGGCAAGAAGGAACGTATCGGCCGTATCGTGCAGATGATGGCCAACGACCGCGTGGAAGTGGAAGAAATCCGTGCTGGCGACATCGCTGCCTGCGTGGGCCTGAAGGACGTGACCACCGGTGAAACCCTGTGCGACATCGCCGCGCCTATCGTGCTGGAGCGCATGGTGTTCCCCGAGCCCGTGATTGCACAGGCTGTGGAACCCAAGTCCAAGACCGACCAGGAAAAGATGGGTATCGCTCTGTCGCGTCTGGCTGCAGAAGATCCTTCCTTCCGCGTGCGTACCGACGAAGAATCCGGTCAGACCATCATCGCCGGTATGGGCGAACTGCACCTGGAAATCATCGTTGACCGCATGAAGCGCGAATTCAACGTGGAAGCCAACGTGGGCAAGCCCCAGGTTGCTTACCGCGAAACCATCCGCAGCACGGTCAAGGACGTGGACGGCAAGTTCGTTCGCCAGTCCGGCGGTAAGGGCCAGTACGGCCACGTGGTTCTGACTCTGGAACCCCAGGAAGCCGGCAAGGGCTTCGAGTTCGTCGACGAAATCAAGGGCGGTGTGGTTCCTCGCGAATACATCCCTGCGGTGGAGAAGGGCGTGATCGAAGCGCTGACTTCCGGCGTGCTGGCTGGCTACCCTGTGGTGGACGTCAAGGTTCGTCTGACCTTCGGTTCGTACCACGATGTGGACTCGAACGAAATGGCGTTCAAGATGGCCGCTATCTTCGGTTTCAAGGAAGCTGCCCGCAAGGCCAACCCCGTCATCCTGGAACCCATGATGGCTGTGGAAGTGGAAACGCCCGAAGACTACGCCGGTACCGTGATGGGCGATCTGTCCTCGCGTCGCGGCATGGTTCAGGGTATGGACGACATGGTTGGTGGCGGCAAGGCCATCAAGGCTGAAGTGCCTCTGTCCGAAATGTTCGGCTACGCCACTTCGCTGCGTTCCATGACTCAAGGTCGCGCCAGCTACACCATGGAGTTCAAGCACTACGCTGAAGCTCCTCGTAACGTGGCTGAAGCCATTGTTGCTGCCCGCGCCAAGTAATTGACGCAGGTTTGACGAATCCGTCATAATCTACGGCTTCCAATCGCGGCAGTCCTTTGAGGATTGCCGCGATTTTTGCCGGTCTGCGATCCCATGCCGTCCTGTTTCCTGTGCGGGGCGAGTCAGCAATGAGGTGCAGACCTTAAACATCACACAGGTTTTTGCTCTTTCGGAGAAATCATGGCAAAAGAAAAGTTCGAACGTACCAAGCCCCACGTGAACGTGGGCACCATCGGTCACGTTGACCACGGCAAGACCACCCTGACTGCTGCTATCGCTACCGTGCTGTCCAAGCACTTCGGCGGTGAAGCCAAGGACTACTCGCAGATCGACAACGCCCCCGAAGAAAAGGCTCGTGGTATCACGATCAACACTTCGCACGTTGAGTACGAAACTGCCAACCGCCACTACGCTCACGTGGACTGCCCCGGCCACGCTGACTATGTGAAGAACATGATCACTGGTGCCGCTCAGATGGACGGTGCTATCCTGGTTTGCTCCGCTGCTGACGGCCCCATGCCCCAGACTCGCGAGCACATCCTGCTGTCGCGTCAGGTGGGCGTGCCCTACATCATCGTGTTCCTGAACAAGGCCGACATGGTGGACGACGAAGAACTGCTGGAACTGGTCGAAATGGAAGTGCGCGAGCTGCTGTCCAAGTACGACTTCCCCGGTGACGACACCCCCATCATCCGCGGCTCCGCCAAGCTGGCCCTGGAAGGTGACCAGTCCGACAAGGGCGAGCCTGCCATCCTGAAGCTGGCCGAAGCTCTGGACACCTACATCCCCACTCCCGAGCGTGCTGTTGACGGCGCCTTCGTGATGCCCGTGGAAGACGTGTTCTCCATCTCCGGTCGTGGTACCGTGGTGACCGGCCGTATCGAGCGCGGTATCGTCAAGGTCGGCGAAGAAATCGAAATCGTCGGTATCAAGGACACCGTCAAGACCACCGTCACCGGCGTGGAAATGTTCCGCAAGCTGCTGGACCAGGGTCAAGCTGGCGACAACGTGGGTCTGCTGCTGCGCGGCACCAAGCGTGAAGATGTGGAACGCGGCCAAGTGCTGTGCAAGCCCGGCTCCATCAAGCCCCACACCAACTTCACTGCTGAAGTTTACGTGCTGTCGAAGGACGAAGGCGGTCGCCACACTCCCTTCTTCAACAACTACCGTCCCCAGTTCTACTTCCGTACAACTGACGTGACCGGCTCCATCGAACTGCCCGAAGGCAAGGAAATGGTGATGCCTGGCGATAACGTGTCGATCACTGTGAAGCTGATCTCCCCCATCGCCATGGAAGAAGGTCTGCGCTTCGCTATCCGCGAAGGTGGTCGTACCGTTGGTGCCGGTGTGGTTGCCACGATCATTGCCTAATTCTTAGAAAAGCTAGGAATTAACAATGTCTAAGCAAAAAATCCGCATCCGTCTGAAGGCTTTCGATTACAAGCTGATCGACCAGTCTGCAGCCGAAATCGTTGATACCGCCAAGCGTACCGGCGCCATCGTCAAGGGTCCCGTGCCCCTGCCGACACGCATGAAGCGCTTCGACATCCTGCGTTCGCCTCACGTCAACAAGACCAGCCGTGACCAGTTCGAAATCCGTACGCACCAGCGTCTGATGGACATCGTGGATCCGACTGACAAGACTGTTGACGCTCTGATGAAGCTGGACCTGCCCGCAGGTGTGGACGTCGAGATCAAACTGCAATAAGAGTTTTGGAGGCCTCGCAAGAGGCTTTTAAGGGTCTTTGTTTAACGCGAACTTGCTTGAAAAAGCAGTTCGCGTTAAAATTTGGAGCTTCGCCTTTGATGCGAAGTTTTATTAACCTTCTTTTGTGTGCTAGGCATGATTGCTAAGGCACAACGCTGGGCCAATTGCAGTTTCAGCGGCAAAAGTTTTGGAGCAAACAAATGAGTCTGAGCAACTCCCTGGGGTTGCTGGGTCGCAAGGTGGGCATGATGCGTCTGTTCACTGATGATGGGGACGCAGTGCCTGTCACAGTGGTGGATGTTTCTAACAACCGCGTGACTCAGGTCAAAACCCAAGAGAACGATGGCTATGTGGCCCTGCAGGTCACTTTCGGTGCACGCAAGGCTTCTCGCGTGACCAAGCCTCAAGCCGGCCACCTCGCCAAGGCGGGTGTCGAAGCCGGTGAAGTGACCCGTGAATTCCGCGTGACTGATGAAACCGCTGGCAAGTATGCCGCTGGTGCCGTTCTGCCTGTGGCAGAGCTGTTCAGCGTTGGCCAGAAGGTGGACGTGCAAGGCACCTCCATCGGTAAGGGTTACGCCGGCACGATCAAGCGCCACAACTTCAGTTCGCAGCGCGCTTCGCACGGTAACAGCCGTTCGCACAATGTTCCCGGTTCTATCGGTATGGCACAAGACCCCGGTCGCGTGTTCCCCGGTAAGCGTATGACTGGCCACATGGGCGACGAAACCGTCACTACTCAAAACCTCGACGTGGTTCGTATCGACGAAGCACGCCAACTGCTGTTGATCAAGGGTGCCATTCCTGGTGCCAAGGGTGGCTTCGTTTCCGTGCGCCCCGCGATCAAGGCTAAAGCTTCCAAAGGAGCGAACTAATGCAGCTCGAACTCCTGAATGAACAAGGCCAGGCCGCTTCCAAGGTGGAAGCTCCCGAGACTGTGTTCGGTCGTGAATTCAACGAAGATCTGGTCCACCAGCTGGTGACTGCCTACCGTGCCAACGCACGTCAAGGCACTCGCGCCCAGAAGGACCGTGAACAAGTGCGTCACACCACTGCCAAGCCTTTCAAGCAAAAGGGTACAGGCCGTGCACGTGCTGGTATGTCCTCCTCGCCTCTGTGGCGTGGCGGCGGTCGCATCTTCCCCAATCTGCCCGAAGAAAACTTCTCGCAGAAGATCAACAAGAAGATGTACCGCGCCGGTATGGCTTCCATCCTGTCTCAGCTGGCCCGCGAAGGCCGTCTGGCAGTTGTGGAATCCCTGACGCTGGATACCCCCAAGACCAAGGTGCTGGCAGACAAGTTCAAGGCTATGAACCTGTCTTCGTCGGTGATGGTGATCGCTGAAGAAATCGACGAGAACCTGTACCTGGCATCCCGCAATCTGAAGAACGTGTTCGTGGTTGAGCCGCGCTATGCAGACCCCGTGTCGCTGGTGCACTACAAGAAAGTGCTCGTCACCAAGGGTGCGATCGACAAACTCAAGGAGATGTTCGCATGAGCACTACCAAGTTTGACGAAGGTCGTCTGATGCAAGTGCTGGTCGCTCCCATCGTGTCCGAAAAGGCCACTCTGGTTGCTGAAAAGTCCAATGCTGTGACATTCAAGGTGCTGCAGAACGCTACCAAGCCCGAAATCAAGGCCGCTGTGGAATTGATGTTCAAGGTTGAAGTGGCTGGCGTGTCTGTGGTGAACACCAAGGGCAAGACCAAGCGCTTTGGCAAGACCGTGGGCCGTCGCGACAATGTGCGCAAGGCATACGTGATGCTCAAGCCCGGTCAAGAGCTGAACCTGTCTGGGGAGGCTGCGTAATCATGGCTGTTATCAAGCTCAAACCTACGACCCCCGGCCAACGCGGCGCGGTGAAGGTTACTCGCGACCACCTGCACAAGGGTGAGGGTTTTGCCCCCCTGCTGGAAGCTCAATTCCAGAAGGCCGGTCGTAATAACAACGGTCACATCACAACTCGCCACAAGGGCGGTGGTCACAAGCACCACTACCGTGTGGTGGACTTCAAGCGCAACAAGGACGGTATCCCCGCCAAGGTTGAGCGCATTGAATACGACCCCAACCGTACTGCCCACATCGCTCTGGTGTGCTACGCAGACGGCGAGCGTCGCTACGTCATTGCTCCTCGCAACCTGGAAGTCGGCGCTACCATCATCAGCGGCTCCGAAGCTCCTATCCGCGTGGGCAACACCCTGCCTATCCGCAACATCCCCGTGGGCTCGACCATCCACTGCATCGAACTGAAGATCGGTGCCGGTGCTCAGATCGCTCGCTCGGCTGGTACCTCCGCCACTCTGCTGGCTCGCGAAGGCATCTACGCTCAAGTGCGTATGCGTTCGGGCGAAGTCCGCAAGGTGCACATCGAGTGCCGCGCCACCATCGGTGAAGTTGCCAACGAAGAACACAGCCTGCGCCGTCTGGGCAAGGCCGGTGTGAAGCGTTGGATGGGTATTCGTCCTACCGTCCGCGGTACGGTCATGAACCCTGTCGACCACCCGCACGGTGGTGGTGAAGGTAAGACCGGTGAAGGCCGTCACCCAGTTGACCCATGGGGCAATCTGACGAAGGGCTACCGCACCCGTAACAACAAGCGCACACAGACCATGATCGTGTCGCGCCGTAAGAAGTAAGGGGTAGCAAATGACTCGTTCTCTTAAAAAGGGTCCGTTTGTTGACCATCACTTGCTGGCCAAGGTCGAAAAGGCCATCGCCACCAAGGACAAGAAGCCAGTGAAGACCTGGTCGCGTCGCTCCATGGTCCTGCCCGAGTTCATCGGTCTGACCATCGCCGTGCACAACGGCAAGCAACACGTGCCGGTTTATGTGACTGACCAGATGGTTGGCCACAAGCTGGGTGAATTCGCGCTGACTCGTACCTTCAAGGGTCACCCTGCGGACAAGAAAGCCAAGAAGTAAGGAATAGAACATGTCTGAAACACGTGCTGTTCTCCGTGGCGTCCGCCTGTCTGTTGACAAGGGTCGCCTGGTCGCGGATCTGATCCGCGGCAAGAAGGTGGATCAAGCTCTGAACATTCTCCAGTTCACGCAGAAAAAAGCTGCCGTGATCGTGAAGAAGGTTCTGGAATCCGCTATCGCCAACGCTGAGCACAACGACGGCGCCGATATCGACGAACTGAAGGTCAAGACCATCTACGTCGAGCAAGGCACTACGCTCAAGCGTTTCACTGCTCGCGCCAAGGGCCGCGGCAACCGCATCAGCAAGCCTACCTGCCACATCTACGTGACAGTGGGTAACTGAGGCCTTAAGGAAGAATATGGGACAGAAAATCCATCCTACCGGCTTCCGTCTGGCGGTGAGCCGCAACTGGGCAAGCCGCTGGTACGCTAGCAACCGTGACTTCGCCGGCATGCTGGCCGAAGACATCAAGGTGCGCGAGTACCTGAAGGCCAAGCTGAAGAACGCCGCCGTGGCTCGCGTTCTGATCGAGCGTCCTGCCAAGAACGCCCGCATCACCATTTTCTCGGCTCGTCCGGGCGTGGTGATCGGCAAGAAGGGTGAAGACATCGAAGCCCTGAAGAAGGAACTCGCTGCTCGCCTGGGCGTGCCCGTGGCTGTGAACATCGAAGAAGTGCGCAAGCCTGAAATCGATGCCAAGCTGATCGCTGACTCCATCTGCCAACAGCTGGAAAAGCGCATCATGTTCCGCCGCGCCATGAAGCGTGCCATGCAGAACGCCATGCGTCTGGGTGCTCAAGGCATCAAGATCATGTCTTCCGGTCGTCTGAACGGTATCGAAATCGCTCGTACCGAGTGGTACCGCGAAGGCCGCGTGCCTCTGCACACTCTGCGTGCCGACATCGACTACGGCTTCTCCGAAGCCAAGACGACTTACGGCATCATCGGCGTGAAGGTCTGGGTCTACAAGGGTGACACCCTGGGCCGCAACGATCTGCCCGCCGTGGAAACGCCCCGTCCTGAAGACGAGCGTCGTCCTCGTGGTCCCCGTCGTGACGGTCGCCGTGATGGCCGTGATGGCGCTGGCCGTGGTGGCCGTCGTCCCGCAGGCACCAATGCCGCTCCTGCCGATGGCAGCGACAAGCCTGCTGGCGCTGGTGCTGATTCCGTTAAGCGCGTTCGTAAGGCCGACGCGCCCGCTACAGCAGCGGACGGTAAAGGAGAATAAACATGCTGCAACCTGCACGCCGCAAGTTCCGTAAGGAACAAAAAGGCCGCAACACCGGCATCGCTACCCGTGGCAACTCCGTTGCCTTCGGCGATTTCGGTTTGAAGTCTACTGACCGTGGTCGTCTGACCGCACGCCAGATCGAAGCTGCACGTCGTGCAATTTCCCGTCACGTCAAGCGTGGTGGTCGTATCTGGATCCGCGTGTTCCCGGACAAGCCCATCTCTACCAAGCCCGCCGAAGTGCGTATGGGTAACGGTAAGGGCAACCCCGAGTACTACGTGGCCGAAATCCAGCCCGGCAAGGTGATCTACGAAATCGTGGGTGTGCCTGAAGAGCTGGCCCGTGAAGCGTTCCGCCTGGCTGCTGCAAAGCTGCCTCTGCGCACGACCTTCGTGTCCCGTCACATTGGTGCTTAAGGAGATCAACATGACGAAATCTGCTGAACTCCGCCAAAAAGACGTGGCTGGTCTGGAAGCTGAAGTGAAGTCCCTGCAAAAGGCTCACTTCGGTCTGCGCATGCAAAAGGCCACGCAACAACTGGGCAACACTGCGACCATCAAGGCTACACGCCGTGACATCGCTCGTGCCAAGACCATCCTTGCTGAAAAGCAAGCCGCCAAGTAAGGAGCCGACATGACGGAAGCTAAAACATCCCTCAAGCGCACCTTGATTGGCAAGGTGGTCAGCGACAAGCGTGCCAAGACTGTGACCGTTCTGGTGGAACGCCGCGTCAAGCACCCCATCTACGACAAGATCATGATCAAGTCGAGCAAGTACCACGCTCACGACGAGCAAGGTGAGTACAAGCTGGGTGACGTGGTTGAAATCACCGAGAGCCGTCCTCTCTCCAAGACCAAGAACTGGGTTGCTACCCGCTTGGTTCAAAAGGCTGCTCTGGTGTAAGCCTAACCAGGCCCGCCGGCTGCAAAGCCCTTGAAAACGACCCACAATGCTGTGGGTCGTTTTTTTATTTGGGCCGCCAAGAATGCGGTCCGTGCTTTGCAACAAAGGAGATAGTCATGATTAAAGTTGGTGATGCCCTGCCCGCAGTGACCTTGATGGAATATGTGGAAGTGGAAGGCAATGGCTGCAGCCTTGGTCCCAACCCCGTGAAGCTGCCCGAGGCTCTGGCCGGCAAGACTATTGCCGTGTTTGCCGTGCCCGGCGCATTCACGCCCACCTGCTCCGAAAAGCATCTGCCAGGCTATGTGGCCAAGGCCGAAGAACTCAAGGCTGCGGGCGTGGACGAAATCTGGTGCCTGGCCGTGAACGATGCTTTCGTGATGGGCGCCTGGGGCCGCGATCAGAAGGTGGCTGGCAAGGTGCGCATGATTGCCGACGGCGATGCGGCATTCGCCAAGGCGACTGGCCTGACGCTGGACCTGAACGGCAAGGGCCTGGGCCTGCGCGCCAACCGCTTCTCCATGCTGGTCAAGGACGGCAAGGTTGCGACCCTGAACGTGGAAGCTCCTGGCAAGTTTGAAGTCAGCGATGCCGGCACCATGCTGGCTCAAGCCAAGGCTTGATGGCTGAAGCCCTGAGTGGCTGCGCGCGGGAGTGACGCTCTCGCCGCAAGGCGGCTTTGCGCGGCGTCACAGAAAAAAGGCATTGCCAAACTGGCAATGCCTTTTTGCATTCGGGCTCAGAAAAGATCGGCCTTGAGGTAGTGTGCGCCTGGAAGCGGATTGTGATAGTAGGGTTCGATGGGCTCGAAGCCCAGGTCCACATACAGCGCGCGGGCAGACTCCATGTCGTCCAGTGTGTCGAGCAGCACATGGTCATAGCCAGCCTGGCGGGCAATATCGAGCATGGCTTCGGCCAGTTGACGCCCCAGGCCAAAGCCACGAAAAGCCTTGCGCACGAACAGGCGCTTCATCTCAGCGGCATTGGGGTAGTCGGAGTCGTCAAGAGGACGCAGTGCGCAGCAGCCCGCAATGCTGCCATCCACGCGAGCCAGCAGAATCTGTCCACGGGGCGCAGCATATTCGCCAGGGAGGGCGGCGAGTTCGGATTCGAATCCTTGAAATTCCAGGTCGATGTTCAGGCTGTCCGCATACTCCTGAAAGATCTGGCGCACAGCACCTATTTCCTCCAGGCTGGGCGTCAGCAAGTCCACGGCAGGCTTGTCCACGGCAACTAGGCAATGATGAAAGAAGGCCCAGTGTAGCGGCAAGTGCTTTACATGGTTAAAGCCGCTGCCTGCAGCGTCAGAACTCAGAAAGCAGCACTCTGCCCCAGTTGATGGATCCACCAGGAAAGAGAGCTTGCCACCACGGCCAGCAGCGCAGCCAGAACCCGGGTGCTGGCGGTGTCGCGGCTCGCAGCAACGGGCTCCTTCAGCAATTTGTCGCCCGTGACCATGGCCGGGACCAGTTTGTCGCCCTTGAGGCTGTAGCCGATGAGGGCCAGCAGATGCAGTGCGACCAGTGCGTAAATCAGGTACTGGCCCCAGTGGGCGTGGTAGTTGGTGGCCTTGGAGATCAGTTCGCCAGAGACAAAACGCGTCAACGGTCCGCTGAAGGCAATTTCATCATCGCTCATCAGCCCGCTTGCGATTTGCGCCATCAGCACGATTAGCATCGCGATCACGGACAGTGAACCCAGCGGGTTGTGGCCTGCGCGGTCCTGCGTGGTCGAAGTGCCGCGCATATAGCGGCTCATGGCTGCTGCAGAAGGGATGAAGCTGCCAAAGCGCGACCAGTACCCGCCCACCAAACCCCAGAGAATGCGAAAGATCAGCAAGGCCAGCACCACCTGTCCCAGCAGCAGATGCCAGTTCATGGCATTGCCGCCCATCTTGGCAGTGACCACCAGGGCCACGATGCAGATTGCCAGCAGCCAGTGAAACAGGCGGGTGGGCAGGTCCCAGATCCGAATTCTGTGGACTTCCGTGGAGGCTTGTGTGGCGGACTCTGTCATGGCTTTTTCATGGCTGATGGACCCGGACATTGTGCCCTGGCAGGGCTGCAAGCCCAAATCGCGGCCTTTGGGGGACTCTGCCATACTGGTCGGGCAGCCGCCTGCGGCAGGCTGCAGAACCAAGAAAGGATACCCCGATGAAAGCTTTTTCCACTCTGGCATTCGCTGCTGTGGTTGCCACCGTGGCCCTGCCTGCCTCGGCACAGTTCGCTAAGGCTGAAGATGCCATCAAATACCGCCAGAGCGCCTTGAGCGTGCTGGGCACGCATTTCGGTCGCCTGGGCGCCATGGCCAATGGCAAGATGCCCTTTGATGCCAAGAGCGCGCAGGAAAGTGCGGAAATTGTGGCCTTCATGTCCAAGCTGCCCTGGGCCGGCTTCGGCGCCGGCACCGAAGGCGGCAAGGCCAAGCCTGAGGTGTGGAAGGAGCAGGCCAAGTTCCATGATCTGTCGGGCAAGATGGAAGCAGAAGTCGTCAAGCTCAACGCTGCTGCCAAGACCGGAAATCTGGACAATCTCAAGACGGCTTTCGGCCCGGCCGCCAATAGTTGCAAGAGCTGCCACGACAGCTTCCGGAATAAGTAGCCCCCTGAGCAGCTGCGCGGCTTCCCCCAGAGGACAGCATCTTTGCTGCGGAGCGGCCCTTGCTCGATGCTCCAGGCATGAAAAAACCGACCAATGGTCGGTTTTTTTTTTGTGAGCTGCTGTCGCTTGCTATTTCTATGTTTTAGGCACTTTTGATGTTGAAGTGACCTGCTGTCAAGCGCTGTGAGCTATGGTTTTTAATCAAGCTGCAGTCGGTTCTGCCAGAAGCGTCTCGATCAGCTTGTGCAGTTGCTCAAAGTCGGGTGCGCCGATATAGCGCTTCACGATCTCACCGCGCTTGTTGACGATGAAGGTGGTGGGGGTGAGTTGCACATCGCCCCATGCCTTGGCCACGTTGCCGGTGTTGTCCAGCGCGACCTGGAAGGGCAGCTTGCGCGATTCGACGAAGTTCACGACATAGCTGGGCGGGTCGTAGCTCATGGCCACGGCCAGGGTGTCAAAGCCCTTGCCCTGGTACTTCTGGTAGGTGCTGATGATCTCGGGCATCTCTGCCACGCAGGTGGTGCAGCTGGTGGCCCAGAAGTTCACCAGCGTCACTTTGCCCTTGAGGTCGGCGGTGGTTTTCTGGCTGCCGTCCAGCAGCACAAAGGTGGATTGCGGCGCCGCGGCTTGCCCTGCGCCCGAATACACCCAGGCCCCGACGCCGATGACGGCGGCCGCCACAATGCCTGCGATCCAATGTTTGCTTGCCATAGAGATTGATTGTGCACAAATCTTCAGCACCTTGCTGATTTGTGGTTTGGTGTGTCAAACACGCCGAAAGTTCAGTTCTTACTGCTTGACCCACGGGTCAACCCTAGGCTTGCGTGACAGGTCGGGCCCGTGCCGCTGCCGATAATGGGCCATGAAGAAAACCGGATTCTGGGCTGCGACGCTGCTGGTCAGCGGTGCGCTGCTGGCCGCCTGCAGCCCGGCGCTGAACTGGCGTACCACCCAGCTCAAGGATGCGCCGCTGCAAGCACTCTTGCCCTGCGATGCGCAGACGGCCAGCCGCCCTGTCGATCTGGGCCTGGGCCAGGTGCCGCTGTCGGTGGTGGGCTGCGAGGCCCGGGGCGCGATCTATGCGGTATCGCATTTTGCCGTGGCCGAGCCCGCCCGCGCGGCCGAGGCTCTGACGTTCTGGCAGCAGGCGGTGCTCAAGCAGCTGAAGTCGGCAGACGGCGTCGCGACAAAGCTCAATGTCAAGGGAGACGGTCCATGGGTGCCCAAGGGGGCGCTGAATCTGCCGCAGTCCCTGCGCATCTCGTTCGAAGGCCAGGGCCCGAGCGGCGGACAGAAGGTGGTTGGACATGGACTGTGGTTCGCTCGCCTGGAAGGCGGCGGCGCCAGGGTCTATCACGCGGTAATTTACGCTGACAAGGCCATGCCTGCAGAGGCCGAGCTGTTTTTCTCGGGCCTGCAGTTGCAATAAGCCCGCATCCAGATCATGACCCTTGCGCTTCATCCACCTCATTGCCCTTGTTGACGGCGGCGACAAGCCATAATTTGCTATCAAGAACTGTGACTACATGACCACGCGCATTCTTTTGCTCACTCACGCTCCTCTGGCCGCTGCATTGCGCGAATGCGCGCTGCATGTGTTTGCCGATAGCGCTGACGACTTGCTGGCCCTGGACGTGCCTTCCGAAGAGGCGCCCGAGGCCACGCTGGAGCGTGCCCTGGCCATGCTGGTGGCGCATGGCGGGCTGGATGCCCCGACACTGGTGCTGACCGATCTGTTCGGTGCCACACCCTGTAACGTGGCCCAGCGTCTCACGGGCCTGTTGCAGGCCAGGCTGGTGGCGGGCGTGAACCTGCCCATGCTTTTGCGCTCCATAGGCTATCGGCATGAGCCGCTGGATGCCCTGGTTTCGCGGGCCATGGTGGGCGGCAGCCAAGGAGTGATGCAGGTAGCCGGCAGTTCCCGACAAAATCAAAGCGCACGACCTTCCAATGATCAAGACCAATATCACCATCAGCAATAAATTGGGCCTGCATGCCCGTGCATCGGCCAAGCTCACCAAGCTGGCCGGCAGCTTCCCCTGCGAGGTCTGGCTGACCAAGGGCGAGCGCCGCGTCAATGCCAAGAGCATCATGGGCGTGATGATGCTGGCGGCAGGCATAGGCTCCGAGCTGGAGCTGGAAACCGATGGCACACAGGAGCAGGAAGCCACGGATGCGTTGGTGGCCCTGATCAACGACAAGTTTGGCGAAGGCCAGTAAAGGCTGCTTCACCTGTGCCGCGGCTTGACCGCGCGCAGGTGGCAGCTTGACGATTAGCTCTTTTGATAGCAGGCAGGGTCTTGCTGTCAATGAAGTAGAGCGGCTTTGATGCTGTAGTGCAGCGATAGTTGGCGCTGACTGCTGCAAAAACAAGAGCAAGAAGCAAGCAAAAAGCAATCGCGAAATTCGCGAAAGGGCATTCGCTATGACATTTGCCATCCACGGCCTGGCCGTCTCCCGAGGGATTGCCATCGGGCGCGCGGTCGTTGTGGCCTCCAGTCGCATGGAGGTGGTGCACTACTTCATCCGGCCCGATCAGGTGGAGTCGGAGATCCAGCGTGCCCGCACGGCACGCAATGCGGTGATTGACGAGCTGCGCCGGCTTCAGGAAGAAATGCCCAAGGATGCGCCTGGCGAGCTGGATGCGCTGCTCGATGTGCATCTGATGCTGCTGCAGGACCAGGCACTGGCCGAGGCCATTCGCAACTGGATATCCGAGCGTCTTTACAACGCCGAATGGGCGCTGACCACTCAGCTGGAAATCGTCTCGCGCCAGTTCGACGAGATGGACGACGAGTACTTGCGCGAGCGCAAGGCCGATCTGGAGCAGGTCGTGGAGCGCATTCTGCGCCACATGAAGGGCGCGGCCAGTCCGCTTGCGCAGGTTGCTCCACCTTTGGCTCCGACGGGCGCCGTGCCTGCAACCGATGGACAGCAGCTGCCTCTCGACGTCACCACGGAAACCCCGCTGGTGCTGGTGGCGCAGGATCTGTCGCCAGCGGACATGCTGCAGTTCAAGAGCAAGGTCTTTGCGGGCTTCATCACAGCCGTGGGCGGCAAGACCAGCCACACGGCCATCGTCGCGCGCAGCATGGACATTCCGGCCGTGGTTGGCGCGCGGGCCGCAAGCCAGCTGATTCGCCAGGACGACTGGGTCATCATCGACGGCAACGAGGGCGTGGTCATCGTGGACCCCACGCCCATCATCCTGGCGGAGTACAGCTTTCGCCAGCGCCAGACCGAACTGGAGCGCGAGCGCCTGACCCGTCTGCGCTACACGCCGTCCCTCACCATGGATGGGCAGAAGGTGGAGCTGCTGGCCAATATCGAGCAGCCCAGCGACGGGGCTGCTGCCGTGCGTGCTGGCGCAGTCGGGGTGGGGCTGTTCCGTACCGAGTTTCTGTTCATGGGGCGCAGCGGCAATCTGCCCGGCGAGGAAGAGCAGTATCGTGCCTATCGCGAGGCCATAGACGGCATGCAAGGCATGCCGGTCACCATCCGCACGCTGGACGTGGGGGCCGACAAGCCGCTGGACAAGGCTCAGCCCAAGGACTACTACCTCAACCCCGCGCTGGGCCTGCGCGCCATACGCTGGAGTCTGGCCGACCCCGTGATGTTCCGCACCCAGCTGCGCGCCATTCTGCGCGCGGCAGCGCATGGGCAGGTCAAGCTGCTGTTTCCCATGCTGGCCCATCGCAGCGAGATCGAGCAGACCCTGGCACAGCTGCGCCAGGCGCAGCATGAGCTCGATGTGCGCGGCGTGGCCTACGGCCCGGTCAAGCTGGGCGCCATGATCGAGATCCCGGCGGCCGCCCTGACGGTACACAGCTTTCTCCAATATTTCGACTTTCTGTCCATAGGCACCAACGACCTGATCCAGTACACGCTGGCCATCGACCGTGCCGACGAAACCGTGGCCCATCTCTACGACCCCATGCATCCGGCCGTGCTGCGCCTGGTGGCGGAGGTCATCGCAGCGGCCAATGCTGCAGGCAAGGAAGTCAGCGTTTGCGGCGAAATGGCCGGTGATCTGAGCATGACCCGGCTGCTTTTGGGCCTGGGGCTGCGCAGCTTTTCCATGCACCCCGCGCAGATTCTGGCCGTCAAGCAGGAGGTGCTGCGTGCGGACTCCAGCAAGCTGGCTCCCTGGGCCTGCGAGGTACTGTGCAGCGAATGCCCTGCGCAGATGCTGGCGCCCTGAAGAACCCAGGGAGCGGCCTCGAGGCAGGCAGAAAAGGGATGGATGAATTACGCACATTCGAAGGAAATCGCCCGTGAGCTCGAGCCGGTGCTGGAAGATGCAGCGCTTGCGCAGCAACTGGCTGCACAAGCCAGGCCGGCCGTGTGGCTGCAGACCACTGCGGTGAAGGATGAAGCGGAGATTGCGTCCGGCAGCACCAAGTTTGGCGGCTGTCCCGACCTGCCAGCCGGTGTGGCCTGGCCCGAGCGAGGGCGCTATCCGGACCATGAGCAGCGGGTGAAGCCCCATCGCGAAGACAGCCTTGCTCCCGACAGCCGCTGGCGATGGGCCAGACCCGAGCAAGTACTGCTGTTTCGCAAAGAGGCCTTGCAGCACGTCGCAAGGCTTGAAAGCACTTTTCCGCTGAGCTTTGTGGCGCAGATCAACTTCGCCGAAGCCCGCTCCGCCGGGACTCTGGATGCGGATTTCCCCGAGTCCGGGCTGCTGTCCGTCTTCTACGACCTGATGGAGCAGCCCTGGGGTTTCGATCCTGCCGATGCCTGTGCGCTGAAGCTGATCTTCTCCGAGGGCGATGCCGAGCTTGAGCGGCGCCCGCAGCCGCCGGCGCTGCTAGAGCTGCCCGATCATTGCCAGCTCGCACCTATGGCCTGCGAACTGCATGCCTGCGTCACGGCCTTGCCCCTGGAGAGCGCTCAGTGGGATTCGCAGGGCCTAGCGCTTGACGAAGAGCAGCGTGACCGCTTTGTCGAATGGTGGTTCGATGACGCACAAAACGCTGCCAGCAGCGGTGGAGAGGACAGTGGCTGCCATCGCATCGGCGGCTGGCCCACGCCTGTCCAGGGTGATATGCAGACCGAATGCGCGTTGGTGGCTGCGGGGCATTACTGCGGTAATGGCGAGGCCTACGCGGACGAGGCCACGCGGGCCGTACGCGATACCGCAACGCAGTGGCTTTTGCTGCTGCAGATCGGCAGCGATGAAAAAGGCGGCATGGGCTGGGGCGATGAAGGCCAGGTCTATTTGTGGATGCGCCGCGACGACCTGCGCGCACGTCGCTTCGACCGAGTGCGGTTGGTGCTGCAGTGTTGCTGAGACCAGCATGCGCCGTGATTGCAGGTGTCAACGGTTGCGAAATGGCTGCAAAACAGGTGTTTGGAGATTTCTTTTTGTGGAAAACGAAAATTAATTGATATTGATTCTCATTTGATGTTACTATCCATCCCAGCTTGCAGCACAGGACTCTGGTGGGGTATCCAGCGCTGCATGGCTCAGTTTCATCGTGGGGCGACTCGTCGGGCCTGTTCAGCCTGCAGTCGTTTTTGCCAGCCAGCGGTTTGCCGGTTAGCCAGGCGTTTTTTCGATGTAAACAGTGGATTATCAAAATTCATAGCTTTTAGCGCATGATGTGCAACGATTCTGCTATGAATTGACTATGTAAGCTTTACCAGAAAAGCGCAGCAAGCTCCTTATTCAGGAGCTTTATTTTTGGCAAATACTGGAGCGTGCAGTACTGCTCATTGCATCCGGGCATGAAAAAAGCAGCCACAGGGGCTGCTTTTGTGAGTGCTGTCTTCGGTGCTCAGACGCCGGCGGCATGGGCCTGCTGGTCGGCGTGGTAGCTCGAGCGCACCATGGCGCCCACGGCGGCGTGGGTGAAGCCCATCTTGTAGGCCTCCTGCTCGAACATCTTGAAGGTATCGGGGTGCACATAGCGGCGCACGGGCAGGTGGCTGTTGGTGGGCGCCAGATACTGGCCGATGGTCAGCATGTCGATGTTGTGGGTGCGCATATCGCGCATCACCTGCAGGATTTCCTCGTCCGTCTCGCCCAGGCCCACCATGATGCCGCTCTTGGTCGGCACATCGGGGTGCAGTTCCTTGAACTTCTTGAGCAGGTTGAGGCTGAACTGGTAGTCGGAGCCGGGGCGTGCTTCCTTGTACAGGCGCGGCGCGGTTTCCAGATTGTGGTTCATCACATCGGGCGGAGCCGACTTGAGGATTTCCAGCGCGCGGTCGTCACGGCCGCGGAAGTCGGGCACCAGGATCTCGATCTGCGTCTCGGGCGAGAGCTCGCGGATGTTCTTGATGCATTCCACAAAGTGGCCCGAGCCGCCGTCGCGCAGGTCGTCGCGGTCCACGCTGGTGATCACCACGTACTTCAGGCGCAGAGCGGCAATGGTGCGCGCCAGATTCAGCGGCTCGTTCACGTCCAGCGGATCGGGGCGGCCATGGCCCACGTCGCAGAAGGGGCAGCGGCGCGTGCACTTGTCGCCCATGATCATGAAGGTGGCCGTGCCCTTGCCAAAGCACTCGCCGATATTCGGGCAACTGGCTTCCTCGCAGACCGTGTGCAGATTGTTCTTGCGCAGAATGTCCTTGATCTCGTAGAAGCGCGTGCTGGGGCTGCCGGCCTTGACGCGTATCCATTCCGGCTTTTTGAGGGCTTCGGCCTGCTCCACCTTCACGGGGATGCGTGCCAGCTTGGCGGCAGCCTTCTGCTTGGCCAGCGGGTTGTAGTTTTCGGCGGACTGCGCTTCGCGCACGACTTCATTGGTGCTCATGATCTTGCCTTCAGGGTGAGAGACGCGCCTTCAGCTGGCGGCCCAGCACGGATGCGGCCTCGTCCCAGGTTGTCTGTACGCCGATTGTAGAAAGGTCCACTGTTCTCAGCCCTGCGTATCCGCAAGGGTTGATTCGCAAATAAGGTTCCAAATCCATATCGACATTGAGGGCCACTCCGTGGTAGGTGCTGTGGCGGCTGACCTTGATGCCCAGGGCGGCAATCTTGCCCAGGCCCTCGAAATGCGGCTCGGGCGCCGGGCTGCCCGGTTCGCGATGTTGCGGACGCTGCTCCAGCATGGCATGGCTGCGCGGATCGTCCAGGCGCACATAGATGCCGGGGGCGCCTGCCACGCGGTGGCCGGTGACGCCGAAATGCTCCAGCGTGCGGATCACCGCATCTTCCAGCCGGTACACATATTCTTTGACGAAGTAGCCCATGCGCTGCAGATCCAGCAGCGGATAGGCCACCACCTGACCGGGGCCGTGATAGGTCACCTGGCCGCCGCGATTGGTGGCCACCACGGGAATATCGCCGGGGTTCAGAACATTTTCAATTTTGCCGGCCAGCCCCTGGGTGAAGTGGGGTGAGTGCTCGCATACCCATACTTCGTCACGTGTGGCCGAGTTGCGTGTGCGCGTGAACTCCTGCATCGCGACCACCGTTGCTTCATAGCCGGTGCGCCCCAGAAAGCGCAGGTCCATGGCTTCGGGGGGCTGCAAGGCGGAAGCAATCGGGCTGTTGCTCACAGCACGACCTTCACCAGGGGGTGAGAGGTCAGTGCGCGGTAGGTATCGTCCAGCTGTTCGCGGCTGGTGGCCGTGATGGTGATGGTCACGCCCAGGTAGTTGCCGCCGGAGCTGGGGCGCAGCTCCACCGTGCTGGCGTCAAAGCTGGGGTCGAATTTTTCGGCGATCTTGGTGATTTCATGCACCAGATGCTCATTCTTGACGCCCATCACCTTGATGGGGAACTGGCTCGGATACTCGATCAGCGAATCCTTGCGCGGGTCTTCTTGCTGGCCGTTCTCGTTGGCGGCAGATGGGTTGGGCGTGTCGCTCATGAAGAGTCCTTGGCTGGAATGAAAAATTGCCGTTGGTGAAACAGCCGGTCAATGAGTAAGAAAGATTGTGCGCCACGCCGGGCAGCCCTGCGCGCGTGGGCCTAATCCATGGCCCGGCGAGGCCGGCAAACCGGCAAAGCCCCTGGCAGGCGGCAGACAATTCAGGGTAATCAGGTATTTCAATTAGGGCACACTCGCGCCGCACCAAAGCTGAGGGTGGCAGATGTTGTCACTCAGCGACAACCCTCAGGTCTTGTCAAAGACGTTTTGCGCATGACAGTATCAACCCCTATCTAACGACGGGGGTTTTTACTTATAATCAGAGGCTTTGTAAAAAAGTCTTGCCTGGTCAGCGGTGTGAAAGAAAACATGACAAACATGCCCGCTGATTTTCAGGATGAGGACGAAGTCGAAGACTTCAAGCCCCTGACTGCACAAGAAGCCTCTGCATGGCGTTCGCGCTTTCCGCAGGTTTCTGTCTGGCGCATCGTCATCGTTCAGACGCTGGTCGGCGTTATCGTGGCTTTGCTGTCGTGGTTGATGACGGGGCGTGCAGCCGCAGGCTGGTCGGCGGCGTATGGAGCGCTGGCGGTCGTGTTGCCCGCAGCGCTGTTTGCAAGAGGTGTGGTTCGTCAACGGCCGGGAGGTGCCGGGGCGGCCATGGCGGGGATTTTCGGTTGGGAACTGGTGAAGCTGGTGCTGTGCATCGCGATGCTGGCGGCTGCGCCAAAGCTGGTTCCCGATCTCAGTTGGCTGGCGTTGCTGGCCGGTTTGATTGTTGTGATGAAAACGTATTGGGTTGCACTGCTGGTGCGATCCAGTGTCCGAAAAACTGAAGCTTAAGAAGAGAGTTGACGATGGCCGCTGATGCGCACGCCCCAACTGCAAGTGAATACATCGTTCACCACTTGCAACACCTGCAAAACATCAAGCAGAAGTCCGTCATTGATTTCTCAGTCATCAACTACGACTCGATCGTGGTGGCTGGCGTTCTGGGTCTGCTCGGCATCTTCGTGCTCTGGCTGGCTGCCCGCAAGGCGACTTCCGGCGTGCCCGGCCGCTTCCAGGCCGCCGTGGAAATCCTGGTCGAGATGGTGGACAACCAGGCCAAGGCCAATATCCACAACGCCCAATCGCGCAAATTCATCGCTCCTCTGGCACTGACCGTCTTCGTCTGGATCTTCCTGATGAACGCCATGGACATGCTGCCCGTGGATCTGCTGCCCTATCTGTGGCAAGGCGCTACCGCCGACGAACACGCCTATCTGCGTGTCGTGCCTACCGCCGACCTGTCCACCACGCTGGGCCTGTCCTTCGCCGTGCTGGTCCTGTGCCTGTTCTACAGCGTCAAGATCAAGGGCATGGGCGGCTGGGCGCATGAACTGGTGACTGCACCGTTCGGCACTTCCAAGAATCCCGTCTTCGCCCTGATCCTGGGCGTGGTGAACCTGCTGATGCAGGTGATTGAATACGTTGCCAAGACCGTGTCGCATGGCATGCGACTGTTCGGCAACATGTACGCTGGTGAGTTGGTGTTCATGCTGATTGCCCTGATGGGTGGTGCGGCGGCTATGTCGCTCTCTGGTGTGTTGCTCCCCGTGGGGCACATCATTGCAGGCTCTATCTGGGCAATCTTCCACATCCTGGTGATTACCCTGCAGGCCTTCATTTTCATGATGCTGACGCTGATTTACCTCGGCCAGGCACATGAAGCTCACTGACCTTTCCCTCTTCAACCTTTCTTTCCTTTAATCCCTAGGAGTCATCATGGAAAACGTTCTCGGTCTCGTCGCTCTGGCTTGTGGTCTGATTGTTGGTCTGGGCGCTATCGGCGCTTCGATCGGTATCGCCCTGATGGGTGGCAAGTTCCTGGAATCTTCGGCACGTCAGCCTGAGCTGATCAACGAACTGCAAACCAAGATGTTCATCTTGGCTGGTCTGATCGACGCCGCCTTCCTGATCGGTGTTGCTATCGCCCTGCTGTTCGCTTTCGCCAACCCCTTCCAACTGGTGGCCTAAGCTCCGATCAACGCCCTAAATAGAAAGGTGTTGCCGTGAGTATCAACGCGACCCTGTTCGTTCAGGCCATTGTTTTCCTGATCCTGGTGCTGTTCACGATGAAACTCGTGTGGCCCCCGATTGCGAAGGCACTGGATGAGCGAGCCCAGAAAATCGCCGATGGCCTCGCTGCTGCCGACAAGGCCAAGACCGAACTGACCGCTGTCAACAAGCGTGTCGAACAGGAATTGGCCCAGACGCGCAACGAAACAGCTTCGCGGCTTGCGGACGCCGAACGCCGCGCCCAGGCCATCATTGAAGAAGCCAAGGCCCGCGCGACAGAAGAAGGCAACAAGATTGTTGCTGCTGCCCGCGCTGAAGCTGACCAGCAAGCCATTGCTGCCCGTGAAGCCCTGCGTGAGCAAGTGGCAGCGCTGGCCGTCAAGGGTGCCGAGCAGATCCTGAAGAAGGAAGTCAATGCCGGTATCCACGCTGATCTGCTGAACCGCCTGAAGACAGAGCTGTAAGGAAAGCAAAAAATGGCAGAACTCGCCACCATTGCCCGCCCTTACGCCGAAGCATTGTTCAAAGCCTGCGCCGACAAGGCTGCAGACTTGAACAGCACTGTCGCTTGGGTGGAGGAATTGGCGGCGATTGCCGCCAATCCGCAATTGCGCCAACTGGCCGACAACCCGAACGTGAGCGACGCGCAAGTGTTCGATCTCATCACGGGTGTGGCCAAGTCGGCATTGCCCGAGTCCGCACGCAACTTCCTGCGTGTGGTCCTCGAAAACGGCCGTCTGGACGTGCTGCCTGAAGTGGCAGCCCAGTTCCGCAGCCTCGTGAACAGCAAGAGCGGCTCTTCGGATGCCGTGGTGTACAGCGCTTTCCCGATTGAGGATGCAGCGCTGGCCGAGCTTGGCGCCACGCTGGAAAAGCGCTTTGGCCGCAAGCTGAATCTCACCGTGAAGCTCGATGAATCGCTGATCGGTGGCGTTCGCGTCGTGGTGGGCGACGAGGTGCTGGACACCTCCGTCAAGGCCCGTCTGGAACAAATGAAAGCGGCCCTCACCGCGTAATGCGCTTGAGGTCTCGGCTAACACACAAGAAAGAAGGAAAGAGTCATGCAACTCAATCCCGCAGAAATTTCTGAACTGATCAAGAGCCGCATCGAAGGGCTGGCTGCTAGCACTGACGTCCGTAACCAAGGCACCGTGGTGTCGGTGACTGACGGTATCGTGCGCGTGCACGGCCTGTCGGACGTGATGGCTGGCGAAATGCTGGAATTCCCCGCAGGCGCCGACGGTCAACCCACTTACGGTCTGGCTCTGAACCTGGAGCGCGACTCCGTGGGCGCCGTGATTCTGGGTGCTTACGAGCACATCGCAGAAGGCAACACCGTCAAGTGCACCGGCCGTATCCTGGAAGTGCCCGTGGGCCCCGAGCTGGTCGGCCGCGTGGTGAACGCCCTGGGTCAGCCTATCGACGGCAAGGGCCCCATCAACGCCAAGATGACGGACGTGATCGAGAAGGTCGCTCCTGGCGTGATCGCACGTCAATCCGTGGATCAGCCCCTGCAAACCGGTATCAAGTCCATCGACTCCATGGTTCCCGTGGGCCGTGGTCAGCGTGAACTGATCATTGGTGACCGTCAGACTGGTAAGACGGCTGTCGCTATCGACGCCATCATCAACCAGAAGGGCCAGGGCGTTATCTGTATCTACGTGGCTATTGGTCAGAAGGCTTCTTCGATCAAGAACGTGGTGCGCTCTCTGGAACAAGCCGGCGCGATGGACTACACCATCGTCGTGGCTGCCACCGCCTCTGAATCCGCTGCCATGCAGTACGTGTCGGCCTACGCTGGCTGCACCATGGGCGAATACTTCCGCGACCGCGGCGAAGACGCTCTGATCGTTTATGACGATCTGTCCAAGCAAGCCGTGGCCTACCGTCAAGTTTCGCTGCTGCTGCGTCGTCCCCCCGGACGTGAAGCCTTCCCCGGCGACGTGTTCTATCTCCACAGCCGTCTGCTGGAGCGTGCCGCTCGCGTGAACGCCGACTACGTCGAAGCCTTCACCAAGGGTGAAGTCAAGGGCAAGACCGGTTCTCTGACCGCTCTGCCTATCATCGAAACACAAGCTGGCGACGTGTCCGCTTTCGTTCCCACGAACGTGATTTCGATTACCGACGGCCAGATCTTCCTGGAAACCAGCCTGTTCAACGCCGGTATCCGCCCCGCTATCAACGCCGGTATTTCGGTGTCCCGCGTGGGTGGTTCCGCTCAGACCAAGGTTGTAAAGGGCCTGTCCGGCGGTATCCGTACCGACCTGGCTCAGTACCGTGAACTGGCTGCCTTTGCGCAGTTCGCTTCCGACCTGGACGATGCAACCCGCAAGCAGCTGGACCGCGGTGCCCGCGTGACCGAACTGCTCAAGCAGGCTCAGTACTCTCCTCTGTCGACCGCTCTGATGGCTGCTTCGCTGTTCGCAGTGAACAAGGGCTTCATGGACGACATCGAAGTCAAGCAAGTGCTGCCCTTCGAATCTGGTCTGCACCAGTTCCTGAAGACCAGCCACGGCGCTCTGCTCGACCGTCTGAACGAAAAGCGTGCTTTCGACAAGGAAGGCAAGGACGAAGCTGAACTGACTGCAGCCATTACTGCATTCAAGAAGTCCTTCGCTTAATACCGGCGAGGAGTCATCATGGCAGCAGGTAAGGAAATACGCGGCAAGATCAAATCGGTGGAAAACACCAAGAAGATCACCAAAGCCATGGAAATGGTGGCTGCATCCAAAATGCGCAAGGCGCAGGACCGGATGCTGGCTGCCCGTCCATATAGCGAAAAAATCCGCAACATTGCAGCCCATCTTGGCGAAGCTAACCCTGAATATGTGCATCCGTTCATGCAAGTGAACGATGCCAAGAAGGTCGGCGTCATCGTGGTGACGACCGACAAGGGTTTGTGCGGCGGCATGAACACCAACGTGTTGCGTGTCGTCACCAACAAGTTGCGCGAACTGCAGGATGCGGGTGTTGCGACAGATGCAGTGGCCATTGGCGGCAAGGGACTGGGTTTCCTGAACCGTGTCGGTGCCAAGGTGGTCTCTCACGCTACAGGCTTGGGCGACACGCCTCACCTCGACAAGCTCATCGGGCCTGTCAAGGTGTTGCTGGACCAATATGCTGAAGGCAAGCTGAGCGCGGTGTACCTGGCGTACACCAAGTTCATCAACACCATGAAGCAGGAGTCGGTGGTGGAGCAACTGCTCCCCCTGTCGTCCGAAAAATTGCAAGCCGAGAAGACGGGTGCATCGTGGGAATACATCTACGAACCTGACGCTCAAAGCGTCATCGACGAACTGCTGGTTCGTTACGTGGAGTCCCTCGTGTACCAGGCAGTTGCGGAAAACATGGCGTCCGAGCAATCGGCGCGCATGGTGGCCATGAAGGCCGCTACCGACAACGCCGGCAACGTCATCAGCGAGTTGAAGCTGGTCTACAACAAGACGCGTCAGGCAGCGATTACGACCGAGTTGTCGGAAATCGTGGCAGGCGCAGCCGCTGTGTAAACGGCTTTAACGAACAAACAGATTGGAGCAAAAAATGGCTCAAGTACAAGGCAAGATTGTTCAATGTATCGGCGCCGTGGTGGACGTGGAGTTTGCCCACGGCCAGGTGCCCAAGGTGTATGACGCCTTGAAGCTGGAAGGCTCGGCCCTGACCCTGGAAGTTCAGCAGCAGCTGGGCGACGGCGTGGTGCGTACCATTGCCCTGGGTTCTTCGGACGGCCTGAAGCGTGGCCTGATGGTCACCAACACCGGCAACCCCATCACCGTTCCCGTGGGTAAGGCTACCCTGGGCCGCATCATGGACGTGCTGGGCAACCCCATCGACGAACGTGGTCCCGTGGACCAGACCCTGACCGCCGCCATCCACCGCAAGGCTCCTGCTTACGACGAACTGTCGCCTTCGCAGGAACTGCTGGAAACCGGTATCAAGGTGATCGACTTGGTCTGCCCCTTCGCCAAGGGCGGCAAGGTGGGCCTGTTCGGTGGTGCCGGTGTGGGCAAGACCGTGAACATGATGGAACTCATCAACAACATCGCCAAGGCCCACAGCGGTCTGTCGGTGTTCGCTGGTGTGGGTGAGCGTACCCGTGAAGGTAACGACTTCTATCACGAAATGTCCGACGCTGGCGTTGTGAACCAAGAGAACCTGGGCGAGTCCAAGGTTGCCATGGTTTACGGTCAGATGAACGAGCCCCCAGGAAACCGTCTGCGCGTGGCGCTGACCGGCCTGACCATGGCTGAGTCGTTCCGTGACGAAGGCAAGGACGTGCTGTTCTTCGTGGACAACATCTACCGCTACACACTGGCCGGTACCGAAGTGTCCGCTCTGCTGGGCCGTATGCCTTCCGCCGTGGGCTACCAGCCTACCCTGGCTGAAGAAATGGGTAAGCTGCAAGAGCGTATTACCTCCACCAAGGTTGGCTCGATCACTTCCATCCAGGCCGTTTACGTGCCAGCGGATGACTTGACCGACCCCTCGCCCGCCACCACTTTTGCTCACTTGGACTCCACCGTGGTGCTGTCCCGTGACATCGCTTCGCTGGGTATCTACCCCGCTGTGGATCCTCTGGACTCCACCAGCCGTCAGCTGGACCCCCAAGTGGTTGGCGAAGAGCACTACAAGGTGGCTCGCCAAGTGCAGGGTACGCTGCAGCGCTACAAGGAACTGCGCGACATCATCGCGATTCTGGGCATGGACGAACTGGCTCCCGAAGACAAGCTGACTGTGGCTCGTGCTCGTAAGATCCAGCGTTTCCTGTCTCAGCCTTTCCACGTGGCTGAAGTGTTCACTGGTGCTCCCGGCAAGTACGTTCCCCTGTCTGAAACCATCCGTGGCTTCAAGATGATCGTGAACGGCGAAGCCGACCACCTGCCCGAACAGGCTTTCTACATGGTTGGTACCATCGACGAAGCCTTCGAGAAGGCCAAGAAGCTGGCTGCCTAACTGGCTTGCACCCCCTGAGCGGCTTGCGCCGCTTCCCCCTCTCTTCCAGGAGGGGGACGACGCCCTCGCTGCGGGGCGGCCCTTGCTCGGCGTCTCTGGCTTGGGGTGTGCTTGTTTTAGGACCAGTTTTTACCTTTTCTAGGAGCAAAGATGAACACTATTCACGTTGATGTGGTCAGTGCCGAAGAGTCCATCTTCTCCGGTGAAGCGCGCTTTGTCGCCTTGCCCGGTGAAGCGGGCGAGTTGGGCATTTATCCCCGCCACACACCGCTGATCACCCGCATCAAGCCGGGTTCGGTGCGCATCGAAATGCCTGACGGCAGCGAAGAGTTCGTCTTCGTGGCCGGCGGCATTTTGGAAGTGCAACCCAACTGCGTGACCGTGCTGTCCGACACCGCCATCCGCGGCAAGGATCTGGACGATGAAAAGGCGCAAAAGGCCAAGGCTGCGGCCGAGGAAGCCCTGAAGAACGCCAAGGGCGAACTGGACATCGCTCGTGCACAGTCCGAGCTGGCCGTGATGGCGGCTCAGATTGCTGCTCTGCGCAAGTACCGCCAGAAGCGTTGATGTGCTGTGCCCTGAGCACATGCATCAGCAGCAAAAAGCCACCGCATGCGGTGGCTTTTTTTATGGACTGCTGCTGCGTAAATCGAAGCGCACTGCGCTTGTCCCAAAAGGGATTGATCCCGAAACCAGCAGGATTCTGAACCGCGGCAGCGCGCAAGCGGCTTAGCCGTTGCAGGCGGCCTGATAGCCGTAGACCACGGAGTTGTCCTTGGGGTCCACATGGCGCGATTTGCGCACCACGGCCTTGCTGGGGTCTTCGCAGAGGGCTCGGATCTGGGCTTCGCACTTCTTGGGGTCATCTTCCTTGAGCTTGCAGCTCAGTGCGTAGTCGTATTCAGCCGGTGCTTCGGCGCCTCTGGGGCTGATGGAGGAGCAGGCGCTCAGTGCCAGGACAGAGCTGATGACGGCCAGAGAGAACAGAGATTTCTGCATGCTTGAGTGCTTTCTTAAGAAAATACGGCTGCCCCAAAACTAACACAGCCATGCGGGTAAAAAGGTTTTTTCTGGATAGGGCCCGCCTGCTTTTTGCATCACCGGGCCTGTTCGCGGTGTCAAAAACAACAAAGGACATGGATGCGCTACAGCGGTACCTTGACGCAATGGAATGACGAGCGTGGCTTTGGCTGGATAGAGGCCGATGGCGGTGGCGAGCGCCTGTTTGTCCATATCAGTGCTTTTGAGCCGCGCCCGCCCGCAGAGCAGCGTCCTCGGCCCGGCCTGCGCCTGGAGTTTTCCGTCGGCATGGAGCAGGGCAGAAAACGCGCGCTTCAGGTTGCGTGGCGAGCTGGCGGCCCAGTGCCTCAGGCACGGTCTTCTTCGGTGCGGCACAACAGCCCTTCTGCAGGGCGTTTGCAGTCCTCGCGTGCGGTGCCTCAGGGCTGGCATGCCTCCAGTGGCTTCAGCTATGGCGTGTTGCTGGTCTGGCTGCTGATGATGCTGGCCACTGCCGTGATCTGGGGCATACCGCGCATCCTCTGGCTGATCTATGCAGGCCTGAGCATGCTGACCTTCATGGCCTACTGGCAGGACAAATGGGCCGCCCAGAAGGGGCGGTGGCGCACGCCGGAAAAAACGCTGCAGACCATGGCGCTGGCCGGAGGCTGGCCCGGTGCCCTGCTGGCCCAGCAGTGGCTGCGCCACAAAAGCAGTAAGACCAGCTTTCAGCTGCAGTTCTGGCTCATGGTCCTGATCAATGTGGCGGCCGTGCTCTGGCTGTGTTCGCCATACGGGCGACATGTGCTGGCCTGAGGCTTCTGCGGTCTGCAGCCGGCGCATGCGGCGGCAGAACCGGATCAGCGGCTGCGGCTCGGCAGATGCCTTTGGACCACGGGCGTATCGGGCAGGTTTCGCTGTGTGTTGGCCGCGGATTTGCGCGGAAAATGCGCCTGCAGCTGCCGGTTGACACGCTCCAGTGCCGATACCAGACCCACGCTGAAATGCCCGCCCTGGAAGGCGGACTGCATATCGCTGATCAGCGTTTGCCATTGCTCGGCGTTCATGGTGCGGTCCAGGGCGCGGTCGGCCACGATTTCTATGGCGTGGTCGGCCAGCAGCAGGTAGATCAGGGCGCCGTTGTTGTGCTCCGTGTCCCAGACATGGAGCTTGGCGAACTGCGAGAGAGCGCGCTCGCGCGCCGTGGCATCGCGCCAGATATAGCTCCAGGGCAGGCCGGCCTCTACGCAGATGCGGACCTGGCCGGTGTGGCCCAGCTCGCTTTTGGCGATCAGCAATTCCAGCTCCTTGAGCGTGGCAGGCGGCAAGGCCTTGCGCAGATGCTGTTCGGCCCAGCGGTGTCGTACCAGGCGTGCCAGGCGTTGAAAGACATTGCTCATTTCACCAGTCCCCCGAGGCGCCACCGCCACCAAAGCTGCCGCCGCCACCGGAGCTGAAGCCGCCCCCGGAACTGAAACCACCGCCGCCGCCGCTGCTCCAGCCGCCTCCGCCGGTGCTGATGTAGGGGCCGCCTCCGCCACGCGAGAGATTGGAGAGCAGGGTGAAGATCAGGCCAACAACGCCGGCCACGCCTGCAATCAACAGGCTGGTGGTGATCACATAAGCGGCCGCCCCGGCAATGCCGCCAATGAGCAGCGAACCCAGCACGCGGCCGAAGATGGCGCGGGCGATGGCAATCCCGATCGGAAAGCCGAAGAACAGCAGCGGCAGCAGAAAGTCCAGATGTTCGGACCAGGATGGGCCGGACTTGCGAGCCTGGGACTGCGGTGCGGGCAGTTTCTCGCCGTGAATCAGCAGGCTCATCTGCTCGATGGCGGCAGACAGTCCGCCCGCATAGTCGTCGGCGCGGAAGCGCGGCTTCATGGCGCCGTCGATGATGCGTGCGGCCTGGATGTCGGGAATCGCGCCTTCGAGCTTGCGCGCCACCTCGATGCGCATGCGCCTGTCGTTCTTGGCCACGACGATGAGAGAGCCGTCGCCTATGTCCTTGCGCCCCAGCTTCCAGCTGCTGGCTACGCGCCAGGCATAGGCAGCAATGTCTTCCGGAGCCGTGGTGGCGACCATGAGCACGGCGACCTGGGCGCCGGTCTCGTCCTCCAGTTTCTTGAGCTGCTCGCTCAGCGCCTGCTGATCGCTCTGGCTCAGCGTACCGGTCTGGTCGATGACGCGCGCCGTCAGCTCGGGTACAGCTTGCAGCTGAGCGCCTGCGCCACCCTGCGCCAGGGCCGGCAGCGCCGACAGTAGCACCATGCTAGCAAAAACAATAGCTGCAAGCGCTTTGTAGATAAGGGCTTGATGCGATTTTTGCATGGGTTCAAAGAGCGCTGCGCACAATTACTTGCTGCCAGCAGGCGCTGCGGGTGTGGAAAAGTCAACGGCTGGTGGTTGCGAGATCTGGGCTTCGTTTTGTACCGTGAAGGTCGGCTTGACCTTGTAGCTGAATACCTTGGCCGTGATATTGGTGGGGAAGCTGCGCGCCAGCACGTTGTAGGCTTGTACGGTGCCTATGTATTCGTTGCGCGCCACGGTGATGCGATTTTCCGTACCCTCCAGCGTTACGCGCAGATCGCGGAACGCCTGGTTGGCCTTGAGTTCGGGGTATTTTTCCGCCACCACCATCAGGCGCGAGAGCGCGCTGGAAATCTCGCCCTGAGCTTGCTGGAACTTGTTGAAGGCTTCAGGGTTGTTGATCAGCTCGGGCGTGGCCTGAATCGAGGTGGCCTTGGCGCGTGCTTCGATCACCCTGGTCAGGGTCTCCTGCTCGAAGTTGGCCTCGCCCTTGACCGTAGCGACAATGTTCGGGATCAGGTCCGAGCGGCGCTGGTACTGATTCAGCACCTCGCTCCAGGCGGCCTTGGATTTTTCATCCAGACGCTGAAAGTCGTTATAGCCGCAGCCCGTGAGGGAGAGCATGGAGGCCGCGGTTGCGATTGCCAGAAGCCAGCGTTTCATGGGTGTTTCCATTCACGAGATTGAGACGGAAACCATAGCATAAGCGCTTGCTTGGTTCGTGTGCGTGCAAGGCCTGTCACCTTGTCCGCTGTCCAGCGGCGCTAGCATTGCAATCATGTCCACTGTTTCTCCACTCGATGCCCTGCGTGGCGCACAGCGTCCCGGCCCGAAAACTGCAACCTTGCCGCGCCTGTTGCTGGCCGGGGCCACGGGGCCGCTGGGCAACGAGGTGCTCAGTCGCGTGGTAGGCGCGCAGAACTATGCGCTGGTCCAGGTGCTGGCACGCGAGCCCTATGTCCAGGGCCTGCGTGGCATGGAGTTGCTGACGCAACTGCACGGCGATGTGCAGCAATGGCCTGTGCAGAGCGCCGATGTGGGCCTCATCATGTTTGAGCCTCCGCGTCCCTATTACCAGCGCGAGCGCGCCTTGTGGACGCCCCGGCCCGACCAGCTGCAAGCGGTGGCGCAGTGGATGCAGCGCTGTGGCGTGCATACGCTTGCCGTGGTGCTGCCCCACGATATGGGTAGCCTGCCCCAGGCTTTGAAGCAGGGGCTGGCCAATCTCAATGAGCAAGGCGTAGCTGCGCTGGGCTTCGAGCGCCTGATTTTTGTGCGCTCGGCCAGAGAAGCCCAGAAAATCAATGCAGGCCATTGGCTGCAGCGCACGGCAAAGACCATGCTGTCGGCGCTCAGCTATATGCTGCCGCAGACGGAGCGACCGGTGCGCGCCATGCATGTGGCTCGTCTGGTGGAGGCAGCCTTGCTCAAGGCACCGCCGGGAATTCATGTGGCTCCGCCTGAGCTGGTCTGGCGTGCGGCACAGAAAGACGCTCTGCAGTCAGAGCTGCGGAGCTGGCTGGGTTTCTCATGAATTTCGAACAATTTCGTGCACCTTGGTGGCAGCCCGGAGGTCATGTCCAGACCATTTGGGCTGCACTCTGTGCGAAGGGCGGAGAGTCTCCGGCGTGGCGGCGCGAGCGCTGGGATACGCCCGATGGCGATTTCATCGATATCGATTTTTCAAGCCATATGGCAAGTGCAAGCGCTCCCACACTGGTGCTGTTTCATGGCCTGGAAGGCTCTTCCTCCAGCCACTACGCCAAGGCCCTGGCACAGGTCTGCGCGCAGCGCGGCTGGCATCTGGCCGTGCCGCATTTTCGCGGCTGCAGCGGTGAGCCCAATCACTTGCTACGCGCCTACCACTCCGGCGATGCGGACGAGCTGGACTGGATTTTGCGTCGGCTGCGTCAAGGCGCGGGCGGAGAGTTGCTGGCCATGGGAGTGTCGCTGGGCGGCAATGCCCTGGCGCGCTGGGCCGGGCTGCAGCAGCAGGCGGCCGCAGAGCTCGTCAAGGGCGCGGCAGTGATCTGTGCGCCGCTGGACCTGGTGGCCGGAGGCGTCAATCTGGGCCAGGGGCTCAATCGCTGGATCTACACCCCCATGTTCATGCGTACCCTGGTGCCCAAGGCCCTCGCCAAATGGCAGCAGTCGCCGGGGGTGTTCGATAGGGAGCGGCTGCAGCGCGCACGCACCCTGCATGACTTTGACGATGTGTTCACGGCCCCGGTCCATGGCTTCAGGGATGCCGATGATTACTGGCGCCGGGCCTCGGCCAAGCCCCTGCTCAAGCAAGTGGCCGTGCCCTTGTTGCTGCTCAATGCGCGCAACGATCCCTTTGTGCCGGCGCACAGCCTGCCCAGGCCCGATGAGGTCAGTGCCACCGTGCAGCTATGGCAGCCGCCGCACGGCGGACATGTGGGCTTTGCCAGCGGAGCCTGGCCCGCCCATGTGCAGGCCATGCCGCTGGCGGTGACCGAGTGGCTGGAGCAGTGGCTCTGAGCGTTCGCAGAATAATCAGGAGATGAGTGATGGATGACATCGTGAAACAGGCCATGCTCAAGTGGCCCAATGTCCCGGCCTGCAGTGGCTGGCTGGGTCTGGATGCGCGTGGCCAGTGGTGGCTCAGGGACGAGCAGGCCCAGGTCTGCGGTGCGTTTGCCAGCGGCAAACCCGGCTCCAGGGGCAATCTGCTGCGCCACGAAAAGTTGGCCGAATTCATCGGACGCAACTATCTGGTCGAGGCAGATGGTCGCTGGTATTTTCAGAACGGCCCGCAGCGCGTGTATGTGGAACTGGAGAGCGCGCCATGGATATGGCGTCTGCGATACGCGGAGCATGGCTTGCAGTTGCACAGTCATACGGGCCAGGAGCTGGCTGCCGAACAGGTGCAGCAGGTGCTGCTGGACGAGCTGGGGCGGCTGTTTCTGGCCCTGCCGCAAGGCCTGGGCATGGTGCACAGCCTGGACATGCTGGATGCCGCCAATGCGCTGGAGAGTGGTGCGCTGCCCGAGGCGCAGGATATCGAGAGCGCCTTGCTGCCGTTGCAGTTCGGTTTTGTGCCCAGTCCTGAGGGCTATCAAGTCTGATAGCAGCTTTCGTTTGTGTGCAAAGGGTTTGAGGCCAAAAATAACAAAACCGGCCAAAAGCCGGTTTTTGCGGGGCAGAGGGGCGCCTACTTGGCTGCATCCACCATGTACTGGATGGCGGCCTTGAAGTCTGCATCCGATGCGGTGGAGCCGCCCTTGGGAGGCATGGCGCCCACGCCTTGGGTGGCCTTCTGCACCATATCGTCCATGCCCTTGGCAATGAAAGGTGCCCAGGCAGCCTTGTCGCCAAACTTGGGAACCCCGGCTACGCCACTGGCGTGGCAGGCCATGCAGGTGGTGTTGTAGAGGTTCTTGCCCACATCGGAGGCCGCGGCAGCTGCGGGAGCCGGGGCGGCTGCAGGTGCTGGCTCGGCGGCTGCAACAGCTGCTGCCGGTGCAGCGGCGACGGGGGCCGCAGGTGCTGCTGCGGGGGCATCACCGGCTGCAGGCTGGGGCTCGGGGAAGTTGGCGCCGGCAGCATTGCTCATATAGACCACGCCACGGGCAATTTCCGTGTCATTGAACTCGCCGCCGCCCTGGGCCGCCATCGCACCCTTGCCAGCCAGGGCAGAGTGCACCAGCGTTTCCAGGCCCTGCTTGATGCGCGGGCCCCAGGCTGCTGCATCCTGGAATTTGGGGGCGCCGGCTACGCCGGTTTCATGGCAGGCCGCGCATTGCGACTTGAAGACTTCGGCTCCGCCGCGCAGAGGACGGTTGGCATCACGAATTTCCACCGTACCCACTTTTTGCAGACGCATGGCCTTGGCCATTTCGGCATTGGCCGTACCTGCGCCCGTGGTGTCGGACGAAGTCACGAACTTGACCAGACCGATGATGACGAAGATGGGAACCACAAACGAGAAGAAGACGGCAAGCAACAACTGCTTGGGTTTTTTAATGGGGCCTGTATGGGCTTCTTCGTGGTGTTGCTCGCTCATGAAGTCCTCTGAGATCGTGGGATGGGGATGAACAAACCATTATAGAAGTGAGGGTTAAGAATGCCAGTGCACGACGATCCGGGTTGACGGCTGCTGCATAAAGGAGTTGAGTTGGATCAACTTTGTGCAGCCAATTTGTGGCGTGCATGAAAAAAGGCGTCCGAAGACGCCTTGTGTGAGAGTGCAAAACTTGGCCCGATTACTGGGCTGTAGTTGCTGCCGCAGGGTTGTCGCTGGCGCTTGCCTGCGTCCAGCCGCCGCCCAGCACCTTGTAGAGATTGACCTGGTTTTGCAGCTGCGCCAGGCGGACCTGAACCACGGACTGCTCCAGTGCAAACAGTGAACGCTGCGCATCCAGCAGATCCAGGTAGCTGGCCACACCGTTGGTGTAGCGCAGGTCCGACAGCTTGTAGCGAACCTGCTCTGCCTCCAGCTGACGCGATTGGGCATCGAGCTGATCCTTGAGTGCTTGGCGATTCACCAAGGTGTCGGACACCTCGCGGAAGGCCGACTGGATGGAGCCTTCGTATTGAGCCACGGCAATCTTCTGGCTGGCTTCTGCAACCTGCAGATTGGCGCGATTGCGGCCTGCATTGAAAATGGGCAGATACAGCGAAGGCGCAATCGTGAACGCCGCAGAGTCCGACTTGAGCAGATCGGAGATGTCGGAGCTTGCGAAACCTGCCGAGGCGGTCAGGGAGATGTTCGGGAAGAACAGCGCACGTGCGGCACCAATGCTGGCATTGGCGGCGATCATGCTTTGCTCTGCCTGGCGGATGTCGGGCCGGCGCAGGAGCAGGTCGGAAGGCAGGCCCGAAGGCACATCGGCCAGGGCTGGCAGATCGCGCAGTTGCTTGCCTTGCATGCTGGTCAGCAGATCGGCAGGCAGGGTCTGACCCACGAGCAGGGTCAGGGCGTTGACGTCGCGCTCGCGCTGACCGGCTTGCTGGGCCAGCGTGGCGCGTGCGCTTTCGGTCAGCGACTGAGCTTGGCGGTAGTCCAGCTCGGAAGCGACACCGGAGTCCAGTCGCAGCTTGGTCAGCTTGATGGACTGCTCACGTGTGCCCAGGGTACGACGGGAAATGGCCAGCAACTCCTCGTCAGCCTGCAGGTTCAGCCAGGTGTTGGCGACCGTTGCAATCAGACTGATCTGGGCCGCTTTGCGGCCTTCCTCGGTCGCCAGATACTGGGCTAGAGCTTGCTGCTTGAGGCTGCCGATGCGCCCCCAGAAGTCAATCTCCCAGCTGGGCATGGAAAGGCCCACCATGTACGAGTTGGCATAGCGGCCCGTGGTGGCGCTGGGCTGGCGGCTGGCGCTGCCTGCGACACCGAATTCCGGGAACTGGCCGGCACGCTGGATCTGGTACTGAGCCTGTGCCTTTTCGATGTTGAGCACGGCCACACGCAGGTCGCGGTTGTTTTCCAGCGCGAGCTGGATCACCTGCTGCAGGCGTGGGTCCGTGTAGAACTGCTGCCAGGGGATGTCGGCAGCCGCCGTGGCGCCAGCCTGCTCGTCGGTGGCCGAGTAGTGCTCGGCCACCGGAGCGGCAGGGCGCTCCAGCGTGGGGATGAAGGAGCAGCCGCTGGCCAGCAGCGCGCCGGCCAGTGCTACGGGTAGCAAGGTTTTATTCATGTTGCGAGCCTCCCTGTGCTGCAGAAGTTGCCGCTGGGGGAGTGGCGTTGGAGTCCTGCTTGGACTTCTTGCCAAACAGATTGAACACGGCCACAAAGAACACGGGCACCAGGAACACGGAGATCGGCGTGCCGATCACCATGCCCCAGAACACGCCGGTGCCGATCTCCTTCTGGCTGGCAGCGCTGGCGCCGGAGGCGATGTACAGCGGCACCACGCCCAGAATAAAGGCCAGCGAGGTCATCAGAATGGGACGGAAACGAAGATGACCGGCTTCCAGCGCGGCTTCCAGCGCGCTCTTGCCTTCAGCATGCAGGTCCTTAGCGAACTCCACGATCAGAATGGCGTTCTTGGCCGACAGGCCGATCACCGTGATCAGCGCCACCTGGAAGTAGATGTCGTTGGGCATGCCGCGCATCAGCATGCCGGCCACGGCGCCGAACACGCCCAGAGGCACGACCAGCAGCACGGACAGCGGGATGCTCCAGCTTTCATACAGTGCGGCCAGACACAGGAACACGGCCAGGATGGAGAACGCGTACAGCAGCATGGCCGAGGAGCCAGCCTTTTTCTCGTCCAGAGACTGACCGGTCCACTCGTAGCCGAAGCCGTCGGGCAGTTCCTGGGCCAGCTTTTCCATTTCCTTCATGGCGTCACCGCTGGTGAAGCCGGGTTTGGCCTGACCGGTGATGCTCATGGAGGGGTAGCCGTTGTAGCGTGTCAGCTGCATGGGGCCGCTGATCCACTTGGCGCTGACCATGGTGGAAAGCTCCACCAGCTGGCCTTGCGCGTTGGGAACCGTCAGGCGCATCACGTCCTCGGGCTGCATGCGGCGGGCGGCATCGGCCTGGATGGTGACGCGCTGCATAAAGCCGTTGTTGGGGAAGTCTGTGGAGTTGGACGAACCCAGAGCGGTTGCCAGTGTGGTGGCCAGGTCGCCCATGCTCACGCGCTGGGCATAGACCGCATCACGATTGATGTCCACTTGCCATTGGGGGGCGTCATCCACGCCATCAAAGCGCACGCCGGTCAGCACAGAGCTCTGGTTGGCTTTGGCAACCAGCTGATTGCGGGCTTCCAGCAAGGCTGCATGCCCCTTGCTGCCGCGGTCTTGCAGACGGAAGGTGAAACCGTCGCTATTGCCCAGCTCCGAAATGGAGGGGGGGACCAGCGTGAAGATGAAACCATCGCGCAGCGCTGACATGGCGCCCTTGGCTCGGTCAGCGAAGGATTTGGCATCCGAGCCAGCACCTGCGCGCTCGGACCAGTCCTTGAGCGTGGTGAACGCCAGGCCCACGTTCTGGCCCTGGCCCATGAAGCTGAAGCCCAGAATGCTCACGATGTGATCGGTCTCAGGCTGGCTCAGGGCAAACTTCTCCAGCTCAGCCATGGTCTTGCTGGTGCGTTCCAGGCTGGCGCCGGGAGGCAACTGAGCCAGCGAGATGACATAGCCCTGGTCTTCGGTGGGAAGAAAGGCCGTGGGCAGTCGCATGAACATGAAGACCACGCCGGCAATCACCAGCAGATAGACGATAAAGGCTTGAGCGGAGCGCTTGACCACACCGGAGAGTGCGGAAGAGTAGCGCTTCGTGCCTGCGTCAAACTTGCGGTTGAACCAGTTGTAGAACGGGCCGAGCAAGCCGGTCTTCTTGTCGTGCGCGTGGCCCTTGGGAATGGGCTTGAGCATGGTGGCGCAAAGCGCAGGCGTCAGCGTCAGCGCAAAGAAGCCCGAGAAGAAGATCGAGATGGCCATCACCAGCGAGAACTGGCGATAGATGTTGCCGGTCGCGCCGGAGAACATGGCCAAGGGCAGGAACACCGTCACCAGAATCACGGTGATGCCGACCACGGCGCCCTGGATCTGGCCCATGGCCTTGATGGTGGCTTCCTTGGGGGGGAGGCCTTCCTCGGCCATGATGCGCTCGACGTTTTCCACCACCACGATGGCATCGTCCACCACGATACCGATCACCAGCACCATGGCGAACATGGCCAGAATATTGATGGTCAGGCCGGCCACCAGCATCACGGCAAACGTGCCGAGCAGCGCGATAGGCACCACGATGGTGGGGATCAGGGTGTAGCGGATGTTCTGCAGGAAGATCAGCATCACGATGAACACCAGCACGATGGCTTCAAGCAGCGTGTGCACCACCTTTTCGATGGAAATCTTCACGAACTTGGAGGTGTCGTAGGGCGAGGACCACTTCACACCGGCAGGCAGGAAGGGCTCCATCTCGGCCATCTTGGCCTTGACCAGCTTGGCGGTCGCCATGGCGTTGGCCGTCGAGGTCAGCTGCACGGCCATGGCCACGGCGGGCTTGCCGTCCAGGCGGGACTCGAAGGCATAGCTCTCGATGCCCAGCTCGATGCGGGCCACATCCTTGAGGCGCACGGTGGAGCCGTCGGAGTTGGAGCGCAGCACCACTTCGCCGAATTCCTCGGGCGTCGTCAGCTGGCCGGGCACCACGATCGTGGCGGTGGTGGTGGTGCCGGGTGTGCTGGGCAGGTTGCCCAGGGCGCCACCGGAAATCTGCTGGTTCTGCGCGGCAATCGCTGCGTTGACCGATGCAATCGACAGACCGAAGCCTTGGAGCTTGGCAGGATCCACCCAGACGCGCATGGCACGACCCGATGCGAACAGCTGTGCCTTGCCCACGCCGTCCAGACGCTGGATTTCAGGCACCACATTGCGGTTCACGTAGTCGGCAATGTCGTCACGCGAAGTCTCTCCAGACTCGGCCTGGAAGGCCAGAATCATCAGGAAGTTGCTCATGGACTTGTCCACGCGCACGCCCAGGGCCTGAACGACCTGAGGCAGGCGGGGCAGCACGCGGGAGAGGCGGTTTTGCACGTCCACCTGCGCCAGATCGGGGTTGGTGCCCGGAGCAAAGGTGACGGTCAGAGTGCCTTGACCGCCCGCAGGGGCGGAGGCTTCCATATACATCAGACCTTGCGCGCCGTTGATTTCGCGCTCGATCAGTTGCAGAACGGAGTCCGTCATGGTTTGTGACGTGGCGCCCGGGTAGGTCGCTGTCACGTTGATGGTCGGAGGTGCGACCGATGGGAACTGTGCCACCGGTAGCTTGGTGATGGAGATCACGCCCGCAATGATCACGAAAATCGCGATCACCCAGGCAAAGATCGGTCTGTGAATGAAAAACTTTGACATGGATCGTGCCTGTTACTTGGCTGCATGGCCTTCGCCAGCACCTTCGGCTGGAGTGGCGGCTTTCTCTTGCGCAGGTGCGGCGGGGGGGCGCAGCAGAGGGTTGTGCTGGTGCGCCGGCAGCCGCATTGTTGATCTCGACGGGCTTGACCTTCTTGGCCCCCATGCCCACCTTGATCAGGCCGTCCACCATGACTTTTTCTCCAGCTTTCAGGCCGGATGTGACGACCCAGTTATTGCCACTGGACTGACTGATCTGAACGGGGCGCGGTGCCACGGAGCCATCCTCGGCCACGATCATGACGAAGTTGCCCTTTTCGTTGCGGGTCACGGCTTGTTGCGGAATCAGCGCGGCGTTCTCGACCTGGGCCTGCTCCAGGTGCACGCGCACATAAGTGCCGGGCAACAGCAGTCCGTCGGGATTGGGCAGCTCCGCGCGCACGCTGACCTGGCCGGTAGTCGGGTCCACGGTCAGGTCGGTGAACAGCAGCTTGCCGGTGTGTGCGTACTCCTTGCCATCGTCCAAATAGACGTGGACGCGCGCGGCGTTGTCACCTACCTTTGCTAACTTGCCGGAACTGAGCGCTTCGCGCATGCGCATGATGTCGGAAGAGGACTGGGTCAGGTTCACGTACAGCGGGTTGACCTGCTGAATGGTCGCCAGCTGCGTGGCTTCGCCCTGGCCGACCAGAGCGCCTTCCGTCACCAGAGCGCGGCCGATGCGTCCGGAGATGGGGGCGGTCACGCTGGCATAGCCCAGGTTGACATTGGCATTGGTGACAGCCGCCTTGCCTGCCGCAACTTGTGCCAGTGCCGCCTTTTCGTTGGCAATGGCGGTGTCGTACTCCTGCTTGCTGATGGCATTGGCTTCCACCAGGGGCTTGTAGCGGCGTGCGGTGGCAGATGCCTGAGCGAGATTGGCTTCGGCCTGTGCCAGGGTCGCCTGAGCGCTCTGCAGGTTGGCCTTGTACGGGGTGTTATCAATCTGGAACAGGGCTTGGCCAGCCTTGACATCCGAGCCTTCCTGGAACAGGCGCTTTTGCACGATGCCGGCAGCGCGCGCGCGAACCTGAGCGATGCGCGATGGCTCCAGGCGGCCTGGCAGATCGGAGATCAAAGGCACGTTCTGCATGGATACCGTCACCACACCAACTTCGGGTGGCTGTGCCTGAGCGGCTGCTTGTGCTTTTTGAGCTTCCGCGTTTTTGTCACTGCATGCGACTAGGCCCAGTGCAGCAGCCAAGCTCAGGCCTATGACCATGGAGCGGGTGCCGGATGCGGCTGAATGGGACTGATTGTCGGGAGCCTGGTTTGCTTCATACATCGGGTGCATGAACGTCCTTCCGGTTGACATTGTGAAAACGAGAAAAGAGCGCTGTCCGCAGTGGAGCGCTCATTTGGGTGGAAACCCTAGATGGTTTCCTGCATATCGGTGCTAGGGGAATTATACATACATGCATAAATGTATAATTGCAAACGCTGCGTAAAGCAGCTGAGAAATGGCTTTTCTCGCGGCGAGCTATCGTCGGCGATTGATGAAGAGGGTGAGTGATGGCTCGAAGAACCAAGGCTGAAGCGGATGAGACGCGCACCAAGCTGCTGGATGCGGCTGAAGAGGTGTTTTTCGAGAAAGGTGTATCTCGAACCTCTCTGGGCGATATCGCCCAGCGTGCAGGGGCGACACGCGGAGCGGTGTACTGGCACTTCAAGGACAAGATGGATGTCTTTGTTTCCATGCTTGGGCGCATATGCCTGCCTTTCGAAGAAATCTGTGACGACAGGTATGGTGACCTGTTGCCGCTAGAGCGCATTCGTCACTCCATCCTGTGTGTGTTCGAGAGCTTGGACGAGGATGAGCGCAGACGCAAGGTGTTTGAAACGGCGCTATTCAAAATGGAATACGTGGGCGAACTGGCGGATGTGCGTTTGCAGCATATAGAAAGTTCAGGCTTTGCTCGGGAAAAATTTGCGCACGACCTGGCGGCTGCGGCACAGGGGCAGTCCGTGCAGTTGTCGGTATCCCCGGAGGAGGCAGCCCTCGGTTTGCACTCTCTTTTTGTGGGTCTTATACATGGTTGGGTATTGACGGAAGGGAGTTTCTCATTGGTCAAGGTCGGTTCGATGTCGGTGGATGTCTACTTGTCTGGTTTGGGATTTCAGGTGAATTTGTGATTTGGGTGTCCAAACCCGTGCAATAATTGCGGCTGTTGAATTGTTGTTGGCCGTGCGAGCGGCCTGACGGATTCGCGGCTGTAGCTCAGTGGATAGAGTATTGGCCTCCGAAGCCAAGGGTCGTGGGTTCGATCCCCGCCAGCCGCGCCAGCATCGATCTTCGGCAAGAAAAAAGAAATTTCAAAATTTCTTTTTAAGCTGGAAATAGATGCTACAATTCAAGTCTCTTCGGAGGGGTGGCCGAGTGGTTAAAGGCAGCAGACTGTAAATCTGCCCGCTAACGCGTACACAGGTTCGAATCCTGTCCCCTCCACCAGCAATGGTTGAGAAGAGCGATTGCTAGAAATAGCAGTCACGTGCAGTAGTAAATCTGTGCGGGAGTAGTTCAATGGTAGAACCCTAGCCTTCCAAGCTAATGACGCGGGTTCGATTCCCGTCTCCCGCTCCAGTTTGCGAGCAAAGATTTTAGAAGTTGTTTTTGCAGCTTCTTTGCCCATGTGGCTCAGTGGTAGAGCACTCCCTTGGTAAGGGAGAGGTCGCGGGTCCGATTCCCGCCATGGGCACCATTTTCTGGTGCGCTCGCTTGATAGGGTTGCGCCGAAATCCTCTTGCAGTGAATTAATTTTTTCGGAGTCGGAAAAATGGCAAAAGAAAAATTCGAGCGCACCAAGCCCCACGTGAACGTGGGCACCATCGGTCACGTTGACCACGGCAAGACCACCCTGACTGCTGCTATCGCTACCGTGCTGTCCAAGCACTTCGGCGGTGAAGCCAAGGATTACTCGCAGATCGACAACGCCCCCGAAGAAAAGGCTCGTGGTATCACGATCAACACTTCGCACGTTGAGTACGAAACTGCCAACCGCCACTACGCTCACGTGGACTGCCCCGGTCACGCTGACTATGTGAAGAACATGATCACTGGTGCCGCTCAGATGGACGGCGCTATCCTGGTTTGCTCCGCTGCTGATGGCCCCATGCCCCAGACTCGCGAGCACATCCTGCTGTCGCGTCAGGTGGGCGTGCCCTACATCATCGTGTTCCTGAACAAGGCCGACATGGTGGACGACGAAGAACTGCTGGAACTGGTCGAAATGGAAGTGCGCGAGCTGCTGTCCAAGTACGACTTCCCCGGTGACGACACCCCCATCATCCGCGGCTCTGCCAAGCTGGCCCTGGAAGGTGACCAGTCCGACAAGGGCGAGCCTGCCATCCTGAAGCTGGCCGAAGCTCTGGACACCTACATTCCCACTCCCGAGCGTGCTGTTGACGGCGCCTTCGTGATGCCCGTGGAAGACGTGTTCTCCATCTCCGGTCGTGGTACCGTGGTGACTGGCCGTATCGAGCGCGGTATCATCAAGGTCGGCGAAGAAATCGAAATCGTCGGTATCAAGGACACCGTCAAGACCACCGTCACCGGCGTGGAAATGTTCCGCAAGCTGCTGGACCAAGGTCAAGCTGGCGACAACGTGGGTCTGCTGCTGCGCGGCACCAAGCGTGAAGACGTGGAACGCGGCCAAGTGCTGTGCAAGCCCGGCTCCATCAAGCCCCACACCAACTTCACTGCTGAAGTTTACGTGCTGTCGAAGGACGAAGGCGGTCGCCACACTCCCTTCTTCAACAACTACCGTCCTCAGTTCTACTTCCGTACAACTGACGTGACCGGCTCCATCGAACTGCCCGAAGGCAAGGAAATGGTGATGCCTGGTGATAACGTGTCGATCACTGTGAAGCTGATCTCCCCCATCGCCATGGAAGAAGGTCTGCGCTTCGCTATCCGCGAAGGTGGTCGTACTGTGGGCGCCGGTGTGGTTGCCACGATCATTGCATAATTGATTTGTAGGGGTATAGCTCAATTGGCAGAGCGTCGGTCTCCAAAACCGAAGGTTGTAGGTTCGATTCCTACTGCCCCTGCCACCTCTTAATGGTGGAATCAACAAGAGCCCGCCTTTGGCGGGCTTTTGTGTCTTGAAATTGCACATTTTTGTGCATTTGAAACAAAATATGGCCACTACTCAGGTTGAAACAGTCAGCTCTGCTGCTGACAAAGCAAAATTAGCCGCTGTTGCGGCTTTAGTTGTTGCTTCTATTGCTGGCTTTTATCTGTTGAGCAAGCAAGGTGCGCTGGTTCAGTGGGCGGCTCTGATTGTCGGCCTGGTGCTGGCTGCTGGCGTGTTTCTGATCTCTGAGCCGGGCAAGCGCTTCATTGGCTTTGCTCGTGATGCTTGGCGTGAGGTGAAGAAGGTGGTCTGGCCCACCCGCAAGGAAACCATGCAGATGACACTGTATGTCTTTGCGTTTGTGGTGGTGATGGCCTTGTTCTTGTGGTTCACCGATAAGACGCTTGAATGGGTCTTGTACGACTTGATTTTGGGCTGGAGGAAGTAATGGCTGATGCAGTCGAAACAGATGTGAATGGTGGAGCAGCGGGACCCGCCAATCCCGATCTGCGCTGGTATATCGTCCATGCCTATTCGGGTATGGAGAAAGCTGTCGAGCGCAATATTGCGGAGCGTATTGCTCGCTCGGACATGCAGTCCAAGTTTGGCCGCATCCTGGTGCCTTCCGAAGAAGTGGTGGAAATGCGCAACGGCACTCGCCGCACCACAGAGCGCCGCCTGTTTCCCGGTTATGTGTTCGTCGAAATGGTGATGGATGACGATACCTGGCACCTGGTGAAGCACACCAGCAAGGTGACCGGTTTCGTTGGCGGTGCCAAGAACCGTCCTGCCCCCATTTCTGAAGAGGAAGTTCGCAAGATCGTCGACCAGATGCAGGAGGGCACCGAAAAGCCCCGCCACAAGGTCGAGTTCATGGTCGGCGAAATGGTTCGTGTCAAGGAAGGTCCGTTCGCGGACTTCAATGGCTCCGTCGAGGAAGTCAACTACGAAAAGAACCGTCTGCGTGTCTCGGTCACCATCTTTGGCCGCGCGACTCCTGTGGAATTGGAATTCTCTCAAGTTGAGAAAACTTGAGATTCGCAATAGAATCTAGGGCTTCGCATTTTTTGACTCGATGCGAAGCTTTTTTGTAGAGTCAGCAACCTCGGGGAGCTGTTTGCAGATATTGCAAATGGCGCTATACCCGTAAGGAGCTCAACATGGCGAAAAAAATCGTCGGCTTCATCAAGCTGCAAGTGCCAGCTGGTAAGGCCAATCCTTCTCCTCCCATTGGTCCTGCGCTGGGTCAGCGCGGCCTCAACATCATGGAATTCTGCAAGGCGTTCAACGCCCAGACCCAAGGTGTCGAGCCCGGCCTGCCTCTGCCCGTGGTGATCACGGCTTTTGCTGACAAGAGCTTCACGTTCGTCATCAAGACTCCTCCCGCAACCGTTCTGATCAAGAAGGCTGTGAAGCTGGACAAGGGCTCTTCCAATCCTCTGAAGAACAAGGTTGGCAAGATCACACGTGCTCAGCTGGAAGAAATCGCCAAGACCAAGCTGAAGGACATGAACGCCGCTGACGTTGACGCTGCTGTGCGTACGCTGGCTGGTTCTGCCCGTTCGATGGGCGTGATCGTGGAGGGTGTGTAAATGGCCAAGTTGACCAAGAAGCAAAAAGCTCTCCAGGGCAAGGTTGATTCCAACAAGCTGTACTCTTTCGCTGACGCCGTGGCGCTGGTGAAGGAAGCTGCAACTGCCAAGTTCGATGAATCCATCGACGTGGCCGTGCAACTGGGCGTGGATGCCAAGAAGTCGGACCAAGTGGTGCGTGGCGCCGTGGTGCTGCCTCACGGTACCGGCAAGACTGCTCGCGTGGCTGTGTTCGCACAAGGCGCCAAGGCTGAAGAAGCCAAGGCCGCCGGCGCTGACGTGGTCGGCATGGACGACCTGGCTGCTCAAGTCAAGGCCGGCGACATGCCCTTCGACGTGGTGATCGCTGCTCCCGACGCTATGCGCGTTGTGGGCCAGCTGGGTCAGATCCTGGGCCCCCGCGGCCTGATGCCCAACCCCAAGGTTGGCACCGTGACTCCTGACGTCGCTACGGCCGTGAAGAACGCCAAGGCTGGTCAGGTGCAGTTCCGCGTGGACAAGGCTGGTATCGTGCACGGCACGATCGGTCGCCGTTCGTTCGATGCCGACAAGCTGCAGGGCAACCTGGCTGCTCTGATCGATGCACTGAACAAGGCCAAGCCTGCTTCCAGCAAGGGTCTGTACCTGCGCAAGGTGGCTGTTTCGTCGACCATGGGTGTGGGCGTTCGCGTCGATACACAATCCATCTCGGCGTAATTGCTAGAAATCGTCAGATGAGCTTTGCTCATCTGGTGTGGTGGGCTGCGGGAGTTGTTGCTCCTGCAGGTCATCCAAGACCGTTGGTGTGATTTGATCACTTAATCACGAAGGCCAACGCAGATGGCGATCCCGCTGCAGATGGAAATTTTTCCTAAACAGTTGGTCGCTGCAACAAGAGCGTGTATGCAGGGCTTGCCTTGCATATGCATTTGAAGGAGTAGACCTTGAGTCTTAATCGCAGTGAGAAAGAAGCGGTCATCAACGAAGTGACCAGCCTCGCCGCTAAAGCTCAAACGCTTGTGATCGCGGAATACCGTGGCATCACGGTCGCCGACATGACCAAACTGCGTGCCGATGCTCGCAGCAAGGGTGTGAGCCTGAGCGTGTTGAAGAACACCCTGGCCCGCCGTGCTGTTGCCGGTAGCGCGTTTGACGTGGTGGCTGACCAGATGACTGGTCCCCTGATCTATGGCTTCTCTGAAGACGCAGTGGCTGCCGCCAAGGTGGTGGCCGACTTCGCGAAGACCAACGACAAGTTGGTGATTCGCGGTGGCGCGTTCGGAGGCAAGGCCCTGGACATCGACGGCGTTAAGCAACTGGCAAACATCCCCTCCAAGGAAGTACTGCTCGCACAACTGTGCGGCTTGCTCATGTCGCCTATCTCGCGTACAGCCGTTGTGCTGGGCGCTCTGGCGGCCAAGAAGGGCGAAGGCTCTGCCGAAGCGGCAACAGAAACAGCCGCAGCCTGAGTGCTCGGCAAAACCAACCAATTTTAGGAAATCAAAATGGCATTCGATAAAGACGCATTCCTGACCGCCCTGGACAGCATGACTGTTCTGGAACTGAACGACCTGGTCAAGGCTATTGAAGAGAAGTTTGGCGTGTCCGCCGCTGCTATGGCTGCTCCCGCTGCTGGCGGCGCTGCTGGTGGCGCTGCTGCTGCTGAAGAAAAGACCGAGTTCAACGTCGTTCTGACCGACGCTGGCGCTAACAAGGTGTCCGTGATTAAGGCTGTGCGCGAAATCACCGGCCTGGGTCTGAAGGAAGCCAAGGATCTGGTCGACGGCGCTCCCAAGACCGTGAAGGAAGCCGCTCCCAAGGCTGACGCTGAAGCCGCTGTGAAGAAGCTGGTTGAAGCCGGTGCCAAGGCTGAACTGAAGTAATTCAGTGAAATCAAGGGCTGGAGACTCGTAAAAGGGTCTCCAGCCTTTGGCGCTTGTGGAGTGCGCTTAAAGAACACACCAAAAAGCAGGTTTCCTAGGGAGTCTGCTTTTTAGTGTCTTCTGACAATCCGACAGCAGAAGATGCCTTGGTTCGGGCGATGTGCAACGCATCGCCGTCAGCCATGGTTGGTAGTGGCCAACCGCCAAGCCCGCAGGAGAACCCTGTGGGGCAGTCGTCGCAGACCCAGGACTCATGTCTTTGCCCGGAGATCTCATGGCCTATTCTTATACCGAACGCAAGCGAATCCGCAAAAGCTTCGGGAGCCGCGATAGCGTGCTCGAAGTGCCTTATCTGCTGCAGATGCAAAAAGATGCCTATACAGCATTCCTGCAGGCAGATGTAGCCCCCAAAAAACGTACCATTGATGGCCTGCAAGCGGCCTTCAATTCCGCCTTCCCCATCGTCTCCCACAATGGTTTTGTGGAGATGAAGTTTGTCGAGTACAACCTCGCCAAGCCCGCTTTCGACGTGCGTGAATGCCAGACCCGTGGTCTGACCTTCGCCTCCGCTGTCCGCGCCAAGGTCCAGCTGATCATCTATGACCGCGAGTCCTCCACGGCTCAGTCCAAGGTGGTCAAGGAAGTGAAGGAACAAGAGGTCTACATGGGCGAAGTGCCCCTGATGACCGACAAGGGTTCGTTCATCATCAACGGTACCGAGCGCGTGATCGTGTCTCAGCTGCACCGTTCGCCTGGCGTGTTCTTCGAGCACGACAAGGGCAAGACCCATAGCTCGGGCAAGCTGCTGTTCTCGGCTCGCATCATTCCTTACCGCGGCTCCTGGCTGGACTTCGAGTTCGACCCCAAGGACCTGCTGTACTTCCGCGTCGACCGTCGCCGCAAGATGCCTGTGTCGATCCTGCTGAAGGCCATCGGCATGACGCCCGAGACCATCCTGGCAACGTTCTTCGTGAACGACAACTTCCGCCTGATGGACAGCGGTGCACAGATGGAATTCGTGGCCGATCGCCTGAAGGGCGAAGTCGCGCGTTTCGACATCACCGACAAGTCCGGCAAGGTCGTGGTCGCCAAGGACAAGCGCATCACCGCTCGCCACACCCGCGAGCTGGAGCAGTCCGGCACCAAGTTCGTCAGCGTGCCCGAAGACTTCCTGCTGGGTCGTGTGCTGGCCAAGAACATCGTTGATCCCGATACCGGCGAAATCATCGCCAAGGCCAACGAAGAACTGACCGAAGCTCTGCTCAAGAAGCTGCGCAGCGCCGGCGTGCAGGACGTTCAGTGCATCTACACCAACGAACTGGACCAGGGCGCCTACATCTCGCAGACCCTGCGCACCGATGAAACCGTGGACGAGTTCGCTGCCCGCGTTGCCATCTACCGCATGATGCGTCCTGGCGAGCCTCCTACCGAGGACGCCGTGCAGGCCCTGTTCCAGCGCCTGTTCTACAACGCCGACACCTATGATCTGTCGCGCGTGGGCCGCATGAAGTTCAACGCCAAGATCGGCCGCGAAGGCGCGACCGGTCCCATGGTGCTGTCCAACGAAGACATCCTGGCCGTGGTCAAGATCCTGGTGGACCTGCGCAATGGCCGTGGCGAAGTCGACGATATCGACCACTTGGGCAACCGCCGTGTGCGTTGCGTGGGCGAACTGGCCGAAAACCAGTACCGCACCGGTCTGGCGCGTATCGAAAAGGCTGTGAAGGAACGTCTGGGTCAGGCCGAGCAAGAGCCTCTCATGCCCCACGACCTGATCAACTCCAAGCCCATCTCTGCGGCCCTGAAGGAGTTCTTCGGTGCCTCGCAGCTGTCGCAGTTCATGGACCAGACCAACCCTCTGGCAGAAATCACGCACAAGCGTCGTGTTTCCGCCCTGGGCCCAGGCGGTCTGACCCGCGAACGTGCCGGCTTTGAAGTGCGTGACGTGCACGTGACCCACTATGGTCGCGTCTGCCCTATCGAAACGCCTGAAGGTCCCAACATCGGTCTGATCAACTCGCTGGCTCTGTACGCCCGCCTCAACGAGTACGGTTTCATCGAAACCCCGTACCGTCGCGTGGTGGACGGCAAGGTGACGATGGACATCGACTATCTGTCGGCCATCGAAGAAGGCAAGTACGTGATCGCCCAGGCCAACGCCGATCTGGATGCCGAAGGCAATCTGGTGGGCGAGCTGGTGTCGGCCCGTGAAGCCGGTGAATCGACCCTGGTGTCGGCCGAGCGCGTGCAATACATGGACGTGTCGCCTGCGCAGATCGTGTCCGTGGCCGCCTCGCTGATTCCCTTCCTGGAACACGACGATGCGAACCGTGCCTTGATGGGCGCCAACATGTCGCGTCAGGCCGTGCCTGTGCTGCGTCCTGAAAAGCCCATGGTCGGTACCGGCATCGAGCGCGTTGCTGCCGTGGACTCCGGCACCGTGGTCACTGCCAAGCGCGGCGGTATTGTGGACTATGTCGACGCCACCCGCATCGTGATCCGTGTGAACGACGACGAAGCCGTGGCCGGTGAAGTCGGCGTGGACATCTACAACCTGATCAAGTATCAGCGTTCCAACCAGAACACCAACATCCACCAGCGCCCCATCGTCAGCCGTGGCGACAAGCTGGCCAAGGGTGATGTGCTGGCGGACGGCGCTTCGACCGATCTGGGCGAAATCGCCATCGGCCAGAACATGCTGATCGCGTTCATGCCCTGGAACGGCTACAACTACGAAGACTCGGTGATGATCAACGAGCGCATCGTGGCTGACGATCGCTACACCTCGATCCACATCGAAGAGCTGGTGGTGATGGCTCGCGACACCAAGCTGGGTGCCGAAGAAATCACACGCGACATCCCCAACCTGTCCGAGCAGCAACTGAACCGCCTGGACGAGTCCGGCATCATCTACGTGGGCGCCGAAGTGCAACCCGGCGATGTGCTGGTGGGCAAGGTCACACCCAAGGGCGAGACCACGCTGACGCCTGAAGAGAAGCTGCTGCGCGCCATCTTCGGCGAGAAGGCTTCCGACGTGAAGGACACTTCTCTGCGTGTGGATCAGGGCTCGCAAGGTACCGTGATCGACGTGCAGGTGTTCACGCGTGAAGGCATCCAGCGCGACAAGCGTGCCCAGCAGATCATCGACGATGAACTCAAGCGCTTCCGTCTGGACCTGAACGACCAGCTGCGCATTGTGGAAGCCGACGCTTTCGACCGTATCGAGAAGCTGCTGACCGGCCGCGTGGCCAACGGTGGTCCTCAGAAGCTGTCCAAGGGCGCCAAGATCGACAAGGCCTATCTGGACGGCGTGGAGAAGTTCCACTGGTTCGACATTCGCCCTGCCGAAGACGAAGTGGCCGCTCAGCTGGAGTCCATCAAGAACTCCATCGAGCAGCAGCGTCACACCTTCGACCTGGCGTTCGAAGAAAAGCGCAAGAAGCTCACGCAAGGCGACGAGCTGCCTGCCGGCGTGCTGAAGATGGTCAAGGTCTACCTGGCCGTCAAGCGTCGTCTGCAGCCTGGCGACAAGATGGCCGGTCGTCACGGCAACAAGGGTGTGGTCTCCAAGATCACTCCCGTGGAAGACATGCCTTTCCTGGCCGACGGCACCACTGCCGACATCGTGCTGAACCCGCTGGGCGTGCCTTCGCGTATGAACATCGGTCAGGTGCTGGAAGTGCACTTGGGCTGGGCCGGCAAGGGTCTGGGCCAGCGCATCGGCGACATGCTGCAAAAGGAAGCCCGTGCTGCTGAAGTGCGTGCCTTCCTGGAAGAGATCTACAACCGCAGCGGTCGCAAGGAAGAGCTGTCTCAGCTGGACGACGGCGAAGTCATGTCCATGGCCAAGGAGCTGACCACGGGCGTGCCATTCGCAACGCCGGTGTTCGACGGTGCTTCCGAAGCCGAAATCAAGGACATGCTGAAGCTGGCCTACCCTGACGACATCGCTGCCGCCAAGGGTCTGACCGAGACACGCACTCAGGCTTATCTGTATGACGGCCGCACCGGCGAGCGCTTCGAGCGTCCGACCACCGTGGGCTATATGCACTACCTGAAGCTGCACCACTTGGTCGACGACAAGATGCACGCCCGCTCCACAGGTCCTTACTCGCTGGTGACGCAACAGCCTCTGGGCGGTAAGGCCCAGTTCGGTGGTCAGCGTTTCGGTGAAATGGAAGTGTGGGCGCTGGAAGCTTACGGCGCCGCCTATGTGCTGCAGGAAATGCTGACTGTGAAGTCCGACGACGTGGTCGGTCGTACCAAGGTGTACGAGTCCATCGTCAAGGGCGAGCACTCGATCGAAGCGGGCATGCCCGAATCGTTCAACGTGCTGGTCAAGGAAATCCGCTCTCTGGGCTTGGACATCGAGCTCGAACGTTCTTAAGCACTATTAAACAGAGAGCTGCAACCGCTTTAAAACAAAGGATTTGCGCTTGGTTCGTTGCTGAAACCAAGGCAAATCCAGCGGTGGCTGCAATGATTTTTGACGAAAAGGAAAGAGTTACATGAAATCGCTACTCGACCTGTTCAAGCAATTTACGCCTGATGAGCATTTCGATGCCATCAAGATCGGCCTGGCCTCGCCCGAGAAGATCCGTTCCTGGTCTTTCGGTGAAGTGAAGAAGCCTGAAACGATCAACTACCGTACTTTCAAGCCCGAGCGTGATGGTCTGTTCTGCGCCAAGATCTTTGGCCCGATCAAGGACTACGAATGCCTGTGCGGCAAGTACAAGCGCCTCAAGCACCGCGGTGTGATCTGCGAGAAGTGCGGCGTTGAAGTCACACAGACCAAGGTGCGTCGCGAACGCATGGGTCACATCGACCTGGCCGCGCCCTGCGCTCACATCTGGTTCCTGAAGTCCCTGCCTTCGCGCCTGGGCCTGGTGCTGGACATGACGCTGCGCGACATCGAGCGCGTGCTGTACTTCGAAGCCTATGTGGTGACCGACCCCGGCATGACCCCGCTGAAGAAGTTCAGCATCATGACCGAGGACGACTACGACGCCAAGCAACTCGAGTACGGCTACGATGAGTTCACCGCCAAGATGGGCGCTGAAGGCATCAAGGACCTGCTCGAAGGCATCGACATCGACGTCGAGATCGAGCGCCTGCGCAACGATCTGACCGGCTCCGAAGTCAAGGTCAAGAAGAACGCCAAGCGCCTGAAGCTGCTGGAAGCGTTCAAGAAGTCCGGCATCAAGCCCGAGTGGATGGTGATGGAAGTGCTGCCCGTGCTGCCTCCCGATCTGCGTCCCCTGGTGCCTCTGGACGGTGGCCGTTTTGCCACTTCCGACCTGAACGACCTGTACCGCCGCGTTATCAACCGTAACTCGCGTCTGCGTCGTCTGCTCGAGCTCAAGGCTCCTGAAATCATCGCGCGCAACGAAAAGCGCATGCTGCAGGAAGCGGTGGACTCGCTGCTGGACAACGGCCGTCGCGGCAAGGCCATGACGGGCGCCAACAAGCGTGCCCTGAAGTCTCTGGCCGACATGATCAAGGGCAAGAGCGGTCGTTTCCGTCAGAACTTGCTGGGCAAGCGCGTGGACTACTCCGGTCGTTCCGTGATTACCGTGGGTCCTTACCTCAAGCTGCACCAGTGCGGTCTGCCCAAGCTGATGGCGCTGGAGCTGTTCAAGCCCTTCATCTTCGCGCAGCTCGAGCAGCGCGGCATCGCCACGACCATCAAGGCTGCCAAGAAGGAAGTGGAAGCCGGTACGCCCGTGGTGTGGGACATCCTTGAAGAAGTCATCAAGGAACACCCCATCATGCTCAACCGTGCGCCTACGCTGCACCGTCTGGGTATCCAGGCTTTCGAGCCCATCCTGATCGAAGGCAAGGCCCTGCAACTGCACCCGCTGGTCTGCGCGGCCTTCAACGCCGACTTCGACGGTGACCAGATGGCTGTTCACGTGCCCCTGTCTGTGGAAGCGCAGATGGAAGCCCGCGTGCTGATGCTGGCCTCGAACAACGTGCTGTTCCCCGCTTCGGGCGAACCCTCCATCGTTCCTTCCCAGGACGTGGTGCTGGGTCTGTATCACGCCACGCGTGAAAAGATCAACGGCAAGGGCGAAGGCATGGTGTTTGCCGACCTGATGGAGCTGCAACGCGCTCTGGATGCTGGCGAGACCGAACTGCACGCCAAGATCAGCGTGCGCCTGACCGAGTGGAACAAGAACAAGGAAACTGGCGAATTCGAGCCCGTGACCTCGCTCGTGGAAACCACCGTGGGCCGTGCCCTGTTGTCTGAAATCCTGCCCAAGGGCCTGGCTTTCAGCAACATGAACAAGGCGCTGAAGAAGAAGGAAATCTCCAAGCTGATCAACGCCTCCTTCCGCAAGTGCGGTCTGAAGGCCACGGTCGTGTTTGCCGACAAGCTGCTGCAAAACGGTTTCCGTCTGTCCACGCACGCCGGTATCTCGATCTCCATCGACGACATGCTGGTGCCTCCGCAAAAGGCCGACATCCTGGCCCGCGCAGAGTCCGAAGTGAAGGAGATCGAGCAGCAGTACGTCTCGGGTCTGGTGACCTCGGGCGAGCGCTACAACAAGGTGGTGGACATCTGGGGCAAGGCCGGCGACGACGTGTCCAAGGTGATGATGGACCAGCTCAAGGTCCAGAAGACCACCGACCGTCACGGCAACGAAGTCGATCAGGAATCGTTCAATGCGATTTACATGATGGCCGACTCCGGCGCCCGTGGCTCCGCAGCGCAGATTCGTCAGCTGGCCGGTATGCGTGGTCTGATGGCCAAGCCTGACGGCTCCATCATTGAGACGCCTATCACCGCGAACTTCCGCGAAGGCCTCAACGTGCTGCAGTACTTCATCTCGACCCACGGTGCTCGTAAGGGTCTGGCCGACACGGCGCTGAAGACGGCTAACTCCGGTTACCTGACTCGTCGTCTGGTGGACGTGACGCAGGATCTGGTCGTGAACGAACAGGATTGCGGTACCTCCAACGGCTATCTGATGCGCGCCATCGTCGAAGGTGGTGAAGTGATCGAATCCCTGCGCGACCGTGTGCTGGGCCGTTCGACCGCCGAAGAAGTGCTGCACCCCGAAACCCGTGCCGTGCTGGTGCCTGCCGGTACCTTGCTCAACGAAGACACCATCGAAGAGCTGGAAGCCCAGGGCGTGGACGAAATCAAGGTGCGTACGGCTCTGACCTGCGAAACCCGTTTCGGTCTGTGCGCAACCTGCTACGGTCGCGACCTGGGTCGTGGCGGCCTGATCAACCTCGGCGAAGCCGTGGGTGTGATCGCTGCCCAGTCCATCGGTGAACCCGGCACGCAGCTGACCATGCGTACCTTCCACATCGGTGGTGCCGCTTCGCGCGCTGCCATCGCCTCGAGCGTGGAAGCCAAGTCCAATGGCGTGATCGGCTTCAACAGCACGATGCGCTATGTGTCCAACACCAAGGGCGAGCTGGTGGTGATTTCGCGTTCCGGCGAGATCGTGATCAGCGAAAACGGCCGCGAGCGCGAGCGTCACAAGGTGCCTTATGGCGCCGTGCTGACCATCAAGCCCGATGAGGCCATCAAGGCCGGCAAGATCCTGGCGAACTGGGACCCGCTGACCCGACCCATCATTACCGAATACGCCGGTCAAGTGCGTTTCGAGAATGTGGAAGAAGGTCTGACGGTGGCCAAGCAGGTCGACGAAGTGACCGGTCTGTCCACTCTGGTGGTGATTGACCCCAAGCGTCGTGGCTCTGCCAAGGTGGTGCGTCCCCAGGTCAAGCTGATCGACGCCAACAACCAGGAAGTCAAGATCCCTGGTACCGACCACGCCGTGACGATCGGCTTCCAGGTCGGCGCCCTGATTCAGGTGCGCGACGGCCAGGACGTGGGCCCCGGCGAAGTGCTGGCCCGTATCCCTGTGGAAGGCCAGAAGACCCGCGACATTACCGGTGGTCTGCCCCGTGTGGCCGAACTGTTCGAAGCCCGTACGCCCAAGGACAAGGGCACTCTGGCCGAGATGACCGGTACCGTGTCCTTCGGCAAGGAAACCAAGGGCAAGATCCGCCTGCAGATCACCGATCTGGAAGGCAAGGTCTGGGAAGAACTGGTGCCCAAGGAGCGCAACATTCTGGTCCACGAAGGCCAGGTGGTGAACAAGGGCGAGTCCATCGTTGACGGTCCTGCCGATCCTCAAGACATCCTGCGTCTGCTGGGTATCGAAGAGCTGTCGCGCTACATCGTGGACGAGGTGCAGGACGTTTACCGCCTGCAGGGTGTGAAGATCAACGACAAGCACATCGAAGTGATCGTGCGTCAGATGCTGCGTCGCGTGATCATCGAGAACTCCGGCGATACCACCTACATCCAGGGTGAACAGGTCGAGCGTTCCGAGGTGCTCAACACCAACGAACAGATGCAGAAGGAAGGCAAGCTGCCTGCCACGTACTCCAACGTGCTGCTGGGCATCACCAAGGCTTCGCTGTCGACCGACTCGTTCATCTCTGCGGCTTCCTTCCAGGAAACCACCCGTGTTCTGACCGAAGCTGCCATCATGGGCAAGCGCGACGAGCTGCGTGGCCTGAAGGAAAACGTGATCGTGGGTCGTCTGATCCCCGCCGGTACCGGTCTGGCCTATCACCAGGCTCGCAAGGCCAAGGACGAAATGGACGATGCCGAGCGTCGTGCCATCGCCGAAGCCGAAGAAGCCGAGCTGGCCGGTGTGCTGGCTGATGACGTCGAAGCACCTGCTGGCGACGCCTCTGCCGACTAAGCATGGCACTGGGCCGCGGCCGGCAACGGCTGCGGTTCGCTGCTGATGCACCGCGCTCCCGCTCTGCCTTGTGCAGACGGGAGCGTTTTTCATTGATCAAGACACGATTTGCGCAAGCTCGGATCAGACATGGTGTTTTCTCGATAGAAATGCCCGCTGTGCATCCTGGTCTGCGTCAGTTCTACAAGATTTTCAGGTCTGCTCTTCATGACTTCCAAGCCTTCCCAACCCAAGAACGCCGCTGCAGGTGCTGCCGTGCCCAACGCTCCTGCCCTGTGGCAACAGCTGGATGCGGTGGCCAAGGCCTTGCACGGCATCCTGGGTGGTCAGTCCAGCAAGGCTGTGCTGGCACAGGTGCCGCAGCGCTTGCGTCCGGGAGTGCAGGCCTTGCTGTTCCAGGTGCTGCGCAATCTGGGGCGTGCCCAGGCGCTGCAAAAGCAGCTGGCGCCGCGCCCACCGGCACCCAAGGTCAGTGCCTTGCTGAGCACTGCGCTGGCACTGGCCTGGGATGAGACCCAAGCCCCATATCCGCCCTTCACCCTGGTCAACCAGGCCGTGGAAGCCGCCAAGAACGGCGCGGCACGCGCGCAGTCCGGCTTCATCAACGCCTGCCTGCGCCGCTTTCTGCGCGAGCGTGATGCCCTGGTGAGCGCGACCGACAACGATCCCGTGGCCGTCTGGAATCACCCTGCATGGTGGATTGCCCGGCTCAAAAAAGACCATCCCCAGGACTGGCAGACCATTTTGGCGGCCAACAACGCCCAGCCGCCCATGACGCTGCGGGTGAATGCACAGAAAAGCACTCCAGCCCAGTATCAGAATGCGCTGCAGGCGATGAACCTGAAGTCGACAGCTGTCGCCGAGTGCGGCCTGCAACTCGAGCAGGCCGTGCCTGTGCAGGAGCTGCCGCAGTTTGAAGAGGGATGGGCCTCGGTGCAGGACGGCGCGGCGCAGGCCGCTGCACCGCTGCTGCTGGCCGGTTTGCCCGAGCCCCAGGGCCGCCCGCTGCGCGTGCTGGATGCCTGTGCTGCGCCCGGCGGCAAGACTGCCCATCTGCTTGAGCGCGCTGCGCCCGGCGGCATCGAAGTCACGGCCCTGGAGATCGACCCCGAGCGGGCTCGCCGCATCGGTGAAACCTTGTCGCGCCTGGGCCTGAAGGCCAAGGTGCTGGTGGCCGATGCGTCCGCGCCCCAGGCGTGGTTCGAATCGCAATGTGGCGGTCAGTTCTTCGATGCGATCTTGCTCGATGCGCCTTGCACGGCATCTGGCATTGTGCGTCGCCAGCCCGATGTGCGCTGGCTGCGCCGTGAGAGCGATGTGGCCCAGCTGGCAGACATCCAGTCCAAGCTGCTCGATACCCTGTGGCCGCTGCTGCAGCCCGGCGGCCGCATGGTCTATTGCACCTGCTCGGTCTTCAAGGCCGAGGGCGATGCCCAGATGCAAGCGTTTCTTGCGCGCAACACTACGGCGGCCAGCTTGCCTGCTCCGGGTCATTTAATTCCCGGCAAAGCTGCCAAACACGATTCCGTGGCAGACAATCCCCTGGGTGACCACGACGGCTTTTTTTACGCTCTGCTGGAAAAATTGCGCTAACGCTGTAGCGGGGGCCTTGCGGCGTGCGGCCCGTGCAGCTTCGCTGGTGCTGGCGCTGTCCCTGGTTTTCGTGCTGGCCCGGGCCGATACCGTGCCGCCGGATATCAGCTCCATGCAGGTCACGCGTACCGACGAGGGGGTGTTTCTCTCGGCCAATCTGCAGTTCGAGCTGCCCGGTCAGGTTGAAGATGCCCTGCGCCAGGGCATTCCCATGTATTTCATTGCCGAGGCTCAGGTGCAGCGCGAGCGCTGGTACTGGTCCGATCAGCAATTGGGCGTCGCCACCCGCTATTACCGCATTACGCACCAGCCGCTGACCAGGCGCTGGCGTTTGCATATCTCCAATTCCGCCTTCACCGGCGGCAGCGGCACCGGACTGGCGCTGGGCCAGTCCTACGAGCAGCTGGAGGATGCCATCGCAGCCATTCAACGCATTTACCGCTGGAAGATTCTGGACTCCGGCCAGCTCGGCTCCACTTCCGGCGTCTCGGTGCAACTGCGCTTTCGCGTAGATCTGTCGTCCCTGCCCAGACCTTTACAGATTGGGGCACTGGGGCGCTCGGGCTGGAATCTGCAACTGTCGCGCACCCAGACGCTGGAGGCCGCTCCCTGATGGCTGACATCAAGCTCCCGGATGGCGAAGCCGGCGGCTCCTCTGCCGCGCGCTGGTCGCGCGCCACGCGCTGGGCCGTTGGCACGGGCGTGGCGCTGATGGTGGTGGTGGGGGTGCTGCTGCTGTTCCTGCTGACCCTGGCCACGAATAACCGGCTGGCCTATGAGCGCAACTACAACTGGCTGTTTGCCGCCAATGTCGTTGTGGCCGGATTGCTGCTGCTGGTGCTGTTCTGGGGCGGCTTGCGCCTGGCTCTGAGGCTCAGGCGCGGGCGTTTTGGCAGCAAGCTGTTGCTCAAGCTGGCGGGCATCTTCACCCTGGTGGGCTTGCTGCCGGGCTTGTTGATCTATGTGGTGTCCTACCAGTTCGTCTCACGCTCCATCGAGAGCTGGTTCGACGTCAAGGTCGAAGGGGCCTTGTCTGCGGGCGTGAGCCTGGCCAGTGCCACGCTGGATACCGTGGCCAATGACATGGCCAACAACACGCGCACGGCAGGCCTTCAGCTGTCTCAGACTTCGGATGCAGGGGCGGCACTGATGCTGGAGCGCATCCGAGATCAGATCGGAGCCTCCGATGTGGTGCTCTGGAATGCATCAGGCAAGGCCATTGCCAGTGCCGGTCAGTCTCAGTTCAGCCTGGCGCCCGAGCGGCCCAACACCCAGCTGCTGCGCAGCTTGAGGGAGCAGGGCGGTCAGCGTGCCGTGGCCAGCATCGAAGGCCTGGATGATGCCGGCGACGTGCCTGCCGATCAGGCCGCGGCCAACGCCAAGGTGCGCACACTGGCGTTGGTGCCCAGCTCGGCAGTGAATCTGCTGGAGGAGGCGCGTTATCTGCAGGCCACGATTCCCCTGCCGCAAGCCCTGGTCAGCAATGCCCTGGCCGTGCAGGAGGCCAATCGCGAGTATCAGGAGCGAGCACTTGCTCGCGGTGGATTGCAGCGCATGTATATCGGCACTCTGACGCTGGCGCTCTTTCTGGCCGTGTTTGGGGCCGTGGTGCTGGCCGTGGTGCTGGGCAACCAACTGGCCAAGCCCTTGTTGTTGCTGGCCCAGGGCATGCGCGATGTGGCGCGTGGCGATTTGCGCCCCAAGCCTGCGCTGCAGAGCAAGGACGAGATTGGCGGGCTGACGCGCTCTTTTGCCGTCATGACCCAGCAACTGGCCGACGCACGCTCCGACGCCAACCGCAATCTGCTGCAACTCGATGCGGCGCGCAGCAATCTGCAGACCATTCTGGACAACCTTACTTCGGGCGTCATCGTGCTCGATCGCTCCGGGCGCATCGTGCTCAGCAACCCTGGTGCAACACGCATTCTGCGCGCGCCCATGGCGGTGTTCCAGGGCAAGCGCCTGCGCGATGTCTCGGGTTTGCAGGACTTTGCGCGCGTGGTGCAGGAACAGTTCGAGATCTTTCTCGGCGATGCTTCGGCCGAGCAGGGGCGGGACCGCTGGCAGCAGGTCTATGAGCTGGACGCGGGCAACGGCAACGGTGATGTGGTGCACAACACCACCAGCCTGGTCATGCGCGGCGCGGAGCTGCCCGACGACCAGCGCCTGCTGGTGTTTGACGACATCTCGGAGATCGTCTCTGCCCAGCGCGCACAGGCCTGGGGCGAGGTGGCGCGCCGCGTGGCGCATGAGATCAAGAATCCGCTGACGCCGATTCAGCTGTCTGCCGAGCGTCTGGCGATGAAGCTGACCGACAAGCTGCAGCCTGCGGAGCAGGCGCTGCTGGCCAAATCCGTGAAGACCATCGTCGATCAGGTGGGGGCCATGAAGCGTCTGGTCGATGAGTTTCGTGAATATGCACGTTTGCCGGCTGCCAATCTGCAAGCGCTGGATCTGAATGCACTGGTCGCTGAGGTGCTGCAGCTCTATGGCGAAGAGAATGCGGCGGTGCGTGTGGAGGCATCGCTCGACGAAGCCTGCCCGCTGATTCAGGGCGATAGCCAGCAATTGCGTCAGGTCATCCACAATCTTTTGCAAAATGCGCAAGATTCCACGGCGCAACGAGCGCAGGAAACAGGGCAGACTCCAGTATCCGTCACCATCGAAACCCGCTGGATGGACACGGCCCAGCGTGTGCGCCTGAGCATCAGCGACAGTGGCACAGGTTTTGCTCCCAATATTCTTCAAAGAGCCTTCGAGCCCTATGTGACCACCAAGTCTCGCGGCACAGGCCTGGGTTTGGCCGTGGTCAAAAAAATCGCCGACGAGCATGGCGCAAGAGTGGACCTGGGTAATCGAGAGGAAGACGGGGTAGTGCAAGGCGCGCGAGTGTCGCTATCATTTGTACCTAACGACCGTGCGGGGGCGGCTTGATCCCGCTTCGCACAAGGCATAGCAACAGGCTTTAGACACATGGCAAACATACTAGTGGTCGACGACGAACTGGGGATCCGGGATTTGTTGTCGGAAATCCTCAACGACGAAGGTCATAGTGTGGACGTGGCGGAGAACGCCACGCAGGCACGCGTATCCAGGGCAACCCACAACTACGATCTGGTGCTGCTGGACATCTGGATGCCGGACACCGACGGCGTCACCCTGCTCAAGGAATGGGCCACGGCCGGTCAGCTCACCATGCCCGTCATCATGATGAGCGGTCATGCGACCATCGAAACGGCCGTTGAGGCAACGCGTATCGGTGCGCTGTCATTCCTCGAAAAGCCCATCACCATGCAGAAGCTGCTCAAGGCGGTGGAGCAGGGGCTGGCGCGAAGCACGGCCAGCCAGGGCTCGGAAACTGCAGCGCATGCCAGCAACGGCACGGTGCCATCGGCCGTGGTCAGCATCACGGCCCAGGCGGCGGAAGACAATCTGCCCAATTCGCACCAAGGCTTCGATCTCGACCGCCCTTTGCGCGAGGCGCGCGACGGCTTTGAAAAAGCCTATTTCGAATTCCACCTGGCACGCGAAGGCGGCTCCATGACGCGCGTGGCCGAGAAGACCGGCCTTGAGCGTACTCACCTGTATCGCAAGCTGCGCCAACTGGGCGTGGACCTTGGACGCAATCGCCGCGGATAATTTCCAAAAAATTCGCAGTTTTCGATTTGGGCTCCAAAAGTGTGCCTATAATCGTGGCTTCAGCACTCAAGGGTGCCGAAGAAAAGGCCCGGTAGCTCAGTCGGTAGAGCAGAGGATTGAAAATCCTTGTGTCGGCGGTTCGATTCCGTCCCAGGCCACCAGATTCAAAGCCCTGGATCAGCAATGATTCAGGGCTTTTCTGCATCCGGACCTGCTTTTTCGGTGGCATAGCAGGCCGGCGAATGCTTGGGGCTGGAATGCCCAGGCGGGGCAGGATGCAGAAAAATATGCCTATAATCGCCGCTTCAGCAAATTCAAGTTGCTGGACAGCACAGGCCCGGTAGCTCAGTCGGTAGAGCAGAGGATTGAAAATCCTTGTGTCGGCGGTTCGATTCCGTCCCAGGCCACCAAATTTAAAGCCCCGGATCAGCAATGATCCGGGGCTTTTCTCATTGCAGCCTCGGAATGTCCGCGATGGGCTGTTGGTAATAAAAGTAGAGCGGCTTGCGCTTTTCTTTGCTTGATTTCAAGGCGTTTCAGCTCTAGTTTGCTTTATGGATAAGCGCAACCAGCTTTTCATTTGATAGCGCCTGCATGCTGCCGTTAAGCTTGCAGCTTTCATCGTGCACAGACAGGCACAGGAGCGCGTGTGACAGCAGAGCAGCAATCAAGGGCGTCGCAACCGGCAGCTAACTGGCAGCCGGGCCTGATCGCCATTCACGGCAACCAGACCGAGGCGCTGGCCGATACCGTGCTGGCCTGGCTGGCGGCGCATCCCTTGCAGGCGCTGGAGCCCGAGATCGTGCTGGTGCAAAGCAACGGCATGGCCGAGTGGTTCAAGATGCGCATGGCCGAGCAGCAGGGCGTGTGCGCCGCTGCACAGGTCGAACTGCCGGCGCGCTTTGTCTGGCGCAGCTACCGGCAGATTCTGGGCAGGCATGAGGTGCCGCGTGAATCGCCGCTGGACAAGACGCCCATGATCTGGCGCCTGATGCGTCTGCTGCCGCAATGCCTGGGCGAGCCTGCGTTCGCACCGATTGCCAACTTTCTGCGCCCTGGCGAGCCGCAGCGTCTGCTGCAGCTGGCCGAAAAGCTGGCCGACCTGTTCGATCAGTACCAGATCTACCGCGCCGACTGGCTGGCCGCCTGGGAGCAGGGCGAGGATGTGCTGCGTACAGCGGGCCGCCCCGACGAGCCAGTGCCCGAAGGGCAGCTCTGGCAGCCCCAGCTGTGGCGCAAGGTGCTGGCCGAACTCGATGAGCAGGAGCGTGCCGCCACCCGCCCGGCCCTGCTGGCGCGGATTCTGGACACGCTGCAAAGCGGTCAGCCGCCCGTCACGCCGCTGGCGCGCCGCGTGGTGGTGTTCGGCATGAGCCAGATGCCGCTGTCTTTGATGCAGTTTTTGAGCGGCATTGCCCAGCACAGCCAGGTGCTGATTGCCGTGCCCAACCCTTGCCGCTTTCACTGGGCCGATGCCATCGACGGGCGCGAGCTGCTGCGCCAGCAGCGCCGCCGCCATGCCGACAAGGGCGGCAAGGATCTGGCGCAGATTCCGCTGGCGGCCATGCATGCCCATGCCCATCCGCTGCTGGCGGCATGGGGGCGGCAGAGCCGCGACTATGTGCGCCAGCTCGATGCCTTCGACACCACGGGCGACACGGCCGTGCAATGGGGCTGGCCGCGTGTGGATGTGTATGACGAGGCCGACGCGAGCGAGCTGATCGACGCACCGCTGCTGGCCCAGGTGCAGCAGCGCATTCGCGATCTGGTGCCCATGTCGGAGCACCCTGCGGTCGAGATCGCGGCGGCCGACCAGTCCATCGTCTTTCACAAGGCCCATGGCCTGGTGCGCGAGCTCGAAGTGCTGCACGACCAGCTGCTGCAATGGCTGGCCGAGCCTGCCGCTGCGGGCCGCGCTGTGCTGGCGCCGCGCGAGGTGGTGGTCATGCTGCCGTCGATCGAAGAGGCTGCGCCCGCCATCCGCGCCGTGTTCGGCCAGTACGGTCGCCACGATGCGCGCCATATTCCGTTTGATATCGCCGACGTGGGCGCGCGTGCCAGCAGTCCGCTGGTGACGGCGCTGCAATGGCTGCTCAAGCTGCCGCAGCAGCGTTGCCGTCTGAGCGAGTTGTGCGACCTGCTCGATGTCCCCGCCGTGGCGGCGCGCGTGGGTCTGGCGGCCGACGATCTGCCCCAGCTCACGCACTGGATGGCCGGTGCGGGCATTCGCTGGGGGCTCAACCATGCGCAGCGAGCACAGTTGGGCCTGGCGGCCTGTGGTGATCCCAACAGCGCCTGGTTCGGCCTGCGCCGCATGCTGCTGGGCTATGCCAGCGGGCCGGCGCTGGAGGCCGCCTTCGACGAGGCACAGGTGTTTGCCGGCATGGAGCCCTATGACGAAGTGGGCGGCCTGACAGCCGAGCTGGCCGGATCGCTGGCCAGCTTGCTGGGGCGCATGCTGCAGTGGTGGCAAACGGCTGCTACGGCTGCGGCTCCCGAGGTCTGGGCCCAGCGTTTTCGAAGTCTGATGGACGACTTCTTTGTCGCGCAGGGCGATGAAGACCAGGCCTTGTGCGCCGCACTCGACACGGCCCTGGTCGGCTGGCAGGCTGCCTGCGAGCAAGCGGGTTTTGAGGCCCTCATTCCGCTGGAAGTGGCACAGGAGGCCTGGTTGCAGGCCCTGTCCGAGCCCGCGCTCAACCAGCGTTTTCGCGCCGGCGGCGTGACTTTCTGCACGCTGATGCCGATGCGCGCCATCCCCTTCGAAGTGGTGTGTCTGCTGGGCATGAACGATGGCGACTACCCGCGCCGCGCCACGCGCGTGGACTTCGATCTGATGGCCTTGCCCGGCCAGCAGCGCCCCGGTGATCGCGCGCGCCGCGACGATGACCGCCAGCTGATGCTGGATGCCTTGCTGTCGGCCCGCAGCAAGCTCTATATCAGCTGGGCCGGTCGCCATGTGCGCGACAACAGCGAGCAGCCCCCCTCGGTGCTGGTCTCGCAGCTGCGCGACTATCTGAGCCAGGGCTGGCAGGGTGAAGGCAGCTCAGGCCTTTCCGCCAGCGAGCGCGGAGATCTGCTGCTGGCCCAGCGTACCCGCCAGCATCCTTTGCAGCCCTTTAGCCGCCGCTATTTCGAACAGGCTTCAGAGCTGTCGACCTTCGCGCGCGAATGGTATGGCGCGCATGAAGAGCGGGCAGCGCAGGTGCTGCCGGTCGTGGCTGCCTTCGAGCCCGATCCCGAAGTGCCGCTGACGCTGGCGCGCCTGACGGAATTTCTGCGCCATCCCGCACGCAGCTTTCTGCGCAATCGCTTGCAGGTGCGCTTTGAACAGGACGAGGAGCTGCTGGAGGACGATGAGCTTTTCAGCGTCGATGGCCTGACCGCCTACGGCCTGATTCAGCAGCTGCAGCAAGGCGTGCGCACGCAGCTGGCGCATGATGCGGCGCTGGACGTGGGCCTGCAGGTGCAACGCCAGGTGCAGCGCCTGGGGCGTGCCGGCGTGTTGCCGCTGGCAGGTCTTGGCAGGCGCGAGGCCGATGTCTTGCAGGCCCAGGCCACGCCGTCGTTGCTGGCCTGGCAGCAGCAGATGCGGCTATGGCCCCATGCGGCGCCGCGCGAGCGGCTGTTGCTGCACTCCGGTGCGGTCACGCTGGACGACTGGATGGATGGCTTGCAGGAGCGCGAAGAGCCGTCTTCGGATGCGGGCCACAGCCGCTGCTGGTTCGCGCTGGAGCCGCGCACGCTGCTGAACAAAAAGCGCGAACTTCAGGCCTACAAGCTGCTGCCCGTTTATGTGCGCAGTCTGGCGCTTTCAAGCACGGGCAGCGACACGCTGATGTGCGTGATCGCACGCGACACCCTGGTCTGGGTGCAGCCGCTGGAGCCGGAGGCGGCCACGCAGCGTTTGCAAGCCTTGATGCAGCTGTGGCTGGCGGGCCAGAACGAGCCCTTGCCGCTGCCTCTCAAAGCCGCCATCGCAGCCGGCCTGGACGATTTGAGCGTCGCCGCACAGGCCTACGAGGGCGGCTACATGCTGGGCGGCGAATGCGAAGACCCCAGCTGGGCGCGCTGCTACCCCGACTGGGAGGCACTGACGGCCGATCTGCGCTTCCACGTCCTGGCCAAGCAGGTCTATGGCCCGCTGCATGACTGGCTGGCTGCGCAGGTGCAGACCGAGGATCTGCCCTTGTTGCATCGCGCAGACCAGGACGAACAACCAGGAGAGCCGGCATGAGCACGCCCGCCAACCCCATGAAGCCCGGCAGCCAGGCGCTGCAGCCCCTGCATTTCCCGCTCTGGGGTTCGCGCCTGATCGAAGCCAGTGCGGGCACAGGCAAGACCTGGACCATTGCCGCACTCTATCTGCGGCTGGTATTGGGCCATGGCGCAGAGAACGGCTTTGCCCGGGCCTTGATGCCGCCCGATATTCTGGTCATGACCTTCACGCGGGCCGCCACGCGCGAGCTGTCGGACCGCATCCGTGCCCGCTTGATCGAGGCCGTGCAATGCTTTCGCGGCGAGGCCGAACCGGCGGCGCACGACAGCTTCTTGCGCGACCTGCGCGATGCCTATGCCGAAGGCGAGCTGCGCGACACAGCTGCCTGGCGGCTGGACATGGCTGCGCAGTGCATGGACGATGCCGCCATCCACACCATAGACGCCTGGTGCCAGCGCATGCTGCGCGAGCATGCGTTTGACAGCGGCAATCTGTTTGATGAAACGCTGGAGGCCGATGAAAGCCAGCGTCAGACCGAGGCTGCACAGGATTACTGGCGCCAGCAGTGTTATCCGCTTTCGGGCGAGGTGCTGGAGGCGGCGCTGCAGGTCTGGCCCGATGTGCAGGCCCTGGTCAAGGATATGCAGTCGCTGCTGCGTGAAAACATAGCCGCCACGGCGGGCGCCGGAACCTTGGGTGAATGCATTGCGCAGACCCAGGCTGAGCGTGCTCAGCAACTGCGAATGCTTGGCGATGGCTGGGAGCAAAAAGCGCAGCAATTGGAAGACTGGCTGGACGGCCAGTTGGCCACCAACAAAAGTGCTTGGAATGGTTTGAAGCTCAAGCCTGCCAACTACAAGAACTGGCTGAAAGCTTTGCGGGAGTGGGCTGCCGCGCCGCACGATGGGCTGGCGGCGGCGATGAAGACGGGTGCCACCCGTTTGGTGCCTGCCGGGCTGGATGAAGCGCGCAAGGGTGATGCGCAGGTGGAGCTGCCTCCCGCATCTGCCGAGCTGGAGCAACTGCTTCAGGCCCTGGCCCAGCTGCCTTCCCTGCATGTGGCGCTGCGCCTGCATGCGGCAGTCCACGTGCAGCAGCGCCTGCTGTGGCTCAAGCGCCAGGCCGGCACTTTCGGTTTTGCCGATATGCAGCAGCGCCTGGATGCGGCTCTGGCTGGCGACAACGGCCCCGCGCTGCAAGCCGGCATCCTGGCCCAGTACCCGGTGGCGCTGATTGACGAGTTCCAGGACACCTCGCCGCTGCAATACCGGCTGTTCGACCAGATCTACCGCACGGCAGACAACAGCGCGGGCAGCGCACTGCTGCTGATCGGCGACCCCAAGCAGTCCATCTACGGCTTTCGTGGTGCGGACATCTACAGCTATCTGCAGGCCAGGCAGGCGACCGAGGGCCGCCACTATGTGCTGGACACCAACTTCCGCTCCACCGAGGCGCTGGTCGATGCGGTCAACCAATGGTTTGTGCAGGCTGAAGGGCGCGAAGGTGAGGGGGCGTTCATGTTCCGCGCCGGGCAAAGCAATCCGCTGCCGTTCGAGAGCGTCAAGGCCAATGGCCGCAAGGAGCTGCTGATGCAGCGCAGCCAGCGCATGGCCGCACTGACCATTGCCTGGGATGGCAGCAGCGATGAGCCGCTGAGCAATGACGACATCCGCCGCCGTGGGGCGGAGTTCTGCGCCAGCCAGATCGTGCAGTGGCTGATGGACGGTGCCACGGGCTTTGCCGAAGCCGGCCAGCCGCTGCAGCGCCTGCGTCCGGCCGATATCGCGGTGCTGGTGCGCACTGGCAAGGAGGCCTCAGCCGTGCGCCGCGCACTGGCGCGGCGCAATGTGGCCTCGGTCTATCTCTCCGATCAGGACTCGGTCTTCGCCAGCGGCGAGGCGCAGGATCTTCTGCTGTGGCTGCGTGCCGTGGCCGCGCCTCTGGACGGACTGGCCGTGCGTGCCGGTCTGGCCACGCCCATGATGGGTCTGTCGTTTGACGAGCTGGCCTGGCTGGCCAGCGATGACGAGGCCTTCGATGCGCGCAGCGAGCTGCTCAAGGAACTGCACAGTCTCTGGCAGCGCCTGGGCGTGCTGGCCATGCTGCGCCAGACGCTGTACCGCTTTGAATTGCCGGCGCGCTGGCTGAAGGACATGGGCGGCGAGCGCCGTCTGACCAACTATCTGCACCTGGCCGAGCTGCTGCAAGGCGCGAGTGCCCAGCTGGAGGGCGAGCAGGCGCTGATCCGCTGGCTGGCCACCCAGATCGAGAGCCCGGGCGCGGCCGGCGATGCACAGATCGTGCGGCTGGAATCGGATGCTGATCTGGTCAAGGTCGTCACCGTGCACAAGAGCAAGGGGCTGGAGTACCCACTGGTCTGCCTGCCGTTCGGCGGCAGCTTCCGGCCTGTGGACGGCAAGGCGGCCTATCTTTCGCTGCCCGTGCAGATCGATGGCGCACCCGCGCGCGAGCTGGTGCTGGACTACGACGATGCACAGCTGGCGCAGGCCGACAAGGAACGCCTGCGCGAGGATCTGCGCCTTCTCTATGTGGCGCTGACCCGCCCGCGCCATGCACTGTGGATGGGGTTGGCCCCCATGAAACGCGGCAACAGCAAAAACTGTGTGAACGAACAGGGTGCGGCAGGCTATCTGCTGGCCGGAGATGTTTCTCAGGCCGCAGCCAGCTGGCGCGCCAGCATACAGGCCCTGAGCGAGCGTTGCATGGAGATCGCCGTCGTGGATCTGCCGGCCGAACTGCCCCTGGCCTCGCGCTATGTGGCCGCGCAGGCCTTGCCCGCCCTGGCCGCCGCGCCCGTGTACGAGGCGCAGTTCGACCGCCGCTGGGGCATTGGCAGCTTTTCGTCGCTGACCCGCGCCATGGCCGCACCCAGCCTGCCAGTCCTGCCGGTGGCCGCACAAAGTCCCGCCGAGGACGAGCGTGCGCTGCAGGCCCAGGAAGCGGGTGAAGCTGCGCTGGACCTGGGCGTCATCAACGACGTCATGACTGCCCTGCCCAACTTGACCAGATTCGCCGCCGGTGCGCGCAGCGATGCTGCGGTGTGGCACCGCTTCATGCGCGGCCCGGTGGTGGGCAATTTCCTGCACGACCAGCTGGAATGGCTGGCCGCAGAGGACTTTGCGCTGCTGCCCGAGGATGATCCTGGCAACAGTGAACCCCTGGCGGCCCGACTGCTGCGCCGCTGCGAGCGCGCGGGCCGCAAGGAGCAGGCCGCCGATGTGCTGCAGTGGCTGCGCGCCGTGGTGCACCAGCCGCTGGCGCCGCTCGGCGTCTCGCTGGCGCAATTGGGCGAAGGTGATGCGCTATTGCCCGAGATGGAGTTCTGGCTGCCGGCGCGGCGCCTGTCGGCACCTCGTATCGACGCGCTGTGCCGCCGGCACATCCTTGCCGGCCAGCCGCGCCCGGTGCTGCCCGAGCGCGAGCTGCACGGCATGCTGATGGGCTTTGCCGATCTGGTGTTTCACCATGGCGGCCGTTACTGGGTGCTGGATTACAAGACCAACCACCTGGGCCAGGACGGCGCGGCCTACGCCCCTCAGGCGCTGGAGCAGGCCATGCTTGAGCACCGTTATGACGTGCAGGCTGCGCTGTATCTGCTGGCTCTGCACCGCCTGCTGCAAAGCCGGCTGGGCGCGGCTTACGACCCCCGGGAACAACTGGGCGGCGCGCTCTATTTCTTCCTGCGCGGTCTTGATGGCGAGGCCGCCGGCATGCATGTGCTGAAGCCGCCGCTGGCGCTGCTGGACGGGCTGGAGGCGCTTCTTGGAGATAACGAGAAAGAATTGAGGGAGGAGCAGCCATGAAGGGCCGCCGCAAAGCCGATCTGCAGACGCTGGACCTGTTTGCAGCCCCCGCGGATGGCGACACGATTGCATTAGGCACGACGGACTGGCTGGCCGCGCTGGAGCGACTGGCCGACGCGGGCCTGCTGCGCCGCCTGGACAGCGCCCTGGCGGCCTTTGTCGCCGCGCAGGACGCAGAGGCCGGACCTGAACTGCTGGTGGCCACCGCCGTGCTGGCGCAGATGGAGGGGCGCGGTCACAGCTGCCTGCCCTTGAAGGCGCTGGCTGGCGATCCCAATCAGATTCTTGCCTGGCCCAAAGAGGCAGAGCGCTTGCAGCAATCGCTATGGGAGCAATTGCCCGGCCGGTTGGCTGACTGGCTGCAGGCCCTGCGCCGCAGCCCCGTGGTGCGTGTCGTGCAGCCGGGAACGGTAGTGGCAGACCGAGGTCAGCCGCTGGTGCTGCTGGACGGCGCTGCGCCCTTGCTGTATCTGCGCCGCTACTGGGACTATGAGCGCAGCGTGGCCACCCATATGGCGCAGCGTACGGCGGCCGATGCGGTGGTGCTTGACGAGCCCAGGGTGCGCGAATGGCTGGGGCGGCTTTTCAGCTCGTCTGCCGCTGCCGCTGCCGCTGCCGCTGCCGCAAATGCGGTGGACTGGCAAAAGCTGGCTTGCGCGCTGGCGCTGCGGGGGCATATGTCCGTCATCACCGGCGGGCCGGGCACGGGCAAGACCTATACCGCGGCCCGCCTACTGGCGCTGCTGTTTGCTACGGCGCCGGATGCCGCGCAGCTGCGCGTCGCGCTGGCTGCGCCAACCGGCAAGGCGGCGGCGCGGCTCAAGCAGTCCATCGATAGCTCGCTGCTGGAGCTCAAGGAGGCCGTGGGCCGCGAGCTGGATCTGGAAGCGCTGGTCAAACGCATGGGGGCGGCACGCACCCTGCATTCGCTGCTGGGGGCCAGGCCTGACACGCGGCGCTTTGCCCACCATGCAGGCAATCCGCTGGATGTGGATGTGCTCATTGTCGATGAGGCCTCCATGATCCACCTCGAGATGATGGCCGCACTGCTGCAGGCCCTGCCGCCTACGGCGCGCCTGATTCTGCTGGGCGACAAGGATCAGCTCGCCTCGGTGGAGGCTGGTGCCGTGTTGGGCGATCTGTGCCGCGATGCGCAGCGGGGCAATTACGCGCCGGACACCGCGACCTATGTCGAGCGCGTGACGGGCCAGTCCCTGCCTGCACAGTACCTGGCGCCGGCCAGGGCCTTGCCGCTGGCTCAGCACACCGTCATGCTGCGCGAGAGCCGTCGCTTTGGCGGCCCTATCGGTCTGCTGGCACAGGCCGTGAATGCCGGCGATGCACCTTCTGCCATGGCGCTGCTGCGCACGCAGACCCAGGCCGGCCCGCATGCCGAACTCTGGGCGCGCGAAGGCGGTGAGGTCGAGGCCGTGGTGCGCAGCGCCGTGCAAGGCCGTGGCGGCATGGCCAGCTATGCCGCCTATGCCGAGGTGCTGGCACAACATGGGCAGGGCAAGGGACGCGGCTTTGCCACCGAGGCCGAGCACCAGCAATGGGTGAGGGAGGTGCTGGCCGCCTTCGACCGCTACCGCCTGCTGTGCGCCGTGCGCGACGGCAACTGGGGCGTGGCGGGCCTGAACCGCGCGGTGGAGCAGGCCTTGCAGGCCATGGGCGCCATACGCAAGGAAGGCGAGTGGTATATGGGTCGTCCGGTAATGGTCACGCGCAACGATGCGCAGCTGGGCGTGTTCAACGGCGATATCGGCATGGCCCTGCCCAGCTTTGCCGACCCGGCGCGGCTGCGCGTGTACTTCATGCAGGGCGAGCAGCTGCACCATGTCAGCACGGCGCGCCTGGCCCATGTGGAGACCGCATTTGCCATGACGGTGCACAAGAGCCAGGGCTCGGAGTTCGAGCACACGGCGCTGGTGCTGGCCGCGCAGGGCGGCAATGTGCTCAGCCGCGAGCTGGTCTATACCGGCATCACGCGGGCGCGCAAGGCGTTTTCGCTGTGGACCGAAGTGCCCGGCCTGCTGGTGTCGGCGATGGGCAGTCCCACGCAGCGCAGCAGCGGTTTGCTGGGATTCATGGAACGTGCGTAGTAGCCTAGGGGTGAGGCTCTGCTTTGATAGCAGTGACCGCAATCCAGGTAACACTGGAGGCCGATTTCGCTCAACCTATAAAGGTTTCCCATCCGGCTTTGCTCGAAGTGATGAGCCAGTGACACTGGCGCAGTCCAAGCGCGAGACGGCCAGCTAGGGCCGCCCCGCAGCCAAGGTCGTCGTCCCCCTTTGGGGGAAGACGCGAAGCGGCTCAGAGGGGATCAGTGTTCGTAAACCGCGTCCCAGTTGGCAAATCCCTTGACCTCGATCGGATTGCCGCAGGGGTCGGTGAAGAACATGGTCCACTGCTCTCCGGGCTCGCCTTCAAAGCGCACCTGCGGCTCCAGAATGAAGGTGGTGCCGGCGGCTTTGAGGCGTTCGGCCAGGGCCAGCCAGTCGGGCTTGAGCAGGATCACGCCCAGATGGGGCATGGGCACCATATGGTTGCCGACCTTGCCGGTGTTGCTCACGGCAAAGGGCTGACCCAGATGCAGGGAGATCTGGTGGCCAAAGAAGTCGAAATCGACCCAGGTGTCGGTGCTGCGACCCTCGCGACAGCCGAGCACGCCGCCGTAGAAACGGCGGGCCTGGTCGAGATCGGTCACGTGGTAGGCAAGATGAAAAGCGCTTTGCATGATGGGCCCAAGCGTAGCATCACCGGGCCCGTACCCGGCACACTTCAGCGCGCAGCCTTGGCCTGCATGCGTGCCATCAGCTCCTCGGTGTTTCGCTTGCGGTCGGCGTTGACCTTCTGCACCGTGGGACGCTCGCTCATGCGCGCCAGATAGTCGCGCACCGGCAGCTCGGCCAGCAGATCGCTGCCGCCCAGGATCTTGCTGGCGCTGCTGACCAGCGGCAGATGCACGATGGCGCTGCAGTCGGCCAGCGTGAAGCTGTCGCCCGCGATGAACGGGGTATCGAAGCGGGCCAGCTTGGCAAAGGCTGCGATGTTCTTTTTCAACTGCTCCAGCGTCTTGTCGCGTGTGCCATCACTGATCTTGCCGCCGAAGAAGGCCTGGGGATAGAGGTTGCGCGCCACCAGCTCCAGGTGCAGGTTCAGATAGACGCAAAGCTCACGCACCTTGGCGGCAGCAAAGGGGTCTGCGGGCAGCAGCGGCACCTTGTTGGACAGTGTTTCCACATATTCGATGATGGCGTCGGACTCGCTGATGGCGCCATGCTGGGTGCGCAGATACGGCACCTTGCCCAGCGGAGATTCCTCGGGGTTGGTGCTGCCCAGCCAGGCCAGCTCCTCGGCGAAGGGAATCTGCTTTTCCATCAAGGCCAGCTTGACCTTGTTGTAGTAGTTGCTGGCCGAAAATCCGCACAAAGTCAGCATGCTTGTCTCCTGATCGGTGGTTGTGAATAGGTATACGTGGCCAGTTATCGTAGAGGCAAGTGGCGCAAGCCCTGCGTCGCCAACCGGATAGCGGGCCGGCTTCTACAATCGCTCCATGCATTGGCGCGCACACCCTCCTCGGCACAAACCGGCAGCCCTTCTGGTTCGCAGGGTGCTGGGTGCGTGGTTCTGCGTGCTGCTGGTCAGCATGCTCACGCCCTGGGCGCGCGCCACGCCGCCTGCCGGCTGGGAGGCTGTGTGCACGGCCAGCGGCAGCACACACTGGGTGCCCAGCCCCGCCAGCGACGATGCCGCCACCCCACATGGACTGGATTGCGCGCTGTGCCTGCCGCTGCTGGCGCCGCCGCCAGCGCAGCAGCCAGATCCTGGCAGTCACCGCGCCGTTGTCGATGCCCGGCCCTGGGCCGATGTCGCTCACAGAGCTTTTGTCTCCACCCTGCCGCCCGTACGTGCGCCGCCCTTTGAAACCCTGAAAAACATAGCTGAGGGCGCTTGATGGTCAAGCGTCTCAGATCGATTTGAGATTGACACGACTTATGCAAATCGGGCTCAAGCAAGGGCTTGGTTTCAAGGGGACCATCTTGATGCACTCTTGTTTGCGTAAGTCCAGACTGAATTTGAATGGAGATGGTTTCATGAATACGCGTCGTTTTACCGTGATGGCCCTGGGTTCGCTGGTCGCTTCGCTGCTGGTTTCGGGGGCCGCCTGGGCCCATGCCGATGCGGCCCATGTCAAGGTCGAGAACGCCTGGGCCCGCGCCAGCGTGGCGGGTCAGCAGGCTTCGGGGGCCTTTATGCGCCTGACGGCCCAGGAGCCGCTCAAGCTCGTGGGTGTGGAAACCACGGCCGCCGCCGTGGCCGAGGTGCACGAGATGAAGATGGAGGGCGATGTGATGCGCATGCGCGCCATCGAGGCCCTGGATCTGCCTCAGGGCGTGGCCGTGGATCTCAAGCCCGGCGGCTATCACCTGATGCTGCAGCAGCTCAAGGCCCCGCTGGTCAAGGACAGCCAGGTGCCCGTGACCCTGGTGTTCAAGGATGCCAAGGGCGCAGTGTCGCGCCTGAGCCTGCAACTGCCGGTGCGCGTGGCCGCCCCTGCGGCGGCCGGTGCCGGGCACCAGCATATGGGTCATGGCGCTCATCAGCATTGATGACTTGAGCCAGGCGCGCGACCTGCTCCCTTGTTTGCAGCAAACATCGCAAGTGCAGTAAGCTAGTTCCGCGTCCGGTCTTGTCCGGATGCGGATTCTGGTATCCATCCCTGCAGTGGAGAGCACTATGAGCGGCGACGCATCGGCATTTGGTTTCGGCAAGTTCATTCCCGGCTTTGATTTTCTGCAGGGGCTGGCGCAAAGCGCTGGCGCTGCGGCCAATCCCATGGGCCGCGTGCCGCAATGGGTGGCTCCCACCGTAAGCGTGGAAGAGGTTGACAAGCGCATTGCCGAGCTGAAAGCCGTGCAGTTCTGGCTGGAGCAAAACAGCCGCGCCCTGGCTGCCACCATCCAGGCGCTGGAAGTGCAGCGCATGACGCTGTCCACGCTCAAGGACATGAATGTCAGCATGAGCGAGCTGGCCAAGTCCTTTCCTTTCCCTGGTGCAGCGCCGGCAGAGCCCGCAGCGACCGGCAATGCCGGCTGGCCCATGGGAAGTGCCACGGCCAAGGCTGCGGTTGCAGAGCCGCTGGCAAGCCCTGCGCCCGAGCCTGAAGTACAGGCTGCGGCGCAAGAGGAGCAGAACCATGCCAAGGCTCAGGCAGAGCCGCCTTCTCAGGCTGCCTTGAACCAGGCCATGCAATGGTGGGGAGCGCTGACCCAGCAGTTCCAGCAGATTGCGGCCAAGGCCATGGTAGAGCCCGTTCCGCCCGAGACGCTGGCCGCTGCCCAGCGCGCCACCGAGATGGCCAGCGGTTTTGCCAAGTCCACCATGGAAAAGGTGATGGCACAGGCAGGCGGTTTTGGCGCTGCAGCTGCGGCAAAAACTGCGGCGACAGGTGCGGCAAAGAGCGCCGCGGCAGCCGAGCCCAGGCCTGCACGCAAGGCGGCGGCCAAGACCGGTCAACCCAAAACGGCAGCCAGCAAAACGGCAGCCGCTAAAAAAACTGCTGCCAAGCAGCCTGCCGCCAAAAAGACTGCAGCCAAAACCTCTGCTACCTCGCGCAAGCCCTGAGCAATCCCTTCCCGCTAAGGTGGAAAATCGTGGATGCAAGGCATCCACGCTCCAGCAAGAACAGGAGGGCTTATGTCACTGTTTCCCGTCGCTCATGCCAGCCATGAAGACTGGCGCGCTGCGACTGAGCAAGTCGTGCTGCAGCTGCGTGGGCAGTTGCTGCGCCAGTCACTGCAGCCGCACCGGCTGGGTCTGGTCTATATCGCGCAGGGGCTGGTGCCCCATGCGCAGCCCTTGCTGGCGCTGCTGGCGCGCGAGTTGCCCCAGGTCACCGACTGGGTGGGCAGCTCCGGTCACGCCGTACTGGCCATGGAGCACGAGTATTCCGAAAGCTCCTCGCTGGCGGTCATGCTGCTGGACCTGCCTGCCGCCCATTACCGCGTCTATTCCGGCGTGGCACCGCTGGCGCAAAGCGGTGCCGAAGCCGGATTCGAGGCGCATTCGGCCCTGGTGCACTCCAGCATCGATCAGCCTGATCTCGCTGAGTTGCTGCTGGAGCTGTCCGAGCGCATCAGCTCTGGAAATCTGTTCGGGGCGCTCAGCAGCGAGCAGGGCGTGCAGTTCGCCTGTCGTGCCGAAGACCTGCCCCGGCTGAGGGCGCAGGCCAGCGTCGGCATTTTTCATGCCGGCTTTTCCGGCGTGGCCTTCGATGCCGATGTAGCCTGTATCTCAAGACTGGCCCAGGGCTGCGCGCCTTTGGGTGCGGGGCTCGAAATTACCGAGGCCAGAGGCCCGGTGGTGCTGGAGCTCGAAGGCGAGCCTGCCTTGCCCCGACTGCTGCAGATGCTGGATGTGGAAGCCAGCCCCAGCGCAGGAGGCGGCTGGCAGGCTGCGCTGTCGCAACTGCGCAAGACACAGGCCGCGATTGCCCCGCTGGGCCGGGGTCTGGAGCGCGGCGCGCTCACCGACGAGGCCCAGGTGCTGCATATCGTGGGGCTGGATCCGGTGCGCCAGGGCGTTGCGCTGTCGTCGCCCGTGGAGGCCGAGCATACGGTGATCTTCTGCCAGCGCCAGAGCAGCGCGGCCCGTCATGAGCTGATGCAGATGGGCGCGGCCCTCAAGGATGCGCTGCAGCCCGACTTTGCCGATGCCGGCCCCGAGACCATGGCCGAGGCGGCCCAGCCCCAGCATATACGCGGTGCGATCTATGTGAGCAGCAAGGGCCGAGGCAGCGAGCTGTTTGGCGGAGCCGATGCCGAGCTCAAGCTGCTGCGCCATGCGCTGGGGCCGGTGCCTCTGATCGGCCTGGTGGCCGAGGCACAGCTGATGGATGCGCATGTGCATCAGCTGGCCGGCGTGCTGACGGTGTTCACCGGTAAATAGCCTGAAATTTGATAGCTGCTAACGTTTGATTCAAATGGTTTTCAAAATCAATTGACTCTGAAGTCATGAATTAATCGGCACAAGCAGCTATCAAAAAAAGATGTTCACCCCAAAAGCTGGCGCGGCCTGAAATCAGCGATGCCGAGCAAGAGCCGTGTCGCGGCGATGGCATCGTCCCCCTCCGCGAAGCAGAGAGGGGGAAGCGGCGGGGCCGCTCAGGGGGTGGAATACAGTTCCACGCCCAGATTCAGCATCAGGCGATTGGCCCAGCCGAACAGTGCGGCTGAGTGCAGCATGTCCAGGATTTCCAGATCGGACAGACCTGCATCACGCAGCGGCTGCAGATTCTGCGGACCAAAGCCGCCCGGCGCACGCGTCAGTGTCAGCGAAGCCTGGATGATGGCGCGCTCGCGGGCATTGGTGCCGGCGGTTTCGGGCTCGTCAAACAGCTGGGCCATCACATCGTTGCGCTTGGCCAGCTGCTCGAAGCGCTGGGCATGCACCGAAGCGCAGTACACGCAGCCGTTGGAGCGAGAGACGGCCGTGGCCGCCACTTCGCGCTCGGCGCGGGACAGGCCGCCGGGCGCATACATGATGGCGTTGAAGGCCTGGGAGCGCTCCAGCAGCACCTGGGGCTGGCGGGCCAGCAGCAGATAGAAGTCCATGCTCTTAGCCTTGGGGTGGCTGACTTCCAGCACATGCTGCTGCTCGGGCGTGGCGGTGCGGGGGTCCAGCACCTGCAGCCAGGCCTTCCAGTCCAGCGTTTCGCTGGTGAAGCCGTTGCGGCGCAGCGGCTCGCCGGGCGGCGGCAGGTTGGCGGGGTGGACAAAGGGCGCGGCATCGACAGGCTGGGCGGCAGGCGCTTCGGTCACGCCGCCCAGCTCGCCCATGGCCTTCACACCCGCCAGTAGGCGGGCCTGATAGGCCACAAAGCCGATCAGCTGGGCCAGCAGCACGGTGTCGTTGAGCGACAGTCCGGCGGCTGGAATGGCCAGCAGCGCAGCCTGATCGCTCTGGGCCGGGTTCAGGGCCAGCGTGCGCACAAAGTGCAGCATGGCGTCCAGGCGCGCATTGCCGGTCTGGGCGCCGGGCTGATCGAGGATGGAGCGCAGCTCGGGCGTGATGGCGTCGCCCAGGGCCTCGGCGCGCGCACGGTATTCGGCTTCCAACACGGTCACGCCGCTGACGCGGGCCTGTTCGGCAGCCAGCACCAGGCGCTCGGCCTGGGTCAGCGCGCTGTCCAGTTGATTGCCCAGCAGCAGGTCTTCGCAGGCCTGGGTGGCCAGAGCGACTTTTTCGCGCTCGTGGCGGGTGGTGAATGTGGGGCTGCCTTGCTCAAGGCCGGCCAGTCGGTCTATGGTGTCTGTCATGCGAAGTCTCTTGATTTAGGGTTGCAGCTGGCGGATGCGTGCGGCGCTGTCGGCGGCGGTCCATTCCGTGCCGTCCAGTTCGGGCTCGGCATAGGCCTTGAGCTTGTCGAAGTGCTGCTCGATATCGTTCAGATAGAACAGCGAGGCCAGACCTTGCGCGAGCTTGCGTGCTCCGTCGCTGATGGCGGGAATATCGCCCGACACCGTGCCGTGCGAGAGCGCAGCGGGGTAGCAGAAGCAGTGGATCCGGTCGAGACCGGGTAGCTCGCCCTGGAACTCGAACAGCGGCCCCAGATCGGGTGATGCCGACAGCTCGGCATCCTCATCGCCAGTCTCGGGCGTGAAGCGGCTGTTCCACAGCTTTACATGCGGCGCGATGTCGGCAAACTCGGGACGCAGGCTCCAGTCGATGGCAAAGCCCGTAGAGACGATGAGAAAGTCCAGCACGAACACGCCGGCCGAGGTCTGCACCTGCAGCTTGTTGCCCGCTTTTTCCACACTCTGCACGGCGCAACCCAGGTTGAAGAAGGCGTTGTCATGGCGCGAGACGCGCAGCGTGCTGCCGTGCGGCGGCGGCACCTGCTGGGCGTTGATGTAGTGGCGGATGCGCCATTTCCAGGCATCGGGCAGCAGATACTGGCCGTGGGTCAGGCCGGGCACGCCCGAGCCCTTGGACTTGTTGATCAGCGGCAGCTGCTGGCGGCGGATCAGCATGTCCACGCTGGCCGCGCCGTTTTCGAGAGCCGTCGCCGCGCTGTCCATGGCCGAAGCCCCGGCACCGACCACGCCCACATGCTTGCCCGCCAGCGTGGCGTAGTCCATGGCATCGGAGGAATGGGCCCAGAACTTCCTGTCCACGCCCCGCATGAAGGCGGGAACCGTGGCGCCGCCCAGACCGTCGCGGCCCGTGGCCAGCACCAGGCGGCGGGTTTGCCAGGTGGCGGTCACGCCATTGGCCTTGACATCGACTTCCACCACGCCATCGGCCTGCGGGCGCACGGAAACGACTTCGTGGCCGTTGCGCACGTCGGCATTGGTCACGCGGCGGTACCAGCGCAGATAGTCCATCCACTGCAGGCGCGGGATCTTGTCCAGCACTGTCCAGGCATCGAGACCGAACTGGGCGATGAACCAGGCGCGAAAGGACAGGGCTGCAACCCCCATGGCAGGGCCGGTCAGCTCCTTGGGCGAGCGCAGGGTTTCCATGCGCGCCGTGGTGGCCCATGGGCCTTCGAAGTCTGGCGCAGACCTGTCCAGCAGCACGGGCTTGATGCCGACCTGCTGCAGCGCCATGCTGAGCGCGAGACCGGCCTGGCCGGCGCCGATGACGAGCACGTCATGCACCGGCAGTCCCTTGCGCGTGGAAGGGGGAATCCAGGCCTTGGCAGGCCAGCCCAGAGTGACGAAGTCGTCACGCAGGCGTTCTTCCAGCGTTGCCAGTCCCGATGTGGTGGCTGTCGTAGAAGGTGAAATTGACATAGCTAAAACCCAAAAGCGCCTGAGGCTTGAGCCGCAGACGCATCAAACAAACACCGATAACTTAACACTGCTTGAACTCGAAGCAGGACCAAGCGAGAGACACCGAGAAAGGGCCTGGGCGGCCCCGCCGCCCCGCACCGAGGGTGTCGTTCCTCTCCCTTGGCGCGCAGCGCGTAGAGAAAGGGGGAAGCGGCAGGGCCGCTCAGGGGGTGTTAGTCAATACTGATTTTGGCATCCTTGACCACCTTGGCCCATTTGATGCGATCTTCATGCACGGTCTTCTTGAACTGCTCGGGTGTCTCTTCGCGGATGGTGTTGCCCTGGGAGACAAAGCGCTCGCGCACCTCGGGCTGCTTGAGCACGTCGTTGACCGCCAGGTTGAGCTTCTTGATGATGACCGGGTCCGTGCCCTTGGGCGCGAAGATGCCGAACCAGATGGAGCTGTTGAAGCCCTTGGTGCCCGGCAGGCCGCTGGCGGCAATGGTGGGCACTTCCTTGACGGCTTCCACGGGCTTGGCAGTGGTCACGCCCAGCAGGCGCACCTTGCCGGCCTTGTAGTGGCTCAGCACGGTCTGCACCTGGTTCATGATGCAGCAGGTCTCGCCGCGCAGCACCGAGGTGATGGCTTCGGGGCCGCCCTTGTAGGGCACATGAACCATGTCCAGGCCCAGACGCGAGTTGAACTCGGCAAACGCCATATGGGTGCCTGCGCCATTGCCGGTGGAGGCGTAGTTGTACTTGCCGGGATGGGCCTTGACCTCGTCAACGAACTCCTTGAGGTTCTTGACGTTGATCACATTGGGATTGATGGTCAGCACATTGGCTACGTCCACCAGCGGTGCCACGGGCACAAAGTCGGCCTCCACGTCGAAGGGCAGCTTTTTGTAGAGCGCGGCATTGCTGCCATGGGTGGCGGCGGTGCCGAAGTAGATGGTGTAGCCATCGGGCTTGGCGCGGGCCACGAACTCGCTGCCGATATTGCCGGCGGCGCCGCTCTTGTAGTCAATGATGACGGGCTGGCCCAGAATCTTGCCCAGCGGCTCCTGCGCCACGCGGCCGATCACGTCCACACCGGAGCCTGCGTTGAAGCCCATGATCATGGTGATGGGCTGATGCGGATAGCTGGCGGCGCCGGGGTCGGCCGCCTGGCTGGCCAGGGGAAGCAGGGCGGCGGCCGCCGTTGTGGCAACAAGACCGGAGATGAAACGGGGCAGCAAACGCATGATGGGACTTGTCCAGAGGAACCTTGAATGCTGTGAATTGTGTCCGTAATTTAATGATTTGCTTCTATATGCTTATGCAGCATTAAGCTTGTGGGGTTAATGCAAAAAAGCCCAGATCTCTTGCGAGACATGGGCTGAAATCCGCTGGAAAGTGATGACTCGGAAGGCCAGCGGAGGGAGCGATCAAGGCCTAAAGCGTCAACAGGCTTTTAGCGGCGATAGGGGTTGTGGGGGTTGCGGTCATGGCGGTTGGGCACGCCGTCGCCATCCCTGTCCCAGCGGCTGGCGCGGTAGTCCCAGCGGTTGCCGTGCTGCACCCAGACGGGCTGGCGGTACACATAGCCGGGGCGGTTCTGCACCCAGTGGCCGGCGCGCCAGACATGGCGATGGCCGCGCGGCTCCCAGTAACCCGGAGCCCAGACATAGCCACGGCGCGGAGCGGGCACGGCTTCATAGCGGACCGGGGGCGGTGCGTTGAACTGCACGTTCACATAGGCGCCCTGGCTGGCACCCGCCCAGTAAGCGCTTTGGGCCTGTGCGCTGCCGGCAAAGCCCAGCAAGGCGAGTGCGCCTGCGGCAGCGACGGTATGGATGGTGTTGCGGATTGTCAGCATATACGCCTCCTTCATGGGTAGCGGGTTGCCAGTGGGTCCAGGCATCCCTTGGGCTCCATGTTGGAAGGCCAGCGTCAACCGTGGGTTGCCGCCGTGCGAAGTCTTGCAATCTTGTGTGTCTGCTTGGTGAAGAATGTATAAAACAGGCGGCTGATGCAGATGCAGCAAGCGCATTTAGCTACATATTTGGGAGTGGCCGTCTACCGGCGCAAGGCCGCAAAGGCGGGCAGCTCCCATTTGCGCATGCCCAGCACCAGGGTGTAGCCCTCGATCTTGTTGGGCCCCAGGCGCTGATCCTGCAGATGCTGCTGCGAAAAGTCCTGACCGATGCGCTGGATGCGTTCCACGAAGCTGGGCGCCAGGCTGGGGGCGATGGAGCCATGCACCAGCAGCATGGTCTCGTCCTCGCCGGCAAAAGTGCCGCCGAAGTAGTCCAGCACGGCGTTCTCGCGGAAGAAGTCCATCACCGGGCCGTTGGTCTGCCAGCGGAAGGTCTTGGCCAGGCGCAGCTTGTAGCGGTTGCCGGGACGCAGCTCGATGATGCCGATGCGGTCCAGCTGTGCCAGATAGCCGATGCCCTCGGGCTCGCTGATGCGGTAGGTGGCGACTATCTGCTCCAGCGTCCATTGGCTGAGCACGCAGATGGCCGTGAGCAGCAGCTTGCGGTCGGCAACAACGGCAATCTCCTGCTCGCGCGTGATCTGCTGCAGCAGCGGTCGACTGTCGGCCACATTGCGGGCCAGATCGGCAAAGTCTAGGTGCAGGGCGCGGCAGATCTCGTCGATGCGCGACAGCGGCATGTCGCCCTTGGCCAGCATGCGCTTGACGCTGGATTCGGCCATGCCTATGGCTTGGGCCAGGTCGGCATAGGTCATCTGCGCGGCCTTGAGTTCTTTCTTGATGGCGGTGACGAGATCGGCGGTTGTGCTCATGGTATCGGTTGGTAGTACTGGCAGTGCAGCGATATGGCGCAAGTTTAGAAGATCGATGCCGTTGAACCGGCGGGTTTCCATACTGCGCGGCAAACACAAAGGGACGCACCATGCAACTGCACAACTCATCGATACCGGCCGTGGAAATGACGAGCCCCGAGACCTCGGGCACGCTGGAGCAGCGCTTTGCCTTGTTCGGGGGCATGGCCTTGCTGTTCACGCTGGCGCTGCTGATGCCTGGCATGGCTCAGCCCGAGCACTACCACGCCTTTGCCGACCGGCGCGGCTGGCTGGGCGTGCCGCATGCGGCCGATGTGTTGAGCAATCTGGGGTTTGTGCTGGCGGGACTGGCGGGCTGGGTCGCACTGGCGCGTGCCGACTATCAAAAGCTCAACGGCACGGCGCGTGCCCTGTGCGCCCTGTTCTTCACGGGCCTGCTGTGCTCGGGGGCAGGGTCTGCGTACTATCACTGGGCACCGCAGGATTCGAGCCTGGTCTGGGACCGGCTGGGCATGAGCCTGGCTTTCGCCGGCTTGCTGGGCCTGGCGGTACAGACGCGCATTGACGACATCAGCGCCCGCATCACTGCCGGAGTACTGCTGGTGGCCGCACCTGCCAGCGTGGCGGTCTGGGCGCAGACCAGCAATGTGCTGCCCTGGGTGCTGGTGCAAGGCGGCGGCATGCTGACTCTCCTGTGGCTGGCCTTTGTGGCACCGCGTCGTCATGCGCTGCCCATGGAGCTGGGCTGGGTTCTCGGCTTGTACCTCGTTGCCAAGCTGCTGGAGTTCTCGGACGGCGATGTCTTCGATGTGACCGCGCACTCAATCTCCGGCCACAGCCTCAAGCACTGGATGGCCGCCGCTGCCGCATGGCCTGTGCTGCGTGCCTTGCTCCAGTGGCGCGAGTCGTAATATTCATAGCGGCGGGCGCATGTTCAACAAGCGTCAGCCGCATAAAACCTACAAAAAAATCCGGGCAAGTTGGCACAATGCCAGCAGCGCCACAGGGAGAGATCCATGAATTCCACGCCGACCGTGCATACGGCCGCCGCTGCACAGCAGCATGCCCACCCCAACCAGTTCGCCCTGCTGGGCCAGCGCCGCTTTGCGCCGTTTTTCTGGACGCAGTTTGCCGGTGCGGGCAATGACAATCTCTTCAAGTTCGCCTTCACGGTGATGGTTACCTATCAGCTCAGCGTCTCGTGGCTGCCGCCTTCCATGGCGGGCCTGGTGATCGGTGCGCTGTTCACCCTGCCTTATTTGCTGTTTTCGGCCACTTCGGGGCAACTGACCGACAAGTGGGACAAGACCCGCATGTTCCGCCTGGTCAAGAATCTCGAGATCGCCATCATGTTGATCGCGGCCTGGGGCTTTGTCCAGGCCAATGTGCCGGTGCTGCTGCTGTGCGTGTTCCTCATGGGGCTGCACTCCACGCTGTTCGGCCCCGTCAAGTTCGCCTATCTGCCCCAGGTGCTCAACGACCGCGAACTCACGGGCGGCAACGGCATGGTGGAGATGGGCACTTTTGTCGCCATCCTGCTCGGTCAGGTCGCTGGCGGCCTGCTGATCGCCGTGCCCGAGGTCGGCCATATGCAGGTCGCCATGGCCTGCGTGGCCGTCGCGGTCGTGGGCCGCATCTGCGCGCAGTTCATCCCTCATGCGCCGGCGACCGATCCGGGCCTGGTCATCAACTGGAACCCGTTCACCGAAACCTGGCGCAACCTCCAGCTGGCACGCCAGCAGCCCGTGGTGTTTCGCTCGCTGCTGGGCATCAGCTGGATGTGGTTTTTCGGCGCGGTGTTTCTCTCGCAGTTCCCCAGTTTCGCCAAGGAGGTGCTGCATGGCGACGAGCATGTGGCATCGCTGCTGCTGGTGATCTTCTCGGTAGGCATAGGCATCGGCTCGCTGCTGTGCGAAGTGTTCAGCCGTCGTCAGGTGGAGATCGGCCTGGTGCCGCTGGGCGCGATTGGCATGAGCGTGTTTGCGATTGATCTGTTCTTTGCCACGCGCGCGCTGCCGCCCTCCGAGTTGATGGGCGTGAACGCCTTTTTTGGAGAGGCCAAACACTGGCGCGTGATGCTGGATCTGGGCCTGCTTGCGCTGTCGGCGGGCATCTACAGCGTGCCCATGTATGCGCTGATCCAGATGCGCAGCCAGCCCACGCACCGCGCGCGCATCATCGCGGCCAACAATATCCTGAACGCGCTGTTCATGATCGCCTCGGCCGTGCTGGCCGGTGCCCTGCTGGCCGCAGGTTGCAGCATTCCCCAGGTGTTTCTGATCACCGGCATTGCCAACGCCATCGTGGCGCTCTACGTGTTCCTGCTGGTGCCCGAATATCTGCTGCGCTTTGTGGCCTGGGTCATCACCCACTTTGTCTACCGCTTCAAGGTGCGCGGCGACGAGCATATTCCGCGCGATGGTGCGGCCGTGCTGGTCTGCAACCATGTGAGCTTTGTCGACGCCATCTTGCTCATGGCGGCCAGCCCGCGCCCCATCCACTTCGTGATGGATCACCGCATCTTTCAGACGCCGGTGCTGGGCTGGCTGTTCAAGCTGGCCAAGGCGATTCCGATCGCGCCGCACAAGGAGGACCCTGCGACCTATGAAGCGGCTTTTGCGCGCGCCGCAGAGGTGCTGCGCGAGGGCGATCTGCTGGCCATCTTCCCCGAGGGCGGCATCACCTTCAATGGCGAGCTGCAACCCTTCAAGGGCGGCATCATGAAGATTCTCGACCATGCGCGAGACGACGGCCTGCAGGTTCCCGTCATTCCCATGGCGCTGACCAATCTCTGGGGCTCCTACTTCAGCCGCATCGAGCTGCGCGGCGGCAGGAATGTGGCCATGGTCAAACCGCTGCGCCGCGGCCTGTTCAATCGCGTGGGGCTGGAAGTGGGCGAGCCCGTGGCGGCTGCCTCTGTCACGCCGGCCCTGCTGCAGCAGAACGTGGCGGATTTGCTCCGGCGTTGAGGCGGAAAGATCAGGGCAGGAGCCGGATATCACCCATGTAGGCCAGTCCTTCGCCATGGGTGTTGTCCGAGTCTGCCGAGACGGTGACGCCGATGATGGTGGGCATGGCCTGGGACTCGTCGCCAAAGGCGTGCAGATAGTCGGACGCCAGGTTGCGCTGTTCCGCCACCCACTGGCCTTTGTGCGTGCTGCCGCTTTGCAGCACGATATAGCGCATGCGATGCGTGAACGCGTTGTGCATGACCGTGCCTGTGGGTTGCTTGTTGTCCCAGACATAGCACAGCGTCTCGGCCGGAATATCCTCTCCAGTGCTGATTTTTCCCAGGCGCAGCTTGGCCCGTTCACCAAAGCTCAGCTGCGATTTGTCAAAGTCGAATGATATGCAGAGCTTGAGCGCCGCATCGTCACCGGCTCTGGTTTTGATATCGGCCTTGTCGATCAGCTGATCCACGCGCCAGCGCCACTGCAGTTGCAGATCGGGCGAAGCAGTCAGGTGCAGCGTGTGAACCATATTGCCATAGGCGTCCTGTGTGCTCACGCGCAGCACATGCCCGCCATCCTGGTCCACCACATTGAAGGCCGTCGGGTTCTTGTTGGGCAGGGTGGCAAAGTGCCAGGGCCCTCCCAGAGGGCCCGGCGGCATCTGCGAAAAAGCAGGAATGCTGCTGCCCTGCGCCAGTGCCGAGACAGCTAGCGTGGACATGGCCGTGGCGAGCGCTGCTGCAAGCCGGCTTTGCCAGCGTGAAGGTTGGTGCAGGGCGAAGGTCTGAGAGTGAAGCCGCATGGATTGCCTGATGATTTTTGAAAGTTGTGGGCGCGGGAGTGGGGCAAGATGTGCAAGCTGCAACTGGTTTGAGCACTGGCCGTGGGCGGGAAGTATCGCTTCTCGATACTGCGAGACCTGCCGCTTGCCGATTTTGACAAAACACAGGGCCAAAGTTTCGGGCGCATGGATGATTCGTTCGTCGCCGCATGCAAATCGCGGCCCATTTCAACAACCACCGGGAGCCATTTGTGATCAACGTCCTGACCTTTATCCGTCCTCTTCGCAACGGCCTGTGCGCCCTGGGCGCGGCCTTTGCCTTGCTGGGCGGCAGCGCAGTCCACGCCCAGAGCGAAGCCTCTCTGGTGCTGTCGGCCCTGCCTGTGGCATCGGTGGTTGCAGCGGCATCGGGTGGCGCTTCGGAGGAAGTCGTGGCAATCCCCCTGTTTCTGTCGGCGGCAGGTGCATCCGTGATCGTTGAGGCCGTGGAAAGCAGTGCCACAGGCGTGACCTATGTGCTCAAGAATGTGGCCGACGGCACCTCGGCCGTGGTCAAGGTCTCCGGCCAGGCCGCAGGCGCGCTGTCGGTCGGCGTGGGCACGGTGGTGCAAACCAGCGCCACGGCGGCCGGCGTGATTTTGTCCACGGCAGGCAAGGTGCTGGCCTTCATCCCCAACGAAATCGGCAAGGCGCTGATGCACAACGAGCGTCTGTAATTCAAGAAGCTGGAGGCTCGCATGATCAAGGAAGCTACAAGCGTTGTACACGCCATGGCGCCCGCTCGACGCGCCGGCATGCCCATTCACGGCCCTGTGGCGCTGGCGCTGGGCGCCGCGCTGATTGCCTGGGCGGGCTCGGCCCAGGCCGGCCGCAGCTGTGAAGACCGTCCGCTGACCGCCGATGTGATGGCCAAGGGGCTGAATCTGGCCGCGCGCACCGCCAAGGCGCTGGACGCCGAATTTCAGAAGAACGGCACCCAGGTCGTGTTGCTGGCGCGGCAAGGGCAGGACTTGAGCAAATACGATCTCAAGTACTCGCACTATGGCTGGGCCTACAGAACGCCTGCCGGCCCCTGGCGCGTGGCCCACAAGCTCAACGAGTGCGGCACGGCATCCGGCCATATCTACCGCCAGGGCCTGGGCGAGTTCTTTCTTGACGATATGTGGCGCTATGAAGCCGCCATCCAGATCCCGACACCGGCGGTGCAGCAGGCCCTGCTCAAGTTCCTGAACGCTCCCACGGTGCTGCGCCTGCAAAACGAGCCCTACAGCATGGTCAGCTATGTCTGGAGCAGCAAATACCAGCAGTCGAACCAATGGGCGACCGAGACGCTGGCAGCCGCCATGGAGCCGGCGGCGATTCAGAACCGCGCACAGGCTCAGGCCTGGTTGCAGTCCAAGGGCTATGAGCCCAGCGCGCTCATCATCCGGGCGTTCTCGCGACTGGGCGGGCGCATGACGGCTGCCAATATCGCGTTTGACGATCATCCGAATGAAAAGCGCTTTGCCAGCCGCATCGAGACGGTGACGGTGGACTCCGTGACCCAGTGGTTGCAGCGCACGCAACTGGCATCGGCCGTGCGCACCGTGCAGTGAGTTTGAGTCTTTTTGGCTTCAAGGCCTTGCTGAGTATGCGCATGGTGCTACGTTTTTGGAGTAATTGAAGATGAGCAAGTCTCTGCGTTTGCCCGAGAAATGGTTTCGCCGCGGCCTCTGGCTGGTCGCGTTGGTGTTTGCCTTCTTCCTGATCGGTCTGGGTGGGCTGGTGGTGGGCAACCTGCCGCAGCCCGATCGCTCGCTGGAGATCGAGTCTTTTATTCCTGAGGCTGATGCACAGCGTGTGCAGGCCGAAATCGACCAGGCCCGGAAGACGGCCGGCGTGACCCAGAAGGCACTGGACAGGGCCCAGCTCAAGTTCGACGCCGAGCGTGCGCGCTACCAGTCGGCGCGCGACACCTTTGACAACTGGGTGGCGACCCGCCGGGCCACGGAGCGCCCCGAGCAGGACGCCGAGTTGGTCGCACGCAGCAAGGCGCTGGATGCACTCAAGCAGGCCGAAGACATGGCCCGCCAGGAGCGCGAGAAAGAGGCCCAGACCAATCTGGAGGCCAATCAGGCAGTCTCCAACGCCGAGGCCGAGATGAGCAGTCTGCGCGAGCAGGCCTATCCTCAGTACGAAGCCGCCATGCGCGCCAGCGAGCTGCGCGTGTTTCTGTTCCGTCTGGCCATCACCTTGCCCCTGCTGGGCGTGGCGGGCTGGCTGTTCGCCAAGAAGCGCAAGAGCACCTGGTGGCCATTTGTCTGGGGCTTTATCTTTTTTGCGCTGTTCGCCTTCTTTGTCGAGTTGGTACCTTATCTGCCCGACTACGGCGGCTATGTGCGCTATATCGTCGGCATTTTGGTGACGGTATTGCTGGGGCGCTATGCCATTCTTGCGCTCAACCGCTATCTGGAAAAACAGAAGCTGCAGGAGTCCTTGCCGGAAGAGCAGCGCCGTGAAGAACTGAGCTATGACGTGGCACTGGAGCGCCTGTCCAAGAATGTGTGCCCGGGCTGCGAGCGCCCGGTGGATCTCAAGAACACCGAGATCGACTTCTGCCCTCACTGCGGTATCGGTCTGTTCGACCATTGCGGCAGCTGCAATACCCGCAAGAGCGCGTTCTCACGCTTTTGTCATAGCTGCGGCACTGCGGCCGGCAAGATGCTGCCGCGTACCGATGCGGCGGTTGCAGCACCGCTCGCATCCGGGTCCGACGAGCCCGGATGACCTTGGGGCGGGCGATCGGCTTGTCGGGGGCACAGTGGCGTGTCGCGCTCAGCAAAGCTGTGAACTGACGCGATTGCGCCCGGCGGCCTTGGCCTCATACAAAGCCTGATCTGCCTGCTGCAGCAGCATGTCCAGGCTTTGATGCGCTTGCAGGCTTGCGGTATGGACCAGGCCAATGCTGACCGTGGCACTCATCGTCTTGTCATTCATGGGCACGCGCAGCTCCCGGATGGCGCGGTTGATGCGCTTGGCGATCTCCTGCGCAGCGCTTGCGTCCACCTTGGGCAGGGCCACGGCGAATTCCTCGCCTCCCATGCGGCCCACGATGTCCTGAGCGCGCAGCACCTGGCTCAGGGTCTGGCTGAAGCTGCGCAGCAATTGGTCGCCTCCCGCATGGCCGAAGCTGTCGTTGATCTGTTTGAAATGGTCGAGATCCAGCATCAGAATGGCGAAGGGCTGGCCATCCTGGCGGCAACGCTCCAGTATTCTTTGCCCCTGCTTCATGAAGGCACCGCGTGCCAGCATATCGGTCAGAAAATCGTGGTTGACGGCATGACTGAGCTTTTGCATCAGCTCGTTGCGCGCCATATGCGATCCGGCCACCGCCAGCGGGCCCAGCACCAGCATGCATAGCCCCATGCGAAATGACAGCGTTTCGAGAAAATGAGCGGGTGTGAATTCAAGCGTGCCCAGCGAAATGAAGATGATGCTGCTCAGGCAAAGTGTTGCCGTGATCAGCGTCAGACTGAAGATGCGATAGCTCAGCGCGCACCATATGAGAGCCGGCAGCGAGAACGCCAGCGAGCCGGGACCTTTGATCCAGTAGCTGATGGCCTCCAGCGCAATGACAGACAGCAAAGGCAGGACGCGGCGCATGGGGGAGGGCTCGCCCAGATGCCCAACTGGCTGCTTGCGTGTCGGCCAGGCCAGAACAATGGGCAAAAACATCATGTAGTTCAGCCATTCGCTGCTCAGCCACATGGAAAAGGCCTGCCAGTGCGGCGTCCCGAAAACGGCGCTCAGCACCGGAGCTCCCAGCAGCGCGGCCGTCAGTGCGCCCAGACCGCTGCCCACAAACAGCAGCAGGGCGGAGGACTGGCGTTGCATGAACAAAGTGGCATGGCGCTGCCTGTGCATCAGCGCCCAGGCCGCGCCCACACCGGCCATATTGGCGATGCTCAGCAGGATCGCCACATCGAGCCGGCTGCCCGTGAGCAGATCGGCTGCGATATAGGCTGCCGAAACCGCCAGCACCGAGCTCGGGCGCAGCCAGTCAGGGCGGTGCAGCAAAAGGCCCAGCAGCAGCGCGTTTGCGGGCCAGATCGCCGAGAGAAATCCCATGGGGCGCCCCAGTATGCCCAACAAGGCGGCTAGCAACACCAGGCCCCCAAGCCCGAGCGCCGCTGCCCATGTCCTGGGGGCAGCGGTCTGCGGCAGCGGCGTTGGCTTGGGTGCGGAGGCTTCGGTCATGGGAGAGGGGCCGCGAGCGTTTCGTGGAATTTTCTTCAGTGGCTCTTTGCGAATTCGATATCAATCGCCAAAAATGCCTGTTGTTGCCGTCAGATGTTGTGGTTCTAACAAAAACATATAGAAAAACGATTGCCAAAGCGGTTTTGCAGCGCGCAATTGACGATGTTTTTCATTTGACGGACTCCAGACAAACCGGATGCCAGCCGCCGAATGAAAAAAGCCAGAGACTCGCTCTGGCTTTTCGAGGTTCTGCTGCGGCAGATGATGGGTGGCTCAGACCCCGCGTGCGCGGTCGGCCTTGAATTGGGCGCGGAACTCGGCAAAAGTGCCTGCGTCCAGTGCGTTGCGGATTTCCTGCATCAGGTTCAGGTAATAGTGCAGATTGTGGATGGTGGTGAGCATGGGGCCCAGCATCTCGCCGCAGCGGTCCAGGTGGTGCAGATAGGCACGGCTGAAGCCTTCGCGGCCGCCATCGTCCCAGCTCACGCCGCTCTTGCCCGCGCACGCGTGGCAGGTGCAGGTGGTGTCTATGGGCTGGTGGTCCACCTTGTGACGAGCGTTGCGGATCTTCAGATCGCCGTAGCGCGTGAAGATGGTGCCGTTGCGCGCATTGCGGGTAGGCATCACGCAGTCAAACATGTCGACGCCATCGGCCACGCCTTGCACCAGGTCTTCGGGTGTTCCTACGCCCATCAGATAGCGCGGCTTGTTGGCGGGCAGCAGATGCGGCGTGTGGGCCATGATCTCCAGCATTTCGTCCTTGGGTTCACCCACGGAGACGCCACCCACGGCATAGCCGGGGAAATCGATTTCCAGCAGACCCTGCAGCGATTCCTCACGCAGATTGGTGTACATGCCGCCTTGCACGATGCCGAACAAGGCATTGGGGTTTTCCAGGCGCTGGAATTCCTCCTTGGAGCGCTTGGCCCAGCGACGGCTCATCTCCATGGACTTGCGCGCTTCGGCTTCGGTGGTCTTCTTGCCGTTGGTTTCGTAGGGCGTGCACTCGTCGAGCTGCATGACGATGTCCGAATTCAGAATCGTCTGGATCTGCATGCTGACCTCGGGCGACATGAACAGCTTGTCGCCGTTCACGGGACTTTGGAAATGCACGCCTTCTTCGGTGATCTTGCGCATCGCACCCAGCGACCAGACCTGGAAGCCCCCCGAGTCAGTCAGTATGGGCTTGTCCCACTTCTCAAAGTCGTGCAGACCGCCAAAGGACTTCATGATGTCCAGGCCTGGACGCATCCACAGATGGAAGGTGTTGCCCAGAATGATCTGTGCGCCCATTTCTTCGAGGCTGCGCGGCATCACGCCCTTGACGGTGCCATAGGTGCCAACGGGCATGAAGATGGGGGTCTGGACCTTGCCGTGGTTAAGCGTCAAGGTGCCACGGCGCGCGTGGCTGGTCGGGTCGGTCTTGAGAAGGTCAAACTGCAGCATAGCCCGCTATTTTCCCAGATGCCCGCAAGCACTGCTGCAATAGCCGGTGCTTGCCCCAGATTCGCAACCCGTCTTTGCAGCCTGGGCCTACACTGGTGCGCAAGACGAACAGGAGGTTGCCATGCTCAAGATCATGATCGCGGTGGATGGATCGGATGTCGCACTTGAGGCCGTACGCCACGGCATCAAGCTTTTGCAGAGCGGACTGGATGCTCACTTTGTAATAGCTCATGTGCAGAAGGAGGCCACGCTGCTGGAGCTTGCAACCACAGATTCAGATCTGATCGCCAACGCCAGCATCGAAGCCGGCATGGATCTGGTGGCGCCTGCACAGGATCTTCTCAAGGAGGCAGGGGCCTCCTATGAAGTGGAGATCAGCCTGGGCGAAGAGGCCAATACCCTGATCGATATTGCCGAGAGCAATGAATGCGATCAGATCATCATCGGTGCCACGGGCCAGAGCGGCCTGGGCAGCATTCTGATCGGCTCGGTCTCACGCGAGGTGGCCAGACACAGTCGGCTGCCGGTGACGATTGTGAAAATGCCCGAAGTGGCCGAGGCGGATGACAACTCCGCTGAAGATGCTGATTCCTGATTTGATAGCGCTATGCGCTTGACCAATAAGCGCTGGAAGGAAGTTTGACTGGAGGTCAGGCCGCACGACGCTGCTGGCCGGATTCACGTCTTTGCCAGCTGCTGCGGCTGCCTGCACGATGGGCTGCAAATTTGCCATGTGGCATGCTGGCCAGGCGCATCAGCATCCAGCGGCAATAGCCTTGCACGCTCAGGCATTTGTTGATTTCTTCTTCGGGCAGCGGGCCGGAGACCACGACCAGCCGGTTTGCGCCTTCCCAGTCTCCTGCCATGCGCAGACGGCGTTGCGCGCCCATGGCCCAGGAGTGAATGCGGGTGGGGTGACCATGCTGGTGCACGCGACCGGTGATTCGGTCAAACGCGATGGCGACCAGCTCGGTCTTGAGACGATAGGGCCGCTCTCCCGTGATGGCGTTGGGCGCATCACGCATGTCGTAGAGATAGTAGAACCCGGACTTGAGCCGATATCGCAGATGCAGTAAATCCATGAACCATGCCCCCCAAGCCTGTGTCACGCAGGACTGCGTGCAGGGCATTCTCCATGAAATTGTCACAAAACGGTGTTTTTTCGGACTCAGGCACTTTCTGGCGAGCTCAGCACCTGTCTGAGCTTGCCCAGTTGTTCATACAGATCGCTGGCGTTTTTGCTGCCCAGCGGAGTCAGCAACTGCTCAAGCCATAGCTCATGCGCAGCAGCCATGGCCTTGAACTGCTTTTTGCCCGAGCGGGTCAGGCGCACGATCATGGAGCGGCGGTCTTCCTCGTCAGCCACGCGTTCCACCCAGCCTTCGGCCACCAGTTGATCGGTCAGTCCGGTCACATTGCCGCCGGTCACCATCAGATATTCCGACAGGGTCTTCATGCGCAGACCTTTGGGAAAGCGGCTGAGTTGTGCCAGGTAGTCAAAACGAGGCAAGGTCGTGCCGAACTCTGTGCGTAGCTGGCTGCGAATGACTTGCTCAATCTGTGTGCTGCAGGTCAGAAGGCGCAGCCACAGGCGCACGGCCTGATGGTCGGAGTGGGACAGGCCAGCCTCGCGTCCCGGGGCTTCGGGCATGTCGATGGAGAAATCCGGATTGTGTTGGGCCATGGTTGGCATGGTGCGCAAACTAGCGTGCTTTGGGTTCAGGGTTTGGCCGGATTCTAGTGAAAATTTCATGCATTAATAATTTAGATATAAAGTAATTTTTCAAAAGCCAGGAACGGATCACTGTCATGAAAATTGTCTGCATAGGTGGTGGCCCCGCCGGCTTGTACTTCGCTTTGCTGATGAAGCAGATGAGCCCTGCGCATGAGGTGACGGTGGTGGAGCGCAACAAGCCCTACGACACCTTTGGCTGGGGCGTGGTTTTCTCCGATGCCACCATGGACAATATGCGCGACTGGGACCCGGTGACAGCCGCGCAGATCGAGCAGGCTTTCAACCATTGGGACGATATCGAGTTGCTGTTCAAAGGGCGCAAGATTCGCTCCGGAGGACATGGTTTTGTGGGGATTGGCCGCAAGCATCTGCTCAATATCCTGCAAGCACGATGCGAACAGCTGGGTGTGAACCTGGTGTTCGAGACCGATGTGCAAAGCGACGAGGACTATCCGGATGCCGACCTTGTGATTGCCTGCGATGGCGTGAACTCGCGCATTCGCAGCAAGTACGCCGACATCTTCAAGCCCGATATCGTCACCCGCCCCAATCGCTATATCTGGCTGGGGACGAACAAGGTCTACGAGGCATTCACCTTTGATTTCGTGCGCACGCCGCATGGCTGGTTTCAGGCGCATATCTACAAGTTCGACGACAAGACCTCGACCTTCATAGTGGAGACCACGGAGGAATGCTGGAAAGCCAGCGGTCTTGACACCGCCGATCAAGAGCAGTCCATTGCCTTCTGTGAAAAGTTGTTCGCGGACAATCTTCAGGGCGAGAAACTGATGACCAATGCCCGCCATCTGCGCGGCTCGGCCTGGATCAACTTTCAGCGCGTGGTCTGCGATCAGTGGTGGTTGAAAAACCGCAAGGGCAGCCATGTGGTGCTGATGGGCGATGCCGTGCATACGGCACATTTCGCCATTGGCTCAGGAACCAAGCTGGCGATTGAGGATGCGATCGAGCTGGCTCGCCAGTTCAAGCTGCGGGGTGATGCGGCTGCGCATATTCCCGAGGTGCTGGCGGCCTATCAGGAAGCGCGTCGCGTTGAGACGCTGCGCATTCAGAATGCGGCCTGGAATGCGATGGAGTGGTTCGAGGTCTGCGGCCAGCGCTATTGCGACCAGCTGGAGCCCGAGCAGTTCATGTACTCCATGCTCACGCGCAGCCAGCGCATCAGCCATGAAAACCTGCGCCTGCGTGATGCGCAGTGGCTTGGCGGCTATGAGAAATGGCTGGCCGAAAGAAGCGGTGTTGCGGTCGATGCCAAGGCGCCGCCGCCCATGTTCCTGCCCTATACCCTGCGCGGCATCACGCTGAAGAACCGTATCGTGGTCTCTCCCATGGCGCAGTACTCTGCGGTTGATGGCGTGCCTGGTGAGTTTCACCTCGTTCACCTGGGTGCGCGTGCGCTTGGCGGTGCCGGTCTGGTGTTCGCCGAGATGGCCTGTGTCAGCCCCGAGGGGCGCATCACGCCTGGCTGCCCAGGTACTTATAGCGCTGAGCAAAAGCAGGCCTGGAAACGCATCAGCGACTGGATTCACACCAACACCGATGCCAAGTTCGCCATGCAGATCGGCCATGCGGGTGCCAAGGCCTCGACGCGGCTGGCCTGGGAAGGTACGGATCTGCCGCTGGAGCAGGGCAACTGGCCCGTCATGGCAGCGTCGGAGCAGCAATATCTGCAGGGAGTGAGCCAGATCTCCAGGGCCATGACACGCGCCGACATGGATGAGGTGCTGCAGCAGTTTGTGCATGCTGCGCAAATGGCGGCCGACATCGGCGTGGACTGGCTGGAGCTGCATTGTGCGCACGGCTATCTGCTGTCGAGCTTTATCTCGCCGCTGACCAATCAGCGCAGTGATGAATATGGCGGCAGCCTGGAAAACCGCTTGCGCTACCCGCTGGAAGTGTTCAAGGCCATGCGTGCCGTTTGGCCGCAGGACAAGCCCATGTCCGTGCGCATCTCTGCCCATGACTGGGTGCCGGGCGGCATCACGCCCGAAGATGCGGTACAGATTGCCAAGGCCTTCAAGGCCGCAGGTGCCGATCTGATCGACTGCTCATCGGGGCAGGTCAGCAAGCTCGAAAAGCCGGTGTTTGGCCGCATGTATCAAACCCCGTTTGCAGACCGCATTCGACAAGAGGCCGGTATTGCGACCATGGCAGTGGGCGCGATCAGCGAAGCCGACCATGCCAACAGCATCATTGCTGCAGGACGTGCCGATCTGTGTGCGATTGCCAGACCGCATCTGGCCAATCCGGCCTGGACGCTGACCGAGGCCGCCAAGATAGGCTACACGCCTATCGTCTGGCCCAAACAATACTTCCAAGGCAAGCGCCAGATGGAAGCCCTGTTCGAGCGCGAAAAGGCCTTGAAATGAAGCACCCCCTGAGCCGCTGCGCGCCTTCCCCCCTCTCTCCACACGCTGCGCGCTATGGGAGGGGGCGGCACCCATGGCGTGGGGTGGCTCTTCCTTGGTGTTCGTGTGGCGGTTCGCGCTAGTTTCGTGAGCGATGGAGAACTCAATGACAGGCGATCTGAACGATCAACATGCGCTGGTGACAGGCGCGGGCCAGGGCATTGGCGAGGCGATTGCACGCCAGTTGCTGGCGCAGGGCGCTCGCGTCACGGTGCTGGGGCGTCGCGCCGAGCCGCTGCAAAAACTGGTGGAAGAACATCCCGGTCAATGCCGGATGGTACTGGCCGATGTGGCGGATGAGTCACAGGTGAAAACGGCGTTTGAAAAGGCAGTGGCTGCGCAAGGTGCCATCAGTATCCTGATCAACAACGCAGGTCAGGCCGGCAGTGCACCATTCATGAAGATGGATGCCGCGCATTGGCAGCAGATGCTGGCCGTCAACCTGAGCGGCACCATGCACTGCATCCAGCAAGTGCTGCCGGCCATGTCCGCTTCGGGCTGGGGGCGCATCGTCAATGTGGCCAGCACGGCCGGTTTGGTGGGCTATGCCTATGTCGCAGCCTATGTGGCGGCCAAGCATGGCGTGGTGGGTCTGACACGAGCTCTGGCGCTGGAGTACGCCAAGACCGGGATCACCGTCAACGCCGTCTGCCCCGGCTATACCGAAACCGAGATTGTCAAAACCGGCATTGACCGCGTCGTAGCCAAGACCGGCCGCACACCGCAGCAGGCAATGGCCGAGTTCGTCAAATCCAACCCTCAAGGCCGCCTGGTACAGCCGCACGAGGTGGCGGACGCCGTGCTGTGGCTATGTGGGCGAGGCGCATCAAGTATTACCGGGCAAGCCATAGCCGTCGCTGGTGGCGAAGTCATGTGAACCGGATCTTTGGAGACAGACATGAGCGAATATGCAATCGATCCAGCGCTGCAAGCTGGCAATCACAAGCTGCTGGCGGGCTATAAGGCCACGCATTTCCAGTGGCAGGTGACAGATGGTGTGGCCACCATCACCCTCAATCGCCCGGAGCGCAAGAATCCGCTGACGTTTGATTCCTATGCCGAGCTGCGTGACCTGTTTCACCAGCTCAAGTGGGCGCAGGATGTAAAGGCCGTGGTGCTGGTCGGCGCGGGCGGCAACTTCTGCTCGGGCGGTGATGTGCATGAAATCATCGGTCCGCTGGTCGTGCTCAAGGCTCCCGAGTTGCTGATGTTCACCCGCATGACGGGCGAACTGGTCAAGACCATGCGAGCCTGCCCCCAGCCCATCATTGCGGCAATCGATGGCGTATGTGCGGGGGCAGGGGCCATCATGGCCATGGCCTCGGACATGCGCCTGGGCACTGCGCGCAGCAAGACCGCATTCCTGTTCAACCGCGTGGGGCTGGCGGGCTGCGACATGGGGGCCTGCGCCATGCTGCCGCGCATCATTGGCCAGGGCCGTGCGAGTGAGTTGCTCTATACGGGGCGCAGCCTGGGCGGAGAGGAGGGTGAACGCTGGGGCTTCTTCAACCGTCTGAGCGAACCTGAGAGCGTGCTGGCCGAGGCGCAGAAGCTGGCCGCCGATCTGGCTGCCGGTCCCAGCTTTGCCAACGCCATTACCAAGACCATGCTGCACCAGGAATGGGCCATGACCATAGAGCAGGCCATCGAAGCCGAAGCCCAGGCCCAGGCCCTGTGCATGCTGACCGAGGATTTCTCGCGTGCCTATCACGCGTTCGTGGCCAAGCAAAAGCCAGTCTTTCAAGGAAACTGATATGGCAGACACCAGCTATCTGAAGTGGCCTTTTTTTGAAGCCCATCACGCTCGTCTGGCCCAGTCGCTAGATGCCTGGGCCAGGCAGAACATTGCGCATTCCCATGGCGCCGATGTGGATGCCGAATGCCGGCAACTGGTCAAGGCCCTGGGCGAGGCCGGCTGGCTGCGTCATGCGGTTGCGGGTACGGCCTATGGCGGTGCGGGAGAGCATATTGATACAAGAGCCATCTGCCTGATCCGGGAGACTCTGGCGCGTCATAGCGGGCTGGCCGACTTTGCGTTTGCCATGCAGGGTCTGGGTTCGGGGGCGATTTCTCTGGCGGGCAGCGAGGAGCAGAAAAAACGCTATCTGAGCCTGGTGGCCAGGGGCGATGCGATCTCGGCCTTTGCGCTGTCCGAGCCCGACGCCGGCTCGGACGTGGCGGCCATGGCCTGCGAGGCCAGGCTGGAAGGTGATCACTATGTCATCAACGGCGAGAAGACCTGGATTTCCAACGGGGGGATTGCCGACTTCTATGTCGTTTTTGTGCGTACCGGCGAGGCTGCGGGTTCGCGTGGTCTGTCGGCACTGATCGTGGAGGCCGGCACCCCGGGCTTTGAGATTGCCGAGCGTATCAACGTCATCGCGCCACACCCGCTGGCGCGTTTGAAGTTTTCGAACTGCCGCGTGCCTGCCGCCCAGCTCGTGGGCGCGGCCGGCGAGGGCTTCAAGGTGGCGATGCGCACGCTCGATGTGTTCCGCACCTCGGTGGCCGCCGCATCGTTGGGCTTTGCGCGTCGTGCCATGGATGAGGCATTGCAGCGCGCGACCAGCCGCAAGATGTTCGGCGGCGTGCTGGCTGATTTTCAGCTCACCCAGGCCAAGCTGGCGCAGATGGCCACGCAGATCGACAGTGCGGCGCTGCTGACCTATCGCGCAGCCTGGTTGCGTGACCAGGGCGAGAACGTGACAAGGGAAGCCGCCATGGCCAAGATGACGGCGACGGAAAACGCCCAGCAGGTGATCGATGCCGCCGTGCAGATCTGGGGCGGCCTGGGTGTGGTCAGCGAGCAGCCTGTGGAGCACCTTTACCGGGAGATTCGCGCCCTGCGCATCTACGAAGGCGCGACCGAGGTGCAGCAGCTCATCATTGGGCGTGACCTTATCAAAAGTCATAGCTGATGGCGATTTTGTATCAAGCGTTTGATCCTGTTTTTGCCTGAAAGATCGGAATCATGTCGTACACCGCGCATATCGATACCTTTGCTGCCGACAACCTGCCACCGCCCGAACAGCAGCCCGAGTTCATTTTCGAGCTGCCCGAGCTGCGGTTCCCCGAGCGCCTGAACTGTGCTGTGGAGCTGCTGGATAGACATGTGAGCGAGGGGCGCGGCGACCGCTTGTGCATTCAGGCCGAAGGCCTGCGCTGGAGCTATGCGGATCTGCAGCTCAAGGCCAATCGCATCGCCAATGTGCTGACGCAGGAGCTGGGACTGCAGCCGGGCAACCGTGTGTTGCTGTGCGCACCCAACAATCCCATGATGGTGGCCTGCTGGTTTGGCGTCATCAAGGCCGGGGGCATTGCCGTGGCCGCCATGCCGCTGCTGCGGGCCAAGGAGCTGTCCACCATCATCGACATAGCGCAGATCAGCCATGCGCTGTGCGATGCGGCACTGCGCACCGAGGTGCAGGGTGCGCAGGAAAAAACCAGCACGCTCAAGGCCGTGCGCTATTTCAACAGTGTGGAAGCCGATGCACTGGAGCGCCTGATGGAGCGGGCGGGCGATGACTTCCAGGCCGTGGAAACTGCAGCGACCGATACCTGTCTGCTGGGCTTCACCTCGGGCACCACGGGCGTGCCCAAGGCCACCATGCATTTTCATCGTGATGTGATGGCGGTCTGCGCCTGCTGGCCCGTGCATACGCTGCGTGCCAATGCCGACGATGTGTTCATAGGCAGTCCTCCGCTGGCATTCACTTTCGGGTTGGGGGGGCAGGTGCTGTTCCCTATGTCCATCGGGGCCAGCATGGCCTTGCTGGAGAAAGCCGGCCCCGTCCAATTGGTTGATGGCATTGAGCGATTTGGTGCCAGTGTGGTGTTCACTGCGCCCACGTCCTATCGTGTGATGGCCCAGCAGGGCGAACGTATCCGCCGCACCCGGCTGCGCAAATGCGTGTCGGCGGGCGAGGCCTTGACCGCCTCCACACGCGCGCTGTGGAAGGAGGCGACCGGTATTGAAATCATTGACGGCATCGGTTCTACCGAGATGCTGCACATCTTCATCTCGCACCGCGAAGAGGAGGCCCGTCCCGGTGCCACCGGCAAGGCCGTGCCCGGCTATCGGGCCAAGGTGGTGGATGATGCGGGGCTCGAGGTACCGCCCGGCACCGTGGGCAGACTGGCCGTGCAGGGGCCAACGGGGTGCCGCTATCTCAACGACAGCCGTCAGACCAAGTATGTGAGCCGGGGCTGGAATCTGACGGGCGATGCCTATCTGATGGATGTCGACGGCTATTTCGTTTATCAGGCACGCACCGACGACATGATCATCTCGGCCGGATACAACATCGCTGCACCCGAAGTCGAAGAGGCCCTGATGCAGCACGGTTCTGTGGCTGAATGCGCGGTGATTGGCGTGGCCGACAGCGAGCGAGGCCAGATCGTCAAGGCTTTTGTGGTGCTGCGTGCCGGCCATGTGGCCAGCGATGCCATGGTCATGGAGCTGCAGGATTTTGTGAAGAGCCAGGTCGCTCCCTACAAATATCCACGGGCCGTACAGTTCGTCGATCAGCTGCCGCGCACGGCCACGGGCAAGTTGCAGCGCTTTCGCCTGCATCAAACCTGATTGCTATGTTTTTAAAAGCTGCATGCGCCTGATTGAAAAGCGCTGCAGGCAGGTTTTGCCGAAGGAATTGTTTGGGTATGAATGAAGTGGCAATGGCTTCAAAACGCTTTGTGACGCAGGTGCCGATTCGTTTTGCGCACTGCGATCCGGCGGGCATTATCTTCTTTCCCCAGTATCTGGTGCTGTTCAACGGGCTGGTCGAAGACTGGTTCAACCAAGCGCTGGGCCTGAGCTATGCGGACATGCTGCACAAGGACAAGGTGGGCCTGCCCATCGTGCATCTGGAGTGCGACTTTCGTGCCATCACCCGCATGGGTGAAACCGTGAGTCTGGGCCTGTCGGTTGCCAAGCTGGGCAATCGTTCGCTGACGCTCGATGTGGATTGCACAGGCCCTGAGGGACAGCTGCGCGTGACGGCGCAGAAAGTGCTGGTCTTCACCAGTCTCCAAACCCATCAGGCCATCACTGCGCCGCAACATATCCGCCACGCAATCGAGCGTTGGCAAAGTTCATCCAATCCAACAGAAAACAGGAGTTGAACATGCAAGTACTGCTGCCTCCGGGCTGGCCCCGGCCCAAGGGATATGCGAATGGCGTGGCCGTCAGCGGCCGCCAGATCTATGTGGCCGGCATGATAGGCTGGGACGCCGAAGGTCGGTTTCATACTGACGACCTCGCGGCGCAGGCCAGACAGGCTCTGCACAATATCGTCGAGGTGCTGCAGGCCGGTGGAGCCAAGCCTGAACATATCGTGCGCATGACCTGGTATATCACCGACAAGAAGGAGTATCTGGCGCAGCAGGCCGAGATCGGCAAGGCCTATCGCGAACTGATCGGTTCATTCAGCGTGGCCATGACGGCCGTGCAGGTGGCTGCCTTGATCGAGGACCGGGCCAAGGTGGAGATCGAGGTGACTGCAGTCGTGCCCGACTGATTGGCAATCTGCGCACGCATAGCCGCTGGGCCTTGGGCGCAGCGGTTTTTTACGGCTGCTGCTTTGCAGTCTTACCGTTGTGCAACGTGGCTTGCATGGAGGCGGCGGAGGCTGGGCTATCCTCGCGCTGCCCTCCAGCCGTTGCACACCCGCTGTTTTGCGAGATGCCATGAAGCCGATATTTGACCCGTACCGACGCCATGTTCTTCAATGCATGCGTGCCGCAGCATTGCTGACAGGTGGTGCCATGGTGCTAAGCGCCTGTGGCAAGAAGACGCCCAAGGCCGCAGCCGTTCCTGCCGGGGCTACCGTGCTGGCGCTTGGTGACTCCTTGACGCAAGGTGTTGGAGCCAGCGCAGATGCCTGCTACCCCAGCCTGCTGGCCGAGCGCACGGGTTGGAAGGTGGTGAATGCAGGTATTTCGGGCGAGACCAGCAAGCAGATTGCGGACCGTCTGCCGGGGCTGCTCGATGAGCACGGGCCATCGCTGGCGATTCTGTGCGCCGGTGGCAACGACTGGCTGCAGCGCAGGAGCGAGCAAGTTGTGCAAGGCGAGATCACGCGCATGCTGCAGCTGTGCAAAGCCAGGGCGACGCCCGTGCTGCTGGTGGCCGTGCCGGAGCTGAGCCTGAGTGCAGCGTTGACGGGGCGCATGAAGGATCACTCCATCTACCAAACCTTGGCCAAGGACAACCGGGTGGCATTGCTGGCCGATGCCTGGAGCGAGGTGCTGGGCAATAGCGCCTTGCGCGCCGATCAGGTGCATGCCAATGCCGCAGGCTATGCGCGGTTTACCGAACTGCTGGTGGCTCACGCCCGGGCTTCTGGTTTTCTGGCGTAAATCACGGCTCGGCCCGGCGGCTGAGGGCCAAGCCGGCTTCAGAAGTCCAGCAGGCTCAGGCCCACGCTGAGTACCGTGCGCTTGTTGTTGTAGTCGACCAGGCTGTCGCCATAGCCGCTGAACAGCTGAACATGCAGGCGCAGATTGCTCTTGCCGCCGTTCCAGCCTTCGCCCAGAGTGCGCAGCCACTCGATGCGACCGGAGCCCTTGCCCTTGCCCAGCGAGCCACGTGCGGTCAGGCCCAGGTAGTTCTGCTCGTTGACGTTCCAGCCCAGCTTGACTTCGCCGCGACCGATGTAGTCCTGGATATGGGGGTTATCGTCCTCAAGCGCGCTTTCCTTCATGCGCTGCCAGGCTTTCAGATGCAGCTGCAAGCGGTTGCCCAGCTCGGCCCCGGTCATCAGATACCAGCGGTTCCAGCTGCGCGACAGCGGGTTGCTCTGGCCGTTCGACTGATGCGCTATGCCTATGCCCGAGTAGCGCCAGCGCCAGCCTAGCGGCAGCTGGGCGTCCGTCGGGTAGACGTAGAAGACCTCGGGCTCGTGGTCGGTGGTGCGGAAGGGGCGCGAGATATCGCCATTGAACAGCTGCCAGTAGGACTGCTGGGTATAGCCAAACCACAGCGAATCCTTGCCCGACGAGGTGGGGCCGGTCAGCAGGCCGGAAGCAATCTTGGTACGTGCCGAGAGCTGCAGGCGCATCTCATGCTTTTGATAAGGCTGCTCGGTCGCAAAGCCGCGGCTGGGCGAATAGGGCTGCTGATTGACCTCGTCGCCCACGACCACGGAGACCGACATGGGACGGTAGCCGCGGAAGTTGAAAGTGCCGCAGTCCGTGCCGGGCTCCAGCTCGAAGTAGCGCGACACCTCGGTGTAGCGCGGATCGCGGCAGCCGCCGTTGTTGGGTGAGAGACCCAGGCCGCTGTCGGCGCTGGCGACAGTCGCCCCAGCCGCACTGGCGGGCGCGGCATCGTTCGCCGAGGCGGTAGCGGCAGTGAGAGCCGGCGCAGCTTGTGCGCTGGCTGCAGGTGCACTCCAACCGGTGGCCGGGGGCGCAACCGCCGGGCCTTGCTTGTGTGCCCAGGCATCAAAGCAGGCCAGGCGGTCGTTGTTGCTGGTGGTGGCAGCACATTGCTGCCAGCTTTCGGGGGGCGGCAGTTCCGCGCTGCTGGCGGTGGTTGGGTTCAGGCCGCCGACCAGTGCCAGGCCGATGCTCAGGGTCAGGGGGGGCGGGGTAAAGAAGCGAATACTCATGGGTCAATCAATGCACAGGCCGGTTGCGGTTGGCAACACCCAGCCCTGCTCAGGGTTGGGCCTTGCGCATGATGAACGCACGTGGTGGAACATTTTCTCCCTCCTGGTAACTGCCGTGAATTTCTGTACCGCAACTGCCCTCGACCACTTCGCCCAGCCAGGTGCCGGTGATGCGTGAGCCGTCTGCGCTTTCTTCAAGAGTGACCGTACCCTCGTTCACATCGCCCACCATGGGATGGCTGCTGCCCAGGCGGCTGACGCTGCCTTTGACATTGCCTTCCCATTCGGGATGCGGGCCCAGCACCATGCGGGCGGTTTCCTCACTGCCGGCGACGGAGCCCGTCCATACGCCTTGCAGCTGCTTGTCGCTCATCTGCCAGTCTCGCGCGCAAGTGCTGACAGGCTTGGAGTCAAACTGCGCGCAAGCTGTTATGGAGAAAGCGCTGGCAGCTATGAAAATCAAAGATCTCAAAGTCATGTGGAGTCATCAGTTGGCGGCGCCTGGCGCCGCCTGGTTCTTGCGCGCGGCAAATTCTTCGCGCAGCTTGCGCAGCTTCTCGCGCGGGTCTTCCTTGGCCGTGGCCGTATCGAGGCCCATTTCCTTGATGAAGCGGCTGGGCTGGCAGGCCACCATCTCGCGGCCTTTTTTGCGGCGCTTGGTCCAGCTCACGGCCAGCGTGCGCTGGGCGCGGGTGATGCCCACATACATCAGGCGGCGCTCTTCCTGCAGCCGCGCTGCCGTTTCATCGCTGACCTGCTGCTGCTTGCCATCGTCATCGTCCAGCTTGAATGGCAGCATGCCCTCGGTCACGCCGACCTGCATGACATGGGGCCATTCCAGACCCTTGGACGCGTGGAGGGTGGAGAGCACGACCATGTCCTGCTCCTTTTCGCGCTCGCTGATGGTGGAGAGCAGGGCAATGTTCTGCGAGACCTCCAGCAGGCTCTTGACCTCGGTCTGGGTGCCGGCGCCTGCAGCATCTTCTATCTGGCCGCCAGCGCGCTGGGCCATCCAGTCACAGAACTCCAGCACATTGCTCCAGCGCGCGGCGGCGACGGACTCGCTGTCCTCGCTGTCATACAGATACTGTTCGTAGCCAATTTCCTTGAGCCAGTCGATCAGAAAGCTGCGCGAGGCTTCAAAGCCCAGGGTGTGGCGGGCACGGTATTCCAGGTCGTTGATATAGCGGCCGAATTCCAGCAGGCTTTCGAAGGCCTTGCGCGGCAGCGCCTCCTCCAGCATGGCATTGAACAGCGAGCCGAACATGCTGAGCTTGTGCGCAGCGGAGAACTCCCCGAGCTTGCCCAGCGTGGTGTGACCGATGCCGCGCTTGGGCGTGCCTATGGAGCGCAGAAAAGCCGGGTCGTCGTCGTTGTTGATCCAGAGGCGGAACCAGGCGCACAGGTCCTTGATCTCGGCGCGGTCGAAAAAGCTGGTGCCGCCCGAGACCTTGTAGGGGATGTTGGCCTTGCGCAGCGCCTTCTCGAAGGGCTTGGCCTGGTGGTTGGCGCGGTAGAGGATGGCGAAGTCCTTCCACGCGGGCTGCGGGTTCATATTGGCGCGCAGGCTCTGAATGCGGGCCACGGCACGCTCGGCCTCGTGCTCTTCGGTGTCGCAGTCGACGATGCGCACGGGTTCGCCCTCGCCGAGTTCCGAAAACAGTGTCTTGGGAAACAGCTTGGGGTTGGGGCCGATCACATTGTTGGCGGCGCGCAGGATGGCGCTGGTGGAGCGGTAGTTCTGCTCCAGCTTGATGACCTTGAGCTGCGGAAAGTCCACGGGCAGCTTCCTGAGGTTGTCCAGCGTGGCGCCGCGCCAGCCGTAGATCGACTGATCGTCGTCACCCACGGCCGTGAAGTGGGCGCGCTCGCCCACCAGGAATTTGAGCAGCTCGTACTGCGTGGCATTGGTGTCCTGATATTCGTCCACCAGCACATGGCCCAGCAGGCGTTGCCATTTTTCGCGCACCTCGGGGTGGCCGCGCAGCAGGCGCATGGGCATGCCGATCAGGTCGTCGAAGTCCACGCTCTGGTAGGCGGTCAGGCGCTCTTCATAGCGCTGCATGATGAGAGCGGTGCTGCGCTCGTTGTCGTCCTGGGCCATGGCCAGGGCCTTGCGGCTGTCCCAGCCCTGATTCTTCCAGCCGCTGATGGTCCACTGCCACTGGCGGGCCGTCGCCACATCGGTGGTGCCGCCCGCGCAGTCCTTGAGGATGCCGGTGACATCGTCGGTGTCCAGAATGCTGAACTGGGGCTTGAGACCGAGGATGTGGCCGTCCTCGCGCACCATGCGCACGCCTAGCGAGTGGAAGGTGCAGATCAGCACTTCCTTGGCCTGGCGGCCGATCAGACCTGCGGCGCGTTCGCGCATTTCGGCGGCGGCCTTGTTGGTAAAAGTGATAGCGGCAATGCGGCGTGGCGCCAGACCGGTTTCGATCAGACGGCCTATCTTGTGCGTAATCACACGGGTCTTGCCCGAGCCGGCGCCTGCCAGAACAAGGCATGGACCTTCGGTGTAATGCACGGCCTGGAGCTGAGCGAGGTTGAGACCAGCAGACATGAAGCAGAGTGACCCATCATCAAAAACAAGGACTGGGAGCATACCGCTTCGCTGTGAAGAGCCCTGATGACAGCGTTCACAACTGACAAAAATCAGGGACTCAGCGAGCGTTTCACCTACACGTGCACTCTCCTGTTATCTGAATAATTGTTGTAATAAGGTGTTAGTTTTGTAGCGTGAAGATTGCATCGTGTCCGGCCTTGATCCCGACAGCGCCAGCGAATTTTCGATGGTTGAGGGATTCATTGTCTTTTCCTCAACCCTCAGGGTGTTGTGCATGGCGAGAACCATCGATGAAGTGAGCTTGGCCGCAGAACTTTGGACGCCTGCCGTGCAGCAGCGCTTTGAAGCGCTGTTCGCCGTGGCCGCGCGCAAGTCGCTTTCCGGCTGGCGTCAGGTTCCACGCCATGCGGCCGAAGTGCTGGTGATCGAAGGGCTGGAGAGCCTGCTGGTCAGGGCCGAGGCGAGAGCTCCTTGTGTGGTCTATCTCGGCGGCGAGCCGGCCATGCAGCCGCTGGGGCGTTCTTCCCAGGGCTGGGCAGTACATCTTGATGTGGACTTCACGCTGTCCGACCTGATCGACATGCTCGACCGTGCCGCGGTTTTCCTCATGGACTGGAGAGCCCGGCACAGGGCCGGTGAGCCCCTGCCGCTGCAGCGTGCCTTGCAAGAGCTTCAGTCGCAGGGAGTCGACTGTACGCATTGCTTTCAAATCAAATCCTGGGTTGCTTTGCCTGGCAGCGTCAACAGCGCGCAGAACATGCGTGCGCTGGCGCTGCTCGCGCGTGGGCCTATCGATGCCAGATCGCTGGCCGAGCACGCCGGCATTGAGATGTCGCAGCTATCGACCCTGCTGTCCCTGCCTCAGATTCAGGCAGTCCTGCGCTGTAGTCTGCGCGGCTCCGAGGAACCCTCCGCTGCGCAGAAATCAATTGCCCAGAAGCAGCCAGCCGCCTCCGTGACGCGTCAATGGCTCAGCAAGCTGACGGGCTGGATTACCCGTGGAGGACGTACATGACATCTTTCATGCCCATGCAGCCCGGCCAGGGTCTGCTGCGGGTGAGTCTGCTGGGGCCCATGGGCATAGGCAAGACCACGGCGCTGCGCAGCCTGTGCGGGGAATTCATGGCAGGCAGCGATGTGCGCAACCTGGACAAGGCGACGCACAGCAAGGAGTTCACCACGGTCGGTGCGGAGTTTGGCGAGATCGATCTGGGCTCTGGCGAGAGACTGCAGCTGGTAGGCAGCCCCGGTCAGGATCGTTTTGATTTCGTGCGCCGCTGGGTGCTTTCTGCATCGGTGGGAGCGCTGCTGATGGTGGACGTCAACGATGCGGGCGCGGTGGACTACGCCTGCGAGATGCTGACGGGGATCGCAGAGCTGGACCAGGCACCTTTGATGGTCATTCTCAGTTGCCGTCCCGCCAGCGGAGCAAGGCTGGAGGCATTCAGCTCCGCCCTGGTTGCCAAAGGCCATGACCTCACCCCGCTTGTTGAGGCTGATCCACGTGATCGCCAGCAGATGCTGGATGCCCTGAGCGTGCTGGCATCGCTGCTCTCCTTGCAAAGTCAGACTCTATGAAGACCCATACCTCCCTCGTGATTCCGCCACATGCCGTGGAGGCAGGTCAGGAAATCCTGGCGCGTGTGGTCGCCCCGGTGGCGGGCGTCCACATCGCCTTGCTCTGTACCCCTGACGGTTTCGAGATTTCAGCGCTGCGCATTCGCAGCGATCTGCCGACCGAACGACTGTCGGCCATGGCGGGCTCGCTCATGGCCATGGCCAAGGCCGTGGCCAATGAGATCGGACACAGGGATTGCAAGCGCCTGACTTTCGAGACGGAGTCGGGCACGGTGGTCTTCCAGGCGGTGAACGGCTCTTTCCCGGCCGTTCTCTGCCTGGTGGTGGATCAGAACGCCTTGCTGGGTCGCGCGCTTTGGGCGGCTGGCGAGGTTGCCACAGGGTACCTGCCCTCTTGATCACAGGTTCACTGGAGTTCTGAGTATGAGTGGGTGCGCATCTGGCGCACGAGTTCCTTGTCTTGCTTTTTCAAAAGGTGGATTTATGGCCTCTATCCAGGATTCTCTGAACGCTCTGATGACCGCAGACGGTGCTGTCTGCGGCGCCCTCGTGGACAGCGCCAGCGGCATGCTGATGGGCAGCGTAGGCGGCGGCGTGGACATGGAGCTGGCCGCGGCCGGCAATACCGAGGTCGTGCGTGCCAAGATCAAGACCATGCGCATGCTCAATCTCAACGACCAGATCGACGACATACTGATCACTCTGGGCAAGCAATATCACATCATCCGTCCCGTTGCCGCCAATGACGGCGTGTTCTTCTATCTGGTGCTGGACAAGGCTCGTGCCAACCTGGCGCTGGCGCGCCGCAAGACTGCAGATGTGGAAAAGGAACTCAAGCTCTGACGCGCTGTCCTTGTACCTGTCACAGCAGCCTGCCTTGCGCAGGCTTTGTTTTTGGATAGGTCTGCACTGAAAAATTTTCATCGAAGGCCGTGAGAGGGCTGGAGCCGGGCGCTGTCACAATTTGTGCGTGTTGTCCGTTCTACTCATCACCTTTCCCTTCTTTGCCCTGGTGGCTTGCGGCTTTGTCGCCACATGGCGCGGCATTCTGCCCCAGGCGTCCATCCCCGGCCTCAATGCCTTTGTGCTGTACTTCGCGCTGCCTTGCATGCTGTACCGCTTTGGCGCGCAGACACCGATTCATCAGCTGCTCGACATCAACGTCACCCTGGTCTATCTGCTCTGTGCGGTGCTGATGGTGGGGGCGACCGTGCTGCTGACACACGCACGCCTGGGCTGGAACGATGCCGCATTCGGTGCACTGGTCGCTGCTTTTCCGAACACCGGCTTCATGGGCGTCCCCATGCTGGCGGCGCTGCTGGGCGCGCAGAGTGCGGGGCCGGTGATCGTGACCATGGCCATCGACATGGTCCTCACCACCTCGGCCTGCATTGCGCTGTCGCGGCTCGATCTGGCGGGAGGGCAAGGAATCTGGCTGGCAGTGCGCAATTCGCTCAAGGGCATGGCGTCCAACCCCATGCCCTGGTCGATTCTGCTGGGCGGCCTGGCATCCGCCATGGGTTGGGTATTGCCCGGCCCGGTGGACAAGACCGTATCCATGCTGGCTGCAGCGGCTTCGCCGGTGGCCTTGTTCACCATAGGCGCGGTGCTGGCGCGCTCGCAGATGAACAGCCACGAGCGCGTGGCAGCGCGCGACTATGTACCGATCGCGCTGGCCAAACTGGTCGTCCACCCGCTGCTGGTCTGGGCCGTCGGATTGGCCGCAATCTCCATGGGCTTGGGGCTTCAGCACGAAACCCTGGTGGTGCTGGTGCTGCTGGCAGCCCTGCCGTCCGCCAGCAATGTATCGCTGTTGACCGAGCGCTACGGCGCCCACAGCGGCCGCGTGGCCCGCATCATCCTGGTATCGACCAGCCTGGCCTTTCTCAGCTTCTCCGCTGCCGTGGCGCTGATGACCTGATCAAAAACAATAGCGATTTGCGCAAGACCAGCCTGCGCAAACCGCTGTTTTGGCTAAAAGCCGTAGATCAAGCACACCCCAACAAAGAGACACCGAGGAAGGGACGTCCCGCACCGAAGGTGTCGTCCCCCTCCCGAAGAGAGAGGGGGAAGGCGCGAAGCGCCTCAGGGGGGGGGAGTGCTCAATACTCCCAGAACATCCGCTGCAGTTCCTTGGTGTTGGCGCCCTTGGTCAGCGCCAGCATGGTCAGCAGGCGTGCTTTTTCGGGGCGCATATCGTGGGCGACCACCCAGTCGTACTTGTCGTCGGGCTGCTCGGCATTGCGCAGCACAAAGCCGTAGGGCACGCGTGACGAACGCACGATGAGCACGCCCTTGCCGCGGGCATCCTGCAGCGGCTTGACCATGCGGTCGGCGACCGAGCCATTGCCGGTGCCGGCATGGACGATGGCCTTGGCGCCAGCATCGACCAGGGCATTCACGGCCGTGGGCTGGACGCTGCCGTAGGCATAGACGATGTCCACCTGAGGCAGCTTGTCGATGTTGTCGATATTGAACTCGGAGTTCATGGTGTGGCGCTTGACGGGCGCGCGGAACCAGTAGTTCTTGCCCTCGACCACCATGCCCAGCGGGCCCCACTGGCTCTTGAAGGCACCGGTCTGGATATTGATGTCCTTGTTCACATCGCGGGCGGTGTTGATCTCGTCATTCATGGTGACGAAGACGCCCTTGCCCCTGGCGTCCTTGGAGCCAGCCACGCTGACGGCATTGACCAGGTTCAGTGCGCCATCGGCGGACAGGGCCGTGCCCGGACGCATGCTGCCGACCACGGCAATGGGCTTGTCGGTGTGCACGGTCAGGCTCAGGAAGTAGGCCGTCTCGGCCAGCGTGTCCGTGCCGTGGGTGATGACGATGCCGTCCACATCGGACTGCTTGGCCAGTTGCGAGACGCGCTTGGCCAGGGTCAGCAGATTGTCGTTGGTGAAGCTCTCGGAAGCGATCTGGAACACCTGCTCGCCGCGCACATTGGCGATCTGGGCCAGCTCGGGCAGGCCGGCCAGCAGCTTGTCCACAGGTACCTTGGCGGCCGTGTAGGTAGCGCTGTTGACGGTCGAGGCACCGGCACCCGCAATCGTGCCGCCCGTGGCCAGCACCACCACATTGGGCTTGGCTGCCTGCGCCTTGGCCGCCTGCGCGGCCGCAGGCGATGCATCCTGCGCCAGGGCTGCGCCGGGGGCGGACAGAACGCCCAGAACGGCAATGGTGGCGGCCAGCAAGGACTGGCGGAAGACTTGTTTTTGCATGAAGTAGTGCTCCGTGATTGAATGAAACGGCCTCTTGTGGAGCCGAGCTTCACACCATGCAATAGCCATGCCGGCTTGCCCATTCGCGCAAATCCCGATGGATTTGCCAAGCGCCTGCGGTTTATATAAATTGATAGCTGTCAGCGCTTATGGGTAAAGGGCTAAAGAGCTAAAAACCTTAAACTTCAGACGACTTTAAATGCTGAGCGGATCCACATCCACCAGCCAGCGCACCAGCGGCCTGTGCTCGGGCAGAGTGCGCAGCCAGTGCAGATACTGCTGCCAGGCATTCAGAAAGCGCAGCAGGGCGCTGCGGTTGCCGGCTTCCAGCAGCATCTGGGCACGCTCCACATTGGCAACGCGCTGCACCGCCATGGGGATGGGCGGGTAGATGAACACCTCGTCCAGATAAGGCAGCTTGGCCTCTCTGGCGACCTGGGTGGCGGCATTCAGAAAGGCCTGGGCGGCTTCCTGAGTGCGTGCATCGGCCCGGACTATGGCCTGAAAGGCATAGGGCGGCATGCCGGCATCAAACCGTTCCTTGAGCTGCTGCCTGGCAAACGCCGGGTAGTCATGCTTGCGCAGTGCGGTGTAGACGGCGTTTTGCGGGTCGTGGCTTTGAATCCACATTTCCGGATGGCTGCCCTGGGCCTTCACATATTGCGCATCGCGCCCGGCACGCCCGGCGGCCTGCATCAGCAGGCAGAACAGCCGCTCCGGGGCGCGATAGTCGCTGGAGTACAGCGCGCTGTCGGGTTGCACGGCCGCCACCAGCGTGATGCGCCGAAAGTCATGGCCCTTGGCCACCATCTGGGTGCCTACCAGCACATCCACATCGCCGGCATGCACCTGGGCCAGCTGTTGCTCCAGGCTGCCCTTGGCCTTGGTGGTGTCGGCGTCGATGCGCGCCACGCGGGCCGGATTGCCGTCGGGACGCTGCACATTGCGCAGCAGCCGCTCCAGCTCTTCCTGCAACTGCTCCGTGCCCTTGCCCAGCGGCAGGATGTCGGGGTTGCCGCAGCTGGGGCAGGCAAACGGCACACGCTGGGTAAAGCCGCAGTGGTGGCAGCGCAGCGTGCGGTCGCCCTTGTGAAAGACCTGGTGAGCGCTGCAATGGGGGCAGTCGCTCTTCCAGTTGCAGTCGGCGCAGAACAGCACGGGGGCAAAGCCGCGGCGGTTGAGCAGAATCAGGCTTTGCTCGCCGCGTTTGACGCGCTCGGTGATGGCCTCGATCAGCGGCGGCGAGAACACGGCGCGTTTGGGTTGCTGGCCCATGTCCACCATTCTCACCCTGGGAAGGCTGGCCGCGCCTGAGCCGGCCGCGCCAATGCTGGCCGCGCCGATACGGCTGGGCATATGCAGGCGCAGGTAGCGGCCGACATCGGGTTCCGAGGCATGCCAGCTCTCCAGCGACGGTGTGGCGCTGCCCAGAATGACCTTGGCGCCGGTATCGCGCCCGCGCCAGATGGCCAGATCGCGTGCCGAATAGCGTGCCCCTTCCTGCTGCTTGTAGCTGGCGTCATGCTCCTCGTCGACCACGATCAGCGCCAGTTGCGGCACGCTGGCAAAAATAGCCATGCGCGTACCCAGCACGATGCGGGCGCGGCCCGTGTGAGCGGCCAGCCAGCTTTTGAGACGCTGCGGGTTGGTCATGCCGCTGTGCATACTGACTACGGCGTCCTTGCCGTACTGAGGCACGAAGCGGGCGACAAATCGCTCTTCCAGCTGAGGCGTGAGGTTGATCTCGGGCACCATCACCAGGGCTTGAGCCTCCGGGTTGGCATCCAGCACGGCTTGCACTGCACGCAGATAAACCTCGGTCTTGCCGCTGCCAGTGCTGCCGTAGAGCAGGAACGGGCCGGGGTTTTGCTCAATTTGCTCGAAAACCGCCGATTGTTCGGCACTGAGGGCGAGCAAAGGCGTTGCGCTGCTGGCGTCCTGCGTGTGAGCCATTGTCTCGGTGCTCGCTTGTGCTGCTTCAGCGACTTGTGTCTTCTTGCGCTTGCCGGCTGGCGTCTTGGCTGTCTTGGGCGGAGTCAGCCGCCGCGCCAGTTGTTCGGGCGACATATCGCGCAATTGAGGCGGCAAGGCGGTGACGGCGATCTCGCCCAAGCTGCGCTGGTAATAGTGCGCGGCAAAAGCCACCAGGCGTCGCCAGGCCTGGTTCAGCGGTTCTATGCCCTGCAGCAGGCCGGCAATGCTGCGCAGTTCCACCCCGTCTGGAATGGCTTCGGGGGCGGCGGGCGTATCCCAGACCACACCCAGCAACTCTCTTTTTCCCAGAGGAACGCGCGCCAAGCTGCCGGGCTCCAGCCATGCATCGCTAACGTAGCTCAACAGATCACCTACGGCGCTGTGGGCAGGGGTCTGGACGGCAACGTAAACGATATGGGACATGGAGTTGGATCGGGGGAAGGCGCTGCAGAGGCCGCGGTTCCTCAGAGCTATAGCAGATTTTGAGGCCTGCAAAGGCTTTGCGTTCTGTGGATAACTTTGTGAGAAACAATATGCGCGAAAGGCCTGAGCAAGTCCTGTTCGTGTTTGTAAGCCGGCAGGATGGCTGAGTGGTTGAATAATTAATTTATTTAAAACAAAGACTTATATGTATTCATGAGGCGATGAGGAGCTTGCTTCGGAGGAGTGTTGGCAGGGAGTCTGCCTCGCCATATCTGTGCATAAATCAGGCGGCGAGTCACTGTCAACCGAGAAGCTCCCTAAACCTAAATGCTTCCAAACCGCTGTGCAAAGTCCTTAACTTCTCAAAAAATAGCACTAGAGCCAGCAGCCATGAGGCATGCAGTTATCTTGAAGCATTCATATGTGGATAACTTCCGTCAATCGATGCCAAGGTGGATGAAAAAATAAAAAAGCGCCAAGCACTGCTGGCGCCGAATTTTTCAGGGTCTGAGATTTAGTGATTTGAAATCAATGATTTGCTGCCGCTCTGCTGCATCTCAGGGTGGCAATTGTCGTTCAATAACCATTTGATCTTATCGGGTGATTGGGGCCCGTTGTTCTGCAACAAATGCCTGGGAAGGCAGTTGTTGCAGGGGGAATCAGCCCTTTGTGCGCAGCAGGCGCGAGTGGCTGTGCACAGCTTCGACCAGCGCGGCCACATGTTCGGGCGGGGTGAACTGGCTGATGCCGTGACCCAGATTGAAGATGTGGGTGGGGCCGGTGGTGCTCTTGTCGGTATGGGGCTTGCCAAAGCTGTCCAGCACGGCACGCGCCTGGGCGGCGACCTGCTCGGGTGCGGCAAACAGCACATTCGGGTCGATATTGCCCTGCAGCGCCTTGCCGGGGCCGCCGATCTCGCCGCCCACGATGGCGCGCGCCTTGCCCAGATTGGCCGTCCAGTCCAGACCCAGCACTTCGCAGTCGATGTCCTGCATGTCGGGCAGCCAGATGCCACCGCCCTTGGTGAAGACGATGCGGGGCACGTCGCTGCCGTCCACGCCGGTGCGCTTGAGCTGAGCCAGCACGCGCTTGGTATAGGCGAGGCTGAATTCCTGGAAAGCACCGTCGGCCAGCACGCCGCCCCAGCTGTCAAAAATCATCACGGCCTGTGCGCCAGCATCGATCTGGGCGTTCAGGTAGGCCGCCACGCTGTCGGCGTTGACTTCCAGGATGCGGTGCATCAGGTCGGGGCGCGAGTACATCAGCGACTTGACGGTACGGTAGTCATCGCTGCCCTTGCCCTCGGTCATGTAGCAGGCCAGAGTCCAGGGGCTGCCCGAGAAGCCGATCAGCGGTACACGGCCATTGAGCACCTTGCGGATATTGGTGACGGCGTCAAACACATAGCGCAGCTTGTCCATGTCGGGCACGGCCAGCTCGGCCACGGCGGCCTCGTCGCGCACCACCTTGGCAAAGCGCGGACCTTCGCCTTCGGCGAACGACAGGCCCAGGCCCATGGCGTCGGGCACGGTCAGGATGTCGCTGAACAGAATGGCAGCGTCCAGCGGGAAGCGATCCAGCGGCTGCAGGGTCACCTCGGTGGCGTAGTCCACATTGGTGGCCAGGCCCATGAAGCTGCCGGCCTTGGCGCGGGTGGCCTTGTACTCGGGCAGGTAGCGTCCCGCCTGGCGCATCAGCCACAGGGGCGTGTAGTCAGTAGCCTGGCGACGGCATGCGCGCAGGAAGGTGTCATTGGTCAGGGGGGCGAAACTCATATGCCGATTGTCGCCCACTCCGGCTTTCCCATTCACCACAATCCCGAGCGGCAATTCAGCTCTCTGTGCAGGGATGGCGGCCGCCATGGTTTGTCATGCAACCGTCATCCAAATGTCGCGCGGGCTTCATCTGCGTTTTCCACAATGACGCCACGCAGACACACCGTGTGGCACAGGCAGGCCGCCAACTGCGTCCAACACCGGAGGAAAGCAGACATGAGGCATCCCGAGATTCTTGATGCGCTGAATGGCCAGAGCATCGCGACGACATCATCATCGGCTCCCTCGCTTTCCCATCGCCCCGCCAGTCCCGTGCATCCTGCCGCGCCCGCTTTGCGCCTGCAGGTGCGCTGGGCCCGGCATCTGGACGAGGTTCGCCAGGCCCAGCGTCTGCGCTATCAGATCTTTGCCGAAGAAATGGGCGCTGTGCTGCAGACGCCCGTGGCAGGTCATGACATCGATGTCTTTGACGATTTCTGCGAGCATCTGATGGTCTGCGATGAAGAGCAGAACAAGGTGATCGGCACCTACCGTCTGCTGACCCCCGCCCAGGCCCAGCGTGCCGGCGGTTTGTACAGCGATCAGGAGTTCGATCTCTCGCCCATCAACGCCTGGCGGGCGCAGATGGTCGAACTGGGGCGCAGCTGCGTGCATGCGGAGCATCGCCAGGGCGGCGTGATTCTGGCGCTCTGGGGGGCGTTGGCCGAATTCATGCAGCGCAACCGGCTCGAGGCCATGGTGGGCTGCGCCAGCATTCCCATGCAGTACCCGGGCCTGGCCCATGGCGAAGGTCCGGCACGCATCTGGCAGCAACTGCGCCAGAGCCATCTGGCCGAGCCCGAGTTGCAGGTGCGCCCCCGAGTAGCCCTGCCCGAGGAGTTGGCGCATATCAGCAATGTCTCGGCAGATGCGTTGAAGGTCGAGCCGCCAGCGCTGATCCAGGGCTATCTGCGTGCCGGTGCCAAGGTGCTGGGGGCGCCGGCCTGGGACAGCGACTTCAATACGGCCGATCTGCCCATCATGATGCGCATGCAGGATCTACCCTCACGCTACCGCCGACTGTTCGGGCGCATGAAGGCCTGAGGCGAGGGCAGAAAGCAAAAAACCTGTGGTCATGCCACAGGTTTTTTTGATGGCTGGACGGGTCATGCCGCGTGGCTGGGCTCATCTTCCAGGCCTTCGGCAAACAGGCCCAGCGCCGTAACCATCAGGCCCAGCATGAGGAAGGCATAGGCTGCAATGGACAGCACCAGACTCATGCTGTAGCCCCATTGCAGGACTGAGCAGGCCCAATCCCAAGACCCATAAAGCGCGCTGCACTGATTGCTGGCCGGCATGTGCACATACCAGGTGACGGCGATCCACATCAGGACCAGCATCACCACCGTGGTGCGAAGCTTGTGTGACGGCGTCTGGTCCATGTTCTTGAGCAAGACCAGCGGTATGGCTCCGCCCCAGACAAACATCATCAGCCAACTGAAGGCAGGAGCCTGCGCCAGTGCCTGTTGCAACCAGTGCATCTTGGGCATGCTGTTGATGCTGGCCAGGACGTCCCAGGCAAAAGGCAGGGCCAGACCGGCGATTGCCAGACTGGCCAGCGCCAGTGCACGCAACAAGCAAAGACGTTTGTGAGACGGCTGGTGGATAAGGTTGGCATGCATGGCTTACCTCCTGTGCAGTTCAGGCAGTCCGCAGTGGTCAACGCGTGCAAGGCTGGCAAAGGCTGGAAACTGCGGTTGCGCCTGGCTTGTGGGCAGTTCCAGTCTAGAGCTTTTGCCTGGTTTGTGCCATAGGCACTATGCGCCTGTTTGAAGTCGCGCTCCACTCCAAGGCGAGGTCGATGTGCCCAGTCGTAAAGTTGATTGCGCCAGGTTCATTGAGCTTGCCGGGGCTGGCATCTGCCAACCCCTGGGGCTAAGCTTGATCCGCTCGACTCAGGGCCATGAACCCGCAGCGCCGGGCAAAGGAGTTCTTATGCTGAGCCATTCTGCTGTGACGACGATGCTGCCGGTAATGGATATGGCGCGTGCTCGTGCTTTCTACGAAGAAAGCCTGGGTCTGCAGCCAGGAGAGCTGCGGCCCGATGGAAAGTTTGTCTACCTGGTTGGCGGCAGTGCGCTGGCCCTGTTTCCAAAGCCTGGCGGTACCAAGGCCGAGCACACGGCCATCAGCTTTCGGGTGCCCGATATCGCTGCCAGCATTCGGGAACTGAAAAGCCGGGGTGTGGTGTTTGAGGACTACGACTTCCCCGACTTCAAGACCGTCAACCATGTCTGCGTGCTGGGGTCCGAGAAAGCCGCCTGGTTCAAGGACACCGAGGGTAACTACCTCTGCCTGCATGAGGAAGTGGCGACAGCCTGAATTGCGTCATGCTTTGCGCGCGGTAATGGCCTAGATCTGTTTGAGTGCGTCAAGCACCTCGCTTTTGGAGAGCAGCTCGCTCAGCACCACAGGCTGCTTGCCGGGCAGGTACAGCACGTAGACGGGGACGCCGCTGCGCCCCAGCGATTGCAGTGCCTGGGTGATGGCTGGGTCCTGGCGTGTCCAGTCGGCGCGCAGCAGTTGCACCTGGTGCTGCGCAAAGGCAGCAAGCACCTCGGCATTGCTGAGCGTGGTGCGCTTGTTGACCTGGCAGGTCACGCACCAGGCGGCCGTGAAGTCCACAAACACCGGCTGGCCCGAGGCATGGGCAGACTGAACCTTGTCTGCCGACCAGGGTTGCCAGAGTTCGCCGGCCTGTGTTTGAGCCTGGCCCGCAGGCTCGGCCTTGATCAGCGGCAGGGCGTAATAGGCCACGCCAGCGGCCAGCAGCAGGGCGAGAGCGCCGAGGCTGATGCGGCTCTTGCCGCGCAGGCCCAGGGCCCAGATCAGCGCGGCCAGCACCAGCAGCAGGGCCAGCAGGGCCGCAGCGGCATCCATGCCGCCCTGATGGCCCAGCACCCAGACCAGCCAGACCACAGTGGCAAACATGGGGAAAGCCATGGCGTGGCGGAAGATCTGCATCCAGGGGCCGGGCCGCGGCAGCCAGCCCACGACGGCAGGCACGAAGCTGGCCAGCAGATAGGGCAGGGCCATGCCGACGCCGAGTGCGGCAAACACCGTCAGTGCCTGCGCCGCAGGCATATCGATGGCAAAGCCCAGCGAGGCCCCCATGAAGGGCGCCGTGCAAGGCGAGGCAATCGCCACGGCCAGCACGCCGGAGAGAAAGGAGTCCAGCACCGGGTTGCGTGCCTGGGCGCTGGCAATGCGGCTGGGCAGCAGGCTGCCGAACTCGAACAGTCCGGCCAGATTCAGCCCCAGCACGGTGAACAGCGCTGCCAGCAGCGACACGACCACGGGTGACTGCAGCTGGAAGCCCCAGCCCAGCTGCTGGCCCGCCGCGCGCAGGCCCAGCAGCAGTGCGCCGAGTGCCACAAAGGACAGCACCACGCCGGCGGTATAGGCCAGGCCGCCCAGTTTCTGGGCCTGGCGGTTCTGGCCATGGCCCGCAAAGCCCAGCACCTTGATGGCCAGTACGGGAAACACACAGGGCATGAGATTGAGGATCAGGCCGCCGATCAGGCCGCCCAGCAGGGCCGCCCAGAGGCTGCCTGCACTGGCCGTATTGCCTGCCAGTACGGGCTGTGAAGCGGTCTTGTTGGCCTCCAGCGCCGCAGCCAGGGCCGGCGATACGCCAGCCAGTGCGGGGGCGCTCCATCGGCCCTGCACGGTCAGTTCGCTGCGCCAGCCAGCGCTTTCGCCGCGCTCCAGCGCGGCAGCGCGCTCAGCAGGCGGCAGGGCCAGCACCACGGCCAGTTGCGCCGCGGTTTCGCCGCGCATATCGGACAGCGGCATGTTCTCGCCCACCCAGACCTCTCCGTCCCAGTGCTGCTTCCAGTCCTTGCCCGACTCTGCGGCATGTTTGAAGGTGTCGGCGTTTTCGGGATAGAACTCCAGTGTCTTGCCCTTGAGGCTGGCCGGCAGTCCGGGTATGCGCAGCGTCACTCGGTCGTCGGGCAGGTTCGTGCCTTCGGCCTTGCCGGACTCGACAAGGGCCTGGCCGCCCTGGCCCAGCGCCTGGGGCTGGCCGGCCTGTGCCTGCACAAAGGCCTGGCTGTGAGGGGCGCTGCTGCCCTGAACGGGGATCTGCAGTTGGAAGTTACCGGACTCGGGAATGCATTCCACGCGGCAGACCAGCCATTCGGCGGCCAGGCCCAGGTCCACTACGCCAGAGACCGGTGCCTTGAAGTCGGCAGCGACCTTGATGGGCACGGGCAGCAGCACCGTGTCCTCATAGCCATAGTTGACCAGGGGCCCCACGCGCAGCGCATGAGGCAGCGGCCAGGCGATGGGGCCGGCCTCCAGGCCCGGAGGCAGTTGCCACTGCAGCACGGTGGGTAGGCCCGAATCGCCGGCATTTTTCCAATAGGTATGCCATTCGGGTTGATGGCTGATCTTCAACCCCAGCCAGAAGACCTGGCCGGCGACGATGCCCTCGGGGGCCTGGGCCACCAGCTCGGCCTGCACGCGCGGCGTCTGCACAGTGGCGGCACCCGAAGCCGCATTTTTGAGCAGGATCTGCGCGCCAGCGCCGGTGGCAAAAGCACAGGCCCAGACGGCCAGCGCCAGCATCAGCCAGAGTGAAAGGCGCTGCGAGAGGCGGCGGGGTCCGGTGGTCAGGGAAAGGGCTTGAGAAGACATGGCGGACGGTGGGAGTCTGTAGCGGTGTTTTTGGTTCCCAGCACGGGGGCGGCCGATTGGCAAAACCAATGCTTGCATAGGCGCATGGTATTGGACAGAAGGCGCGGGCGGACTCCATCATGGTTCGGCCTACAAGGCTCAAACAGCCCGAAGCCGGAGCCGGTCGCAGGAGTCCGTTGCCGGGCAATTACAGGAGACAAGCATTATGGTGAATACTTCACGCCGCCTCTTTCTTGCCACCTCGGCTGCCTGTGCTGCCACCGCGCTGCCCTGGCATGCGGCCGCTGCGCCCGGCTATCCGGACAAGCCGGTACGAGTCATCGTGCCGTTTCCGGCCGGTGGCACCACCGACGTCGTGGCCCGGCTGACCATGCAGAAGTTGGGTGAACTTGCGGGCCAGTCCTTCGTGGTCGACAACAAGAGTGGCGCCAACGGCGTCATAGGCTCCGAGCTGGCGGCCCGCGCAGCACCCGACGGCTATACCTTGCTGATGAACACGGCGGGAGCGCAGACCCTGAGCCCAGTGCTCTACAAGACCGGCTACGAGGCGCTGGCCAGCTTCGAGCCCATCAGCCATCTGTGCGATGTGGGCTTTGTGGTGATTGCGCGCAAGGACCTGCCCGTCAACAGCATGCAGGAGCTGACGGCCATGGCCAAGCAGGGCAAGCCGCTGAGCGCCTCCTCGGGCAGCAGCATGATTTCGCTGATCACCGAGCAGTTCAAGAAAGTGATCGAGGCACCGGGCATCGTGAATGCCCAGTACAAGGGCACGGGCCCGCAGATGCAGGCCGTGGTGGCGGGCGAGGTGGACTTCTCGTTCGACTCCTTCACCTCGGTGGAGATGATTCGCGCTGGCAAGGTCAAGGCCCTGGCCGTGCTGCTGCCCCAGCGTGTACCGGCCTTTGCGCAGCTGCCTACGCTGCGCGAGCTAGGCATAGCGGGCATGGATTTCAATTCCTGGTCGGGGCTGCTGGCTCCCAAAGGTACGCCTCTGGACATCGTGGGCTATCTGGCCCAGCAGATGGATAAGATCATGCAGATGCCTGATGTGCTGGCCAGGCTTGCTGGCTACAACTACATGCCGCGGCGCAGCACGCCCCAGGAGTTCGGTCGGCTCATTGCCGCCGACCATGAGCGTTGGAAGCGCATCGTCAAGGAAACAGGCATTACCCTGGGCTAGCTTCGCGCGAAGCAGATCCGGCCTCCGCGGCCAGGTTGGCGACGGAGCTGGGCGGCTGCCCGCCCACCTCGGCCGGGATGGCGATGCGCTTGCAGGGCTCGGCACTGGCCATCAGCGCATCGCTGTCCACGGGGGCCTGTGCTTGGAGTTCCTCTGCCGTCTGGGCCTGCTCCTCCGTCCCTGCGGGCTGTGCCGGGGCCGGGGCTGCAGCCGGCAGCATGTGCGCCTGGCGCCAGTTGCCCCAGCGGTAGTAGGCCAGCATCATCAGCATGGAGCAGACGGAGCTGATGGGAAAGCTCCACCAGATGGCATCCACGCCCATCACGGGTTGCAGCCAGCGCGCCACGGGCACGCGTATGCCCCACATGGCAATTGCCAGGATGAGCACCGGCGCCATCACGGCCCCCGTGGAGCGCACCACGCCGGCCAGCACAAAGGTCACGCCGAAGAAGAGGAAGGAGCCTATGGCAATGTGGTTGAGATGGCGGGCCACCTCCAGTGAGGGGCTGCCGCCGGGCAGAAACCAGCCCAGCACATGGCGGTCCAGCAGCACGATGAGGACGATCAGGCTGCCCGTCATCAAGAGATTGCCCAGCATGCCTGCATTGGCCGTGGCGCTGACACGCCTCCAGAGCCCTGCTCCCACGTTCTGCGCAGCCATGGACGAGCAGGCCGCGCCTATGGCCATGGCCGGCATCTGCACATAGGTCCACAGTTGCAGCGCTGCGCTATAGGCGGATGCGGTCTGCACGCCATGCTCGTTGACCATGGAGATCATGGCGATCATGGCCAGCGAGATCATCACGATCTGCACGCCCATGGGCAGGCCCTTGACCACCAGAGTGCGCACAATCGCCAGATCGGGCTTGAACAGCCCCAGTTGCCGGCGACCTATCCACAAGGGGTGGCGGCGCAGGCGCAGCCACCCCAGCAGGGCAAAAAAGCTCACGGCATTGGCAATCAGCGTGGCCACTGCCGAGCCCTGGATGCCCATGCGCGGTACCGGCCCCCAGCCAAAGATCAGCAGAGGGTTGAGGGCCATGTCCAGTGCCACGACGACGAGCAGAAACCAGAACGGCGTTCGGGTGTCTCCCGCGCCGCGCAGGGCCGCCGTCACAAAGCTGAACATGAACAGCAGCGGAATGGCCAGAAAGATGACCTTGAGATAAGCCTCGGCCAGTGGCAGCGCTGCTTCGGGTGTGCTCATCCACAGCATGAGATGGCGCGACAGCGGCCAGCCCAGCAGGGCAATCAGCAGCGAGACAACACCAAAAAACGTCGCGCTGGTGCCAAGCACGCGTTTGGCCTGGGCGATGTTTTTCGATCCCATGCTCTGGGCGATCAGGATATTGGTCGCCATGCTGATGCCGAACACCGCGCCGATCAGCGCAAACATCACGTTGTTGGCATTGGCGGTGGCCGTCAGCGCGGCCTCACCCAGGTGGCCGCCGACCCAGATGGCATTGACCGAGCCGTTGAGCGACTGCAGCACATTGCCGGCCAGGATCGGCAGGGCAAAGACCAGCAAGGTGCTGGCAATCGGGCCCTGGGTCAGGTCGCGGGTCTGGGGCTTGGAGTTGGCGGTGCGCGCACTCTGGCGCGGGGCGCTGGCGGAGGCTTCAGGCATCGGCCCATTGTGGGGCATGTCGGCCGGTTGCGGTTGACGGGCGGTGAGCCCGGAATCCGGGGCATGAGGTGGTTTTGGGGCGCTGGCGCAGCTACGATGATGGCCATGAGCAATACACCGACCACTCCCGCAAGCGTGCTTCCCCGCTGGCCGTCACGCTTCTGGGCCCAGGCATCGGCCCATGACTTTGCCCTGGCCCAGAACAATGGCCTGGCCGCAGACACCGTGGCCGTGCTGCCCGTGGCGGCGGTGGAGCAGCATGGGCCGCATCTGCCGCTGTCGGTCGATGCCAGCCTGATAGAGGGCGTCATCGATGCCGCTGTGGCGCAACTGCCCGCCGAGCTGCCGGTGCTGTTTCTGCCGCCGCAGAACATCGGCTTTTCGGTCGAGCATACGCACTATGCGGGTACCTTGAGCCTGCAGCCGGCCACGCTGATCGCGCTGTGGACGGAGCTGGGCGCCTGCGTGGCGCGTGCCGGCATCAGGAAGCTGCTGCTGCTCAACGGCCATGGCGGCCAGGTCAGCGTGATGGACATCGTTGCGCGCGAGCTGCGCATCAAGCATGGCCTGCTGGTCTACAGTGCCAGCTGGTTCGGGCTGGTGGACGACGCGGCCAACCAGCAGTTCTGCGCGCATGAGCATCGCTTCGGTATTCACGGCGGCGAAGTGGAGACATCGATGATGCTGCACCTGGCACCCGAGACCGTGCATATGGAGCGTGCGCAGAACTTCGCCTCCAGCTCGGAGCTGCGGGCCGGCAAATACCACTTCATCGGCAATGGCCGCAGTGCCAAGCTGGGTTGGGCCATTGAGGACTACAACCCGGCCGGAGCCGTGGGCAACTCCGCCGCCGCGACGGCCGAGCGCGGCGCGGCCATGGTGCATTCATCGGCCGAGGGCCTGGTCAGGCTGCTGAGCGAAATTCATGATCTGCCCCTGAGCACGGTGGGAAACCAGCCGCAGCCGCTTTGAATTCAGGAGCTTCTCACGCAATAACAGTCTGCATTTGCAGGCTGTTTTGTTTTGAAAATCAATGCTATCAAGCGTTAGAAGCTACTGAAAACATAGTCCTCGCTGTCATTGCTTCGGTATTTTTGCCTGAGCAATCACATCGCCCCAGCGCTTGATTTCCGATTGCAGCAGCTTGGCGGTCTGCTCTGGCGTGCTGGCCTGGGCCTGCACATTCAGTTCGCGCAGCTTCTTGGCGACCTCGGGGTTGTTGACGGCGGCGTTGATTTCCTTGTTCAGACGCGCGATCACGGGGGCTGGTGTCTTGGAGGGTGCAGCCAGCGCATTCCAGGACGAGGCCACAAAGCCCTTGACGCCGGATTCCTGGGCCGTGGGCACATTGGGCAGCAGCGGCGAGCGCTTCTCGCCCGTCACCGCGAGCAGGTTCACGGCCTTGGAATTGATCTGGCCCATGATGGGCGTGAGAATTTCCACGGCCGCATCGATCTGCTTGCCGCGCAGCGCGGTCACCACGGCGGGTGTGCCGTTGAAGGGCACGATCTGAGCATCAATGCCGGCCGTGGTCTTGAACAGCTCTGCCGCCAGGTGCTGGGTGCTGCCCACGTTGATGCTGCCCAGGTTCAGCTTGCCGGGATTGGCCTTGGCATAGCTCACGAGTTCGCCCAAATTCTTGAAGGGCGATTTGGCATCGGTGATGACGCCGATGTCGAAGTAGCCCAGCGTGGAGATGGGCGTCAGGTCCTTGACCATGTCGAAGGGCAGATTGTTGAACAGATTCACCGTGACGGCGCTGCCGTTGGACATGAGAAACAGCGTATGTCCGTCGGGCGCCGCCTTGGCCACGGTGTCGGCCGCCACGATACCGCCCGCGCTGGGCTTGTTGTCTATGACCACGGGCTGGCCGAGCTGGGTGGACAGCTGCTGGGCCACGACACGGGCCGTCACATCGGCAACGCCGCCGGCCCCGAAGGGAACGACGATGCGGATGGGTCGGTTGGACAGGCCTTCGGCCTGGGCGGTGGCGGCAAATCCGCTCAGCAGGGCAGCCCCCGCTGCGGCACTGATCAGGGATTGGGTAAAACTGCGGCGTTTCATGCTTGTCCTTCTGTCTGAAACTTTTATCCCAAGAGTGTGCCGCCGAAAGATGCCCGGAGGCAGCCGCAAAGCGTTCTGTCTGCTATGCCGCACAGGTATGGCTAGTTACCACTTGCTTGCAGGGTATCCAGTCCCCAGTGATGCATGACCTCGCGCACTATCAGCAGGGCGGCTGCATGTTCGGGGGTCTGCGGCAGCTGCGGGTCGGCATGGCCGGGCTGCTGGGCCTGGCGCGCCAGCAGCTCGAACAGGTTCTCGATGGCCTCGCGTGACGCCTGGGTGGCTTGCGGGTCGGCTGTGGCACTGTGGATCAATTGCCGCAGCAGCGGGGCTGTCGTTTGCAGCAGGCTGGCGCCTGCAGGCAGCCAGCGCCCGGCCGGCATGACGGCATCCTCGACATCGGCAATCGCGTTTTCCAGCATCAGCGCATTGGGCATGCGCTGGTCAAATGCCTTGACCAGGGTGGCAATGCCGATGGGCAGCCGGTGCTGCTGCGCGCCTATGTCAAGCGTCAGCGCCGTATCGCCAAGGCTGAGAAAGATGGAGTCCATGCAGGACTTGTAGCAGCTTGTGTTTGCCTGCGCCGGGGTCGTGGGTGATCAGGCTGCGGTGACCCAGTCTCTGTACTCGAGCCCATCCAAATGATTGAGCGTATTGAAGCTTTGCAGCATCAGCCGCTTGGGGCTGATGCTGAATTCGGTCACTGCAATATTGCGCAGCCGCATATTGAGGGCGATGGTCACCTCGGGCGCGGTTCCAAGCACCTGGCCCACGGCCGCGGAGATGGGGCCGCCGCTGCTGACCAGCAGCACGTTCTGGCCGCTGTGCTGGTGGCGTATCTCCTCGAGCACCTGGTGCACTCCATCCGCAAAACCATTCCAGTCAGGCATGCCGACCGGGCTGATGGTACCTCCCATCCATTGCGCCAGCGCGTCGCACAGCAGGCGGAAATGATGGCGGTACAGCTCGGGCGTATCGGGCCTGGGCAGAGGGGCAGGATGGATGGCGCGCAGCAGGGCTTCGCTGTCGTACTCGTTGAGTCCGGGCCGGTTTTGTGCCTCGGGGCTGGAAGCGCTGCCCAGACCCTGGACTATGCCGGCCAGCGTCTGCTGATGGCGCTTGAGCGTGCCTGCATAGACGGCGTCGAACTTCAGACCTCGCTCACGCCAGTATTCACCCAGACGCACGGCCTGTTCCTGGCCGCGTGGGCTGAGCTGGTCGTAATCATCCGCGCCAAACGAGGCCTGGCCATGGCGCACAAGGTAGAGGTTTCCCATGGCGCGGATGTTGGGCCTTGGCCGCTTGCTGCGCTGTCATGCCTGCGACCAGGTGGCGCTTGGGTGACAGCGGACTGGTTCGCATTTCTGCATCTCGCATCGGGATTGAGGTACAGGCATGGCCTGGCGCTCGGTTAAGATAGTTGAGAGCTATTCTCAAAAACATAACAACACGCTCCGCTTTCGGTACTGGTTCACGGATCTCTTGCACTTGGCTGGCAGGAGGCTTGTCGATTTCGAGGCGGAGCGTGTTTTTTTATGCCTGTTCACCTTCTGGAGCCCTCCATGTTTCGACGACCCCTGTTTGCACTGGCCGCCGTTGCCAGCCTGTGCGCCCCTGCGCTGTCCGCCCACGCCGAGGACATCACGCTCTATACCACCCGTGAACCGGCACTGATCCAGCCCTTGCTGGCGGCCTTCACGGCCCAGACCAAGATCGGCGTGAAGACGGTCTTCGTCAAGGACGGCCTGCTGGAGCGCGTCAAGGCCGAAGGCCAGCGCTCGCCTGCCGATGTGTTGATGACGGTGGATATCGGCAATCTGCTGGATCTGGTGGACGGTAGCGTGACCCAGCCAGTCAAGTCCAGCATTCTGGACGCCGCCATTCCTGCCCAGCTGCGTGCCGCAGACAATCAGTGGTTTGCGCTGTCCATGAGGGCCCGCGTGCTGTATGCCGAAAAGGACATGAAGATCGGCGCCTTCCGCTATGAAGACCTGGCCAAGCCGGAGTTCAAGGGCAAGGTCTGCAGCCGTGCCGGCCAGCACCCCTACAACACGGCGCTGATTGCCGCCATGATTGCCCATGACGGCGAGGCCAAGACCGAGCAGTGGCTCAAGGGCGTCAAGGCCAATCTGGCACGCAAGGCCACAGGTGGTGACCGCGACGTGGCGCGTGACATTCTGGGCGGCATCTGCGATGTGGGCCTGGCCAACACTTATTACGTGGGCCATATGAAGGCGGCCAAGGAAGGTACGGACGCACGCAAGTGGGGTGATGCCATCAAGGTCGTCAAGCCTACTTTCAACGATCCCAAGAGCGGCACGCATATCAATATCAGCGGCGCCTCGGTGGCCAAGCACGCGCCCAACCGCGATCAAGCCGTGAAGCTGCTGGAGTTCCTGGTCTCCGAACCGGCCCAGAATATGTACGCTCAGGCCAACTACGAGCACCCTGTGCGCAAGGGCGTGGCGCTGGACCCCGTGGTGGCCCAGAGCATCGGCGAGATCAAGATCGATCCGCTGCCGCTGACCGAGATTGCCAAGCACCGCAAGGCTGCCAGCGTGCTGGTCGACAAGGTGGGATTCGACAAGTAAACACCCCTGAGCGGCCCCGCCGCTTCCCCTCTCTCTATGCGCTGCGCACTAGGGGAGGGGACGACAGCATCGCAGCGGGACGGCCCTTGCTCGCTGTCCCTTGCTTGGGAGCATGCTTGTTTTAGCATTGCGCTCCTGTTTGAGCCCCTTTGCTGGGGCATGTCTGTTTCTGGGCCCTTGGTCTTGCCGTGATCGTTTTGTCTTGATGTTTTCTTATCTTCGTTCAGGGCTCAGGCCCGTTGGGCCGGTGTGGCAGGGCGCAAGCTGGTTGATTGCGCTGGGGGTGTTTGCGCCCATTGCCTCGCTGGCCTGGCTGGCGCTGGGGGCGGACTGGGCGCACTGGCAGGATCTGCTGCGCTATGTGCTGCCCGATGCCGCAGCCAATACGGCCTGGCTGCTGGGCGGGGTGGGCCTGGTGGTGCTGGTGGTGGGCACGGGCTGCGCCTGGCTGGTGACGGCCTGTGATTTTCCGGGGCGGCGCTGGTTGCATTGGGCACTGCTGCTGCCGCTGGCCATGCCGGCCTATATCGTGGCCTTTGCCTATCTGGACCTGCTTCACCCCATAGGCCCGGTGCAGGGCGCGCTGCGCTGGTTGCTGGGGTACGACAGCCCGCGTCAGTGGCGCCTGCCCGATCTTCGCTCCATGGGCGGTGCGATCTTCGTGCTGGGCTTCACGCTCTACCCCTATGTGTACATGACGGCGCGCTCCATGTTCATGACCCAGCCGGCGCATCTTATGGAGGCTGCACGCTCGCTGGGTGAGACCCGCTGGGGTGCTTTTTGGCGCGTGGCCCTGCCCATGGCGCGACCGGCGCTGGTTGTGGGTCTGAGCCTGGCGCTGCTGGAGACACTCAACGATATCGGTGCGTCCGAGTTTCTGGGCGTGCACACGCTCACGGTGTCGATCTACACCACCTGGGTCACGCGCTCCGATCTGGCTGGTGCCGCGCAGATTGCCTGCTCCATGCTGCTGGCCGTGGTGGCCCTGGTCTGGCTGGAGCGTCAGGGGCGCAGTCGTCAGCGCTTTGGCTCGGCCCAGCGCATGCGGGCCATAGCGCCGCACCGCCTGCCCGCAGGCAGGGCCTGGCTGGCAACACTGGCCTGCAGTTTGCCGGTGCTGATCGGCTTTGCTGCGCCAGCGGCCTATCTGGCCTGGGAAAGCGGCAAGCGTCTGGTGCAGGGCTCTGGCGTGTCCGAGGGCCTGGTATCCAGTCTGCTCAACACGTTGGGTTTGGCGCTGGGCGTGACCGTGATCGCGGTGGCTGCGGGTCTTGTCGTGGCCTGGGCCACGCGCACCGGCATCAGCACGCGAGCGCCTTCGCGCTGGCCAGCGCAGTTGGCGGCGCTGGGCTACGCCGTGCCGGGCACGGTGCTGGCCATCGGCCTGCTGACGCCGGCGCTGGCGTTCGACGCCGGGCTGGCCCAGCTGTTCGGTATGAATGGCCTGCCTCTGATGGGGCAGGGCATTGTGTTGGTGGCTGCCTGCGTGATTCGCTTTCTGGTCATGCCCGTGGGCGGCATCGAGGCCGGACTGGCACGTATCCCGCCGACGCTGGAGCAGGCCTCGCGTCTGCTGGGCGAAAGCCGCCTGGGCACGCTGCGCCGCGTGCATCTGCCGCTGCTGCGGCCCGCCATGGCCACCAGTGCCATGCTGGTGTTTGTCGATGCCATGAAGGAGCTGCCTGCCACCTTGCTGCTGCGCCCGGCCGATTTCGACACCCTGGCCACCTGGCTCTATGCGGAAGCCGCGCGCGGCACCTATGAGGAGGGCGCGATCGCCGCGCTGTGCATTGTGGTCGCGGGGCTGGTTCCCGTCATGCTGCTGGCGCGCACGCAGCTGTCGGGTGGGCAGCGATGAATAAGCATGAAGATGGGCTGCGGCGCCTATGGGTATTACGCAAGCAGCTATTGAATATGAATAAGACTTACGCATACAAGAATGCAACAATGGCCTGCCTTTTGAGGCAGTTGTCTTGCATGAACCCGTTTTGCGTAAGTCGTGATGAAGTGATTGCATGACCGCCTCTCTACAAATTGCGCAGCTGCAACTGGGCTATGACACGCCCAAGGGCTTGCACACCGTGCTGCAGGGCTTTGATCTGCAGGTGCCTGCAGGTCATATCGCCAGCTTGCTCGGCCCTTCGGGCTGCGGCAAGACCTCTGTGCTGCGAGCGATTGCGGGTTTTGAGCCGGTGCGCGCGGGAAGCATTCATTTGGGCGAGGTATTGCTCTCCGGCCCCGGCACACATCTGCCTCCCGAGCAGCGCCATGTGGGCATGATGTTTCAGGAATACGGCCTGTTCCCGCATTTGACGGCAGTGCAGAACGTGGGCTTCGGCCTGCGTCGCATGGGCAAGCCAGAGCGCGACAAACGTGTGCAGGAGCTGCTTGCCGTGGTGGGGCTGGCGAATTCAGGTAGCAAGTTCCCGCACGAGCTGTCCGGCGGTCAGCAGCAGCGTGTGGCGCTGGCCCGCGCCCTGGCGCCGTCCCCGGCCTTGCTGCTGCTCGATGAGCCATTTTCCAATCTCGATGCCGCCACGCGCGAGCGCCTGACGCTGGAGGTCCGCGATATTCTGCGGGCCACCGGGCAGACGGCGATTCTGGTCACGCACAACGCGCAGGAGGCCGAAACCATGGCCGACCAGATCTGCAGGATGACGCCGGCCCAGCTCTGAGCCGGCTCTGAGGTCTAAAGCAGGACGCGGCCTGATGTGACGGTCACGGTATGGCCGCCCACCCAGAGCTTGCCGTTGGCGGCGGTCTGGACATGAACCTGTCCGTCACGGCCCACGCATACGCCTTGTGCGGCGATATAGGGCGTCTGCAGCAGACCCTCGCCCGTCAGCCATTGGGCCAGTGCAGCATTCAGGCTGCCGGTGACAGGGTCTTCGCTGGCGGTCTCGCCTATCAGGGCGCGCACTTCAAGGCGTGGCTGGGCTGGGGTCACTTTTTCTTGAGCTGCTTCTTCCGCCTGCTTGGCAAAAGCGCGGGCCTCGCGGCTGGAGCGGCCAATCAGCGGGGCATCCTCTTCCACCTCATAAATGGCCGCCAGACCTGCTTTGGCCCCCAGCTTTTTGAGTGCTCCAAAGTCTGGCTCCACACTCAGAACCGTATCGGGGTGGTCGAGCAGCATTCCCAGCCAGGGCGAGCCGTTGTAGAGGCTACGCGCCATCAGCAATTGTTCCCGCTGCAGGCCCAGGGCCTGCAGCACGGGTGCCAGCTCCTCTTCGGAAATCTCCTGGGAGTCGAGCGAAGGGGCTTCGAAAAACAGCGCACCTTGCGCATCGCAGCCAATGGCTACCAGGCCTTTTTGGCATTCCTGCAGTACCTGCTCGGGGTTGCGCGGCTGGCCGCCCTGGGCCAGCCAGGCATGGCAGCTGCCCAGCGTGGGGTGGCCGGCAAAAGCCAGCTCGCCCGCGGGCGTGAAGATGCGCAGCCGGTAGTCGGCGCCCGCAGCCAGCCCCTCGGGCGTGGGCTGCAGCACAAAAGTGGTTTCCGACAGATTGGTCCAGCGCGCGAAGGCCTGCATCTGCGCATCGCTCAAGCCATCGGCACCCAGTACCACGGCCAAGGGGTTGCCGAGCAACGCAGTATGCGTGAACACGTCCACGGTCATATAGGGACGAGAGAGGGGGCTGGTATGTGCGCAGGCAGACATGGGCAGCGATTGTCGGCAAAAAGAAAAACCGGCGCTGCACGGTGGTTCGTGTCAGGCCGGTTGATGAGGCATCGCACATGCCATGGGGTATTAGAGACGCCGAGCAAGAGCCTAGGCGGCCCCGCCGCCTTGCGGCGATGGCGTCGTTCCCCTCCCGAAGAGAGAGGGGGAAGGCGCGTCAGCGCCTCAGGGGGTGTTGCTGCGGATGGCGTCAGCCAGAGCAGCAATGCCAATATTTATCTGCTCGGCAGACACCGTCACATACGACAGGCGCAGCGTGTTGTTCTGCGCATCGCCGGCATAGAAGGGCGCGCCGGGCACAAAAGCCATATTGCGCTCCACGGCCTTGGCCAGCAGGGCCTGGGCGTCCATGCCTGCAGGCAGCCTGACCCAGAGGAACATGCCGCCCACGGGACGTGTCCACTTCACGTCGAGGCCGGCCATCTCGCGCTCCAGAGCCATCAGCATCACATCGCGCTGAGCCTTGTACATGGCTCGGATGGTGGGCACATGGCGGTCCAGGAAGCCGTCCTTGATGACTTCGGCCACTACGCGCTGATTGAAGCTGGGGGTGTGCAGGTCGGCGGCCTGCTTGGCCTGGGTCAGCTTGCCGTAGACGGACTTGGGCGCGACGATGAAGCCGATGCGCAGGCCCGGGGCAAGCACCTTGGAGAACGAGCCCATGTAGATCACGCCCTCGGGGTTGCGTGCAGCCAGGGGCAGGGGAGGCTCCTGTTCGTACCACAGGTCGCCGTAGGGGTTGTCCTCGATCAGGGGAATATCCAGTTCCTTGGCCTTATCGACCAAAGCCTGGCGGCGCGCATCGCTCATGGTGCGGCCGGTGGGGTTCTGGAAGTTGGGCAGCACATAGGCCAGGCGGGCCTTGTCGGCGCCGCTGCCGATCTGCTTGGCAAAGTCTTCGATCAGCATGCCTTCGTCATCGCTGTCCACGCCCACGGCCACGGGCTCCATGGGAGTGAAGGCCTGCAGGGCGCCGAGGTAGGTGGGTTTTTCAACCAGCAGACGGCTGCCCTTGTCCAGGAATACCTTGCCGATCAGGTCCAGCGCCTGCTGGCTGCCGGTGGTGATCAGGATCTGCTCGGGATCGACGTTCCAGGGCAGGAAGTCGGCAATCGCCTGACGCAGCGGGGCAAAGCCCTCGGTGGTCGAGTACTGCAGGGCTGCGGCGCCGTCGCGCTGCATCACGGTCTGGCAGGCTTCGGTGAACGCATCCAGGGGGAAGGCCTTGGGGGAAGGCAGGCCGCCAGCCATGCTGATGATGCCGGGGCGGTCGGTCAGCTTGAGGATCTCGCGGATGGCGGAGGAATTCATCTTGGCAGCACGTTCTGCCAGCGTCCATGTTGTCATAAAACAGTACTCGATCTCTACGTTTCCAGCCCGGGCAGGGCTGGCCGGTGTGCATTCTCACGCCGTTGTCGGGCATGTGCCGGCCTGAGCTTTGGGCTCGGGATGCAATCGCTGCGGCGCACAAAGCGCTGCAACCATGCACCAGCAGGTGGGCTTATTGTGTCGCGGCCGGTTTGCCTGTGTGGGCTGGCGGGCAATTGCGACTGTTTGGTCTGCAGTCGGTGAGACTGCAGACCGTGACCATAGCCCTGTGTGGAGGGCGGCCAAGAGAGGTTGATGGACTCAATATACGCTTGAGACCATTACAGTACCTATACAGACAGTCTCACAATTATGGCTTCTGTATCGGTATTCGCTTCAATACAGTTCGCTGCACATCACCATGTCCATCTCCCTGTCCCGCCAGGCGGCCCTGACCCTGACCCAGCAGCTGGCCGAGCGTCTGGCCGAGCGCATACGCACAAGGCTGCTGCCCGCAGGCGCGCGCCTGCCTTCGGTGCGTGAATGCGCGCGCCAGCAAGGCGTGAGCCCCTACACGGTGGTGGCTGCCTACGACCTGCTGCAGGCCCAGGGGCTGGTCGAGGCCAGGCCGCAGCGCGGCTTTTATGTGCGCGATATTGTGCAAAATCCGCTTCAAATGCCGGAGGGTAAAGCGCAGATAGCTATCAATGCGGGAGCGGTCAATACCCCGGTAGGCATCCCGCCTGGCACGCGCATCAACGCCACCATGCTGATTCGCGGCATGTTTGTGGAGAGTGTGGCCGGCAAGCCCCAGCCCGGTGCCGGCGTGCTACCTGCCGAATGGCTGGATGCCGGCTTTCTGGTGGCCGCCATGCGCAAGGTCACCAGCGGGCAGGCGCTGCGCGAATCGCTGGTGCGCTATGGCGAGCCCATGGGCGACAGCCGGCTGCGCGAGGCGCTGGCGCGGCGCCTGCAGCGCATAGGCATTGCGGTGGGGACTGGCCAGATCATCACCACCCTGGGGGCGACCCAGGCGCTGGACATCGTGAGCCGAGCCTTGCTGCAGCCCGGCGATCCGGTGATGGTGGAAGAGCCGGGCTGGGCCGTGGAATATGCGCGCCTGGCCGCCATGGGCATGCGCGTGCTGCCCGTGCCGCGCGGGCCCGAGGGGCCGGACATGGCGGTGATGCAGCGCTATTGCGAGACCATGGCCCCCAAGCTCTATGTGAGTGTCAGTGTGCTGCACAACCCCACGGGCTACAGCCTGAGCGCGGCCAGCGCCCATGAGGTGCTGCAGATGGCGCAGCGATACGGCTTCTATGTGGTGGAGGACGATAGCTACTGCCATATCGCTGCCGATCACGCTCCGCGCGTGACGGTGCTGGACCGCTTGCAGCGCAGCATCTACATCAGCGGCTTTGCCAAGGTGCTGGTGCCCAACTGGCGCCTGGGCTATCTGGCCGCGCCGCCCGATCTGGTCGAGAGACTGCTGGACACCAAGCTGCTGTCCACCCTGTCCACGCCGACCCCCATGGAGCAGGCCCTGGCCCTGTGCATGGAGCAAGGCCAGTTGCGCCGCCATGCCGAGCGGCTGCGCCAGCATCTGGCCCAGGCGCGCACGCGCAGCGTGGCGCTGGCCCAGGCCGCCGGCTGCCGGTTTGTGGCCGAGCCTGCTGGCATGTTCGGCTGGGTGGATACCGGCGTGGATACCGAGGTGCTGACCCAACTGCTGCTGGATCAGGGCTACATGATTGCCCCAGGTGCCATGTTCCATGCCAGCCGGGGCTCCAGCACCTGCATGCGCATCAACTTCGCGACCACACAGGATGCCGCCTTCTGGCGTGTCTTCGAGCGCGTGGTGGCCCAGATGCGGGCCCAGGCACAGAAGTTGTAGAACGTGTTGACGATCTCCTCGCGCCGCGACAGAGGGTTTGCGGGATGGGATGCAAGGGGGCGGCCCCCCGCGCGCGATACCGCAGCAATAGCTCTGCTATTGCGCGGATTCGCGCGGCCGGCGAGGCAACGCCGCAGACCGCCCGCAAACCCTCTGTCCCGCAGGGTTGGGGCGAAATCGGGCGATTTCTGCGCGCTGACTCTTGCTTGCACCCCGGTGCAAGCGGCGAGCCAACGCTTTGAACTCATCCCGATTGCGCTCCAACGCGACTGCGTAGAGATCGTCAACACGTTCTTAACCCAGTTGGACGGGACCCTGATGGATATGGCAGCTTGTGCGCTGCAGCAGCTCGCCAAAGGCATCGGACATCAGATACTCGAACTCCACGGGGCGCTGCCTGCCTATGGCATCGCCCTCCACCACGCCGCTGGCCGGGTGGCACATCAGCAGGCCGCCAGCCGCCATATGCGGCAGCCAGCCGGCCATCTGCCGGCCGTAGCTGGCCGTGTCGGGCGCATCAAAGCCATAGACGCCGCCAAAACCATGGTTCATGGGAATGTCTGCATGGCGTAGTTGCCGGGTGGTGGTCCAGCCGCCGAGCAAGGCGATGATGGCGGCCTTGGGGCTGCGCCACAGACCCGAGGCCGGTGCCGTGGAGCGCACCCAGGGCATCTCGTGCGCGGCGTAGCGGCTCTGGAGCTCCTGCTGCATGGCGGCCCGCAGACCCGGTAACTGATGCACATGCTGGTGGCCGTCTATGAAGTCCGGGGCCGTGCCCATGACCTGCTCGAAAGCATCGAGCTGTTCGCGCCAGGCCTGGCGCATCAGACCCTGCGGCATCTGCCGTGCATAGGCCTGGCGTAGCACCGTGCCCAGCGCCTGGGCGTCATGCTGTCCGCCATGGTCTTCGGTCAGGTTGAAATGCAGACCCACCGAGAGCCGGGGGCGCAAGTCCCGCAAGGCCGCTGCGGCCTGCGGCCAGAGGGGGGAAGTAGTCAGGCAACTGGTGGCCGAGAGACGGCCGACTGCAGTCAGCTGCTGCACGGCGTCGTCCACCAGCGGATGCAGGGCGTAGTCATCGGCGCACAGCAGGATGGCGCGTGAGGTATTCATGTGATTCATGCGGCGCTGCGTGCCTTGAAGGCCCAGAACTTGCTCATGACAAAAGTGCCTATGGCCACCAGCACCAGCACCGCGGCCAGACTCCAAAAGTAATGCCAGTGCAGCCAGTTCAGGGCGATGTAGTACAGCGCCTCATTGGCGACAAACGAAAGACAGGCCACGGCAAAGAATTTCGCCACCACCGGCCAGCCCCTGGCCTGCGCTGCTGAAAAGGTGAGCAGCGCATGACCGTTGTAGCTGACTACAAAGGCCACGAGAAACGCCAGCACGTTGGCCCAGAGCGGCGGCATGCCGGAGAGAGAGACCAGCAGGCCGACCATCGCCAGATGTGTGGCTGCTGCCGAGCCGCCCACCAGTACGAATTGCAGCAACTGCGGCAGGCGGCGCAGCCTTTGCAGCGCGTCCGCGATCACGATGGCTCGCGCAGCGGGCTGCGGTCCTCGTCATGCGCCACCAGGTAGATGGGGCGGCGCTTGACCTCTTCGTAGATGCGGCCGATGTACTCGCCCAGAATGCCTATGGACAGCAGCTGTACGCCCGAGAACAGCATGATGCTGGCGGCCAGCGTGGGCCAGCCGCGCAAAGGGTTTCCAAAGAACAGGGCTTCTGCCGCAATCCACAGGCCGTAGGCCAGAGCCAGCAGCGAAATGCCCGCCCCCACCATGCTCCAGACGCGCAGCGGCAGGGTGGTGAACGAGGTCAGGCCCAGGAGGGCCAGGGACCCCAGGCGGCGCAGATTGAAGCTGGAGCTGCCGGCGACCCGGTCCTTGGGAACAAAGGGCAGGGCGGCGGTCTTGAAGCCGACCCAGGCATACAAGCCCTTCATGAAGCGGTTGTTTTCGGGCAAGGCCTTGAGGGCATCGACGACCTTGCGGTCCATCCAGCGGAAGTCGCCCGCGTTGGGCGGCATCTTGACCGCGCTGCCCGAGTTCATCACGCGGTAGAACAGATCGGTACCCACGCGCTTGGCACCGCTTTCTGCGCCGCGGTCGGCGATCACGCCATAGATCATCTCGTAGCCCGATTGCCACAGCCCATGCATTTCGGCCAGCATCTCGAGCGGATGCTGGAAATCGGCGTCGATGAGCAGCACGGCATTGCCGCGGGCGTGGTCTATGCCGGCAGACAGTGCCGCTTCCTTGCCGAAGTTGCGTGACAGGGCCAGATAGCGCAGCGGCAGCTCCTGGGCGAGGCGCAGGCTCAGCTCATGCGTGCCGTCACGGCTGCCGTCGTTGACCACCACGATCTCGAAATCGGGCGTCAAGGCCCGAACCGTCTGGGCCAGTGCACGCAGAAAGCCTTCGATATTGGCCTGTTCGTTATAGGCCGGCACCACGCAGCTCAGCCTCAGCGGCTGGCGCGGCAATTGTGCTGGCGGGGCTGCGGGTGCATATTCGGCGTGAAGATCGGTCATAGGGCAGGATTTTCGCGCAAGTCTGTAACTGCTTGCTGGAGCCGGTCACGGTTTGTGTCGCCTCAAAAGGGCCGTCGCTATACTCACGCCCCTGGGCAATGCTGCCCCTACTCCTTTCTTTTCCTGATCGTCTGATGACCGCTGTCCCACGCGAATCTCTTGTTCTTGGCGGCCGTGCCGTTGCCGCCTTGCTCGCCGTATACGGCGTGATCTGGCTGGCCATTCACTGGGTGACGGCCCTGGCTGCGCCCGGGGACAACGTGGAGCAGCTGATCTGGATTCACTCCCTGGAGCTGGGCTATTTCAAGCATCCGCCGATGCCGACCTGGATTATGGCCGCTTCCGCGGCTGTCTTTGGTCCGTCCATAGGGCTGACCTATGTGCTGGGCGGCGTGCTCACACTGGGCTCATTGGCGATTTTCTGGAAGCAGCTGTGCGATATGCGCGGCCGGGCCTATGCGACTGTGGGCCTGCTGGCGGCGCTGAGCATCACCTTCTATTGCGGGCGGCTCTACTACTACAACCACAACGTCGTGATGATGCTGTGGATCTCGCTGGCCGTGGCGCTGAGCTGGCATGTCACGCAAAAGCCGTCCCTGGCTGGCTGGGCCTTGCTGGGCCTGGTCTCGGGCCTGGGCATGCTCAGCAAATACCAGTATGTGCTGGCGCTGGGCGTGATCGGCCTGTGGTGGCTGCGCATTGGCGCCTGGAAGAACCCCGTGCATGTCAAAGGGGCTGCGCTGGCGACCGTGATCGGCCTGCTGGTGCTGTCCCCTCATCTGTACTGGCTGAGCACCCATGACTGGATGCCCATGCATTACGCCGAGCGCACTTCGCTGGGGCTGCACCTGGATACGGCCGCCCGTATCAATATGTCCTGGAAGTTCGCGGTGGACTGGATCTTCAACCGCTGCATGCCGGCCTGGATCGTGCTCGGGGTGGCGCTCTGGTGGGGGCGCCGCAGGGCGGGCAAAACTGGAGAGCAGACCGCGCCGGCAAAGGTTGCGCCGGTCGCCGCAGACAGGATGCTGCGGGAGTTCTGGCTGCTCTGGGGCCTGGTGCCGCTGCTGGCCATGCTGGCGCTATGCCTGTTCACGGGCTCCTATCTGCACCTGCAATGGGGTACGGCCTTCATGTTCCTGTGCGTGCCGGCCGTCATGGAGTGGGCGCGCTCGCCACGGAGCTGGGGTGCAGCCGGGGACATGCGTGCCGCCTGGCTGACCTTTGGGGTTCTGCAGACGCTGCTGTTGCTGCAGTTCTGGCTTGCTTCGCCCATGGGGCTTTCGGGCTACAAGAGCACCCATCAGAACCATATCCCCGTGGACCGGATCGTGGAAGGTCTGGCGCCGGCGGCGCATCAGGCACTGGGCGGCCCTGTGGACATCATCATCGGCCCGCAGGCGCTGGCCGGGCGCATTGCCATGGAGTTGCCCGAGCGTCCACGCGTCTATGTGGAGCGCAATCTGCAATACAGCCCCTGGATTCGCGAGGAGGAGTTGCCGAATGCCCGCATCATCGAGGTGATGGTGGCACCGGACCCCTTGCCCCCGGGTCTGACGCGTGCCTATGGTGTCTGGGCCTGGCGGCCCGTGAAGATCGCCAAGGGCGAGCATTGAGGGCCGCACCCCACAAAGGCAAAGGCGGGCATCGAGCCCGCCTTTTTGATGGGAATGGCCGACGTGGCCTGACTCAGCTGGCTGCGTGATAGATGCGTGCGCGGCCAGTCTGCGATGCGCCGCGCAGACTGCTTTCATAGGTGCTGTCTTCGGCAGCAGGCACCAGGGCCTTGGTGCGGCGCTGGTTGAGCACGGAAAGCCGTGCCAGCTGGTCACGGACCAGGGAAATTTCGCGGTCCAGGTTCTGTGCGCGCTCGCGCAGTGCAGGCGTCCAGTCGTCTGCCGCGAAGCGTTTGACGAGCTGTGAGAACGCCACCATGGCGTCACGCAGGCGGGTGCTGGACTGTTCCAGCGCGGATGCGTCCGGTGACTGCAGCGATGCCGAAACGGTCTGAATCACCGCATCCAGCGAATCGAGCATTTCCTGCAAGGTCATCGGGTCAGCCTCTGTTCGGGAGTTCAGGCGCGGGCGTTTCAGCCGCGAGCGTGAACCAGGAATTCTTCGGTATTGGCCAGCAGCTTGTCTGCCACGGCCTCGGCGTTGACGCGGAAGCTGCCATTGGCAATGGCTTCGCGCATGGCCTTGACGCGATCGGCATCAAAGTCGGTATTGGTGCGGCTTTGGCTGTCCAGGGCGCGGGCCGAGGACGAAAAGGACACGGGCACGCCGGCGGCGCGCTCGGACAAGCCTTTGGTCGATTCTTCGGTGGCAACCGTGGTGGCGGATTTCGGGGCCTGCTTGGCGGCTGCAGCGGTCTGCTGCAGGTCCGGCTTATTGCCTATCTTCATGCTGGTTCTCCAATCGCCCTGTATCGGCGTAGGGCGCTGTAGCCTTGCTTTCGACAAGGGCGCGTAAAACTTGAGGAATATTTGGCATGGTTGATAAAGTGAGTGTGCACTCTCTCGTCATTGAACCAGAACCACGCCACTGGCATTGACCGTTCCTGTGACAAGGCGGCCATTATCCATGCGAACCCGTACCTGCTGTCCTTCTCCGGCTGCAGTCATTGCCTTGCCTGAGCCGGCAACGCTGAAGCCGCCGCCGTTGACCATCACCTGGACGGGCGATCCCGCCGTGAACAAGGCAGGCGGACGTACCATGTTCTGGCGCAGAGCCTGCCCCGACGTCAGCGGTCGCGCCGCGACCATGCCGATGAAATCCTGTGCATTGGCGAAGACGGGGGCGCTGTCCTCGGCCCAGTCCACTTCAGCGGGGGCTGCGTCCTCGGCGCTCAGCGTCTTGCCGGCCGGAATATTGCCCTGGGCCACCCAGGCTGGGCCATAGGCCCGCACGGTGATGGGCAGGAACACGTTCCAGGGCACGCTGCCCTGCACGCAGCGCAGGCCCAGCCGGGTGCGACCCCAGAGGCGACTGCCCGCAGGCAGATAGGGCTCGACCTTGGCGCAGGCTGCCAGGCGCAGGCGCGAGTCCAGCTGGCCCATCTGCACCTCCATGCGCAAAGCCATGCCATTGCCGGCCTGCACGGTCTCTGCCGATGGCTGATGCAGAGCCGCATCGACAAAGCGCTGTCCGATCTGGCTGAGCTGCGCCGCGCCGTCCTGGGCCTGTGCGCCAGCTGTCAGCAGCAGCGCAGCGAGACCCCATGCTGCAGCCAGGCCTCGAGAGGGGCGAAGGCACAGAAACAGGGAAAAGCGGCCAGACATGCATCAATCCTTTGAAGTATCCGCAGTCACGAGGCTGCAGACGATGCTGGCAAATATAGGCGTGACATGGCTTGCGCAATGGCTTGAAGAGCCAGCGCAATACCGCTTTCTTCGCGCTTTAGTTTGCGCTGCCGATTTTCATAATCCTCGCATGCCGCAGTCCGTGGGCTCCGGCATCCCCGAATTCTGAAAGCGAGGCCGCAATGCTGAACAAAATGACTGAACGACTGGACTTCCAAAGCGAGGCGCTGCTCTTGCGCGCCGAGCGCCAGCGTGCCATTGCCAGCAATATTGCCAATGCCGACACCCCCGGCTATGTGGCGCGCGACTTCAACTTCCGTGAAGCCTTGATGGCCGCGACCAGCGGGCCCAAGCCCCTGACCCAGGCCAGCGTCACGACGGCAGGCCATATCCCGCTGCAGGCGCAGATGTCGGACGAGGCGCTCAAGGCCAAGCTTGGCTATTCGGTCAATTCCCAGCCCAGCCTGGATAACAACACCGTGGATCTGGATCGCGAGCGCGCCAATTTCGTCGACAACTCCGTGCGCTACGAAGCCACGCTGCGCTTCATCAACGGCCAGGCCAAGACCATGCTCAGCGCCATTCAAGGCCAGTAAGCCCAGGAGCTAAACCATGTCCATGTTTTCCATCTTCAATATCTCGGGCAGCGCAGTCAGCGCCCAGTCCCAGCGCCTGAACGTGGTGGCCTCCAATCTGGCCAACGTCGATGCCGTGGCCGGCCCCGATGGCAGCGTCTACAAGGCGCGCCAGGTCGTTTTTCAGACCGTGCCCATGGGCAACGACGGCAGCGCGGGCGTCAAGGTCAATGCCATCAGCGAGGACAACACGCCCGGCCGCCGCATCCACGACCCCAGCAATCCGCTGGCCGATGGCGAGGGCTATGTCACCCATTCCAACGTGAGCGCTGTGGACGAGATGGTGAACATGATCTCGGCCTCGCGCTCCTATCAGAACAACGTGGAAGTCATGAACACGGCCAAGACGCTGCTGCTCAAGACTCTGCAAATGGGCCAGTAAGCCCAGGAACACACACATGATCTACGGCGCAAGCAGCGTGGACGGCACCACGACCAACACCACCAGCAATACCAAGAATGCGGTGACCAACCCCAACGAGGCGCAGGACCGTTTCCTCAAGTTGCTGGTGGCCCAGCTCAACAACCAGGACCCCATGAATCCCATGGACAACGCGGAAATGACCTCGCAGATGGCGCAGATCAACACCGTGACCGGTATTCAGCAGCTGAACCAGACCATGGCCTCCATGTCCAGCCAGTTCACGGCCATGCAGGTGCTGCAGGGCACTTCCATGATCGGTCGTACGGTGCTGACCGAGGGCAATACCCTGGGCGTGGCGGCCGATGGCACGCATACCGCTGCCTTCGACCTGGAAAACCAGGCGGCCAGCGTCAAGATCCAGATCACCACGGCCAGCGGCGAGCTGGTGGACACCATCGACCTGGGTGCCGGTGCAGCTGGACGGAACTACTTCACCTGGGATGGCAAGGACAAATACAGCGGCGATGCCTCGCAATTGCGCTACAGCGTGGTCGCCACCAATGGCACGACCGCCGTGGCATCCACACCGCTGGCGCCGCATGCCGTGATTGCCACCAGCTCGGCCAATGGCTCTTTGTCGCTGGAGCTCGATAACGGCGACAGTGTGGCTTATTCCGGCGTCAAGGCCGTTTACTGATTGAGGAACACATCATGGGTTTTCAACAAGGTCTCTCCGGCTTGAACGCCGCCAGCAAGAATCTGGACGTCATCGGCCACAACATCGCCAACTCCAACACCACGGGCTTCAAGGCCTCGCGCGCTGACTTTGCCGAGATGGTCGCCAGCGCCATCGGCTCGGCCAGCGGCCAGAGCAGCGGCATCGGCGTCAACGTGGCCTCCGTGTCCCAGCAGTTCAGGCAAGGCTCCATCACTTCGACGGGCAACAACCTGGACATCGCCATCAACGGCAACGGCTTTTTCGTCGTCAAGCAAAGCGATGGCAGCATCGCCTACACGCGCGCCGGCAACTTCGGTCTGGACAAGGAGGGCAACCTCAAGACCGTGGACAACGACAATGTCATGGGCTATGTGGTGGACCCTTCGACCGGCAAGATCCAGTCGGGTGCCACGCCTGTGCCGATGAGCTTTCCCACAGGGCAGCCGATTCCCGCCAAGCAGACATCCAAGGTGAATGTGGAGCTGAATCTGGATGCACGCGCCACGGCGGCTGCCGGCGACGCTACAGCCACGCCTCCTGTCGCTGCCACGCCTCGTGCCACCTATGGCACCTCGCTGAATGTGTATGACACCCAGGGCACGGCGATCCCGGTCAATCTGTATTTCGAGAAAGACGCCACAGGCAACACCTGGAATGTCTTCAACTCGCTCGATGCCACGGCCACGCCCATCGGCAAGGCCGTGTTCGACGCGAGCGGCAAGCTCACCAGCGTCACCCCCAATGCACCGACCACAGGTTCGGGCACCACGCTGAACCTGAGCGTCAGCGGCGGCACGGCCAATCCCAACGGCCTGCAGCCCTTCGATGTCGCGTTCGATTTCGGCGGTCTGACCCAGTTCGGTACCAAGTTCGCCGTCAGCAGCCTAAAGCAGGACGGCTATACCTCGGGTGCACTGACCGGCATCAATGTGGGCCGCGACGGCTCCATTGTGGCCTCCTACTCCAACGGCGTCACACGCACCGAAGGCCAGATCGCTCTGGCGGCCTTTACCAATACTCAGGGGCTGGGCTCCATCGGCAACAACAAATGGGTTGCCACCTCCGATTCCGGCCCTGCGCTCAATGGTTCGGCCCAGACCGGCACCTTCGGCTCGCTGCAGTCGGGCGCGCTGGAAGAATCCAACGTGGACCTGACAGCCGAGCTGGTCAACATGATGACGGCGCAGCGCTCCTATCAGGCCAACGCCCAGACCATCAAGACGCAGGATCAGGTGTTCTCCACACTCGTGAACTTGCGCTGATCAACACAACCGTTTTAGTAACGCAATTGCTCTGAAATAGGGCGCGGCACCAAGCGAGAGACATCGAGCCAGGGCCGCCCCGCAGCGACTCAGGGGGAGGAAAGCCGCATGGACAAAATTATTTATACGTCGATGACTGGGGCCAATGCGGCAGCCCAGCGTCAGGCCGTGCTGGCTCACAACCTGGCTAATGCGGGCACCAACGGCTTCAGGGCCGAGATGTCCACCTTCCGCTCGGTGCCGCTGCAGGGCACGGGAGCCGGCACTCGCGTGTTTGCGCTGGAGGCCACCTCTGGCTATCAGGACACTCCCGGCCCTGCCCAGCGCACCGGCCGTGCGCTGGACGCCATGGCCATGGGTCGCGCCTGGTTTGCCGTGCAGGGACTTGACGGCCAGGAAGCCTATACGCGCAACGGCGTGTTCGAGATCTCGCCCGAAGGGCAGCTGGTCAACAGCAACGGCCAGGCCGTGCTCTCCGACGGCGGCGCGCCCATCGACATCCCGCCCGAGTCCACGATCTCCCTGGGTTCGGACGGCACGCTGACCGCCAAGATGGGCAACCAGCTACCCGTGGCCGTGGGGCGCGTCAAGCTGGTCACGCCGCCCGTCGATGAGCCGCTGGTGCGTGGCGATGACGGCTTTTTCCGCGCGGCGCAGGGCGATGCGCTGCCCAACGATGAAACAGCGCGCCTGCTGTCGGGCTCGATCGAGGGATCGAATGTGAACTCCGTCGAAACCATGGTCGGCATGATCGCGGCCTCGCGCCAGTTCGAGCAGCAGATGAAGCTGCTGCAGACCGCTGAAACCAACGATAAATCCGCCAGCCAGCTGCTGAGCTTGAACGGCTGATAGCCAAAGGAATACGTCATGATCAATTCGCTGTTCATTGCCAAGACCGGCATGGAAGCCCAGCAGACGCAGCTGGACGTGATTTCGCACAATCTGGCCAACGTCTCCACCACCGGCTACAAGCGCGCGAATGCGGTTTTCGAGGATCTGATCTATCAGAACCTGCGCCAGTCCGGCTCCCAGACGACCGAGCAAAATCAGCTGCCGACAGGCCTGCACCTGGGCCTGGGCGTGCGCACCGTGGCCACCAGCCGCAACTTTCTCCAGGGCAGCCTGCAGCAATCGAGCAATGCGCTGGATGTGGCCATCAACGGCAACGGCTTCTTCGAAGTCAATATGCCCGACGGCACGATTGCCTATACCCGCGACGGTTCGTTCGAGGTCGATGCCCAGGGCCAGCTGGTGACCTCCAGCGGCCTGCCCGTGGCCAACGGCATCACCATCCCGCAGGGTGCGACCAAGGTGTCGATCAGCCATGACGGCGTGGTCAGCGTCACCATGCCCGGCCAGGCTGCGCCGCAGCAGGTGGGCAATATCGCGATGAGCCAGTTCATCAATGCCGCAGGCCTGGAGCCCCGCGGCCAGAACCTCTACGTCGAGACCGCCTCCTCGGGCCAGCCCCAGCAGGGCACGCCCGGCACCAACGGCCTGGGCACGATTCAGCAGGGCTATCTGGAAGCCTCGAACGTGAACGTGGTCCAGGAGCTGGTGACCATGATTCAGACGCAGCGCGCCTACGAAATGAATTCCAAGGCAATTCAGACCTCCGACCAGATGCTGGCCAAGCTGGCGCAGCTCTGATTGATCACCATGTATTGAGGAGCAGCCTGCGCTTGATACCTATGGTTTTCAGATCAATTCATTGCTGAATTCCATTAGGGGAAAGCGCTGAAAGCTCTGATTTCAATAGCGTGCCTCGCGCACGCAAGGGCATAAGGGGCGAAGCGCCTGACTGCCAAGGACTTGCCGCCATGTTCAAAGCCATTGTTTCCCATTGCCCGCCGCTCTGCGCCCTCGCCGGGGCCCTGCTGGTGTCGGGCTGCGTCACGCTCAATCCGCCGCCGCCCGTGGACATGCCATCCACCGCACCTCCCGTGCTGCAGCCGCGCGAGCAGACGGCCCAGGCGCCCACAGGCAGCCTGTTCAATGCCAGTCGCTACCGTCCCATGTTCGAGGATCAGCGCGCCCGCATGGTGGGCGATTCGGTGACGGTGCAGATCGTCGAGCGCGTTTCGGCCAGCCAGAGCACGGACTCCAAGGTCGGGCGAGCCAACGAGCTGAGCACGGGCATCACCTCGCTGCCGCTGCTCAGGGGCGGCGCCGAGAAGACGGTGGCCGATGCGCTCACCCTGGGGGCCGAGAGCAAGAACGACTTCAAGGGCTCTGGGGCCACCAGCAGCAACAACACCTTCACGGGCTCGATTGCCACCACCGTGGTCGATGTGCTGCCCAACGGTCATCTGGTGATTGCCGGCGAGAAGCAGATCGGCGTCAATCACAACGTCGATGTGCTGCGTTTCACGGGCACGGTGGACCCGCGCTCGCTGCGTCCGGGCAGCACCGTGGCATCGACCCAGGTGGCCAATCTGCGCGTCGAGTCGCGCAGCCGTGGCCAGGCAGGTGAAGCCCAGTCAATTGGCTGGTTGTCCCGGTTCTTTTTGAACGTTATGCCGTTCTGATTCTTCCGAGAATGGGCAGTATGAAAGTACTGTCCACGCTCCTGTCACTGCGCCCTGCGCACACCGCCTTGCTGGTGGTCGCAGCCCTTGGCGCCAGCGGGCTCACCCTGCCTGCGCATGCCACACGCATCAAGGAGGTTGCCGCCATCCAGGGCGTGCGCAGCAACCAGTTGACAGGCTATGGTCTGGTGGTCGGCCTCGACGGCACGGGCGACCAGACCACGCAGATGCCCTACACCAAGCAGGCACTGGCCAATTACCTGGAGCAGATGGGCATCGCCCTGCCGGCCACGGGCAATGCGGCCCAGCTGCAGCTCAAGAATGTGGCGGCAGTGATCATCACGGCCGAGCTTCCGGCCTTTGCACAGCCCGGCCAGGCCATAGACATCAATGTCTCCTCCATGGGCAATGCCAAGTCGCTCAAGGGCGGCACGCTGGTGGCGACACCGCTGCGCGGCGCGGACGGCGAGATCTATGCCCTGGCCCAGGGCAATGTGGTGGTCGGCGGTGCCGGGGCTGCGGCCGGCGGCTCCAAGGTGCAGGTCAATCACCTGAACGCGGGCCGCGTGCCACAGGGCGCACAGGTCGAGCGTGCAGTGCCCACTCCCGTCAACCAGGGCAACACGATCACGCTGGGCCTGAATCAGACCGACTTCCAGGCCGCCGACAAGATGGTTCGCGCCATCAACCAGCGCATGGGCGCGGGCACGGCCATGGCATTGGACGGCCGCACGGTGCAGGTCAATGCCCCCATCGATCCGGGCTCACGCGTGCGCATGATCGCCGAGATCCAGGAGATGCCCATCGAGACCTCCAAGCCGGCGGCCAAGGTGGTCATCAATGCACGCACCGGCTCCATCGTGCTCAATCAGGCGGTGACCCTGGGCCCCTGCGCGATTGCGCACGGCAATCTGTCCATCACCATCAGCACCACGCCGGTCATCAGCCAGCCTGCACCGTTCTCGCAGGGGCAGACCGTGGTGGCGCAGAAGTCCGATATCCAGGTCAAGCAGGAGCCCGGCAAGGTCATCAACATGCCCAATTCGCCCCAACTCACCGATGTGGTGCGGGCGCTGAACTCACTGGGCGCCACGCCCCAGGATCTGCTGGCCATCCTGCAGGCCATCAAGGCCGCGGGCGCCATGGACGCCGAGCTGGAGGTGATATGAGCACGTCATTGCCCCATTCTTCATCCCTGGCGGCCAGCAATGCTCTGGCTGTCGATGCACGTTCGCTCAATGCGCTCAAGACGGCTGCCGGCGAGAACAGCCCGCAGGCTGCACGCGAGACGGCCAAGCAGCTCGAGTCGCTGTTCATGCGCGAGATGATCAAGAGCATGCGCGAGGCGACCATGAAGTCCGGCCTGCTCGACAGCGCGCAGGGCAATCTCAGCACCGATCTGCTGGATCAGCAGCTCTCGGTGGCCATGGCGGGCCAGCCTGGCGGCCTCACCGATGCCATCAGCAAGCAGCTGGCGCGCAGCATGGGGGTCGACGCCGCCGAGGACGCCGAAATTGCCGTGCCTTCCACACTGAGCTTGAGCCGCAACGCCTGGCGCAATGTGGGCAGCAACGGCGCCTGGAGCGGCAGCCGCAGCCAGGCTGCGCAATCGATCAATGCCTATGCACCGGCTCCCAAGGGGCGCGACAACTTCGTGACGGCGCACACCGGCGCGGCCCAGCGCGTGGCCAGCGAGAGCGGCATCCCGGCCCACTACATGATCGGCCAGGCCGGACACGAGACGGGCTGGGGCAGGAGCGAGATCCGCAACAAGGACGGCAGCAACTCGTTCAACCTGTTCGGCATTAAGGCCGGTGGCAGCTGGACGGGCAAGGTCGCCGAAGTCACGACCACCGAATACTTCAATGGCGCGCCCAAGAAGGTGACGGCCAAGTTCCGCGCCTATGACTCCTACGAGGAGTCCTTCCGCGACTACGCACGCCTGATCGGCAGCAACCCGCGCTACGAAAAAGCCATGGCCCAGACCGGCTCTGCCCAGGCCTATGCCAGCGAGCTGCAAAAGGCCGGCTACGCCACCGATCCGGCCTATGCGCAAAAGCTCAGCCGCGCCATCCAGAGCGTGGCCCAGGTCAGCGTCGCCAACGCCGGCAACAACAGCGCCAATGTCGCAAGCCGTCTGGGCGTCAGCGCCCGTGCCGCCCAGATCAACAAGATCACCGAGAACCAGTCATGAGTCTTCTGAACGTGGGCGCGCGCGCCCTGATGGCCAACCAGATCGCCCTGCAAACCACGGGGCACAACATCGCCAACGTCAACACCGCCGGCTATTCGCGCCAGAGCGTGGCCTTCCAGACCTCGGCGGGCCAGAACATCGGCAATGGCAATATCGGCAATGGCGCCGATGTGGCGACCATCTTGCGCAACTTCAGCGAGCTGCTCAACCGTCAGGCCACGGCGGCCACCGCCGCCAGTGCCGCAGACTCCGCGCGCTCGAACTCGCTCAACCAGTTGCAGGAAGTGTTCTCCGGCGGAACCAACGGCCTGGGCGCGGCCATCAACGACATGATGAATGCGTTTGCCGATGTGAGCAGCGCGCCTACCGACTCTTCGGCACGCCAGGTGGTGCTGACGCGCATGAGCGAACTGGCTGCGCGCTTTCGCTCGGCTTCGGCCCAGCTCGACGAGATGGACTACAGCACGCGCCAGCAGATGAGCAATGACGTGAATGTGGTCAACAGTCTGTCCCAACAGGTGGCGGCGCTCAACGGCCAGATCAGCAGCGCCATTGCCACGGGCCACACGCCCAATGACCTGCTCGATCAGCGCGACCAACTGGTGCGTGACATCAACAAATACGTGCAGACCTCGCAGGTCGACGCCGGCGATGGCTCCATCAGCTTGTTCGTGGGCGGCAGCCAGCCGCTGGTGCTGGGGCAGAGCGCGGCCAAGCTAAGCCTGCAGGAGTCCACGCAGTACCCCGGCAGCGGCAAGATGAGCCTGTATTTCCAGCAGCAGGGCGGGCAGCCCGTGGAGCTGACTCCAGCCATGGCTGGTGGCGGCGAGATTGCCGGTCTGCTGCAGTTCCAGAACAACGACCTGAGCGAGGGGCGCAACCTGCTGGGGCGCATGGTGATCTCGATCGGCGATACGCTCAATACACAGAACCAGCTGGGCCTGACCTTGTCGGGTCAGAAAGGCGGGGCGCTGTTCAATATTCCGATGACGACCACGGGCTCCACCACGGGGGCTCAATGGGTACAGCCCGATACGCCCACGGTCACGGTCAAGGACTCAAGCGCGCTCAAGGCTTCGGATTACAAGATCGTTTTCGGCAACGATGCGCCCAAGGGCAAGGTGGTGCGCCTGTCGGATGGCCAGACCACGGCCTTCAACGATCTGACGGACCTGCGCGGCATGACGATTGACGGTCTGCAGTTCGATCTCAAGAACGATGGCCAGGCAGGCCAGTCCGTGCTGTTCAGCCCTGTGGCATCGGCGGCGCACGATATTCAGACCATGGTGCACTCCGGCAACGATCTGGCGGTGGCCAATCCGGTGTCGGCCAAGATCAACTCGCTGGGCGATGCGGCCGTCCGCATGTCCAGCCTGAAGGTGGGAAAAGGCTTCGATGCCTCTACCTTTCCTGCGGGCACTACCCTGTCTTTTGCTCCTGATGGGGCGGGCGGCATGACCTATACGATCACGCCGGCCCCCAGCGGCGTGGCTGCGACAGGCGCCTATATCTCCGGGCAAGCCATCGAGCTGGCTCCGGGGCTCAAGGTGACGCTCACCGGCACGCCTGCGGTGGATGGTGCCAAGAGCGATACCGTGAGCTTCGGCCCCAACAGCTTCTACAGCTCGGATACGGGCAATGCCAGCTCCTTTCTGTCGCTTCGCGACGCCGTGATCTTCGATGGCGCGACCACGCTCAGCGACGGTTTTTCGACCGCCATGGCGCAGATCGGCACACGCACGCAAAGCGCGGCCTACGCAGCCAAGTTGTCCGACTCGATTGCCAAGAATCTGGAGGGCGATCGCACCGCAGTGTCCAGCGTCAATCTGGACGAGGAAGCCGCCAAGCTGCTGCAGTATCAGCAGTCCTACCAGGCCTCGGCCAAGATGCTGCAGGTGGCTCAGGGCATTTTTGACAGCGTGATCCAGGCCGTTGGCCGTTAACCCCCTACAGCCGGAGAACAAGCATGAGCATCAACCGCATTGGCACGGCCAATATGTATGACAGCACCATCAACAACCTGGGCTCGCGTCAGAGCAGCCTGGTGGACCTGATGGAGAAAACCACGGCGGGCAAGCGCGTGCTGCGCGCCAGCGACGATCCCGTGGCGGCGGCCCAGGCCGAGCGTGCACGCACGCGCATCACCCGCTCTGAAAATGACCAGCGTGTGCTCGGTGCCCAGCGCGATGTGATTGCCCAGGGCGAGTCCGAGCTGGGCAAGGCTCACGGCGCATTGCAGGATTTTCGTGATCTGTTGATGCAGGCGGGCAACGGATCGTATGACCAGGTGGCGCGCGATGCGCTGGTCAAGCAGATGGAGAGCTTGCGTGATCAGATTCTCGGCTACGCGAATGCCAAGGATTCCAACGGGCTGCCGATTTTTCGTGGACTGGGCAGTCCCGATACGCCGCTGCAAAGCACGCCTCCGGGCTCGAGCAGCCAGCTCAACCCCGGCCAGAGCACTGGCAGCGACAACGGCCTGCCCATCTCTCTGGATGGCCATGCGGCCTGGCTGAACGTGCCTACCGGCAACGGGGTGTTTGTGGTGAACGGCGCGGCCTCCAATTCCGGCAAGGCCTGGGCGGATGTGGGATCGGTCACCGACCCGAGCAAGGTCACAGGCGATAGCTACACCCTGGTATTCACCAAGGATCCGACTACCGGTGAGGTCAGCTACGAGATCAACTCCAGCTCGGCCACGGCGACCAATCCCGTGGTTCCGTCCACACCCTACAAGGAAGGGCAGGCGATTACCGTCGGCGGTCAGCAGATCAGCATCAAGGGGACTCCGGCCGACGGCGACAGCTTCACCATGTCTCCAAGCACACGCACCGATATTTTCAGTGTGCTGGATCAGGCCATTGCCACGGTCAAGGGCGGCACGGGGGGGGCGACCGCATTGCAGCAGGGTCTGGGGCGCGCCTTGAGCGAACTGGATTCGGGCATGAACCGGGTACAGGCCATGCGCAGCTATGCCGGCGACCAGCTCAAACGTGCAGACGGCCTGGAGTCCGACATGAAGGATCAGGCACTGACACAGGAAGGAGCCCGTTCGCGTGCCGAAGATATCGATATGATCACTGCGCTGTCGCAAGTGGAGACGCAGAAGGTGGGCTTGCAGGCCGCCCTGCAGTCCTATGCACAGATGCAGAAGCTTTCGCTGTTCAACTACATCGGCTGATTCCGGCGGGCTCTTTCCGCCTTGATGTCCCGTCGTCTACCTGTCCAAATCCTCCATGACCCAGTCTGCCCTTAGCTCTTTGACTCTTGGTTATCGGCCGCTCTGGGGACGTACGCGACGCCTGGCAGGGATTCAGCTTTATGTGCACGAGGACTCGGGCTCCTGTGCTGACATGGCGCATTTCCTGCGCACGGTGGATGAGATCTGGAGCCGTCAGGCCCCGCCGCTCTTGATATCGCCGCAGTCCCGCCAGGTTCTGTGCAATCTTCTTGAACATGCACCTCAGGGCAGTCCCTGGATCGAGGTGCGCGGCGACTGGCTGCAGCAGGATGAAGGTATCTACGAGCTGGTGCAGAAGGCCAAGGCACGCGGGCTGATGCTGGTCTGGGGCGGATCGCTGGCCGATGTGCCAGATGCAGATGCTGCTCGCTGCTTTGCCAGCAGCCTGCTGAGCCTGCCGCCGGAAGGTGCCGCTGGATTGCCCAATGCCGTGCGTTCCAGCCAGCCGGCGAAGGATGCGGACAAGGAGGCAGCCTCGGGCTTTTTTGCCACTCAGCCCCTGAATCTGCTGGACGGCCAGATGTACCAGAGCCTGCAGAGCCTGGAGCTGGCGCGCTCCTGTCTCGACGAGCATGAAGCGGCCGCCGTGGCCGGCTGGCCCGTGGCAGACACCATGCAGGCCTTTCGGCTGCAACAGCCCCAGCCCTCGCGTGATTCGCTCTTCAGGCTCATGAAAGCCATCGACAAGGAACAGTCCCTGGATGTGATGGAAGAGATCCTGGGTTCGGACCCGGTGCTGGCCTACCGCTTTTTGCTCTATACCAACTCGGCCGCACTGGGACTGCGCCGCGGCGTGGACTCGCTGCGCCGCGGGCTGGTGATGCTGGGGCTGGGCACGCTGGAGCGCTGGCTGGCCGACCAGCTGCCCCATGCCTGTACCGAACAGGACCTGGTGCCTCTGCGCACGCAGGTCGTGCTGCGCGCCAGGCTGGCCGAGCAACTGATCGAGGCCGGGGTGAGTCTGGACCTGCAGCGCGAGATGTATTTGTGCAGCCTGTTCTCGCAACTGGATTTGCTGCTGCATGAGCCGGTGGCCAACATCTTGCGCCGCACGCCGCTGAACGAACGCATTTTCGATGCCATCGTCACGCGCACCGGTCCTTACGCGGCCGTGCTGCAGATGAGCCAGGCTCTGGAGAGCCGTGACCCGGCGCCCATCCGGCAGCTGCGCGAGCAGGAGGAGTGGGAGGCTGAAGACCTCAATCGGATGCTGCTGCGCATGCTCAGCGAACTCAAGCTGGGCATGCCGCAAGCCCAGACCTGAGTGTCTGGGTGAAAATTCGCTAAAAACAGGCTCTATCTCCTGATGGGGGCGCGCAGACAGCTATCAAATTGATGGATGCGCTGTGCGGCAGAGTCGTGCATAAGCAGGGCTTGGCTGCCGCTTATCCGCGCATTGCAGGGGCGTCGGATTCGGACAATTGGGATATCCAATCCGTCCGTGCGCCATGTCCGAATCCCAAGACAAAAACCTGCCCGCCACCGAACGCAAGCTACAGAAAACGCGTGAAGACGGGCAAGGTGCGCGCTCGCGCGATCTGTCGCATCTGGCCATTCTGGGCACGGGCGCTCTGCTGATGCTGATGGGCACGCAGCCCATGATCAATCATCTGCGCGAGGCCATGGCCAGGCAACTGGTGTTCAACGCTGCGGCGGCCAAGACTCCGGCGCTGATGCTGGAGCGTTTTCAGTCCATGCTGGTACTGGGTCTGGGCATTGCCGTGATCTTTGCCCTGGTGACCACCACGGCATCGGTGCTGTCCGGTGTGGCTGCCGGTGGCTGGATCTTCAGCTTCAAGCCCATTCAGCCGCGCTTTGGCAAGCTCAACCCCTTGTCGGGTCTCAAGAATCTGTTTTCCAAGCAGCAACTGACCACGGTGGTCAAGATGGTGTTCATGACCATCGTGCTGGGCTTTGTAGCCTGGAAGTACATGAGTGCCAATATTGCCGAGATTGCGTCGGTTTCGGCCCAGCCATCGCCCATGGCGCTTGCCATGGTCGGCTCCTGGCTGACCACGGGCATCACCTTGCTGCTGATCGTGGTGCTGCTGGTGGCCCTGATCGACGTGCCGCTGCAGGACTTTCTCTTCAAGTCGCGCCTCAAGATGAGTCATGAGGAGGTCAAGCAGGAGCACAAGGAGTCCGAAGGCAATCCGCAGCTCAAGGGCAAGATCCGCCAGAAGCAGCGCGAGATTGCCGACCGGGCCAGCGTCTCGGCCGTGCCGAAAGCCGACTTTGTAGTCACCAATCCCACCCACTATGCCGTGGCGCTGCGCTATGACGACGCCTCCATGGCCGCTCCCCAGGTCATTGCCAAGGGCACGGATCTGGTGGCGCTCAAGATTCGCGAAATCGCGGGTGCGCACCAGATACCGGTGCTGGAGTCGCCCATGCTGGCGCGTGCACTCTATGCGCATGCCGATCTGGATCAGGCCATCCCTGCCGCGCTCTACACGGCCGTGGCCCAGGTACTGGCCTATGTCTATCGTCTCAAGGCTGCACTGAGCGGCCAGGGGCCCATGCCTGATGCATTGGGCGAGCCCCCCGTGCCCGTGGAGCTGGATCCGCACCGTGGCCGCACCCAGCCCGCGGCGGTCGATGCTGCTGCGCAGCAAGAAGGTAATCTGTGATGTCGTCGAATCCTCTGCAACTGTTCCAGAAGTGGTCTGGCTCCAACGCCGGCGCCCTGCAAGGGATGACTGCTCCCATTCTGGTGGTGGCCATTCTGGGTCTGATGGTGCTGCCCGTGCCGCCCTGGCTGTTGGACACCTTCTTCACCCTCAATATTGCCGTGGCGCTGATGGTGATGATGGTGGCGGCCTACATGATCAAGCCGCTGGACTTCGCGGCCTTCCCTTCGGTGCTGCTGCTGACCACGTTGATGCGTCTGTCGCTCAACGTGGCGTCGACGCGCGTGGTGCTGATGGAGGGCCACACCGGCCCCGGCGCCGCGGGCGCGGTGATCGAGGCCTTCGGTCACTTCCTGATCGGTGGCAACTTTGCCGTGGGTCTGATCGTGTTCAGCATTCTGGTGGTCATCAACTTCGTGGTGATTACCAAGGGTGCCGAGCGCATTGCCGAAGTCTCGGCCCGCTTCACGCTGGACGCAATGCCCGGCAAGCAGATGGCCGTGGACGCCGATCTCAATGCCGGCCTGATCGACGAGAAGGAAGCCAAGCGCCGCCGTGCCGAAGTGGGCGAGGAAGCCAATTTCTTCGGCTCCATGGACGGTGCCAGCAAGTTTGTGCGTGGCGACGCGATTGCCGGCATTTTGATCCTGGTGATCAACGTCATCGGCGGCCTGATCATCGGCATGGCCCAGCACGGCCTGTCCGCTGGGCAGGCGGCCGACAGCTACATCCTGCTGGCCGTGGGTGACGCGCTGGTGGCGCAGATTCCAGGCCTGCTGATCTCCGTGGCATCGGCCATGGTGATATCGCGCGTGGGCAAGGAATCCGATATGGGCCGCCAGATCGTGCAGCAGCTGTTCATGTCGCCCAAGGTGCTGGGCATCACTGCCGGCGTGATGATCCTGCTGGGTCTGATTCCCGGCATGCCGCATCTGGTGTTCATCAGCATGGGCGCCTTGCTGGGCTGGGGTGCCTGGGTGCTGGACAAGAGGGAAAAAGCCCGTCTGGCCGCCCAAAGCAGTGCCCCGGCGCCCCAGCAGCAGGCTGCGCAAAATGATGGCGAAGCGACCTGGGACGATCTGCAGCCTGTGGACTTGCTGGGTTTGGAGCTGGGCTATCGCCTGATCGCGCTGGTGGACAAGAGCCGCCAGGGCGACCTGCTGACGCGTATCAAGGGCGTGCGCCGCAAGTTCGCGCAGGAGGTCGGCTTTCTGCCGCCGGCCGTGCATGTGCGCGACAACCTGGAACTCAAGCCCAGCGCCTATCGCATGACGCTGCGCGGCGTCATGGTGGGTGAGGGTGAAGCCTTCCCCGGCATGTTCCTGGCCATCAACCCCGGCGGCATCACCACGCCGCTGATCGGCACGGCCACGACCGATCCGGCCTTTGGTCTGCCCGCGCACTGGATCGACGAACGGCAAAAGGAAGCGGCACAAATGGCCGGTTTTACCGTCGTTGATTCGGAAACCGTGATGGCGACGCATTTGTCACACTTGATGCAAGTGCACGCGGCCAAGCTGTTGTCTCGTACCGAGACGCAGCAGCTCGTTGACCATGTGGCCAAGCTGGCCCCCAAACTCATCGAAGAAGTCATCCCGAAAATGGTGCCCATCACAACGTTCCAGAAAGTGCTCCAGCTGCTGCTGGAGGACTCTGTGCACATTCGTGATATCCGCACCATCATCGAGACGCTGGCCGAAAACGCCACGCAGACGGCCGATCCGGTGGAGCTGGCGCGTCGCGTGCGCATTGCACTGTCGCCTGCCATCGTGCAGCAGATCTACGGTCCGACCCGCGAGCTCAATGTGATTGCCATCGAGCCCGGCCTGGAGCGTCTGCTGGTGCAGGCACTGTCGAATCCCAATGCGCCATCGCTGGACCCCGGCGTGGCTGAAATCCTCACACAAAAAGCGGTCGATGTGGCCAACCAACAGGAAGAGCTGGGTCTGCCCGCCTGCCTGCTGGTGCCGGACGCGATCCGCAACTCTCTTGCCAAGCTGCTGCGCCGTGTGGCGCCGCGTCTGCAGGTGCTCGCGCACAGCGAGATTCCCGAGACGCACACCATCCGCATCGGCCCGATTCTTAAAGGTGCATCCGCATGAATATCAAACGCTTTTACGCCCCGACCGCCCGCGAGGCCCTGGCCAAGGCGCGCATGGTTTTTGGCGACGGCACCCTGATTCTCTCCAACCGCCAGACGCCGGACGGAGTGGAAGTCATGGCTACGGCCGAAGAGACACTGCAGGACATGGATGCCGGCATGCAGACCGGTTCGCCCCTGCAAAAGGCGCTGGAGCGCCGCGCCAGCGACGAAGGCATGAGCAGCCTGCGCAAGGAGCATTCGCCCCTGGCTCCCGCTGCCAGGCGCGGCCAGAGCGGTGAAGCCATGAGTACGCTGGAGCATGTGCAGGCGCGCCAGACGGCCAAGGAAGAGCAGGCCCGCGAGCAGCAGGTTCAGGCCAAGCCGGTCAAGGCCATCAATGAATTGGCCCGGCATTCCGTGCAGGACGATGTGGAACAGCTGTCCATGAGCACGCTGACCTTCCAGGACTATGTGCGCGAACGCATGCTGCGCCGTCGCCATGAGTCTTCGCTGGACAGCAGCGAAGCCCTGCCCACTTTTGCCCAGCGCGTGCAGGAGCGCAATAACGAGCGCCCCGCCATGGCAGCCAAGTCTCAGGCGGCCAGCGCCTCGGTGTCTCGCCACAATCCTCTGCGTCCTGAGAAGATTCAGCTCAAGGAAAGCGCCAGGCCCGCAGCCGTCGCTGCCCCACAGAACTTCATGCAGGAGATGCAGTCCATGAAGGATCTGATCGAGGAGCGCTTCAACACGCTGACCTGGCTGGGCCAGACGCGTCAGAACCCGATCCAGTCCAGTCTGATGCACAAGCTCATCCGCGCCGGATACTCGCCCGCACTTGCACGTGCGCTGATCGAGAAGCTGCCGGAGACGCTGTCTGCGGGTGACGCCGTGCGCTGGCTGATGCAGGTGCTGGAGCGCAATCTGCGCACCGATGCCGCCCAGCCAGCCATCTACGAGCAAGGCGGAGTGTTTGCCCTGGTCGGCGCGACCGGCGTGGGCAAGACCACGACCACGGCCAAGCTGGCGGCGCTGTGTGCGGCCAAGCACGGTCCCGCATCCGTGGGCCTGATCACGCTGGATACCTACCGCATCGGTGGTCATGACCAGCTGCGCACCTATGCCCGCATGTTGGGCATGGTGGCCCATCAGGCCCATGACAAGGCCGCGTTGCAGGACCTGCTGGGTCTGCTGCAAAGCAAGAAGATGGTGCTGATCGACACGACCGGCGTGGCCCCGCGTGATCCGCGCAAGGACGAGATCATGGATGTGTTGGCCATTGAGGGCGTGCAGCAGTTGCTGGCCGTCAATGCGGCCGCACAGGGCGATGCGCAGGACGATGTCATGCAGGCCTTCAAGGCGCGCGGCTCGCAGCATGCCATCCTCACCAAGGTCGATGAAGCCGTGAAGGTCGGTCCCTCGGTGGATACGCTGATTCGTCATCAGATCCAGCTATGCGGCGTGACCAATGGTCAGCGCGTGCCCGAAGACTTCGAGCGCGCCAATGCGCAGTTGCTGGTCTCGGCCTCCATGCGCTCGGCGGCCAAGTCGGCGTTTGATCCGCAGTCGCTGGATCTGGACTTCTTCTTTACCCCTTCGTCCGCCAGCGGCGCAGAGGCTGCTCATGCTTGAGCGCCGCTCGCCCCTGCATCAGGGCATGGCTCTGCATATGAGCGATGCCAGCACCGCCGGCTTGCGCGTGCTGGCCGTGCTGCACAGTGCGTCAGGTGCCGCTGCCGAGCAGGCTGTGCTCTGGCCGCTGTGCGCCCAACTGCAGCGTCTGGGCCAGAAGGTGCTGGTGCTCGACGGCAGCCAGGCCGAATCCTTTCACACGCCAGGTCTTGCCCAGCTGCTGGCGCAGCATGCCTGGCAGGCTCAGGCGGGACTGCGCACCAGCGTCGGCGACGCCCAGTCGGTGGCCAGTCTGCCGGCGCGGCAGGGTCTCAAGCAGCTCAAGGCCTCGGCCGACGAGATGGGGCTGGACATGCTGACGGCCCTGCAAGCCTATGTGCGCGGCTACACCACCGTGATCATCTATGCGAGCAGCGAAACCTTGACGCCGCTGCTGCAAGGCCAGGGCCTGCAGCCGCTGCTGGTAGTGCCGCCCGACTCCGAGCACCTGATCGAAAGCTATCGCCAGCTCAAGCATCTGGCCGTGTTTGCCGGCGTGGAATGCACGATTGCCGCGTTGGAAGCGCCGCTGAGCGCGGACGGCCCGCAGAAATACGACTGGAGCCGCAAGCAGAGCAGCTCGCAGACAGCCAAGCAAAACGCTCAGACACGATTGCAGCGTCTGAATGCGCTGCTACAGTGTTCGCAGCGCCACCTGGGCGATGCCCCGGTGCTCATGCGCCTGCGCTGGCGCCAGGCCAGCGATCTGCATCAGCTCACGCTGCACATGCTCAAGACGGCCTGCATCCTGCCCATGCATGCCCAGCCCACGGCGGCTGCTGCGCCTGAATCCCTTGTCTGGAGCCATTGACTGCCATGTACACCGCCAAAGGCCAACTCGACCGCGACGCGCTGATTCGTCAGCATGTGCCGCTTGTGCGTCGGATTGCCTTGCACATGATCGCCAAACTGCCACCGAACGTCGAGCTGGATGATTTGATCCAGGTCGGCATGATCGGTCTGGCCGAAGCGCTGTCGCGCTTCGAGAGCGAGCAAGGCGTGCAATTCGACACTTTCGCCAGCCAGCGCATCCGTGGTGCCATGCTGGACGAACTGCGCGAAGGCGACTGGATGAGCCGTAGCTCGCGCAAAAGCCAGAAGGAAATCGAGCAGGCGCTCAACCGCCTGGAGCAGCGTCTGGGCCGGCCCCCGCTGGAGTCGGAAATCGCGGCCGAGCTGGGCATGGCCCTGGACGACTATCAGTCCCTGCTGGGCAAGGTGCGCGGCACGCAGCTGGTCTATCTCGAGGACATAGGCGGTGGTGACGGCGACGATGGCGACGACTATCTGGAGCGGCATGTGGCCGACTCGGGCGCCGACCCCTTTGCCTTGCTGCGCGACCAGCGCATGCGCTCGGCACTGGTAGAGGCTATCAAGGCCCTGCCGGAGCGTGAACAATATGTGATGGGCATGTACTACGAGCACGACATGAACCTCAAGGAAATCGCTGCCGTGCTCGGCGTGACCGAATCGCGGGTCTGCCAGCTGCACAGCCAGGCCATCGCCCGCCTGCGCACCAAGATGCGCTCGCATTGATCACTGAAACGGTTCGCCAGGCGCGGGCCGTTCACCACAACAGAAGCCGCCGCGCTGGCAGATTCCATCTGCCCACGCGGCGGCTTTGCTTTTGTGACGCAGCCTGGCTGCGTTCTGGTGCTTCGCTATCGATAGCTTGTGGCGTTCTACGGCATTGGGTTCACGGATGTCTTGATCGATCATCCGTCGTCGCTGCAAGCAAAAAGCCCTGTCGCATCGCTGCAGCAGGGCTTTGGGTTGGGTGGCTTTGCAATCAGTGCATCACATGCGGCTGACCGTCGAACATATGCTCGAAACTTGCAAGCCAGGGCTCGGCCAGGACGCGAATCTGGGCATCGTTGCGCAAGATGCGCTGCATGATGCGCGCCTTTTCCTTGCGCAGCTCGGGCGCCAGCTTTTCGTCACGCGAACGAAAGCGCAGCTGCTCGATCAGCACGGCGCAAGTGCCCTCATAGCGCGCAACACCATCCCAGTCCTTGGCCTGGGCGGCCTGCAGCATCTTGGCACTGCTTTCCTCTATGGCGCGGTAGAAGTCGATCAATGTGTGCTCCATTTTTTAGGCAGCAGCGGGTGCTGGTGCATTGGTTATTTCATTCCAGCCCTGTGCCACTGTGCTCACAAGGCCTGCGACTTCATCGACCATGCTTGCATCGTTGCGGGCATTGGCCAAGGTCAACCGGGTAGTGCAGTACTCATAGAGCGAGGCCAGGTTGCCGGCCAGCTCGCCCCCTTTTTCGCGATCCAGTGCGCCCAGCAGGCCTTCCTGCAGAATGCGCACCGCCTTGCCGATATGGCGCACTTTCTCATTGATATCACCGCGCTCGATCGCGCCGCGTGCCGCATTGATGGAGGCAAGCAGGCCATCAAACAGCATCTTGATCAACTGCTGAGGCGATGCGCTGTCCACCATGGATTGCACACCCACCTGACGGTAAGCCGACATTGCGCGCGCATTGGCTGGGGCAAACATCACAAAACTCCTTTGCTGCAGTTTCTCAAATTACTGTTCTGGTTATCGGCCGACTCAGGGGGCAATTAAGTCCTTTCTGCTGGCTTCAAAAGCTTAGCTGGTGGACTTGTTCCAGGCTGCTACTTGCTGGGAGACGTACTTGTCCAGTGCCGTCAAACTGGCCATTTGCGCGTCAAGACGTGAGTACTGAGCACGCAAACGTGTTTCATAGGCAGTCACACGCGTGGACTGACGCTCCTGGTCTGCTGTGTTTCGCTTGAGCGCATCTTTGAGGGTGTTGTCTTTGATGGCGAACGTGCCACCTGTGGCCAGTAGCCCGCGTGTGAAGTCCTTGAGACGCACGGCAAAGCCATCCTGATTGGCATCTTCCACATCCACGGTAAAGAACTTGGACATGCTCTCCGGGTCCTTGAGCGCCTTGTCCAGCTTTGTATCGTCAATATTCAAGGTACCTTCCTTCTGGAAGGCAATGCCCATCTGAGAAAGACTGCCGAACGCGCCGCCCTCTCCGCCTGGACCTGAGAGCAAGCGGCGCATAGCTGACTGCAAGTTTACCGCTGTGGAGTCACCTTGCAAGGTTCCAGCCGTCTTGCTGTCCTTATCATAGGCAGTCATGGTTTTCAGGGCGTTGCTGAGTGCGTTATAGGACTCCACCAGATTTTTCAGCGCTGTCTTGGCGGTTGCCGTGTCATTGGCAATGGTGATGCGCACAGGGGCGTCGCCATCAGCCATCTTTTGCGAAACCGTCAATGTCACACCGGCGGCCACTTCTTCAAACACATTGGTGTGCGAGGCCATCTGAATGCCGTTGATGGTTGCCAACGTATCTTGGGCAATCGCTGAGCGCTTCATGCCTGTTTCGTTAGCGGCTGCGTCTGTGCCGTTGTAGGCAAACTGCTGCAGGCCAGCGCCTGTGGTTTCCACCTTGAAAGCCGAGTTGGTACCTGTAGTCTTGGACTGCAGCACTAGGCGTTCACCCGTGTGATCCGTGAGCACGGTTGCGCTGACATCGCCCTTTTCGGCGTTGATCTTGGCTGCAATCTTGGCCAGTGAGTTATCAGTATCGGTGATCGTGACCGTGAATTTCACATCACTGCCATCTTTGTTGGCATTGGCTTTAAAGCCCCCGATTGCTTTGCTATCCCATTGCCCCATGCTGATGGTCAGGGTGCCCGCGCCTAAAGTAGTGTTACTGGTTACCAGGCTCGAGCCAATGGTCTGCCCGGAAGCCATCTGAGACACCTTTACGTCATAGGTGGCCTGTACGGCGTTGGATGTTGCTGTACCTGCCACCTGCGCAGAGTTGGATGAAGTCAGCGTATTGCCTAGCCAAGTGGCCGGCTTAGCCAGCTTGTCAACTTGATCCTGCAGATTGGAGATTTGCGACTTAAGCTGGCTAAAGGCCGAGATCTGGGTACTGATGCCGCTGGCCTTGGTCTGCAGTGCCGCAATCGGCTTGGATTCCAGAGCCACCAACTGCTTTACGATTGTTTCTACATCCAGGCCGCTGCCGATGCCGACTGAGCTGATACCCATACAAAACTCCCTGTGGACGAGCGCGGGTGCGCGCAGTACGCACGACTTGTCCCATTGAATGAGCGGCACTCAGAGTGCCGCTTTGTAGACAGTACTGCTGCTTGCATTTCGGCAGCTGGGTGCAGTACTTGAGCGCTTTTTGGGCTATAGGCCGTTTTTAGCCTTGCAGCAGCTTCAACACGGACTGAGGGAGCTGGTTGGCCTGGGCCACCATGGCAGTGCCCGCCTGTTGCAGGATTTGCGAGCGGCTGAGATTGGCGGTTTCCACAGCGAAGTCGGCATCCATGATGCGGCTGCGTGAGGCTGACAGATTCTCGCTGGTAGTTTGCAGGTTCTCAATGGTGGATGCAAAGCGGTTTTGCACGGCGCCCAAAGCTGCGCGGCTGGAGTTTATAGTACTCAACGCGACATCGATGGCACGTATCGCGGTGTTGGCTCCGTCCACGGTAGACACATCCACTGCGCTGATTGCCGTGCCCGTGGCAGCCACTGCTCGAGAACTCAAAGCTGGACCACTGCCGGATATGGCGATGGTAGCAGCCGTCACTCCGACAGGCCGGTCATAGCGGTAGTCCAGACTAGCTCCCGTGACAGCTTCTGGCGCTATGCCAAAGCTGGCTAGCGTTGCACCTGTGGTATCTGTGTCATTGAAGCCACTGATGTCGATATTGCGCCCATCAGCTGCGGTGAATGTCAAACCTTGTCCATCCTGGGAGGCAACCACGCCGGTCGCAGCCGACATGGCATTGATTGCCACCATCGCATTGGCGACATTGGTAGTGCCATTTTGCGTGGCAGCGATGTTGACAGTGACTCCATTGATTTTCACGCTGACCGACCCTGGGGCAACTGTACTTGGGTCTGTGACGGCGACGGAAGGAACCTTGGTGACGCCTGCGGTAGCCGACAGCCCGGGTACACCGCTGTTGTTCAGTGCAGCTGCGATGGCCTTGGCGTCGTTGGCGATTGTGCCGAGTGCTATGGGCGCTGCAGTGCCGACTGTAATGCTCTTGGCGCTAGGAGTGTTGCTAGCCGTTCCAATGCTTACGTTCTTTTCATCAAAGCCTGAAAACTGCCCCATGGCGGAAGCACGCGCATTGACCATTGTGTCCACCACAATGGTTTGACCTGCATTTGCACCAACCTGGAAGGCCAGATTATTGAATGAGCCATCTAGTAGCTTGGTTCCGTTGAACTCAGTTTGCGTAGCAACGCGGTCAATTTCCGAACGGAGTTGCGCCACTTCCTCTTGTAGCGCAGCCCGGTCACCGGCGCTATTGGTGGCGTTGGCCGACTGCACAGCCAGCTCGCGCATGCGCTGCAGGTTGTTGGCAAGGCTGGCCATGGCACCTTCTGCCGTTTGCGCCAGAGAAATGCCGTCATTGGCATTACGCGCTGCCACTGTCAGTCCGCGGACTTGCGTGCTCATGCGCTCGGAAATTGCCAAACCGGCAGCATCATCCTTGGAGCTGTTGATGCGCAGACCCGAGGATAAGCGCTGCATCGACGTTGCCAACGAATTTTGCGAAGCCGCAAGATTTCTTTGCGCGTTGAGGGACTGAATATTCGTATTGATGATGGCTGCCATGGCATGTGCTCCTCTGTTTCAAGCCAGTAAACCGGCGCTGTTCGGGCCGCTTTCACGACCAGCGAACTTGCTGGCCCACGTGACCGGAAAACGGACGAAGTCTGGTATTCCGGGTACGAGGATTGTTGGAGCAAGCGGCGGCAAACATAAGACCGATAAGAGCCCTAAATCACCGCTATTTTTGCAATTGAGGCTTAATTTTCGAGCGGCTTTAATGCACCGTGAAAATACAAAAAGCCTCCCGAAGGAGGCCTTTTGAGTGGGACTGCACCGGTGCATGACCGGTGAGTAGCTTGAAGTGCTTAACGCAGCAGAGACAGCACGCCCTGGGGCAACTGGTTGGCCTGAGCCACCATGGCGGTGCCGGCCTGCTGCAGAATTTGCGAGCGGCTCAGGTTGGCGGTTTCCGAAGCAAAGTCAGCATCCATGATGCGGCTCTTGGAAGCCGACAGGTTTTCGCTGTTTACGCTCAGATTGGAGACCACCGATTCAAAGCGGTTCTGGAAGGCACCCAATGCTGCTCGAGCCGAGTTAATTGTGGTCAATGCTGCATCAACGGATGCCAACGCTTGGTTGGCTCCATCTACGGTGGAGATATCAATGGCGTTCAGCGATTGACCACTACCTGCAATTGCGGTCGATGAGTTACCCATAACGCCTGCAAAAACCACGTTACCAGTCACGCCTTCAGGAGCTGCGTAAGTGACATTAATAGTGGCTCCAGTAGTACCATCAGCGCCCAATCCGAAACTAGCCAAAGCTCCGCCGCCAGTGGTATCGGTGGCCGTCGTGATATTGCGACCATCGGCAGCAATCAGTTCCAAACCGCTTCCATTATCTACAGCGCGGACGCCAGTCACTGACGATTTGGCATTAATAGCCTCCGCTGCGTTCGAACGATTAGCAGTTGCGTTGCCTGTTTCGTTCAAGGTGATAGTAGTCCCATTGATTTTGTAATTAATCGACTGGCCTGCTGTTCCTGCTACGGCTGCAGTGGCAGCTGCTGCGACTTTTGTTTCGTCCGCTGTTGCAGACATTCCTGCGATACCTGCTGCATTGATTGCGCTAGCAATCGCTTTTGCATCGTTGGCGATGCTACCCAGATCTACAGCAGGAAGAGAGCCGATCGTCACCTTCGCAGCATTAGCTGTATCGCTGGCAGTACCGATGCTTTGCTTCGTCAGGTTGATGCCTTCAAATTTTCCCAATGCAGATGCAGTGGCAGTAGCAATCTTGTCCACAGTAATTGTTTGACCGGCATTCGCACCCACCTGAAATGCTTTGGCGGAGAAATCACCATTCAGCAGCTTGGTCCCGTTGAATTCTGTAGTTTTGGCCACACGATCAATTTCTTCCGTCAGTTGGGTCACTTCCTTTTGCAGGGCGGTGCGGTCGCTTGCACTGTTTGTGGCGTTTGCCGACTGCACGGACAGTTCGCGGATACGTTGCAGGTTATTGCCGATAGTGCCCAACGCGCCTTCGGCCGTCTGGGCCAGCGACACGCCGTCATTGGCATTGCGCTGGGCTTGGTTTAGGCCGCGAATCTGAGAGGTCATGCGCTCAGCAATCGACAGACCGGCCGCATCGTCCTTGGCGCTGTTGATGCGCATGCCGGAAGAGAGGCGCTGCATGGAAGTGGACAGCGAAGATTGCGAAGCGCCCAGATTGCGCTGTGCGTTGAGCGACTGGATATTGGTGTTGATGGTCATTGCCATGATGCGAACTCCTTGATGCGATCAAAACGTCGCCGCCACAGTGACCTGAGACCCCTCAGGGTGGGCGGCGGCGGCAGCCCAATCCAGCACCCCAGCCTGCAGTTCCTTATGTTTTGCTGCTGTGGCTCGCTGGTGACAGGGCTTTGTTTCCCTGTTGAAGCTGTTATCGGAGCCATCCCACAAAAACTTTAGAGAGTTCTGCAAATATTTTTCGGGATGTAACAAATCCTGGGGCTTTGCCTTGCTCGCATGCCGCGGGAGCCTTCACGTCGCTGCTTGACCCGGAATTACCCTACATAACGGCGGCTAGCTGCCGATCTAGCTTCCAAACGCCCAGCTTTTTGCACCTATGGCGGGGCTTCTGCAACTTCACAATCGGCACCATGCTTGTTCTCATCGGTTATATCGTCGCCTTCGGCTGCATCTTCGGCATGTATGTGCTGCACGGCGGCAGCGTGGGCGTTCTTGTCAAGGCGCTGCCGTTCGAGATGGTGACCATTGGCGGTGGCGCCCTGGGCGCTTTCATCGTCAGCAACCAGCCCAAGGTGCTCAAGGCCACCGCCAAGGCGATTCCCTCGGCGCTCAAGCCCTCGCGCTATAACAAGGCGCGCTATATGGAAGTGATGGCGCTTCTGTACGAGCTGCTGCAGAAGGCGCGCAAGGAAGGCCTGATGTCGATCGAGTCCGATGTGGAAGATCCGCAGTCCTCGACGGTGTTTCAGAACTATCCGCAGCTGATGGCCGACCACCATGTCGTCGAGTTCCTGACCGACTATCTGCGCATGATGGTCTCGGGCAATCTCAACTCGCACGAGATCGAGGCGCTGATGGATAGCGAAATCGAAGCCCATCATGCCGAGGCCCACGCGCCGGTGATGGCACTGAATCGTCTGGCGGGCGCTTTGCCTGCCTTCGGCATTATTGCGGCCGTGCTGGGTGTGGTGAACACCATGGCTTTCGTGGGACAGCCCCCTGCGGTGCTGGGCGGCATGATTGCCTCGGCGCTGGTGGGTACCTTCCTCGGGATCTTGCTTGCCTATGCGCTGGTGGAACCCATGGCTGCGCTGCTGGAGCAGCGTGCCCAGGATGCGGCCAAGGAGTTCGAGTGCATCAAGGCGACGCTTTTGGCCAGCATGCAGGGCTACAACCCGGGCACGGCCATCGAGTTCGGCCGCAAGGTGCTGTTCTCCACCGAGCGTCCAGGCTTTCTGGAGCTGGAGTCGCACGTCAAGGGTAAGAAGTGATGAGTGCCCGCTCTCGCCAGGATCTAGTGATGGAGCGCTGCCATGGCTGACAAGAAGCTGCAGCCCATCATCATCAAGCGCGTCAAGAAGACTGCCCATGCACACCATGGTGGTGCCTGGAAGATTGCCTATGCCGACTTTGTGACGGCGATGATGGCCTTCTTCCTGCTGATGTGGCTGCTGGGCTCGACCGCTCAGGGCGAGCTGCAGGGGATTGCCGCGTATTTCAATTCGCCGCTGAAGGTGGCCATGTCGGGCGGCAGTGGCGCGGGCAACAGCTCCAGCATCGTGCCGGGTGGCGGCAACGACCTCTCCAAGGTGCACGGCCAGGTGCGCCGCTCCGAGTCCGAAGACAATGCCAACCGCCGCTCCAGCCAGGCCATGGGCCGGGCCGATGAGTCCGCACGCGACGCACAGCGCCTGCATGCGCTCAAGGCCAAGGTGGACAGCATGATTGCCAACAATGCGCGCCTGAACGAGTTCCGCTCGCAGATTCGCACGGAGATCACGCATGACGGCCTGATGATTCAGATCGTCGATGACCAGAACCGCCCCATGTTCGATAGCGGCAGTGCCGTGGTCAAGCCCTATATGCGGGACATCCTGCGCGAGATCGGTGCGGCCATGGGCAATGCGGAAAATCGCATCAGTCTCTCAGGCCACACCGATGCTGCGCCCTACGGCAATGCCGATCGCGGCTATAGCAACTGGGAGCTGTCGGCCGACCGCGCCAACGCCTCGCGCCGCGAGCTGGTGGCTGCCGGCATGCCGCTGGACAAGCTGGCGCGTGTAGTTGGCATGGCCAGCAGCGACCTGCTGCTGCCCGAGGAGCCGCGTGCCGCGCAGAACCGCCGCATCACCATTACCGTGCTGACCAAGGAGGCCGAGCGCCGTGTGCTGGGCAACGACAAGGAGCGCAGTACGGAGCAGGTGACCAGTGCCGAGGAAGCTGCCAGCACGATCAACCAACCCAAGGCCCGGCGCGCAGTACCCAGCGCTGTCGACAGGCAGTCTCTGGATGCCAAGGAAGAGTTTGTTGTAACAAACCCTGAAGTTGCCACGGAGACTGTCGAAAAGCCTGACAATGCACGTCCAATGCCGGGAGGTTGACAAATTGTTACCATCACGGCTGAAAACTTGTTCCCACGCACCTATTCCGACCGAAAGGGCCTCTCGTGGCTAATGCCCTGCGATTTTTGATTGTTGACGACTTCTCCACCATGCGCCGCATCGTGCGCAATCTGCTCAAGGAGAGTGGCTTTGCCGATGCCGATGAAGCCGAAGATGGTGTGGTTGCCATCACCAAGCTGCGTGCTAGCAAGTTTGACTTTGTGGTGACCGACATCAACATGCCGAACATGAACGGCTTTCAGCTGCTGAGCGAAATCAAGCAGGATGAAAAGCTCAAGCATCTGCCGGTGCTGATGGTGACCGCCGAAGCCCGCAAGGAAGATATCGTGGCTGCCGCCCAGGGCGGCGCGGCCGGCTATATCGTCAAGCCCTTCACCAAGGCCACGCTGGAAGAGAAGGTCAATCTCATCATCAAGAAACTCGATCTCTGAGCCATGAGCAGCGACCAGGCTTCCGCCAACGTCCACTACAAGATTGGCGTGCTCACACGCCAGTTGCATAACTCGCTCAATGAGCTGGGTTATGCGGATCGTTTGCGCGGCAGTGCGGGGGAGCTTCCCGATGCGCAAAGCCGTCTGTCCTATATCGCCCGTCTGACGGGGGAAGCTGCCAACAAGGTGCTGGGTCAGGTCGAGGTGACGCAAAACCGCCAGGATGCGCTGGCCGAGCGCACTCGCGGCATGCGTGCAGAACTCATCAAGGATCCTGTAGCTGCAGTGGCCAAGGGGCGCGTGATGAACTATCTGCAGGAGGTGGAAGAGGGCACGGAGCAGACCAATAGCCATCTGACCGAGATCATGATGGCGCAGGACTTCCACGATCTCACGGGCCAGGTAATTGCTCGTGTGGTGGCCCTGGCGGCCGATCTGGAGTCGCAGTTGCTGGAGCTGCTGATCCAGACCTCGCCGGATGCTGCGCAGGCACCGGCCCTGGCGCCTGTGGAAGCCGCGCAGCCCAAGCTGGCCGGCCCGGTGGTGGATCCCGAAAACACGGCAGATGTGGTGACCTCGCAGTCCCAGGTGGATGATCTGCTGGCCAGTCTTGGTTTTTAAAAACAATAGCTGCTTGCGCTTTGCAGATAAGCGTTTGGGCCCGACAAGCCTGATCTTTTGAAAGGATCGGGCTTTTTTGTTGGCGCTGCCAGGCGGGCAGGGTGGGCAGGGCGCAAAAAGCCCGCATGTCATCACAACATGCGGGCAAGCCTTGGAGGGCAATCTGCCTTTTGAGCGATGTGCGGCGTAGCGCCGGTCACACCTGCATATTCATTACATCGGAGTAGGCCTGCACCAGGCGGTTGCGCACATGCAGCGTAGCCTGAAAGCCGATCTGCGATTTTTGCATGGCCACCATGGTCTGCTCCAGGCTGACGGCAGGGTTTTCCAGCTGCACTTCGCGCTGCAGCTGGCCGGAATGGTTTTGAGCGGCGCTCACCGATTGCAGTGCATTTTGCAGGGCCTGACCAAAGCCGCCGGCTACGGGCGCAGTGCCGGCGCTGCCGACCTTGGTGAGCTGGTTGCCCAGTTGGGCGGGGTTGATTGCTGGGATCTTCAGGTCCATATCTTTATCCAACTGGCTTGGTGAGTTGGAGGTGATCGTAGGTTTTTCGCTTGATCGCAGACGGGCAATAAGTGGGTGAATCGGCTTGCTTATCGGGGGAACGCCGCCGGCCCGAGTCCGAATAATCCACAGGACGCTAGACCTCGTGTGGGGTCTGACACCATGGAATCAAGATGTCTGCTGTAGCTGAAGTACCTGTCCCCAATGCCGTGCCCGGTGCCACGTATGCGCCCCGCCCTGCGCTTGCGCAGCGCTGGAATGCGCTCGACCGTGGCCAACGTCTTCGCTGGGGCGCGCTGGCGGCCTTGGTCGCTGTAGGCTTGGTGGCGGCGGCGGTGTTCTATCGTCAGCCCGATTACAAACTGCTGTTCTCCAATGTCAGCGACAAGGATGGCGGTGCCATCGTGGCGCAGCTGACGCAGATGAACGTGCCCTACAAGTACAGCGAGGGCGGCGGCGCCATTCTCATCCCCGCAGACCGTGTGCACGATGTGCGCCTGAAGCTGGCCACGCAAGGCCTGCCCAAGGGCTCGGTGACGGGCTTCGAGCTGATGGAGAACAGCAAGTTCGGCATCACCCAGTTTCAGGAACGTCTCAATTTCCAGCGCGGTCTGGAAGGCGAGCTGACCCGCTCCATCCTGGCGCTCAATGCCGTGCAGAGTGCCCGCGTGCATCTGGCCCTGCCCAATCAGAACGGATTTTTTCGCGAGCAGCAAAAGCCTTCGGCCTCCGTGCTGCTGAGCCTGCATCCGGGCCGCATGCTGGACCGTGCGCAGATCGCGGGCATCGTGCATCTGGTGGCCTCCAGCGTGCCCGAGATGGAGCCTGCTGCCGTCAGCGTGGTGGACGACACCGGCAAGCTGCTGTCGCAGTCGCCTGACGGCAATGCCGGCGGCGTGGACATGCAGCAGTTCCTCTACACCCAGCAGGTGGAGCAGCAATATGTGCGCCGCATTCTGGACATTCTGGAGCCCGTGGTCGGCAAGAACAATGTGAAGGCCCAGGTTTCGGCCGAGCTGGACTTCAGCCAGACCGAATCGACTTCCGAGCAGCATCGTCCCAACCAGTCTGCAGACGGCGGGGCCGTGCGCAGCCAGCAGGTGATGGAGACCAATGGCGAGAAGACGGCCACTCCACCTACCGGCGTGCCTGGCGCGACCAGCAACCAGCCACCCCAGAACTCCACCGCGCCCATCAACGGTGCCAATCCTGCGCCGCAGGCTGCTGGTGCAGGCCAGGGCAATGGCCAGGGCAACAAGCGCGAGTCCATCACCAATTACGAAGTGGACAAGACCGTCAGGGTCACACGCGGCAGCACCGGTACCGTCAAGCGCCTGACGGCTGCGGTGGTGGTCAATGCACCGCTGGCTGCTGCGGCCGGCACCGATGCGGCGACAGCGGCAACGGCAGCCGCAGTCAGCTCTGGCCTGCGCCCACTGACAGCCCAGCAGCAGGAGCAACTGCTCACGCTGGTGCGCGAAACCGTGGGCTATAGCGCCGACCGCGGCGACTCGGTGAACCTGGTCAGCGCTCCCTTCATGGACAGCGGTGCCGCACCGGCCGAGTTGCCGATGTGGAAGGACCCCGAAATTCAGGCCATGGCCAAAAGCCTGGGCGTGCCGATTGCGCTGGCTCTGTTTGGTGCCCTGGTCCTGCTGGGCCTGGTGCGCCCCTTGCTCAAGGGACGTAATACCGGCCCCGGCGGACAGCTCAATGCCATTGAAGCCGAAGCGCTGGATAGACCTGCTCTGCCCGCACCTGCGAAGGAGCTGTCGCCGACCAAGGAGCAGGAACGACTGGATCAGGCTCGTCATCTGGCCAAGCAGAACCCGATCGCGGTGGCGAACATCGTGAAGACATGGATTAACGGCGAGGGGTGACGAAGTCACCCCCTGAGGCGCGTTGCGCCTTCCCCCTCTCTCTTTGGGAGGGGGGCGATGCCCTCGCTGCGGGGCGGCGGGGCCGCCTAGGCCCTTGCTCGGCATCCCCGGCATGGGACGGTTGAATAACTAGTAGAGAGTTTTGAATATGGACGATAGAGGTCTGAACGACGCTGCCATCTTGCTGGTCTCCCTCGGTGAGGAAGAGGCGGCCGAGGTGTTCAAGCACCTCACGCCCAAGGAAGTGCAGAAGCTGGGCGAGACGATTGCCCGCATGCGTGGCGTGACGCGGGAAAAAGTGGATTTCGTGATCGACCGCTTCACCAGCGATGCCGCGTCGCAGAGTCTGCTGGTGGACGATGCCAGCGACTATGTGCGCTCGGTGCTCAAGCGTGCCCTGGGCGATGACAAGGCGGCGTTGCTGATCGACCGCATCATGCAGGGCGGCGACATCTCGGGCATCGAAAGCCTGAAGTGGATGGATCCGCTGTCGGTGGCCGAGCTGCTGCGCGGCGAGCATCCGCAGATCGTGGCAGCGATTCTGGTGCACCTGGAGTATGAGCAGGCTGCGGCCGTGCTGATGCAGTTCCCCGACCGGGCACGCAGCGAGGTCATGCTGCGCGTGGCCACGCTGGAAGGCATTCAGCCCACGGCGCTCAAGGACCTGAACGAGGTGCTGTTCAAGGTGCTGGCGGGTGGCGACAAGGTGCGCAAGACCTCGCTGGGCGGCGTCAAGACTGCAGCCGAAATGCTTAACCAGATGGGCGGCAATGCCGATGTGGCGGTGCTCGATACCATCCGCAACTACGACCCCGAGCTGGCGCAGAAGATCATGGACAAGATGTTCGTCTTCGACGACCTGGTCAAGCTCGACGACCGCTCGGTACAACTGGTGCTGCGCGAGGTGGTGTCCGAGACGCTGATCGTGGCGCTCAAGGGCGGCTCCATGGAAGTGCGCGACAAGATCCTGGCCAATATGTCCATGCGTGCGGCCGAGTCGCTGCGCGAGGACCTGGAAGGCCGTGGCCCCATGCGTCTGTCCGAAGTGGAAGCCCAGCAGAAGGAAATCCTCAAGGTCGTGCGTCGTCTGGTCGAGGAAGGCCAGGTAACCATCGGCAGCGGTCCGGAGGACAGCTATGTCTAAGGGCCAGCCTCCGCGCTCGCACTCGCGCTTTATCCCGCAGGAAGAGATCGACGACAGCACCGTGGTGCAATGGCGCTTCGGCGCGGTGGATGCACAGGATCGCGGCGTTTTCGCGCCCGCACAGCAAGCGGCCTTCATACCGGCGGGAGTAGAGCATTTCAACGGTTTTTCCCCCTCGATTGCCCATCAACCGCAGGCGCAGCCCGAGGTGCAGGCTGTGGAGCCCGTGGAGCCAGCTGCCCCGGCTTTCGACGAGGAGCAACTGCAGCAGATGCTGGAGCAGGCACGAGCCGAGGGTCATGCACAGGGCCTGGCCGAAGGCCGCACCCAGACCCAGCAGCAATGGCAGCAGCATCTGGACGACCATATCAACGGTGCGGGCCGCGAGAGTGCGCAGCGTGTCGATGGCGTGTTGCAGGGCCTGGAAGACAACTTCAAGCAGCTGCAGTCGGGCATGGCCCAGGAGCTGCTGAACCTGGCTTGTGACATCGCACGCCAGGTGGTGCGCCAGGAGTTGCGCAGCCAGCCTCAGGCCTTGCTGCCCGTGATTCGCGAGGCGCTGGACATGCTGGTTGACGAGAGCCGCCCGGTGACCGTTCGTCTGAACCCTGCAGACTTTGAACTGCTCGATGAAGCCCTGCGTACCGAGCATGGCGCGCACAGCCGTATTCAGTGGCTGGGCGATGCCTCGATTGCCCCCGGCGATGTCAAGGTGGAGTCGGGCGGTGCCGAGATCGACGGAGGTCTGGACAAGCGCTGGCGCCGTGCGGTGGCTGCTCTGGGCCTGGTCTCCACCTGGTATGACGGAGACAAGGCATGAACCCCTGGCAGCAGTTCATGAGCCAGGCGCGCGCACGCTATGCCGAGCCTGTGCCGCTGGAATGCCAGGGCCGTCTGACCCGGTTGACCGGTATGGTGTTGGAGGCTTCGGGGCTGCGCGTGCCCGTGGGGGCGCAATGCCATATTCATCAGCATGGGCAGGAGCCTGTGCTGGCCGAGGTGGTCGGCTTTGCCGGCGAGCGCGCTTTTCTGATGCCTGCGGGCGATATTCAGGGTTTGTCCAGCGGTGCCATGGTGACGCCGGCAGCCCCCTTTGTTCCCGTGCCCCAGCTGGGCGTGATGGAGACCGAGAAGGTCAGCCAGACCGTGGGCGTGCTGCGCCTGCCCATGGGGGATGGCTTGCTGGGGCGGGTGGTGGATTCGCAAGGCATTCCACTGGACCATGCGGGCGAGCTGGGCAGCGTGGTGCCCGAGGTGCTGGATCGCAACCCCATCAACGCCATGGACCGGGACCCCGTGCGCGAGTCGCTGGATACCGGTGTCAAGGCGCTGAACGCGCTGCTGACCGTGGGTCGCGGCCAGCGTCTGGGCCTGTTTGCCGGCTCGGGTGTGGGCAAGTCCGTTCTGCTGGGCATGATGGCGCGCTACACCCAGGCCGATGTGATCGTGGTGGGTCTGATCGGCGAGCGTGGCCGTGAGGTCAAGGAGTTCGTCGAGGACATTCTGGGCGCCCAGGACCGCAGCCGTGCCGTGGTCGTGGCCGCTCCCGCCGATGCGCCGCCGCTGCTGCGCATGCAGGGCGCCAGCTACGCCACGGCAATCGCCGAGCATTTCCGCGACAAGGGCAAGCATGTGCTGCTGCTCATGGATTCCTTGACCCGCTATGCCATGGCCCAGCGCGAAATCGCCCTGGCCATCGGCGAGCCGCCGGCCACCAAGGGCTATCCGCCATCGTGCTTTGCCAAGCTGCCAGCGCTGGTGGAGCGCAGTGGCAACGGCCTGCACGGCGTGGGCTCGATCACGGCCTTCTACACCGTGCTGTCCGAGGGCGACGATCAGCAGGATCCGATTGCCGATGCGGCCCGCGCCATTCTCGACGGTCACGTCGTGCTCTCGCGGGCTTTGGCCGAGACCGGGCATTACCCGGCCATCGATATCGAGCAGTCGGCGTCTCGCGTCATGCACAACGTGGTCTCGCGCGAGCATTTCGAGCTGGCGCGTCGCTTTCGCGCCGTCTATTCGCGCTACCAGAAGGGACGCGATCTGGTGCAGGTCGGCGCCTATGTCCCAGGCTCCGATCCGCAGCTGGACGAGGCGATTGCGCTGCAGCCCGCCATGACCGGGTTTCTGCAGCAAAGCATGTTTGAAAGCTCCAGCATGGAGCAAAGCCTGGCCGGCATGGCGCAAGCCATGCAGCGGGGCTGAGCATCAACGGGTTAGCCAGAGGGAGAGTCGCAGATGTCGTCCTTGAATGCCTTGAACGTCGCCATTGAAGCCGCAGAGCGCAAGCGTGACGCGGCCCGCACCGCCATGCAGGAGCGCCAGCGTGCCCAGCAGGCAGCGCAGGCCCAGATGGATCAACTGCAGGGCTACGTCCTGGAGATGCAGGCGCGCTGGGGGGCCCAGGAAGGGCTGGCCGTGCAGCCCGAGGTCATGCATCACCAGTATCAGTTCATGGAGCGTCTGCAGCACGCCATCGGCTTGCAGACCCGTGTGGTGGCGGACCAGGACATTCGGCTGGAGACCGCACGTCAGGCCCTGCTGGCGGCAGAGTTGCGCGTGACCAGCCTGCAGAAGGTGGTGCAGGCCCGCCGCCGTGATGTGGCACTGGCCCAGATGCGGCGCGAGCAAAAAGATACCGACGAGCGCGCCACCATGGCATTTTTTCGACGCAGCTTCGGCCTGCAACTTCAGGAGGCCTGAGCATGGCGGAAACCAGAATTGATGGGCCGCGCGGCGGCGAATCGCGCACCGGCAAGGCCATGGCGCAGTCCATGAGCTCGGCCAAAAGTGCTGCGGCTGCGGCAGGCGAGCCCGGCCAGGGCTTTTCATCGCTGCTGGCTTCGCTGGACGGATTCGTGACTGCAGGCCTGCCGCAGGCGGCGCAGCAGCCTGCCGAGACATCGGACGCGAAGCTGGCGCCAGGCGAGCAGGATGCGCTGCTGATCGCTCAAGGTCATGCGCCGTGGATGAGTCTGGTCGGACAGACCGCGCAGCTGGACGGGCAGGGTGATGCCGATCTGCGCCAGGGCGTGGCCACCGACTTTCTTTCAGGCAGAGGCCATGCCGCGCAACTGGCCCATCGCCAGGCTTTGCAGCTTGGGTCCGGGGAGGCCCATGCCGCATTCATGGGCAAGGATTTTCAATCAAATCAAACCCAAACGTATACGACGCAACCGCAAGCAGCTATTAATTCTGATGCGGCTGTCTTGCAGCCGCAGCAGGACGTAGCCGCGCAGGGGCAGGACAGCGGACACAGCGCGCTGGCTTCGGCGGCGGAAGAGGTGCCTGCTACGCGCCTTGAGCCTGCTACGCGCCTTGAGCCTGCTGTGCACAAGGCGCAGGCATTGCCGCAGCAAGGCATCAGCCTGCAGGGCATGACAGCCGTGCAGCCGCAGGCCCTGGAAGGTCTCAAGGATTTGCTGCGTGCGGCCCGCTCGCCCCAGCAGGATGAAGCTGCGCCACAGGGCAAGACGGCGGCAGTGCAGGGCGGAGCCGACCTGCAGGCCGCAGCCGCTGCCGTCGGGGCAGCCATGGGCGCAGCGAGCGCAGGCATGCAGGGCGGCGGTCAGAACAGCTCCGACTTCGGCCAAAGCCTGGCGGGGCAGGATGCCGCACCTACAGAGCGTGAGCAGGAAGTGTCCGAGCAGGTGGCCTTCTGGGTGCATCAGAAAACGCAGAATGCCGCGCTGTCGATCCAGCATGAGGGCAAGGCTATCCAGGTCCAGGTGCAGCTGAACGGCCAGGAGGCTCATGTGCGCTTTGCCGCAGGCGATGAGCAGGCACGCCAGCTGCTGGCCGACGGTCAGGCTCAGCTGCGCGAGCTTTTGCAGGCCCAGGGGCTGAATCTGAGCGGCGTCAGCGTGGATGCGGGCGGTGCCGATGCCCGGTCCGGGGACGACAGCCAGGGCGATGACGTCCAGCGCGGCCAGGCCAGGGTGGCCCGGGTCTCGGTCAATGCTGCCGAGCTGCCCATGAGTGCGGCCAGCGCACGCAATGGCGCGCAGCCAGTGCAGTCCGGCGTGGACCTTTTCGTGTAGATGATCGGTGCCGGCTCACGGAAACGGTGAGCCGGACATGGCGCGAAACCCGGAATGAAGCCGGGTTTCGCGCTTTTATTCGGGCAATGGTCTGCAGGGCGGGCGGCGAATAATTCAGGCGTGGATCTTCCGTGTCGCGGCAATGGCTGCGGAATGGATGCAGTCCCCCACTCTTGAGGAATACCCGCCGTGTCAGCCAATCCCAATGCCGCCCCTGTCGCACCTGCTCCTGCCAAAAGCAAGAAGCTGATCGTCATCGTGGCCATCGTTGCCGTGCTGGCCATCGTGGCTGCCGCGGCTTATGTGCTGATGATGCAGCGCCAGCACAGCAGCGCCGATGGCGAAGAAGAGGTCAGTGCCAAAGCCACAGTGCCCACTTTCCTGCCACTGGACAATATGGTGGCCAACCTGGCCGACCCCGGCGGCGATCGTTTTGTGCAGCTGGGCATCACGCTGGAGCTGGCCGACGAGAAGACGGCTTCCACCGTCAAGCAATATCTGCCCAGCATCCGCAACGGCATTCTGATGCTGGTGTCCCAGCGCACGGCCGACGAGCTGCTGGCGCGCGAGGGCAAGGAAAAGCTGGCCGCCGACATCCTTACCGAGGTCTCGGCGCCTCTGGGCTTCGGCCCGAGCGCCAAGAAGCGCTCGCGCGACGATGAGGACGCCGACGAAGACAGCCCGCGTGCCAATCGCAAGGGGCCTGTGCGTCGCGTGCTGTTCTCCAGCTTCATCATTCAGTAAGCAGGGAGGGAGTGCATGAGCGATTCTTTTCTCTCCCAGGAAGAGGTTGATGCTCTTCTTGAAGGCGTTACCGGCGAAAGCCAGCGCTCCGAGGTGGTGGAAGTCGATCTCGGCCAGGTCCGCAGCTACGACATCTCCAGCCAGGAACGCATCGTGCGTGGGCGCATGCCCACCATGGAAATTGTCAACGAGCGCTTTGCCCGTAACTTCCGCATCGGCCTGTTCAACTTCATCCGCCGCAGCCCCGAGGTTTCCGTCGGCACGGTGACGGTGCAGCGCTATAGCGCCTTTCTGCGCGAGCTGGCCGTTCCCACCAATTTCAACATCATGGCCATTCGCCCGCTGCGCGGCAATGGTCTGATCGTCTGCGATCCCTCGCTGGTGTTCGGCGTGATCGACACGCTGTACGGCGGCACGGGTCGCCTGCAGACCCGCATCGAGGGGCGCGACTTCTCGACCACCGAGCAGCGCGTGATCAACCGCATGGTCAATGTGATCTGCGAGGAATACAAAAAAGCCTGGCATGGCATCTATCCGCTGGAGCTGGCCTATCAGCGCTCGGAAATGCAGCCGCAGTTCGCCAACATCGCCACGCCCAGCGAAATCGTGGTCTCCACGGCTTTTCAGCTGGAGATCGGCGATATCTCTGGTTCCATCCACATCTGCATGCCCTATGCGACGCTGGAGCCGATTCGCGATGTGCTGTATTCGTCGACTCAGGGCGATGCCATCGAAGTGGACCGCCGCTGGGTCAAGGTGCTGACGCGGGAGATTCAGGCCGCCGAGGTCACGCTGGTGGCCGAGCTGGCCCGCGCCGATGCCACGGTGGAGCAGCTGCTGGCCATGCGCCCGGGTGACTTTATCGAGCTCGACCGCGAGCCGCTGATTCGCGCCTCCATCGGTGGGGTGCCGGTTTTCGAGTGCCAGTACGGCACGCACAACGACAAATATGCAATCCGCGTGGAACGCAGCCTGCGCGGCGGCGAGATCAGCTGGATGGGAGAGAAGCATGGCAATTGACGACAACAACAAGCCCGCGGGTGACGATCCGTTCTCCGGCTGGGCCGAGGCGCTGGAAGAGCAGCGTCAGCATGACCAGGCCGTCGAAGGCCCCGATCTGTCCGACCAGGGCGGGCCGCTGGCGGGTGATGCTGCACGCAGCTATGGCGATGTGCCGGTGCACGATATCAACATGGTGCTGGACATTCCGGTTCAGCTGTCCGTGGAGCTGGGCCGCACCAAAGTGCCCATCAAATACATTCTGCAATTGGCCCAGGGCTCGGTGGTGGAGCTCGATGCTCTGGCCGGCGAACCCATGGACGTGCTGGTCAACGGCTACCTGATCGCCCAGGGCGAGGTGGTGGTGGTCAATGACAAGTTCGGTATCCGTCTGACGGACGTGGTGACACCGTCCGAGCGTCTGCGCCGGGTCAGCCGTGGTTGATAACGCGGCAAACTCTGCGGCAGCGGCCCCTTCCATGTGGCCCACGCTGCTGCTGGTCGTCCTGTTTGTGGCGGTCATGGCAGCATTGCCCTGGCTGGTGCGTCGTCTGCAGCAAAAAAACCTCCTGCCGCGCGGCCTGGGCATGGCCCGTGGTGCAGCCTCAGTTCCGGCACAGGTGCTGGGCACGCTGGCCATTGGCCCGCAGCAGCGGGTGGTGACCGTGCAACTGGGTGAAGGGGAGCAGGCCGTGCGCCTGGTGCTTGGCGTGACGGCGCAGCAGATCCAATGTTTGCATGTGCTGCAAGATCCGTCCGCATCCTTGCAATCCGCCCGTGCAGCCCATTCACCTGCCGTCTCATCGTTTACCGACTCGCTGATGCGCGCGCAGGCCGACGAAGCGGCCCGGAATTCTGGAAATGTCTAAATTCGTCTCTCGTGCTGCTGCCGCTGTCCTGCTGGCCATGCCCCTGATGGCCGCAGCCCAGGGCGCACCCGCCAGTCTGCCGCTGCTGGTAGGCCAGGGTGCGGGCGGCACCAGTTATTCGGTGCCCATCCAGACACTGCTGTTTTTCACGGCGCTGTCGTTCCTGCCCGCCATCTTGCTGTTGATGACGGGCTTTACCCGCATCGTCATCGTGCTGAGCCTGCTGCGCCAGGCGCTGGGCACGCAGTCCGCGCCGCCCAATCAGGTGGTGATCGGTCTGTCGCTGTTTCTCACCATGTTTGTGATGGGGCCGACGCTGGACAAGGTCTATCAGGACGCCTATCTGCCCTATACGCAAAACAGCATCAGCTTCGAGCAAGCCATGGAAAAGGCCGAAGCCCCCATGCGCGGCTTCATGCTCAAGCAGACGCGCCAGTCTGACTTTGCGCTGTTCAAGCGCCTGGCCAAGCTGGATGCGAATGTCACGGCGGAAGCGGCACCTCTGCGTGTGCTGGTGCCGGCCTTTGTGACCAGCGAGCTGAAAACGGCTTTTCAGATCGGCTTCATGATCTTCATCCCGTTTCTGGTCATCGACATGGTGGTGTCTTCCATCCTCATGTCGCTTGGCATGATGATGCTTTCGCCCGTGCTGGTGGCCCTGCCTTTCAAGCTCATGCTGTTTGTGCTGGCCGATGGCTGGAACCTGATCATCGGCTCTCTGGCGGCGAGCTTTGCGACATGAGATACCCCCTGAGACGCTTGCCTAGGCGGCCCCGCGCCTTCCCCCAAGGGGACGACACCTTCGGTACGGGGCGGCCCTTCCTCGGTGTCTCGCACATTGAGCCGCGGCGGTTGCAAGCGTATTGATTCATTGAATTTTTAAGAGAACGTCATGACCTCTCAGTTTGTTCTGACCTTTGGCCGCGAGGCGCTGACCCTGCTGCTCATGATCTCCATGCCGGTGCTGGGCGTGGTCATGGGCGTGGGTCTGCTGGTGAGCGTCTTTCAGGCCGTGACCCAGGTGCATGAGGCCACGCTGGCCTTTGTGCCCAAGCTCATCGCTGCCGTGCTGGTGTTTGCCGTGGCTGGGCCGTGGATGCTGTCCACGCTGGTGGATTTCATTCGTCGCACCATAGAGAGCATTCCAGGTTCGGTGGGATGATTTCTTTTAGCGAAGCGCAGATTGCCGCCTGGCTCTCGCCACTGATCTGGCCGTTTGTGCGCGTGCTGGCGCTGTTCACCACGGCGCCTGTGTTTTCTCAGAAAGCCATTCCCATGCGGCTCAAGGTCGGGCTGGCTTTTCTGGTTGCGCTTTGCGCGCAGCCGGTGCTGGGCGAGCAGACGGTGGTCAGCATTGCCTCGGCCCAGGCACTGGGCACTCTGGTGCAGCAGGTGGTGATCGGCCTGTCCGTGGGTTTTGCCGTGCGCCTGGTGATGGCGGCCATTGAAGTCGCCGGTGAAGTGATAGGTCTGCAGATGGGCCTGAACTTCGCGTCTTTCTTCGATCCGACCAGCAATGCCCAGCTCAGTGCCGTGGCGCGCTTCATGGTGCAGATTGCCACCTTGCTGTTCATCGTCATCAACGGCCATCTGCTGGTGCTGATGGCGGTTCTCAAGAGCTTTGAGGCCTTCCCCGTCGATGGCAACTTTCTGCAGGCCATCTCCCAGATGCGGATCCACGAGATGGGCAGCGCCGTCTTTGCCAGCGCTTTCTGGATTGCCCTGCCCATGATTGCCATGCTGCTCTTCGTCAACCTGGTGCTGGGCATCATCTCCCGTGTCGCGCCGCAGATGAATATCTATGCCGTGGGCTTTCCTGTCACCTTGACTGTGGGGCTGCTGGGCCTGACGGCGACTCTGCCTTTGCTGGAGCAGCCCCTGGTGGCCTTGCTCCAAAAGGGGATGGCAGTCTTCGGGGTTTAGTGCGAAGCACTATCTGTTTGATAGCCTGGTGCGCTTTATGGCAAAGGGATAAGACCGCTTTGGCCTCAAGCGAAAAAACTGACTCGATGCGGGCGCGCAAGCCAGTGATGACCCGCCGCGCGGCTCAGGGCGTATCTATCAGTCCGTTCTTGATGGCATAGGCGGTCAGCTCCGCGTTGCTGCCCATGCCCAGCTTCTCCAGCACCCGTGCCCGGTACACGCTCACCGTCTTGGGACTGAGCATCAACTCCTGCGCAATATCGGTCTGGCGCTGACCGCTGGCAATCTTCAGCAGCGTCTGCATTTCGCGCTCGGACAAGGTTTCATGCGGCACGGGAGCGGCGGGCTGGGCCAGGCTGTCGGCCAGCATCTGGGCCACTTCGGCAGTCAGGTATTTGCGTCCGCTGTGGACGGTGCGCACGGCGTCGATCAGCAGCACCGGATCCCCCGCCTTGTTGGCATAGCCGGCTGCGCCAGCCTTGATGCTGCGCAAGGCGTACTGGTCTTCGGGATACATGGAGACCATGATGACGCGGATCTGCGGATGCGTCTCGCGCACGCTGGCCAGCACTTCCAGGCCGCTGCGGCCCGGCATATTGATGTCCAGCAGCAGCACATCGCAAGCTGCATCGCGCAGTTGCTCACGCAGTTCGGCATAGCTGCCGGCTTCTGCGGTGACGCTGATGTCCGTCGCCTCTGCCAGGGTGTCGCGTATGCCCCGGCGCAAAATGGCATGGTCGTCGCACAGCACCACGTGAATCAAGGTCGCTCTCCCAGGAAGTCAGATGGCAGACCGGACAAGCGCGTGGTTGGGTGGCTCATGCCTGGATCTCTGCCAGAGGAATGGTGAGAATGATAGAGGTTCCTCGGCCGGGGTGGCTACTCACATCCAGCCAACCTTGAATTGTTCGCGCGCGCTCACTTAGACCTCGAAGTCCGAAAGACTGAGGCTTTTTGCGATCATCCTGGCTCAGACCTACCCCGTTATCTGTTACTTCCAGTGTCAAAAAACCCTCGTGGTCGGACAAATCCAGCGTCACCTGGCTGGCTTGCGCGTATTTGCTGATATTGGTCAAGGATTCCTGTGCCGTTCGGTAGACCACCACCTGCTGCGTGGGTGCTATTTCCATATGCTCACGGCTGGTGTGCAACCGGGCGGGTATGCCGGTGCGGCGCTCGAAGTCCTGGGCCAGCCATTGCACGGCGGCCACCAGTCCCTGATCCAGCACGGGCGGGCGCAGGTTCTGCATGATGCGCTGGCTGGCGCCCAGGGCGTGTTCCAGCATCTCCAGTGCCGATCTGGCATGCTCGCGCTGCTTGCCCTCGGGGCTGTTGCGGATCAGCCAGGCCAGATCAAACTTGACGGCAGTGAGCGAGCCGCCGATGTCGTCGTGAATCTCGCGCGAGATATTGGCGCGCTCCTGCTCGATGCTGGTGTGCAGATGTTCGGTCAGCTCGGCCAGGCGCTTTTCAGACTCGGCCAGCTGCAGTGCGGCGCGGCGGCGGGCTCGCCTCGCCTCATGGACCTCCATGGCGCGCTTGATGACATGGGGCAGGCCGTTGATCTGGTCCTTGAGCAGATAGTCGCTGATGCCCAGCCGCATGATGTCCACGGCGGCGGATTCGCCGATGGCGCCCGACAACAGCACAAAAGGAGGGGCATCGGCACGGGTCCGCACCAGGTCCCAGACGTCGAGAGCCGTGAAGCCGGGCAGATGATAGTCCGCCAGAATCAGGTCGAAATCCTGTGCCTCAAGGGCGCCCTGTACCTCCTGCAGACTGTCCACGGTCGTGAGCGTGCAGGGCAGCTGCCCGCGCTTGAGGCTCAGGCGTGCCAGAGCCTGATCTGCGACAGAGTCTTCAATATGAAGGATTTTCAAGGTCTGATTCCGGAATTGCATATCGCCAAGGACGCTATCATTGGATACATTTTGGAACATCGAGGGTAGTCGTCAAGTGTGGCCGTGCGGTCACGGGCGGGCTGCCGGGCGGTTCATTTCGTGGAGCATGGCGGCGTGGCTGTCATGATGGTTTTACGCAGTTGGAGTAACAATGCAGACAATGCAAAACCCTTCGGGTGTGCCTGCAGTTGCCGTGCCGGTGATGGTGGCTGCGGAGCTGCAGGATGCCTTGCTGGTCACACTGCGTGATCTGCAGCGTCTTGAAGGGCTGCTGGACCATGCCACGCACAATCTGCTGGAGCGCTTCGAGCAAGTCAACGGGCAATTGTCGCAGCCGGCCTTGCCCGATTCGGCTGCGCTGGCTACAGCACGTGAGTCGTTGCGGCTGGCCGTGACCGAGCTCCAGTTTCACGATATGTCATCTCAGCTGATTGCCCATATGGCACATACCTTGCAAGCCTGCGCTTTCAGGCTCGGGGCTGCCGCCATGGGCAGGGATGAGGATGAGGCGGAGTCCGCCATCAGTCTGCCAAACCTGCCCGAAAAGCCCAATCCCGTCACGCAAAGCGAGATGGATGCAGGCTCTGTGGAGCTGTTTTGAACTTCTACCCTGTTTTCCGTTGCCCGTCTGTTGGAGCTGTACATGCGATCGATTCTGGCTGTTGATGATTCCCCCTCGATGCGAAAGATGGTGTCTTTCACGTTGAGCAGTGCTGGTTTTAAGGTGGTGGAAGCCGTCGACGGTGTGGATGCGCTGGAAAAAGCACAGGCGCAAAACATCGATCTGGTGCTGGCCGACCAGAACATGCCGCGCCTGGACGGCATCGGTCTCACGCGTAAGCTCCGTGAAAACCCGAAGTTCAAGGGCACGCCCATCTTGATACTGACCACGGAATCCAGCGATCTGATGAAGCAGGCGGGCCGGGCCGCAGGTGCCACGGGCTGGCTGGTCAAGCCCTTCGATCCCAATCGATTGATCGAAGTTATTCAAAAAGTGCTGCGTTAAGCCGATAACAACGAATCACAGCAGGAAACACCATGGCGGATACACACCAGGATGGCGCAGGTTCGGGCGCAGACTTCGACCTTAGCCAGTTCTATCAAATCTTTTTCGAGGAAGCCAGCGAGAACCTCGACCAGATGGAGCAGATGCTGCTCAGCCTGGACCTTTCGGCCGCCAACGATGAAGAGCTCAACGGTATTTTCCGCTGCGCTCACTCCATCAAGGGCGGTGCGGCGACCTTCGGCTTCTCGGATGTGACCGAGCTCACGCACCGCATGGAATCCCTGCTGGACCGCCTGCGTCGTCATGAAATCACGCCCATCCCCGAGATGGTCGATGTGCTGCTGGAGTCGGCGGACGCCAGCCGCAGCCTGCTGGCACGTCACCAGTCTGGTGATGAGGGCGAACCGGTTTCCACTGCGGAACTGGTGGTGCGCATTGAGGCTCTGGCCCAGGGCCTGACCGAAATCCCCCAGGTCAACCGCAGTGCCGCGGCTGCCGAGCCTGTGCAGCCAGTTGCTGTTGTTGCCGCGGTGGTGACGGATACGCCCGCTCAAGCTCTGGCCCCTGCGGCAGCTCAGGTGGCAGAGCCAGGCCCTGTGATCGGTACCGAGCCTCCCGAGGGTGCGCGCGAGCTGACGATCGAGATCGGCCCGCTGTCCAGGCTGGAGCTGGGCGACGCCATCAAAGAGCTGTTCCGGGATATTCCGGGTCTGGGCACGATTCAGGATCAGGTCGGCACCAAGGCCGATCACCGCCTGTTCAAGGTCAGAACGGTGTCCACCGATGACGAACTGCGCGATCTGTTTGTCTTCCATGTCTCCAAGGAGCAGGTGCAGATCAGCGATGCCGCCCAACCGCAGAACGCAACCGAGCCCGTGGTCGAGCCGCTGGAAGCCGTGGTGGATGAAGAAGCCGCCATGCCGCCCCACAATCTGCCGGCCGAAGAAGCCTACGGTTTTTTTGCGGGAGCTCCGGGCAGCCCCGAGGCTCAGCAAAATCAGGAGCATGCCGTGATTGGCGGCGCTGGGGGCACGGTGCAGAAGGCCGCACCCAAGGCTGCCGCTGCGCATATGGAGTCCACCAGCATCCGCGTGGATGTGAAGAAGGTGGACCAGCTCATCAATCTGGTGGGCGAGCTGGTCATCACCCAGGCCATGCTGGCGCAGAACAGCCAGGGGCTGGATCCGACGACCTATCAGCAGCTGCTGGCCGGCCTGGCCGATCTGGATCGCAACACGCGCGACCTGCAAGAGTCCGTGATGTCGATCCGCATGATTCCCATGTCCACGGTTTTCAGCCGCTTCCCGCGCATGCTGCGCGACCTGGCGGGCAAGCTGGGCAAGAAGATCGATCTGGTTACGCTCGGCGAAGCCACCGAGCTGGACAAGGGCCTGGTCGAGAAGATCACCGATCCGCTGACTCATCTGGTGCGCAACAGCGTGGACCACGGCATCGAGATGCCCGAGGACCGCATCGCTGCAGGCAAGTCCGAGCATGGCACGCTGACGCTGGCGGCATCCCATCAGGGAGGCTCCATCGTCATCGAGGTGCGCGACGACGGCAAGGGCATGAATCGCGAGAGGATTCTGAACAAGGCGCGCGAGCGCGGCATGGATGTCTCCGACAGCATGCCCGACAGCGATGTCTGGCAGCTGATCTTTGCGCCCGGCTTCTCCACGGCCGATGTGGTTACCGATGTCTCGGGCCGCGGCGTGGGCATGGATGTGGTCAAGCGAAACATCACCTCGCTGGGCGGCACGGTGGAGATCGAGTCCGTTGCCGGCGTGGGCATGAAGGTGGCCGTGCGCCTGCCGCTGACGCTGGCCATCATGGACGGCATGTCCGTCGGGGTGGGCGAAGAGGTCTATATCCTGCCGCTGTCCTCGGTGGTCGAGTCCTTCCAGGTCAAGGCCGACGATGTCAACACCGTGGCCAATGGCACGCAGCTGGTCAAGGTGCGCGACGAATACATGCCGGTGATCGCGCTGGAGCGAACCTTCCAGGTGCCGCGCGCCGATGAAAGCCAGACCAGCAACATCATGGTGGTGGTCGAGGCCGAAGGCAGCCGCGTGGCGCTGCTGGTCGACGAGCTGCTGGGCCAGCACCAGGTGGTGGTCAAGAACCTGGAAAGCAATTACCGCAAGGTGCCCAATGTCTCGGGCGCCACCATTCTGGGCGACGGATCCGTTGCGCTGATTCTGGATACGGGCGCTCTGGTGCGCCGTACCCGCCATTGAGGCCGCTGGCCTGAGCCGTCGCCGAGCCGAACAACGCAGAGAGAGCTGACATGAACATCATTAACAAGACTGCCGAAGGCGTGGCCACCGGTGCCCGCGAATATCTGACCTTCCGCCTGGGCGAAGAGGAATACGGCATCGACATCCTCAAGGTGCAGGAAATCCGTGGCTACGAGCAGCCCACGCGCATTGCCAACGCACCCGAGTTCATCAAGGGAGTGGTCAATCTGCGCGGCACCATCGTGCCCATCGTGGACATGCGCCTGCGCTTCAACTGCTCCGAGGTGGAGTACAACGCCTTTACCGTGGTCATCATCCTGAACCTGCGCAATCGCGTGGTCGGCATTGTGGTGGACTCGGTCAGCGATGTGATGGAGCTGCCCGCCGATGCCGTGCGTCCCGCACCCGATATCGAAAGCGCCATCGACAGCGGCTGCATTCTGGGCCTGGGTTCTGTGGGCGAGCGCATGTTGATCCTGCTGGACATCGAGAAGCTCATGGGCAATGTCGACATGGGCCTGGTGGCCTCCGAAGCCTGAGTGCGCCAGAGGTCCGTGTGCTGAACCTGGGACGTAGCGCTTCATTCGCCGCCTCTCCTGCCAGGCTTGAGCAGGACGATGAGGCGCTGCCGGGCGGCATGTCCGGCCCGCTGGCGCAGGGGCGCGAGTTCGTCTGGTCCAACCGCGACTTTGCCCGTGTGCAGGCCCTGATCTACAAGCGTGCCGGCATCAGCCTGCATGACGGCAAGCATGCCATGGTCTACAGCCGTCTGTCGCGCCGCCTGCGCGAGACCGGGCACGAGAGCTTTGTCAGCTATCTGGACTGGCTGGAGAGCATCAACGACGGGCCTGAATGGCAGGAATTCGTCAATGCTCTCACCACGAATCTGACCTCGTTCTTCCGCGAGCAGCATCACTTCGACATCCTGGCTCAGCATCTGCGCAGCCATAAACCCGGCAGCAATGGCTGGAAGGTATGGTGCAGCGCGGCCTCCACGGGGGAGGAGCCTTATTCCATCCTGATGACGGCGGTGGAGAGTCTCGGTGCCTCGGCCAGCTTTCAGCTCATGGCCAGCGATATCGACTCGCGCGTACTGGATACCGCCTCGCGCGGCATCTACCGGGCAGAGAACCTCAAAGGCGTGAGCACCGAGCGGCTGCACCGCTTTTTCCTGCGCGGGCGCTCGGCCAACTCCGGCATGGTGCGCGTCAAGCCGGAGCTGCGCCGCATGGTGGACTTTCTCAACGTCAACCTGATCGCCGGAGATTGGCCGTTCCGGGAGAGCTTCGACATCGTCTTCTGCCGCAACGTGATGATTTACTTTGACGCACCGACCCAGCGTCGCGTGCTGGAGCGCATTCATCAGGTGATGCGTCCGGGTGGGCTGCTGTTCGTCGGTCATGCCGAGAACTTCAGCGATTCGCGCGACCTGTTCGCGCTCAAGGGCAAGACCGTCTATGAGCGCCAATGAAGCTGAAGGGCAGGGCTGCAAGTCATGAGGAATCTGAGCTCTCCGCTGGATCTGCCAGGTGCTGGCGCTGTCAGGCCCCTGCGCGGCAACAGCTTCGTGCCCCAGGGCTATCCTGATGCGGCCATGCCGGCGCCGGTCTCATCGCTGGAGCAGCTCAAGCGCCAGCCGCGCCAGCCGGGCGAGGCCTCGTTCTTCTACTACGACCCGCACTTCCAGCTCAATTCGGCCAAGGTGTTGCCGGGCGAGTACTTTGTCTCGCGTGACGAGATGGCCATCGTCACCGTGCTGGGTTCCTGCATCGCGGCCTGTCTCTGGGATCGCTTCATGCGCATTGGCGGCATGAACCACTTCATGCTGCCCGATGGCGACAGCAGCGATGTCTCGGGGCGCTATGGTTCGTACGCCATGGAGCTGCTGATCAACGAGATGCTCAAGCTGGGCGCACGGCGCGAATCCATGCAGGCCAAGATTTTTGGTGGCGCCCAGGTCATGGCCAATTTCACGACCATGAATGTGGGCGAGCGCAACACCAGTTTTGTGACAGAGTATCTGCAAACCGAGCGCATTCCCATCGTCTCCGAGGACGTGCTGGATATCTATCCGCGCAAGGTGGTGTTTTTTCCATCCACGGGCAAGGCCATGGTCAAGCGCCTGGCACACGCCCATCCCGAGGCATTGGTGCAGCAGGAAATCACTCGCGGCAACGCGGCTGCGGTGGCACGCAATACGGCGGGCGGCTCGGTGGATCTGTTTTGAGGAAGGTTGAGCGTTGTTAAAGCCAAAAATCCGGGTGATCGTGGTGGACGACTCTGCGCTGGTGCGCAGTCTTCTGGCCGAGATCATCAATCGCCAGCATGACATGGAGTGCATCGGCTCGGCCAATGACCCGTTGATCGCACGCGAGATGATCCGCGATCTGAACCCCGACGTCATCACGCTGGATGTGGAAATGCCCCGCATGGACGGCATCGATTTCCTCGGGCGACTCATGCGCCTGCGTCCCATGCCGGTGGTGATGATCTCCACCCTGACCGAGCGCGGTGCCGAAGTCACCATGCGCGCCCTGGAGCTGGGTGCCATCGACTTTGTGGCCAAGCCCCGCGTCGGCGTGGCCAACGGCCTGCAGGAGCTGGCCAGCCAGATCGTGGACAAGATCCGCGTGGCTGCCGTGGCCCAGGTGCACCGCCTGCCGGTGGTGCCGCACGGCGTGGCTGCGGCAGCGAGTGCGGGCGCCAAGCCTGCTGCGCCCCGCACGCCTGCGGCGCCCAGCCTGCTGGGGCGCATCTCGACCGAAAAAATCATCGCCATCGGAGCCTCCACGGGGGGGACGGAAGCGATTCGTGAGGTGCTCACGCATCTGCCGGCCGACTGTCCGGCCATCGTCATCACCCAGCACATGCCGCCGGGCTTCACCACCAGTTTTGCGGCACGGCTCAACAGCCTGTGCCAGATGACGGTCAAGGAGGCCACGCATGGCGAGCGTTTGCTGCCCGGTCACGCCTATATCGCACCTGGCGGCAAGCATTTCTCCATCACGCGCAGCGGTGCCAACTATGTGGCCGTGGTCGATGATGCGCCGCCCGTCAACCGCCACAAGCCTTCGGTGGAAGTGCTGTTCAAGTCCGTGGCCGCCAGCGCCGGGCGCAATGCCTACGGCATCATGCTCACCGGCATGGGGGCCGATGGCGCCACCGCCATGCGCGAGATGCGCGATGCCGGCAGCTACAACCTGGTGCAGGACGAGAGCACCTGCATCGTCTTCGGCATGCCCCGCGAAGCCATTGCCCATGGTGCGGCCGACGAGGTGCTGCCTCTGCCGCAGATTGCTCATGCCCTGCTGACCAAGCTGCGCGGCGGCTCGGACCAAGTACATCACCGTATCTAGGATTGCATAAAAAGAGAGCGCCTTGCGCTTGTCAGGTAATGACATCAGGCTTCTAGAGCTTTGAAGTCAAGAGCTGACAAGCGCAAGGCGCTCTCTTATTTAGAGGCTTGATTATTCGGACAACAAGGTCCAGCGCTCCAGCGCCTCCATCAGCGCCTCGTCGATCTCCGCATCGCGCTGGTGCATGGCGACGGCCTTGGCGTTGTCGCTGGCAAACAGGCTGCCGTCGGCCAGCGCTTGCTGAATCTGCTTTTGCTCGGTCTCCAGTGCGGCAATCGTAGCCGGCAGGGCTTCCAGTTCGCGCTGATCCTTGTAGCTGAGCTTCTTCTTGGGGCTGGCTGCAGCGTCGGTGCGGCTTGCGACGGGCTTGGGCTCCTCCTTGGGGGCGGACTTGGCTTGCGCGGCTTCGGCCATGGCCTTGCTGCGGCGCGATTGCTCCATCCAGTCCGTCACGCCACCTTCGTATTCACGCCAGTGGCCGGGGCCTTCCCAGGCAATCGTGCTGGTGACCACGTTGTCGAGGAAGGTGCGGTCGTGGCTGACCAGAAAGACCGTGCCGTCATAGCTTTGCAGCAGGTCTTCCAGCATGTCCAGCGTCTCGATGTCCAGATCGTTGGTCGGCTCGTCCAGCACCAGAACATTGGCCGGTCGCGCAAACAAACGGGCCAGCAGCAAGCGGTTGCGCTCGCCGCCTGACAGTGATCGGACTGGGGAATGCGCACGCGCCGGAGAGAACAGAAAGTCCGCCAGATAGCTCTTGACGTGCTTTTTCTGGTTGCCGATCTCGATCCACTCGCTGCCGGGGCTGATGAAGTCTTCCAGCGTGGCATCCAGATTCACCTGATGGCGCATCTGGTCAAAGTAGGCCACCTGCAGATTGCCGCCCAGGCGAACCTGACCGCTGTCCGGAGCCAGCTCGCCCAGGATCATCTTCAGCAGCGTTGTCTTGCCTGCGCCGTTGGGGCCCAGCAAGCCGACCTTGTCGCCACGCAAAATGGTGCCGCTGAACTTCTCGACGATCTTCTTTTCGCCAAAGGACTTGCTGACATCGGTCAGCTCGGCCACGATCTTGCCCTGATAGCCGTCGCCCTTGCCGGATGCGATATCCATGTTCACGCTGCCCAGCACATCACGGCGCTGGGCGCGGCTGGCACGCAATTCCTGCAGGCGGCTGATGCGGCTCTGGCTGCGGGTGCGACGGGCTTCCACGCCCTTGCGAATCCACACTTCCTCCTGAGCCAGCAGCTTGTCCGCCTTGGCGTTGATCACGGCCTCCTGGTTGAGCTGCTCTTCCTTTTGCAGCACGTACTGGGAGAAATTGCCCGGGTAGGTGCGCAAAACGCCCCGATCCAGTTCCACGATGCGGGTGGCGATGCGGTCCAGAAAGCTGCGGTCGTGGGTGATCGTGATCACGCTGCCCTTGAAGGCAATCAGCAGCTCTTCCAGCCACTCGATGGAGTCCAGGTCCAGGTGGTTGGTCGGCTCGTCGAGCAACAGGACATCGGGGCGGGCCACCAGAGCCTGGGCCAGCGCCACGCGCTTGCGGGTGCCGCCGGACAGACTGCCCACCACAGCGTTCGGGTCCAGATGCAGGCGCTGCAATGTTTCTTCTACGCGCTGCTCCCAGTTCCAGGCGTCATAGGCCTCGATCTGCGTCTGCAACTCGTCCAGATCCTCACCCTCGCCGCCGGCCAGGTAGCGCTCGCGAATCGCAATCACGGCCGCAATGCCGTCGGATGCCGACTCGAAGATGGTGTGCGCAGGGTTCAGGTCGGGTTCCTGCGCCACATAGGTAATGCGGACTCCGTTCTGTACCTGAAGCTGGCCGTCATCGGACTTTGCCAAGCCACCCAAAATCTTGAGCAGTGAAGACTTGCCGGCGCCGTTGCGGCCGATCAGGCCGACGCGCTCGCTGGTCTCCAGGGAAAAATTTGCGTGGTCCAGCAGGGCCACGTGCCCGAACGCCAATTGAGCGTCTAACAAAGTAATCAGTGCCATCGTGCCTGCATTATCGTTGGCCTCCATAGAGACAGCGGCCGTAAGGCCGCTGTCTCTATCTCTGTCTATGGACGCCGCCCAGGCAAAGACCACGCTGGCAGATGAATCTTTTGTGTCAGAAGCGGGTTGGCTAGGGTTTTTCCTATGCTATAGTTCGACCCATCGCAGCAAACGACTGCCTCGCAAAACTTCAAAAGTTCTTGCGCAGTGCCTCGGAAGTTGTGATACACTGCAAGGCTTCGCTGATCGCAGCAAGCAACGAGATTCAAGATCGGGTTTTCCGGTTTTGCACTCGGTTCCTTAAAAAAATACAGCCGATAAGCGTGGGCGTTTGAGGGCAAGCAGCCAGTTCTTCGGAACAAACTCTTCGGAGTTATCAAACGCTCACAAAAACAGTAATGAGGAAGAATTAATTCTTCTTGATTCCGTCAAGTGAGTGAGCAGTCGAAAGACTTTAAATTCAAGATC
>NZ_VOQT01000009.1:0-197511 GCF_008121555.1 Comamonas sp. Z1
CCCTGACGCGAAAGCGTGCCCACTTCCACTTGGTGCAACCGTCGCTCGCGACTGCATTTGTTTAAACCTAGCCCGAAGGGATTGTGCGTATCCCTTCGGGGAGACGTGCGTCCTCTGAGGGTTCAACTCGGTAGGAGGAAAGCATGAGAAAACTCACCGGCGACGGCGAATCTGCGTCCTCACGCGAACCGCAAGACTGGCATGCCATCGATTGGCATCGTGTCGAGCAGTTTGTGAGAACGACGCAGCAACGCATAGCGAAGGCAACGCTGGACAAGGACTGGCGCAGGGTGAAAGCTCTGCAACGGTCTTTATTCCACTCGTTTTCCGCCAGGGCTTTGGCGGTAAGACGTGTAACTGAAAACCAAGGCAAACGAACGGCGGGAGTCGATCGTCAGCTTTGGGATTCTCCTGCCTTGAAACGGGCGGCGATTGGAAGGTTGAAACAGCAGAGGGGATACAGACCCAAGCCATTGCGGCGGGTCTACATCCCCAAAGCCAACGGGAAGGAGCGTCCTCTGGGCATTCCAACCATGTTGGATCGGGCCATGCAGGCGCTACACCTGCTTGGACTGGAACCGGTGGCGGAAACCACGAGCGATCCGAATAGCTACGGCTTCAGGAGGAATCGTTCAACGGCAGACGCTATGGGTCAGATATTCGTTTGTACATCCAAAAAGGCTTCGGCTCAATGGGTGCTGGAGGCGGATATTCGAGGCTGTTTCGACCATATCAACCACGAGTGGCTGGCGCGTCATGTTCCCATGAACAAGGCAATCCTGCGCAAATGGTTGAAAGCCGGGGTGGTCCACCAGGGACGCCTCTCGCCGACTGAGGAAGGGACGCCGCAAGGCGGCATCATCTCGCCAACTTTGGCGAACATGTGTTTGAACGGGCTGGAAACAGGTCTGATCGCGCACCTTCGGGGGCATGTCGGAGCTAGGAAAGCTCAGAAGCTGAAAGTGAATGTGATCCGGTACGCCGACGATTTCGTAATCACTGGCAACTCGCGAGAGTTGTTGGAAACCGAAATCAGGCCGTGGATAGAGGCATTTCTCGCACAACGAGGTCTGCAACTGTCGCCGGAAAAGACCAAGGTCGTTCACATAGACGAGGGTTTCGATTTTCTGGGGTGGAACTTCCGCAAGTACAAAGGGAAGTTGCTCATCAAGCCGAGCAAGAAGAACGTGCAAGCGTTCTATCGCAAGGTCAGTGAAACCGTGAAAACACACCTGTCGATGAAGCAGGAGGATCTCATTGCCAAACTAAACCCAATCCTTCGGGGTTGGGCAAGGTACCACCAGCCGGTGGTGGCGAAAGAAACCTTCAGTCGGATGGACAACCTGATCTACTGGCGCATAGTGCGCTGGACGAGAAGGCGACATCCGAATAAATCCCGACCCTGGTGCAAAAGCCGTTACTGGCAGCGCATCAAGGATAGGGAGGAATTTGCTGCAACCGTGAAAACGGCAGATGGTCCGCTTACGACCAGACTGTTGAAGCTTGCGGATACAGAGATCGTGAGGCACGAAAAGATCAAGGGGGACTACAACCCCTTTGACCCGGCCTGGGAAGTGTATGGCGAGACATTGCGAACGAAACGCATGTTGAAAAACATGGCGTACCAGTACGAAACGTCGATGCTTTACATCAATCAGAATGGGCGTTGCGCTCTTTGCGCAGAACCATTGGAAGAGGGCGAGCGCTGGCACGACCACCACATTGTTCACAAGGTGGCGGGCGGGTCGGACAAGCTCTCCAATCGGGTGCTATTGCATCCGGTCTGTCATAGACGACTGCACGCTCTTGGTTTGCAGGTAGCGAAACCGGCCTCTCAAAGGCTTTGAGTTCAGTTCAAAAGGTTTTCCGTCTTAAAATGGAAACCTAGCGAAACTGAACGTGTTGTGCTTGAGCCGGATGCGGTGAAAGTCGCAAGTCCGGTTCTTAGGGGGGGATGGTTCAGCAATGAACTGTTCCTACCCTACCCTCTGACCATCACTCGCATGGCATCTTTGGGGCGCTTCCCTCTCTTCTTAGAATCAGGCGTCCCACCGCAGTCGGTGCGACAGCCGCTCCCGAAACGCTGCGCCCATGAATACGGTAGATGCCAAGCGGGTTCTTGAAACAGCATTGATTTGTGCCCCGCAGCCTGTAACGCTGCGGGAATTGCGCTCACTTTTTGATGATGTGCTGGGCTCGGACACGGTTAAGGATTTGCTGCTGGACCTGCAAAAGGACTGGGCCCTCAAGGGCGTGGAACTGGTGCAGGTGGCTTCTGGCTGGCGTTTCCAGAGCCGGCCCGAGATGCGCGTCTACCTGGACAAGCTTCACCCCGAGAAGCCGCCCAAGTACACGCGGGCGACGCTGGAGACGCTGGCCATCATTGCCTACCGTCAGCCGGTCACGCGGGGTGATATCGAGGATATTCGCGGCGTGACCGTGAACAGCCTGATCATCAAGCAGCTGGAAGACCGAGGCTGGATCGAGGTCATCGGCCACCGTGAAACCGTGGGGCGGCCTGCGCTGTTTGCCACCACGCGCCAGTTTCTCGATGATCTGGGTCTGCAGTCGCTGGATCAGCTGCCCATGCTGGAGGAAACCCAGGCCCAGCAAAGTCTGTTCAAGGCGCTGGATGGGGAGGAGGGCGACCAGACCGCCCCGCAGGCCGATGCGGAGGATGCCCAGCCCCAGGAGGGTGTGGAAGTCTCAGAGCCGGTCGAAGTCGCAGAGGGTGCGGATGTCGCTACAGAGTCCGATGCTGCCGAGAGTGAAATCCTGGGTGCCCCGGACGAGGAAGATGGCGCCGAGGAGCTGCTGGATACCGATGTTGACCCAGTGGCGCAAGCGCCTGCAGAGCTTGTGTCGGAGCTTCAGTCCGAGGTGGATGCGCCAGAGTTGGAGTCATATCCGGACCAGGCGCAGAGTGATATTGAGCAAGATGCTACTGAAGAGATAGTGATTGAGCTACCGGATTCGGAGCCAGGGCCGACTGAGGAGCCGCCATCCGTGAGCAAGCCCAAAGCGGCCAGGCCCGCCAGGACTGCCAAGGCGGCAGAGCCGGAGCCCAAACCGGCGGCCAAGAAAGCCGGACGTACCGAGTGGGTGGGCCTGAAGGCGTTTCTCGAGGATGACTACGGCAGCGACGACGACGAGGCCGAGGACGCAAAGACGAAAGCGCGGGCCGACGATGCCGTCGGGTCAGCAGAACAAGGAATTGTGGAGGGTGACGATGGCGTCATCCCCGAAGGAAAACTGGAATGAACAACGAGACATCGAACCCGATGCCCGAGTCCGCAGCCGCTTCGCCCGAAGCCGAACCGGTCAAGAAGACTCGCAAGCCCCGCGCAGCCAAGGCCGATGGGGCCAAGGATGCCGCCGAGGCCAAAAAGCCTGCCGCACCGCGCAAGCGCGCCGGCGTCAAGAAGGACGCTGCTGGCGAGGTCAAGCCTGCGCGCAAGCGCGTGACCAAGCCGCGTACCGAAGAAGCTGTGGCCGTCGAGGAGCCGGTTCAGCCCGTGGCCGAGCAGGAGCTGCAGTCCCAGGACCAAGACCAGGGTCATGATGCAGTGGATGCCGTCGTTGCCGAAGTGCCTGTGCAGAGCGTTGCTGCTCCTCATGGGCCCAAGGGACGCAAGGGTCAGAACATCGACTTTGCCGATGTGATCTCGGGCGACTTCGACGACGAGGAAGAGAACGGCAGCGCCATGCCCGCCAAGCGCGTGCTTGCGCCCCAGGTCGATTCTCCCAAGCTGCACAAGGTGCTGGCCCAGGCCGGCATGGGCTCGCGCCTGGAGATGGAGCAGCTGATACTGGAAGGGCGCATCTCGGTCAACAACGAGCCTGCCCACGTCGGCCAGCGCATTCAGTTCGGCGATATCGTCAAGGTCAACGGCCAGCCCATCCGCTTCCGTATCGACCCCCCTCCTGCACGCGTGATTGCCTATCACAAGCCCGTGGGCGAAGTGGTGACGCATGACGATCCGCAAAACCGCCCCACGGTGTTCCGCAAGCTGCCCAAGCTGCAGCATGGCAAGTGGCAGTCGGTGGGTCGTCTGGACTTGAATACCGAAGGTCTGCTGCTGTTCACCAGTTCGGGCGAGCTGGCGAACTCGCTGATGCACCCCCGCTTCGGCCTGGAGCGTGAATACGCGGCCCGCGTGCTGGGCGCGCTGAGCAAGGAAGAAAAGCAGCGTCTGCTGGACGGCGTGCAGCTCGAAGACGGCGAAGCCAGCTTCGGTGCCGTGGAAGATGGCGGTGGCGAAGGTGCCAACTGCTGGTACCGCGTGACCATCTCCGAAGGCCGCAACCGCGAAGTGCGACGCATGTTCGAGGCCGTGGGCCATGCCGTCAGCCGTCTGATCCGTATCCGCTACGGCGCCATGATGCTGCCGCGTGGCCTCAAGCGCGGCGCCTGGGTGGAGCTTGATCAGGCCGATATCCAGGCGCTGATGTCGGCAGCCGGTGTCAAGGAGCGCGCTCCCGTCGAGCGCAGCAGCGGCGGTGCCCGTGGCGCCAACAACCGTGGCGGTCGCAACAACCGCAGCGGCGGCCGTGGCAATGGCATGAATGCCGATCGCGCACCCCAGGGGCGTCGTGAAGGCGGCGGCCAGCGCCGTGGCGAGTGGGACGGCAATCGTCCGGCACCCAGCGGCATGCTGGGTGACAACCCGCGCAACAAGTCCGGCGGCCGCTCCGGTGGCTCGGGCCGCTCGCAGGGAGGCGGTCAGCCCGATCCCATGCGCACCTCGGTGGGCTATATCGGCAGCGACAGCCTCTCGCGTGCCCGTCAGAACGCCAAGCGTCGCCCTGGTGGCGGCGGTGGTGGCGGTCGCCGCGGCGGTCGCTAAAAAGGCATCCGTAAGGATTTGAGTGCTGCCCGGACTTCAAGGTCTATGGCGGCACCGCTAAAATCAACTGTTTTGCTTTTTCGGCAAAAACCCATAGTAACCCTGATTAGGAAATAATCATCATGGCTATCGAACGTACCCTCTCCATCATCAAGCCCGACGCAGTTGCCAAGAACGTGATCGGCCAAATCTACGCCCGCTTCGAAGCTGCTGGCCTGAAGATCGTGGCTGCCAAGCTGGTGCACCTGTCGCGCGGCGAAGCCGAGCAGTTCTACGCTGTGCACGCTGCCCGTCCTTTCTTCAAGGATCTGGTGGACTTCATGGTCTCCGGCCCCGTGATGATTCAAGCTCTGGAAGGCGAGAACGCCATCCTGAAGAACCGTGAACTGATGGGTGCCACCGACCCCAAGAAGGCCGAAAAGGGCACCATCCGCGCCGACTTCGCCGACAGCATCGATGCCAACGCCGTGCACGGCTCCGACGCTGCTGAAACTGCTGCTGTGGAAGTTGCCTTCTTCTTCCCCGGCATGAACGTGTACTCGCGTTAATCCACGCTAGCTTTACAGCATGCTCTCGCTGACGCCAGCGCTTTGCATTCGTGCAAGGCGGGTGTCAGCACTTGAAGATGCTGGCCACGGCGTGGCAAACACCGTTCGCAAGACGCCTCGCCACATGCCGATATGACTACTAATTTGCTTGATTTTGACCTCGAAGGACTGACCGCTTATTGCGAGCAGCTCGGGGAGAAGCGTTTCCGTGCGACGCAGCTGTTCCGCTGGATTCACCAGCGTGGCGCATCCGATTTCGACCAGATGACAGATCTGGCCAAGTCTTTGCGCGAAAAGCTCAAAAGCCGGGCCCACATTACCGCTTTGCCTGTGGTGACGGAGCATGTCTCTGCCGATGGCACCGTGAAGTGGCTGTTCGATGTGGGCGACGGCAATGCCGTTGAATCCGTTTTCATTCCAGAGGACGACCGCGGCACGCTGTGTGTATCGTCCCAGGCCGGTTGCGCCGTGGGCTGCCGCTTTTGCTCGACGGGGCATCAGGGCTTCAGCCGCAACCTCAATACCGGCGAAATCCTTGCCCAGCTCTGGTATGCCGAGCATTCGCTGCGCAAGCGCTTCGGCACCGAAGATCGCATCATCTCCAACGTGGTGATGATGGGCATGGGCGAGCCTTTGCAGAACTACAGTGCGCTGGTGCCTGCCTTGCGCGTGATGCTGGACGACCATGGCTATGGCCTGTCGCGTCGTCGCGTGACGGTATCCACCTCGGGCGTGGTGCCCATGATGGATCGACTGTCGCAGGACTGCGCCGTGGCGCTTGCGGTGTCGCTGCACGCGCCCAATGATCCGCTGCGTGACAACCTGGTGCCGCTGAACAAGAAGTACCCGATTGCCGAGCTGCTGGACGCCTGCGAGCGCTATCTGGAGTTCGCGCCGCGTGACTTCATCACCTTTGAATATTGCATGCTCGACGGCGTTAACGATCAGCCTGAGCATGCGCGCCAGCTGATAGAGTTGGTGCGCGCGCGCGGCGATGGCAAGAGCTGGTGCAAGTTCAATCTGATCCCGTTCAATCCCTTCCCCGCTTCGGGTCTGCTGCGCTCGCCTTCGGCCCGTGTGACCGAGTTCGCTACGTTGCTGAGCAATGCCGGCATCGTGACCACAGTGCGCAAGACCCGCGGTGACGATATCGATGCGGCCTGTGGTCAGCTCGCGGGCGACGTGAAGGACAGAACTCGCGCTGCCGAGCGTATGGCCAAGCAGCGTACTATCCCGCTCAAGCAGGTGTCTTGACGGAGTTTTGAATAAAGGACAATCAATGAGGGCAGTGGTACAGCGACCGGTTTGGCAACATTGGGGCTTGTTGGCCCGGTGGGGGGTACCGGTTGCGGTCGCGGCACTTGTGGGTTGTACTTCGACAACGACCACCACCACTTCCTCTACGTCGGTACCCCAGGCTTCCGTGGTTGGCACGGGCGGGGCCCAGATCGCCGATGCCAATCGCCGTGCCCAGATTCGCCTGGAATTGGCTGCCAATTACTTTCAGGCCGGGCGCCTGGATGTGGCCATGGACGAGGTAGGGCAGGCCTTGGCTGCCAAGCCCGATTACGCCGATGCATACGGCCTGCTGGGCCTGATCCTCATGCAGAACCAGGACTGGACGCAGGCCGAGATCGCCATGCGCAAGGCCGTGGATCTCAATCCGCGCGACGGCAACCAGATTCACAATTACGGCTGGATGCAATGCCAGCAAAAGCATTTCGACGTAGCCCAGCAGTGGTTTGATAGAGCCTTGCAGGCTCCGGGCTACCGTGAACAGCCCAGGACCCTGCTGGCCAAGGGCATGTGCTACCAGCAGGCAGGACAGTTGGAGCAGGCCTACCAGAACATGTTTCGTGCCTACGAGATGGATGTGGGCAACCCCGCTGCAGGCTACAACCTGGCAAATGTGCTTTGGCTCAAAGGTGATCTGAAGAAGGCGCAGTTCTACATCCGGCGCTTGAATAACAATAGCAATCAGGCCAGTGCGGAAAGCCTCTGGCTGGGGATCAAAATAGACAGGGCACTGCACGACGATATTGGAGTGCGTCAACAGGCCGATCAACTGCGCGAGCGTTTTCCTCAATCGCGTCAGTGGCTGGCCTATGAACGTGGAGCTTTCAATGAATGAGGCTGCGGTGGAAGAGGAAACTATGCAAAGCGAAGAGCAGGTGCCAACTCAGGGTCAGGCCACGGCCGGAGTCTTGTTGCGTCAGGCACGGGAAGCAGCCCGGATGCAGTTGCCCGTGATGGCTGCGACATTGAAGGTGCCGCAGCACAAGCTGGAGGCGCTGGAGGCCGATGACTATGCGGCCTTTCCCGATCATGTGTTCATGCGTGCTCTGGCCATGGGAATGTGCCGGACCTTGCATATCGATGCCGAATCGGTGCTGGCCAAGCTGCCACGCAGCGAGATTAAAAGCCTTGCCAATGCGGGTCCAGGCATCAACGAGACCGTCAAGGTGCGCAGCAGCTTCAAGGTCACGGGTACACCGCTGGACTCTGGCAACAGCAGCTCTCGCAAGATTGCGGCAGGCGTGCTGATTCTGCTGGCAGCTGCCGCTGCCGTGTACTTTGTGCCATTCCATCAGATGGTTGACGGCGCCGATGGGGCAGGCGCGCCAGCGCCGGCTCAGGCCCAGTCTGACCAGACGGCTGCGGTGAGCGCTTCGGTTGCAGAACCGCTTGCCCAGGCCGAGGGCGGTGCACAGGGCAGTTCTGCCACACCCGCGGCGCCGGTGACAGAGTCTGTGTCGGTTGCTGCTGCGGCCGGCATGCCTGGCGATGGTGCTGCAGCAAGCGCTCCCGCACCTGTGGCGGCTGCCCAAACCGCAGCCCCGGCAACCGAGGCGGCTGTGCCCGTGACCGGCGCTGCCGGCCTGCTGGTGCTGAAGGTGAATACCGGCCAGTCCTGGGTCAAGGTCAGGGATGGAGCCGGCAAGGTGGTGCTGGAGAAGACCCTGTCCAAGGATGAAACTGCGACTGCCGAAGGCCAGTTGCCCCTGTCGGTGATTGTGGGCAATGCCAAGGGCACGCAGGTGACGGTACGTGGTGAACCCTTCGATATCTCGAGCACACGCGACAATGTGGCTCGCTTCGAGGTGAAGTAACCGTTCGAGGTAAACAAGAGTGCAAGATTCTCAAAGCTCGCAGCAGCTCAGCCAGGCGATAGCCATCGCCAGCCCGCTGCCGCGCAAATCGCGCCAGGCCCGGGTGGTGTGGCGCAACAACGTGGTCACCGTGGGGGGCGATGCGCCCGTGCGCGTGCAGTCCATGACCAATACCGACACCGTGGATGCGGTTGAAACCGCCATCCAGGTGCGCCAGCTGGCCCAGGCTGGCTCGGAGATGGTGCGCATCACGGTGAACACGCCCGAGGCGGCGGCGGCCGTGCCCTATATCCGTGAGCAACTCGACCGCATGGGCGAGTACGTGCCGCTGGTGGGCGACTTCCACTACAACGGCCATCGCCTGCTGACCGACTATCCCGATTGCGCCCAGGCGCTGTCCAAGTACCGCATCAACCCCGGCAACGTGGGCAAGGGCGACAAGAAGGACAAGCAGTTCGGCCAGATGATCGAGATCGCCGCCAAGTACGACAAGGCCGTGCGCATCGGCGTGAACTGGGGCTCGCTCGACCAGGAAATCATGGCCGAGCTGATGGACCAGAACAGCAAGCGTGCCCAGCCCTGGGAAACGCGCCAGGTCATGTACGAGGCGCTGATCACTTCGGCCATCACCTCGGCCGAGCTGGCCAGGAACATGGGGCTGAATCCCGACAACATCATCCTGTCCTGCAAGGTCAGCGGTGTACAGGACCTGATTTCGGTCTATCGAGAGCTGGCGCGCCGCTGCGACTATGCACTGCATCTGGGCCTGACCGAGGCCGGCATGGGCACCAAGGGCACGGTGGCATCCACTGCTGCGCTGTCGGTGCTGCTGCAAGAGGGCATTGGTGACACGATTCGCGTCTCGCTCACGCCCCAGCCGGGTGAAGCGCGCACGCAGGAGGTCGTGGTGGCCTCCGAGATTCTGCAGGCCCTGGGTCTGCGCGTGTTCGTGCCCAGCGTCACCGCCTGCCCGGGCTGCGGCCGCACCACCAGCACCACTTTCCAGGAACTGGCCAAGAAGATTGACGATTTCCTGCGCGGTGAAATGCCGGTCTGGCGTACCCAGTTCCCTGGCGTGGAAGCCATGAAGGTGGCCGTGATGGGTTGCATCGTCAACGGCCCCGGCGAGAGCAAGCATGCCGATATCGGTATCAGTCTGCCCGGCAATGGCGAAGCGCCAGCGGCGCCCGTTTTCATTGATGGCGAGAAGGCCTTGACGCTACGCGGCGAGCATATCGCCGAGGAGTTCCAGACCCTGGTGCTGGAATATGTGCAGAGCCGCTACGGCCAGAAGGCCTGAGCGAGTCGAGCGCTTGCAGCGGCCCGGCATGCGGGTGGTGATTGCGCTTGCTGGCACAATGCCAGCGAGCCAAGACTTTGGAATTGATAGCTGCTTGTGCACTATCTGTATGGATTTGAATTAGGTTTCTAGTTGAAGGACATGGTTGCCGTGCGCAATATGCTCTTGTTTTGCTAGTAGCCCAAGTGTGAGACTTCACGTGGCCAAGAACGAAAAACTGACCGCCGTCAAAGGCATGAACGACATTCTCCCACCCGATTCGGCGCGTTGGGAGTGGTTTGAAGCCAAGGTGCGCGATCTGATGGGCCGCTTTGCCTATCGCAATATGCGCACCCCCATCGTCGAGCCCACGGCCCTGTTTGTGCGCGGCCTGGGCGAGGTGACCGATATCGTCGAAAAGGAGATGTACTCCTTTGAGGACCGGGCGGATAAGCATGGCCAGGCCGAGCATCTGACCCTGCGTCCTGAAGGTACGGCCGGCGTGGTGCGTTCGGTGGTGGAAAACAATCTGCTGTATGAAGGCGGCAAGCGTCTGTTCTACATCGGTCAGATGTTTCGGCGCGAAAAGCCCCAGCGCGGTCGCTATCGCCAGTTCCACCAGGTCGGTGTGGAAGCCCTGGGTTTTGCCGGTCCCGAGCTGGATGCAGAAGTGATTCTGCTGGCCGCTCAACTTTGGAAAGAACTAGGCATTGAAGGCGTGCGTCTGGAGCTCAACAGCCTGGGTCAGCCCGAGGAGCGCAAGACCCACCGCGAGGCGTTGATTGCCTACTTCGAGCAGCACACCGAGGTGATGGACGAGGAAGCCAAGCGCCGCATGTACAGCAATCCGCTGCGCGTTCTGGACACCAAGAATCCTGCCATGCAGGAAATGGTCAACGCAGCTCCCAGGCTGATGGACTATCTGGGCGATGCATCCAAGGCGCATCTGAAGGCTGTGCAGGACATTCTGGATGCCAACGACGTGGCGTGGAGCCTGAACCCGCGTCTGGTGCGCGGCATGGATTACTACAACCTCACGGTGTTCGAGTTCATTACCGACAAGCTGGGTTCGCAGAGCACGATCTGCGGCGGCGGTCGTTACGACTATCTGATCGAGGAAATCGGCGGCAAGCCCGCTCCGGCAGTGGGCTGGGGCATGGGCGTGGAGCGCGTGCTCGAAGTGCTCAAGGAGGTGGGGGTGGAGATTCCCCAGCCCGCAGCCGATGTCTACGCCATCATTCCCGACGCCTCGGTGCTGCCTCAGGTCTTCAAGACCGTGCAGCAGTTGCGTACAGCCGGTGTGGCGGTTCAGATGCATGCCGCGGCCGGCGGCTCGGCCGAGGGCATGGGCTCGATGAAGTCCCAGTTCAAGAAGGCCGATGGCTCGGGTGCACGCTTTGCCCTGATCTTCGGCTCCGACGAGCTGGCCCAGGGCAAGGTGACTGTGAAGTCGCTGCGCGACGGCGAAGGCCAGCAGGTGCAGCAAGCTCTGGCGGACGTGGCCCTGTGGGCCGGCAGCCTAAAATCGGCGGTTTGATTTTCCGCACCTCGTTTTCCGACCAGCGTTCCATCCAATCTAAGTAGCCATGGCAAATCATCTCGATCTTGAAGAACAAGAGCAAATTGAGCAGCTCAAGCATTTCTGGAATTCCTGGGGAACTCTGATCACCAGCGTGCTGGTCGTGGTCTTTCTCGGACTGGCCGGCTGGAACGGCTGGCAGTACTGGCAAAAGCGTCAGGCCACCCAGGCCTCGGCCCTGGAGTTCGCCGTGGACGAAGCGCTGACGGCCAAGGATGCGGCGCGCGCCGACCAGGCTTTCAGCGAGTTGCGGGACAAGTACGCGGGCACGGCACAGGCCGCTCAGACGGCTTTGCTGATGGCCAAGGCCTCGGTGGATGCCGGCAAGCTCGATGATGCCAAGGCTCAACTGAGCTGGGTGGCCGAAAAGGGCGATGAAAGCTTCAAGGCCCTCGCTCGCATTCGTCTGTCTTCCGTGCTGGAGCAGCAAAAAAGCTATGACGAAGGTCTGAAGGTGCTTGAGGCGGCCATGCCCGAGTCCTATGCCGGTCTGCAGGCTGATCGCCGTGGCGATCTGTATGTGGCGCTGGGCAAGCAGACTGAGGCGGTTGCCCAGTACCAGGCTGCCTACAAGGCGCTGGACAAGGATCTGGACTACCGCCATCTGGTGGAATTCAAGCTGAATGCGCTGGGCGTGGCTCCTGAAGCCGCGACCCTGGTCAAGACAACGCCGTCGGAGAAATAATCTTGAAGACTTTTGCCCATCAAGTGAAGTTCGCTGCCCCCGCAGCGCAATCCGCAGCCCGTGTGCTGGTGCTGACTGCTGTGGCCGCGTCGCTGGCTGCTTGTTCCATGTTTGGCGGCAAGGACAAGCCCAAGCCCCTGGACCTGGGGCCCAATCCAGGCAAGATCGCGGTGCATCAGGCTTGGTCGGCCAAGCTGGGCAGCGAAGTGCCTCTGGCCATGCCTGCGCTGGTGCAGGGCAATACCGTCACCGTGGTCACCAAGGATGGCAGCGTTACGACGCTTGATGGCAATACCGGCAGCCAGTTGGGCAAGTTCAGTGCGGGCGAGCCGCTGACCACCGGCGTGGGCAGCGACGGACAGCGTACAGCGGTGGTTACACGCAGCAACCAGCTCATGGTGTTTGCCGAAGGCAAGCAGCTGTGGAAGAACAATCTGACTGCCGCAGTCTATACGCCGCCTCTGGTGGCTGGCGGCCGCGTGTTCGTGATGGCGGCTGACCGTTCTCTGGCAGCCTTCGATGCCAATACGGGTCGTGAGCTGTGGTCGGTTGAAGGCCCCAGCAATGAACCGCTTATTTTGCGCCAGCCAGGCGTTTTGCAGGCCGTTGGTAATAATCTGGTGGTAGGCGTGTCCGGACGTCTGGCAGGTGTTGATCCTGACAATGGCTCGGTGCGCTGGATGGCTCCTCTGGCCGCACCGCGCGGGACCAACGATGTGGAGCGACTGGTGGATCTGGTTGGTCCCGTCAGCCGTGTGGGCAGCAGTGTCTGCGCACGTGCGTTCCAGGCCTCGGTGGGGTGCGTGGATGTGAGCACGGCCAATGTGCGCTGGACGCAGACCTCCAAGGGTAGCGATGGCGTGGCGGGCGACGAGCAGGCCGTGTTTGGCGCCGAAAGCAACGGCACGGTACAGGCCTGGAATCGTGCAGACGGTCAGCGTCTGTGGTCCATCGACAAGCTGCAGTACCGCAAGCTAACGGCACCTCTGGTGCTGGGCCGCTCCGTGGTGCTGGCCGATGATTTGGGGACAGTGCACATGCTCTCGCGTGAAGACGGCTCTGCACTGGCCCGTTTGGAAACTGACAAGGCAGGAGTTGCCACTTCCCCGGTTGTCGCCGCCAATACTCTGGTGATCGTCAGCCGAAGCGGAACTGTGTATGGCTTCAAGCCGGATTGATAGGTTGTTTTTGGAATGAAGCCAGTTATTGCCCTGGTAGGGCGCCCCAATGTGGGCAAGTCGACGCTGTTCAATCGACTCACGAAGTCGAGGGATGCCATCGTCGCCGACTTTGCAGGGCTGACGCGTGACCGCCATTACGGCCAGGGCCGTCAGGGGAAGCATGAGTACATCGTCATCGATACGGGCGGCTTCGAGCCGGACGCATCGCGCGGCATCTTCAAGGAGATGGCCAAGCAGACGCAGCAAGCCGTGGCGGAAGCCGATGTCGTGATCTTCGTGCTGGATGCGCGTGCCGGTCTGTCCGGTCAGGATCACGAGATCGGCAACTACCTGCGCCGTCTGGGCAAGCCCACCATTCTGGTGGCCAACAAGGCCGAAGGCATGAAGGATGGCGTGCAGCTGTCCGAGTTCTATGAGCTGGGTCTTGGCGAGGTCGTGCCCGTGTCTGCCGCCCACGGTCAGGGTGTGCGCAGCCTGGTCGATGCAGCCCTGGGTCTGTTGAATCTGCCCGAGCCTGAAGAAGAGGTTTTTGGCGAGGAAGATCAGAAGCCCGTACGTCTGGCGGTGGCAGGTCGTCCCAATGCCGGCAAGTCCACGCTGATCAATACCTGGCTGGGTGAAGAGCGTCTGGTGGCTTTTGACATGCCCGGCACCACGCGCGATGCGATCACCGTGCCTTTCGAGCGCAATGGTCAGAAGTTCGAGCTGATCGATACAGCCGGTCTGCGCCGCAAGGGCAAGGTGTTCGAAGCCATCGAGAAATTCTCGGTGGTCAAGACGCTGCAGGCCATCGAAGGCGCCAACGTCGTGTTGCTGCTGATCGATGCCACGCAAGGCGTGACCGACCAGGACGCTCATATTGCGGGCTATATCCTGGAAAGCGGCCGCTCGGTCGTGCTGGGCATCAACAAATGGGATGCCGTGGATGACTACCAGCGTCAGATGCTGGAGCGCTCCATCGAGACGCGCCTGTCCTTCCTGAAGTTTGCGCCGCTGCACTTCATCTCGGCACAAAAGCGTCAGGGTCTCGAGCCGCTGTGGAAATCCATCATCCAGGCCCATCGTGCAGCCACCTGCAAGATGCCTACTCCTGTGCTGACGCGCATCCTGATGGAGTCGATCCAGTTCCAGACGCCCAAGAAGGTGGGAGCCTATCGTCCCAAGATGCGCTATGCCCACCAGGGCGGCATGAACCCGCCCATCATCGTGATCCATGGCAACTCGCTGGAACTGGTCACCGATGCGTACAAGCGCTTTCTGGAAGGTCGTTTCCGCAAGGAGTTCAATCTTGTCGGCACCCCGTTGCGCATCGACTTGAAAACCTCCCATAATCCTTACGCCGACAAGGATTAATAGCTATCTGCTGGTGCCTACGGGAAAACCCTTTTTGCTGTTTTTCCCGGGCCCTGTGGTAATGTGTCGGTTTACAACAACACTCTTCGAACACGGAGAATATCGTGAGCAATAAAGGTCAACTCCTCCAAGATCCGTTCCTGAACGCACTGCGTCGTGAACATGTGCCGGTCTCCATCTATCTGGTCAACGGCATCAAGCTGCAGGGCCAAATCGAGTCGTTCGACCAATATGTGGTGCTTCTGCGCAACACTGTGACCCAGATGGTATACAAGCACGCCATCTCCACCATCGTTCCCGGTCGCGCCGTGAACTTCTCGGCCGCTACTCCGGCTGACAACGACGCCGCTGCTGCCTAAGCTTTCTTGCGTCAACGCCCGCCGGCTAGTCCGGCGCGGCTCTTACCCTACGGGACAGGTATTTGAGTTCTGAATCCTTTGAACGTTCCGCGTCTGCGCCAGTGCTGCTGGTGGGCGTGGATTTTGGTGTTCCCCATTTCGATGACGAGCTGGAAGAGCTGGGCCTGCTGGCACAGACCGCTGGCTTGCAACCCGTGGCGCGCTTGACCTGCAAGCGCAAAGCTCCCGATCCCGCGTTGTTCGTGGGCAGTGGCAAGGCGGATGAGATCCGCATGCTGGCCCAGATGCACGGGGCCAAGGAAGTCTGGTTCGACCAGGCTCTGAGCCCGGCGCAGCAGCGCAATCTGGAGCGCCATATCCAGATGCCGGTCAACGACCGGACCATGCTGATTCTGGAAATCTTCGCCCAGCGTGCACGCAGCCATGAAGGCAAGCTGCAGGTGGAGCTGGCTCGCCTGCAATACATCAGCACGCGCCTGGTGCGCCGCTGGAGTCACCTGGAGCGTCAGGCTGGCGGTATCGGCGGCCGTGGCGGCCCCGGTGAAAAGCAGATCGAGCTTGACCGCCGCATGATTGACGATGCCATCAAGCGCACCAAGGAGCGCCTGAAAAAGGTCAAGAAGCAGCGTTCCACGCAGAGGCGTCAGCGCTCGCGTCGCGAAGTTTTCAATATTTCCCTGGTTGGCTATACCAATGCCGGCAAATCCACGCTGTTCAATGCCATGGTGAAGGCTCGCGCCTATGCCGCAGATCAGCTGTTTGCCACGCTGGATACCACCACCCGGCAGATGTATCTGGCGGAGGCCGAGGAGTCGGTTTCCCTTTCGGATACCGTCGGTTTTATTCGTGACTTGCCGCACGGTCTGGTGGATGCTTTCCAGGCCACCTTGCAGGAGGCGATTGACGCCGATCTGCTGCTGCATGTCGTGGATGCATCGAACCCCGGATTCCCCGAACAAATACAACAAGTCCAAAAAGTTCTGGGTGAAATCGGGGCCGATGATGTGCCCCAGATTCTGGTTTTCAACAAGCTGGATGCCATTGAGCCCGAGCGTCAGCCTGCCCTGCTGCAGGATATGTATGAGCTCGATGGCACGCCGGTGCCGCGTGTGTTTGTCAGTGCTCGCTCGGGGCAGGGGCTGGCGCAGCTGCGGCAGATGTTGGCTGACCGGGTTTTGCAGGTACGTGAAGAGGCGGCACGCGAAGAAGTCGAGGGGCAGGACGATACGTACTGGATGTCCCCTGATGACGACGCGCAATACTAGGGGCTTGCGTTCCTATTGGGCACAATGCTTGCCATGGTCCATGTCTTTTTGAAAACACAGAGACGTCTCGCATGAATTTTTCACAACGCGTCCATCGCCTGGCGGTGCTGCCGCAACGCATTCGCGGGATGTTCAATTTGAACGATCCGCGCTGGGGTCGTGGCGACAACAATAACGAAGATGGCTCCAAGCCAGACAGCTCGGCACCCGAAGGGGAGCGTCCTCCGATGCCGCCCGCACCCGAGCAGCGACCCCGTCCTTCCTCTCCTCAGCAAGGCCAGCCGCCTGATCTGGAGGAGGTGTGGCGTGATCTCAATCGCAAGCTTTCCGGTCTGTTCGGTGGTGGCTCCGGCAACGGCCGTGGTGTGCCACCCAGCCGCAGCGGCGGTCAGCCTGGCGAGCCTTTCAACCCCGGCAAAGGAATTTTCCTGATTGCCGGCGTGGCCGTGCTGATCTGGCTGGGTACGGGCTTTTTCATCGTGCAGGAAGGCCAGCAGGCCGTCATCACGCAGTTTGGCAAGTACAAGAGCACCGTGGGAGCGGGCTTCAACTGGCGCCTGCCTTATCCCGTTCAAAAGCATGAGCTGGTCTATGTTTCGCAGATCCGCTCTGCGGAGGTGGGGAGCGACAACATCGTGCGCAGCACGGGGCTGCGTGAATCGGCAATGCTGACCGAGGACGAGAACATCGTCGAGATCAAGTTTGCCGTGCAGTACCGTTTGAGCGATGCGCGAGCCTGGCTGTTCGAAAGCCGCAGTCCTTCCGAGGCCGTGATCCAGGTGGCAGAGTCCGCCGTGCGTGAAGTCGTCGGCAAAATGAAGATGGACGCGGCTCTGGCTGAGGAGCGTGACCAGATCGCGCCGCGAGTACGCGATCTGATGCAGTCCATTCTGGATCGCTACAAGGTAGGCGTTGAGGTGGTGGGCATCAATATGCAGCAAGGCGGCGTGCGGCCGCCCGAGCAGGTGCAGGCCTCGTTTGACGATGTGCTTAAGGCTGGTCAGGAGCGTGAGCGTGCCAAGAATGAGGCCCAAGCTTATGCCAACGATGTGGTGCCTCGTGCTGCGGGTGCGGCGGCGCGTCTGGGTGAGGAGGCTGCGGCCTACAAGTCCAAGATCGTGGCCCAGGCTCAGGGTGATGCCGGACGCTTCAGTTCGCTGTATTCCGAGTACCAGAAGGCCCCTCAGGTCACACGTGACCGTCTTTACATCGATGCGATGCAGCAGGTCTACACCAACGTGACCAAGGTTTTGGTGGAGTCGCGCCAGGGCTCCAATCTGCTGTATCTGCCTCTGGACAAGATCATGCAGAACGTGGGTGGCAGCGCCGCTGCTCCCGCTGCGTCGGGTGATGCAGCTGCCGGCGGCGCAGCTTCGGCTCCAGCCAACGTACGTGTAGTACCCAATCCCGCCGGTGATGCCCGCAGCCGCGATGCGCGCAGCCGTGACCGTGACGCACGCTAGGAGAGAATGCAGTGAATCGAATCGGATTTTTTGTCACCAGCATTCTCGTGGTGCTGGCCTTGCTGAGCTCGACCCTGTTTGTCGTGGATCAGCGTCAGTTCGGTGTGGTCTATGCGCTGGGTCAGATCAAGGAAGTGATCACCGAGCCCGGGCTTAACTTCAAGCTGCCGCCACCGCTGCAGAACGTGCGTTACATCGACAAGCGTCTGCTGACGCTCGACAGCACCGATACCGAGCCCATGCTCACGGCTGAAAAGCAGCGCGTGGTCATCGACTGGTATGTGCGTTGGCGTATCTCCGAGCCTTCGGAATACATCCGTAACGTGGGTCTGGATGAGTCTGCCGGTGCCATGCAGCTCAACCGTGTGGTGCGCAATGCCTTTCAGGAAGAGATCAACCGCCGTACCGTGCGTGAGCTGCTGTCTTCCAAGCGTGAAACGCTGATGGCCGACGTCAAGCGTGAAGTGCTGGAAACCGTGCGCGGCTCCAAGCCCTGGGGTGTCGACATCGTCGATGTGCGCATCACTCGCGTGGACTATGCCGAGACCATCACCGAGTCCGTCTATCGCCGTATGGAGGCCGAACGCAAGCGCGTGGCCAACGAGCTGCGCTCCACGGGCGCGGCTGAGGGTGAAAAGATTCGCGCCGAGGCCGACCGTCAACGTGACATCACCATTGCCAATGCCTACCGCGATGCACAGAAGATCAAGGGTGAGGGCGATGCTGAAGCGGCACGGGTCTATGCAGAAGCCTTTGGCAAGGATCCGCAGTTTGCGCAGTTCTATCGCAGTCTGGATGCTTACAAGGAGAGCTTCTCCAAGAAGAGCGATGTGCTGGTGCTAGATCCTTCGCAAAGCGACTTCTTCAAGGCTTATCGCAGTGGCGGCTCCGCTGGCAAATAGGCCTAGGCTTGCGCAAATTCGAATCAGGCATGGTGTTTTGCCGATAGAAATGCCTGTTGTGCACCCTTGTTTGCGCAAGTTCGGAAAGCTTTGACAACGATACAAGCAATGGCCCCTTGAGGGCCATTGTCTATTGGGGGGATGGCAATGGGTTGGTGGGAGATCCTGGGACTGGCGATCGCCATGCTGCTGGTGCTGGAGGGGTTGCTGCCCCTGTTCGCGCCCAGGCTGTGGCGCCAGCTGTTTTCCCAGTTGCTGCAACTCAGGGATGGGCAGCTGCGCTTTTGCGGATTGCTCTGTATCGCAGCAGGCGCCATCATGCTGGTGCTGCTTTAAATACTGCCGATACTGGCTAGGCCTTAGCGGTCAAATTGGGCAGGGCTGGCAAAGCCGGTAGAATCGCATTTTTAACAGCCTCCCCATTTCTCCATGTCTGCTTGGGTCCTGCCGGATCACATTGCCGATGTTTTGCCCTCCGAGGCACGGCACATCGAAGAATTGCGTCGAGGATTGCTCGATACTGCGCGCAGCTATGGCTATGAGCTTGTCATGCCACCCATGCTGGAGTATCTGGAGTCCTTGCTGACGGGTACAGGCGAAGCTCTTGCCCTTCAAACCTCCAAACTGATTGACCAGCTCTCCGGTCGCACCATGGGCCTGCGTGCAGACATGACGCAGCAGGTGGCGCGCATTGATGCACATTTGCTCAATCGCAAGGGCGTAACCCGTCTGTGCTACTGCGGTCCTGTCGTTCATGCGCGCCCCGATCGTCCGCGTGCCACGCGTGAGCCGTTCCAGTTCGGTGCTGAAATCTACGGCCATGAAGGCCTGGAAGCCGACCTCGAAGCCCTGCATCTGGCTCTCGACTGCCTCAAGGGAGCGGGCGTCAAGGACGTCATCGTGGATCTGGCCGATGTGCGCATCGTGCGCAGCCTGCTGGCTGGCGTGATGGTGGACGAGCAGGTGCTGCGCGGCGTGCATGCGGCCCTGGCCTCCAAGGATGCAACCGAGCTGGCTCAGCTGACCCGCGATTTCCCCGAAGCCTCGCGTGAAGGCCTGATGGCGTTGCTGCAGTTGTACGGCGGCATGGAAGTGCTCGATCAAGCTGAAAAGCTGCTGGAGCGCACTGCCGGCGTGCGCAATGTGCTGTCGCATTTGCGCTGGCTGGTGCAGCATCTGGATGGCGTCAAGGTCAGCTTCGACCTGGCCGATCTGCGTGGCTACTCCTACTACAGCGGCACGCGCTTTGCGATCTATGTGCCCGGCGGCAGCGATGCCCTGGTGCGCGGTGGCCGTTACGACGAAGTCGGTGCAGTGTTCGGGCGCAACCGTCCCGCTGCCGGCTTCAGTCTCGATATCAAACAACTGGTGGCTGTCGTGCCCGAGCGTCCGCTCAAGGCTGCCATTCGCGCCCCCTGGGGTGATGACGCGCAAGTGGCTGCCGCCATTGCCGCATTGCGCCAGCAGGGCGAGACGGTGGTCTGCGTGCTGCCAGGGCATGAAAGCGAAGTGGATGAGTTCCACTGCGACCGTGAGCTTGCCAATGTCGGCGGGCAATGGGTCGTGCAAGCCATTTAAGGCATTTGACTAATTCTTCGATTTATCGGATTGGAATATGAATACATCCAAAGGTCGCAATGTGGTCGTCGTCGGCACCCAGTGGGGTGATGAGGGCAAGGGCAAGCTGGTTGACTGGCTGACCGAAAGCGCCAACGGCGTCGTGCGTTTCCAGGGCGGTCACAACGCCGGTCACACACTGGTCATCAACGGCGTGAAGACGGCTCTGCACCTGATTCCCAGCGGCATCATGCGTCCCGGCGTGAAGTGCTACATCGGCAACGGTGTGGTGCTCTCCGTGGGCAAGCTGTTTGAAGAAATCGAAGGTCTGGAAAAGGCCGGCGTGCAGGTGCGTGAGCGTCTGCGCGTGTCCGAAGCCTGCCCGCTGATCCTGCCTTTCCACCAGGCTCTGGACGTGGCCCGTGAAGCGGCCCGTGAAAAGGGTGGCGTGCAGAAGATCGGTACCACCGGCAAGGGCATCGGCCCCTCCTACGAAGACAAGATCGCCCGCCGTGCCCTGCGTGTGCAGGACCTGAAGCACCCCGAGCGCTTCGCCACCAAGCTGCGCGAGCTGCTGAGCCTGCACAACCACATTCTGGTGAACGTGCTGGGTTCCAAGAACTTCGACTTCGGCGCCGGCCTGGCTCCCTACATGAAGGACGGCGAAGTTCAGTTCGACGCCGTGTACGAAGAAGCCATGCGTCATGCCGAGCTGATCAAGCCCATGATTGCCGATGTTTCGCGCGAGCTCAATGCCGTTCACGCCGAAGGCGGCAACCTGCTGTTCGAAGGCGCGCAAGGCACGCTGCTGGACGTGGATCACGGCACCTACCCCTATGTCACATCGTCCAACTGCGTGGCCGGCAATGCCGCCGCAGGCGCTGGCGTGGGCCCAGGTCTGCTGCACTACATCTTGGGCATCACCAAGGCTTACTGCACCCGCGTGGGCGGCGGTCCCTTCCCCACCGAGCTGGAATGGGAAAAGGAAGGCACTCCCGGCTGGGTCATGTCCACCGTGGGCGCTGAGAAGGGCGTGACCACCGGTCGTTCGCGCCGCTGCGGCTGGTTCGATGCTGCGCTGCTCAAGCGCTCGGCCCAGATCAACGGTCTGTCCGGTCTGTGCATCACCAAGCTGGACGTGCTGGACGGCATCGAAGAGCTGCAACTGTGCGTGGGCTACGAGCTGGACGGCGAGAAGATCGACCTGCTGCCTCTGGGCGCGGACGATATCGAGCGCTGCAAGCCCATCTACGAATCCATCCCTGGCTGGACAGACTCCACCGTGGGTGTGACCGAGTACGACAAGCTGCCCGTGAACGCTCGCCGCTATCTGGACCGTATCGCCGAAGTGACCGGTGTGCCCATTGCCATGGTGTCCACCAGCCCCGACCGCGACCACACCATCCTGATGCACAACCCGTACAGCGCCGCCTGATCGGGCCGGGTTTTACTGAACTTTCAAAGGAACTGTGCCCATGCTGACAGAAGACGGTAAGCACCTGTATGTGAGCTACGACGAGTACCACGGTCTCATCGAAAAGCTCGCCATCAAGATCCACCAGTCCGGCTGGGAATTCGACACCATCCTGTGCCTGGCACGCGGTGGTCTGCGTCCCGGCGACATCCTGAGCCGCATTTTCGACAAGCCCCTGGCCATCATGTCCACCAGCTCCTACCGCGCCGAAGCCGGCACGGTGCAGGGCCACCTGGACATCGGCCGCTTCATCGCCACGCCCAAGGGCGATATTTCCGGCCGCGTGCTGCTGGTGGACGATCTGGCGGACTCGGGCGCCACGCTCAAGGCCGTGATCGCCATGCTCAAGACCAACTATGCACCTATTACGGAGCTGCGCAGCGCCGTGATCTGGACCAAGGGCGTGTCGACCTTCGAGCCTGACTACTCGGTGGACTTCCTGGCCACCAACCCCTGGATTCACCAGCCTTTCGAAGGCTATGACACGCTGAATCCCGAAAAGCTGGCGGAGAAGTGGAAGGTCTGAGGACCCGTCACCGACGTTGGCAAAGGAGCCCTTTTGGGGCTCCTTTTTTTATAGAGCAATGATGTTCATCAATAGATGAGCGTCATGTGCCTTTATTCCAACGGTTTCAAGCTTTTTTAAAGCTGTACCGTAATAAAAGCAGGAGCTAGCTGCTCCTGTTTTTGAATTGTTGTCATGATGCGGCCTGCGCCGATCGGGCAAGCTTGGCGCGGCATTTCAACAAGCTTTGTAAACCAGAAGGCTTGTGTTGGCAGCGGCTGCATTGGCGCAGCTACACTGCATGGATTCTGAGAAGGTGGTGGTTGTGGGACGTCTTTCTATTGGGCGCACTGGCGCTGCTGTGGCATTGGTCGTGGGCGTGGGCGCCGCGGCATGGTTGGGGGCTTCGGCCTTGCCCGGTTTCAAGTCTGCCAAGGCAGCCGCTCCGGCGGTCGCTGCCACTCCTGTGGTCGCGCCCGCGGCGGCAGTTGCAACCGGTGCACCTGTGTCGCCCGCCGCTGTCAAGCCCGCGCAGGCAGCGCGTGCAGTGCAAGGCCCAACGCCCATCTTTGTGCTCAATTCCCTGGATGCATCCATCAGCGTGATCGATCCGCAGACCTGGAAGGAGCAGTCGCGCATTCCCACGGGCAAGGAGCCTCATCACCTGTATCTGACGCCAGACGAGAAGTCGCTGGTGGTGGCCAATGCGCTGGGCGATTCGCTGACTCTGGTGGATCCGCGCACGGGTGCCGTGCAGCGCGTGATCCGCGATATCGTGGACCCATACCACCTGCGCTTTTCGCCGGATATGAAGTGGTTCGTCACGGCAGCCAACCGCCTCAACCACATCGATTTTTACCGCTGGGATGCGGCCACGCAGACGCCGACCCTGGTCAAGCGCGTCTCCACCGGCAAGACGCCCAGCCATTTGTTCATCGACGCGCAGAGCAAGACGCTGTACTCCACCATGCAGGACAGCGACGCCCTGGTGGCCATCGATATCGCCACCCAGACCATCAAGGCCCGAGTGCCCACCGGCCCCATGCCTGCGGACGTCTATGGCAGCCCTGACGGCAAAAAGCTGTTTGTCGGCCTGACGGGCGGCGATGGTGTCGAAGTGTTCGACATCACCGGTCCCGAACCACGCAGCCTGGGTCAGATCAAGACGGCAGCCGGCGCCCATGCCTTCCGCGCTGCTGGCGATGACCGCCATCTGTACGTGAGCAATCGCGTGGCTAATACCATCAGCAAGATCGATATGGTCAGCAGCCAGGTCATTGCCAATTACCCGGCGCCTGGCGGCCCCGACTGCATGGATGTCTCGGCCGACGGCCGCTACATCTTCGTGGCCTCGCGCTGGGCGCGCAAGCTGTCGGTGATCGACACGGTGGAGAAGAAGGTGGTCAATCAGGTCAATGTGGGCAAGTCGCCTCACGGTGTCTGGACGCTGTCCCACGCCGCGCGCTAAGGTGCTTGTCCCTGCTGCATCGAAACGGCAGGGATGGCTTGGTCTCCGTGTTGACCACCTCAAGGAGGGTGGATGCAAAGACGTTGTTTCATGCTCGGCTCGCTGGTCGGCGGCCTGTCTGCCGTTCCAGCCTTTGCTGCCGAAGCTGCAAAGAAGATGGCTTCAGGCGTTTGCTCCAAGGCGGTCTACCTGACCTTCGACACCGGGCATATGGGCATAGCCCAGCTTGTCGCCCAGGTGCTGCAAAAGCACAAGGTTCCCGTCACATTCTTTGCGGCCAATGAGGCCACGAAGGAGGGGAGCAGCAGTCTGGGCGACTTCTGGGCGCCCTGGTGGAAGGCGCGTGCCGATGAAGGTCACCAGCTCGCATCCCATACCTTCGACCATATGTACTGGCTGGCCGATATCCGCGACAAGGCCTCGGGTCAGGTCACGCACTTCAAGGTCAAGCCCTCGGCCGGGCCCAGAGCCGGTCAGAGCTTTGTGGTATCTGCCGATGAATACCGCCAGGAGATTGCCCGCTCCGCTCAGAGGCTGGCGCAGATCACGGGTCGCAAGACCTTGCCGCTGTATCGGGCGCCGGGCGGCAAGACATCGCCCGCGCTGATTGCCGCAGCGCAGCAGGGTGGCTTTCAGCATGTGGGCTGGGCGCCGGCAGGCTTTCTGGGCGACGAGCTGCCCAGCGACAAATATCCGAATGAACGCTTGCTGGCCCAGGCACTCAAAAACATAGGTGGCGGCGATATCTTGCTGGCCCACCTCGGCATCTGGTCGCGCCAGGATCCCTGGGCCCCGGCGGTGCTGGAGCCTCTGATCGTCGGTCTGCTGGATAAGGGTTTTTGCTTTCGTACGCTGGCCGAGCATCCGGCGTACCAGGGCTGGATTGCGCAGCACCGCTGAGTGCTGCAAGAGGAGTGAGTTGTGGATTGGTTGGTTCAGATGTTTGGAGAGGCGCAGCAACGCTTGTTTGAAGGCGTGGTTCAGCCGTTTCTGTTCCATTTCGGCATGGCGAACCTGCTTGAAGATGGCTACACGGCCACAGGCTGGCTGCTGGTGGGCTTGCTACAGATAGCGGTCATGGTCGCGGTGATCGTGCCGCTGCAGCGCTGGAGGCCGGTCGAGCCCGTGATGGACCGTCAGGCGATTCGTGTGGACATCCTCTATACGCTGATTCATCGGTTGGGACTGTTCAGGCTGGCCTTGTTCTTCACGACGGAGCCGCTGTGGAATTCGCTCATGGGCCAGCTTCATGTCTGGGGCTTGCCGGGCTTTCACCTTGACGACCTTTGGCCGGGCGTGACGGACAATGCCTGGGTCAGCCTGTTGATGTATCTGGTCGTCTTCGATCTGGTCGAGTACTGGATTCATCGAGGCCAACACGGTTTTACCTGGTGGTGGAAGCTGCATGCCGTGCACCACTCGCAGCGCCAGATGACGGTGTGGAGCGACAACCGCAATCACCTGCTAGACGACGTGATCCATGACGCCATCATCGTGCTGGTGGCACAGCTGATTGGCGTGGCTCCGGGGCAGTTCGTGGCCATCGTGGCCCTGACCCAGCTCAGCGAGAGCTTTCAGCATGCCAACGTGCGCATCTGGTTTGGCCAGCTGGGCGAGCGCCTGTGGATCAGTCCACGCTTTCACCGCCGCCACCACGCCATCGGTATCGGCCACGAACCCATGGCGCCCGTGCGCAACAAGAAGGTGCATGGCAACAATTTCGGCGTATTGCTGCCTTGGTGGGACATATTGTTTGGCACGGCCAACTTTGATCTGCGCTATGACCCCACGGGTATTCGCGATCAGGTGCAAGCGAATGCAAAAGGTCAATTGCGCGACTATGGCCGTGGCTTCTGGGCGCAGCAGTGGCTGGCTGTCCTGCGATTGATGGGTCGCGCATAAGTCAATCCTTGAGTATGCTTGCCAGCATGAGCTTGCTACTCGACTCTTTTTGGCGTGCCATGGCGTATTGCCTGCATAAGCGGGTCATTGTCTGGTCACTCTTGCCGCTGCTGGCCATGGCCTTGATGGCCTGGCTTCTTGGTTACTTCTTCTGGGCCGATGCGGTCCTCAAGGTGCAAAGCCTGCTTGATGGGGTGGGCTGGCTGCATTCCTTGTGGCTATGGCTGCAAGGGCTGGGCCTTGGGTATGCCTCGGAGGTGGTGGCTTCCATTTTTGTTGTGTTGGGAGCAATGCCTGTACTCGTGGTGCTGGTTTTGCTGCTGGTGGGCCTGTTCATGGCGCCTGTGCTGACGCAGCTGGTGGCCGAGAAACGCTTTGTCGGGCTGGAGAAAAAGCATGGCGGCTCTACCGTGGCCAGCCTAGTCTGGTCGGGCGGCTCCACGTTGATTGCGCTGCTGGCCTTGTTTGTCACTCTGCCGCTATGGGTGTTCCCGCCGCTGATGCTGGTGGTGGCGCCTTTGATCTGGGGCTGGCTTACCTATAGGGTCATGGCATTTGACGCCTTGTCCGAGCATGCCAGCAAGGACGAGCGCCGGGCCCTGTTTGCCCGTCACCGCATGTCGCTCATTCTGATGGGGGTGATCTGCGGCTATCTGGGCGCAGCACCTGGTGTGGTCTGGATTTCCGGGCTGCTGTTCCTGGCCGCTTTCTGGATTCTGGTTCCGATTGCGATCTGGATTTATGCGCTGGTGTTTGCCTTCTCTGCACTGTGGTTCGCTCACTTCTGCCTGGCGGCGCTGGAGCAAATGAGGGCGCAGACCATCCCAAGTGCTGCCGACCCGCAGGTCCCGTTTGCACCTGGTGCAGGTGATTCGGATGGTGCAGCTTCGGTGGCTCGCTGATAAGCGTCTGTAGCAGGGCGAATCAGGCGTCATGCACCAAAAACAATCTTATTTCAAAAATGCACCATCTTGGTGCATTTTTATTCACCAAGATGGTGCAGTTGTGAGGCTTGCTCTGGCAGTGAGACAATGCGCGTCTGTTTGGTGCAGTTTGCAGATACAGCTCTGGTAAGTGCTTATGTCTTGTGCCGAATATCTTTACACCAAGGCTCGGTTTCGGTGCGCAGATGTTGTTGTGAGGCGCCGAGTTCGAGTTGGCACGCAAACTGCTAGATACTATTCATTCTTTATTTGATCAGCCAAAGTTGGCAGGAGAGATCTAATGGCGAAGACCGTTGCAGACGTGATGCAGATGGTGCAGGATAACGAGGTCAAGTTCGTGGACCTGCGCTTTACCGATACCCGCGGCAAGGAACAGCACGTGACCGTGCCCGTGTCGCACTTCGACGAGGACAAGTTCGCCTCGGGCCATGCTTTCGACGGTTCTTCCGTTGCCGGCTGGAAGGGTATCGAAGCCTCGGACATGCAGCTGGTTCCCGATCCCAACACTGCCAATATCGATCCCTTCTTCGAAGAAACCACACTGATTCTGCAGTGCGATGTGATCGAACCCGGTGATGGCAAGGCCTACGACCGCGATCCCCGCTCCATCGCCAAGCGTGCCGAAGCCTATCTGAAGGCTTCCGGCCTGGGCGATACCGCTTACTTCGGTCCCGAACCCGAATTCTTCATCTTCGACGGCGTGCGCTGGGGGACAGAGCCTCACAACCCCTTCTTCGAAATCGAAGAATACGAGGCTCCCTGGAACACCGGCACCAAGTTCGAAACCGGTAACCGTGGTCACCGTCCTCGCGTCAAGGGTGGCTACTTCCCCGTTCCTCCTGTCGACAGCACTCAGGACATGCGTGCAGAGATGTCGCTGCTGCTGGAAGCGGTCGGCATCCCTGTCGAAGTGTTCCACCATGAAGTGGCCGGCGCCGGTCAGAACGAAATCGGCACACGCTTCTCGACCCTGGTCGAGCGTGCCGACTGGACACAGCTGCAGAAGTACATCATCTGGAACGTGGCCAACACCTACGGCAAGACGGCAACCTTCATGCCCAAGCCCTACGCTGGCGATAACGGCTCCGGCATGCACGTGCACCAGTCCGTGTGGAAGGATGGCAAGAACCTGTTTGCCGGCGACGGCTATGCCGGCCTGTCCGACTTCGCCCTGTACTACATCGGCGGCATCATCAAGCATGCTCGTGCGCTGAACGCCATCACCAACCCCGGCACCAACAGCTACAAGCGTCTGGTTCCCGGCTTCGAAGCGCCCGTGAAGCTGGCCTACTCGGCCAAGAATCGCTCGGCCTCCATCCGTATTCCTTACGTCAGCAATCCAAAGGCTCGTCGCGTGGAAGCCCGCTTCCCCGATCCTCTGATGAACCCCTACCTGGGTTTCGCAGCTCTGCTGATGGCCGGCCTGGACGGCGTGGAAAACAAGATCCATCCCGGCGAAGCCGCGACCAAGGATCTCTACCACCTGCCTCCCGAGGAAGACAAGCTGGTGCCTACCGTCTGCCACAGCCTGGATCAGGCTCTGGAAGCCCTGGACGCCGACCGTGCGTTCCTGACCAAGGGCGGTGTGTTCTCCGACAGCATGCTGGATGCCTACATCGAGCTGAAGATGGGCGAAGTGACTCGCTATCGCCAGTCGGTGCACCCTGTCGAATACGATATGTACTTCTCGCTGTAAAGCAGAGGTCAAAAAAGGCGGCGCAAGCCGCCTTTTTTATTGAGCGCCCGCTGCGGCGGGCATGGCAGCAAAGGAACCAAACGGGTTGGTGGCGGTCAAGTAGTCAATAAAAGCCGCGGGCTTGGAGCGATACTCAGGGTATTGCGGACTTGCGGCCGCCGTCTGCCTGAGAGGACCGAATGAAGAAGTTTTATGTGTTGTCGTTGCTGTGTCTTGCATCCGGGCTGGTTTCTGCCCAGGATGTGATCTACCGCTGCGGCAATGAGTACACCAACAATGTTTCGCAGGCCAAGGCCAAAGGGTGCAAGCCGGTCGATGGCAGTGGCGTGACGGTGATTCACGGCACCAGGCCCTCGGGTGGAAATGCCGCTGCGGCTGCGGCCAAGCCCAAGCCGGCAAGTAGCTCTGCATCGAGCGCGCCGGCCCCGGCCCGCAGCGACAGTGCCGCGCAGAAAGCGCGTGACTCCGATGCACGAGCCATCCTACAAGGCGAGCTGAACAAGGCCCAGGCCAGACTGGCCGAGCTGAAGGCGGAGTACAACGATGGCAACCCCGTGCGCACGGCGCTGGAGTTGCGCAACCCTCAGGGCTACCCGGAGCGGGTGGCCAAGCTCAAGGCCGATATCACACGCCAGGAAAGTGATATCGCAGGCATCAGGCGAGAGCTGGACCGGCTGCCTGCGGTCAATTAATCCGGCCCCTGGGGCTGGTCATTTTTGGTCTATCGAATGAGTTCCACTGCAGCCCCGCTCCCCGATATCTCCAGGCCTGATCCGGATCAGGCCAATGCTCACGGCTACCAGTCGCTGGACTGGCTTTGCACCCTGATTGCCGTGCTTGACGAGTACGGCATGGTGCGCTTCGTCAACGCGGCGCTGGAAAACGCCCTGGGCCAGTCGCGCCGCATCATGGTGGGCAGTGACTTCGCCACCTGCTTTGCCGAGCCAGCCTTGCTGGACAAGGCGCTCAGCGGCGCCCGTTCCAACGACTTTGCTGCGCTGCGCTTCGAGGCCAGCCTGCTGCGCCTGGGGCAGGAGCCCTTGCCGATTCACGCAGCAGTTTCGCTGGCCGAGAAGGCCGGTCATGTCATGGTGGAGATGTGGCCGCTGGAGCAGCAGGCCCGTCAGGATCGCGAGGAGCGCATCCGAGAGCAGGCGCTGGCGAACAAGGAACTGATCCGCAATCTGGCGCACGAGATCAAGAATCCGCTGGGCGGCATTCGCGGCGCGGCCCAGTTGCTGCAGATGGATCTGGTCACGCCCGAGTTGTTGGAATACACCACGGTCATCATTCACGAGGCCGATCGCCTGCAGGCGCTGGTGGACAGATTGCTGGCTCCGCATCGCCACCCGCATGAGGTGGGCGACGTCAACATCCACGAGGTCTGCGAGCGCGTGCGTTCGCTGGTGCTGGTCGAGCATCCTCAGGGGCTCAAGATCACGCGCGACTATGACATTTCCATTCCCGAGTTCAGAGGCGACAGCGCACAGCTGATACAGGCTCTGCTCAATATCGTTCAGAACGCGGCACAGGCGCTGGGGCGGCGCATTGCAGAGGGCGATGCCGAGATCATTCTGAAGACGCGTGTGGCCAGACAGGTCACTCTGGGGCGCGAGCGCTACAGATTGGCACTGGAATTGCATGTAATCGACAACGGGTCAGGCGTGCCAGATGCCATCAAGGAGCGGATTTTCTATCCTTTGGTCTCCGGCAGAGACGGCGGATCCGGCCTGGGGCTGACGCTGGCTCAGACCTTTGTGCAGCGTCACCATGGCCTGATCGAGTGCGAGAGCCAGCCGGGGAGGACGGATTTCCGAATCCTGATACCGCTGCCATAAAGCCTGACATTATCAATATGCAGAAGAAGGGAAGGATGTTGCACGAATGAAGCCAATCTGGATTGTGGACGACGACCCTTCCATCCGCTTTGTGCTTGAAAAGGCATTAGGGCGTGAAGGCTGGCCCATTCGCAGCTTTACCCAGCCGCGTGATGTGCTCAAGGCCCTGGCTGATGTGGACAACAGCGATCCCGAGCGTCAGGCTCCACAGGTGCTGGTCAGCGATATACGCATGCCCGGCGGCTCGGGCCTTGAGCTGCTGGAGCAGGTCAGGGCGCAGCAGCCCGGACTGCCCATGATCATCATGACGGCCTATTCCGATCTGGACAGTGCCGTCTCGGCGTTCCAGCGTGGGGCCTTCGAGTATCTGCCCAAGCCCTTCGACGTACCCAAGGCCGTGGAGTTGATCCGGCGCGCAGTCGAGGAAAGCCAGCGCGAGGAGGTGGCCGATGTGCAGGCTCCGGTGCAGGCGGAAATGCTGGGTCAGGCACCTGCCATGCAGGACGTGTTTCGCGCCATCGGCAGACTGAGCCAGAGTCATGTCACGGTGCTGATCACCGGGGAGTCCGGTGCCGGCAAGGAGCTGGTGGCACGGGCACTGCACAAGCATTCTCCGGTTGCCGGCGGACCGTTTGTGGCCATCAATACCGCAGCCATTCCGAAAGATCTGCTGGAGTCCGAGCTGTTCGGCCACGAGCGCGGCGCCTTTACCGGCGCGCAGACCCAGCGCAGGGGGCGTTTCGAGCAGGCCGAAGGCGGTACGCTGTTTCTCGATGAAATCGGAGACATGCCGTTCGAGCTGCAGACGCGTCTGCTGCGGGTGCTCTCCGACGGTCATTTCTACCGGGTTGGCGGACATCAGGCCGTCAAGGCCCATGTGCGTGTGATTGCGGCGACGCACCAGGATCTGGAGCTGCGCGTCAAGGACGGAGCTTTCCGCGAGGACTTGTTCCATCGCCTGAATGTGATCCGTCTGCGCCTGCCTGCATTGCGCGAGCGCAAGGAAGACGTGCCCATGCTGACCCAGCATTTCCTGCAGCAAAGCGCGCGTCAGCTGGGGGTTGAGCCCAAACGCATGAGCACGGCCGCCATGAGCCGCCTGCAGGCCTTCAACTTCCCGGGCAATGTGCGCCAGCTGGAAAACATCTGCCACTGGTTGACCGTCATGGCTCCGGCCCAGCAGATTGCACTCAAGGACTTGCCGCCCGAAGTGCTGGGCAGCTCTGCACCGGTGAGCACAGCAGTCTTTGCCGGCGCATTGAGCAGTGGTGTGGGCCTGGACCAGTCTAGGGCAAATCTGCCTGAGGCGGCATCCATGTCCGTGCCAGGCACTGCGGCAACGCCTTTGACCGAAGCTCCGGCATTGACCGATGGCGGCTGGCTGGAAGGGTTGGGCAAGCAGGCCGAGGAGCTTTTGTCGCAAGGCCACCACGATGTATGGGATCAGCTGTCCCATCAGTTCGAGGCTCAGTTGCTGCGAACGGCCCTGGCAGCCACGCATGGTCGTAGAGTCGAGGCTGCCAGCCGGCTGGGGATTGGCCGCAACACCATCACCCGGAAGCTGCAGGAGCTGGGGCTGGAAAACGAGAATTTCGACTGAAGCAGTGCAGTGGTCACTCGCTTTCGCGGTGGGTTTTATCCGTCCTACATGGTGCAATCACGGTTGACGACATGAGGCAGATGGCGCAGGGATAAAAATCAACAGGCCTCTTGTTGATTGGACTGTTTGCGTTGTCTGCCTTGCCTTTACCCATCTCTTTCCCGCCTGCACCGGAGTCTTTCCCGCGGGATGCGAACGCCTTGTCGCCATTGCTGCAGATGCCGGAGGCCGAGGAGGCCTTCTGGCACGAGCGCTATATGTGCGAGCCTTACTTTGTCCCGGGGCGTAGCTTTGATCAGTATTACCCCGCCTATCTGCTGGGCTGGCAGGCCGGCAGATATCGGGCTCGGCAGACGGCTTCGGGGAGGAGCAGGAGTTTCGAATCCCTGGAGGCCGAGTTGCGCCAGCATTGGTCGCGGCATTGCGGGGGCAGTCTGCTGGACTGGTCTCAGGTCAGAGCTGCCGTCAAGGCAGCCTGGCGCCGTGCGATTGTTCCACCCCTGTCCAAGCCTTGCGCGGAGGCTGTACTGGGCCAGATGGCGAAGAACAGTCTTGCTCTGGCATTACAGGCAGGACGGCGTTTTGCGCAAAGCTCCAGACTGTTCTTGACGACTGCGGACTCCAGCATGGCTGTCGATGCCCTGCGCCGCTTCTCGCAGGATTCGCACAAGCTGGTTTCCGAACTGGAGGAGCTGCTTGATGGTGTTCCGGTAGCCCCGCTATCCATGGCCTTGGATGAGGGCGGTCTGCTGGAGCGAGTGCGCAAGACCTGGCTTGACTACTTGGGGGAGACGGCGGCCGAAACCTGGCTGGATGTGCTGCGGCGCTTGCAGACCTGGCTGGAGCGCACGGAGCACACTGTTCAGCTGGATTTGCCGGTCAAAGTCGCCAAGCTGCTCAAACGCCATGTGATGCTGTTGCGTGGCCAGCTGCAGGCCTTGCAGTGGCTGAGCCATGGCGCCGCCTGATCCGCGTCCCGCCTCAGTCCAGTGTGACAACCACGGGGGCGTGGTCGCTGGGCTGTTTGTTCTTGCGTGGAGCGCGGTCCACGCTGCAGGCGCTGACCTTGCTCTTGAGAGCCTCGCTGACCAGAATATGGTCGATGCGCAGGCCGCGATTCTTCTGAAAGCCCAGCATGCGGTAATCCCACCAGGAGTAGCTTTTTTCCGGCTGCTCGAACATGCGGAAGGCATCGCTCAAGCCCAGCTGCAGCAGGCGCTGGAAATGGTCGCGTTCCTCCACCGTGTGGTGGATCGTGTCCTTGAGGCCGACGGGGTCGTAGGAGTCGCGATCTTCGGGAGCCACGTTGAAGTCCCCCACCAGCACCAGGCGCGAATGCAAGGCCATCTGCTCCTTGACCCAGTCTTGCAACGCCTGCAGCCAGCGCATCTTGTAGGCAAATTTTTCCGAGCCAGGTTCCTGGCCATTGACGAAGTAGCCGTTGATCAGACGAATTTCGCCGTTCGGCGAGTCTATGGTCGTGGCAATGATGCGGGCCTGTTCGTCGTCAAGCCCGGGAATGTTGCGCACCACATCGCGCCCCGTGTCGCGCGTGATCCAGGCCACGCCGTTATAGGTCTTCTGGCCGTGGCTGACTGCCTTGTAGCCAGCTTCCTCGAACGCCATGTGCGGGAACTTGTCGTCGGTGAGCTTGAGCTCCTGCAGTCCCAGTGCATCGACGGGGTTGGCGGCAAGCCAGTCCAGCACCTGCGGCAGTCGTACGGACAAGGAGTTCACATTCCAGGTGGCAATTTTCATTGTCATATAAGCCCACTTGATTTCAATGGGTTGCGTATCTGATTTTCAGGTTCCTAGCTCTAGCTACCCAGCTAGCTACCTAAAAAAGGTGTTCAAAAGATGGTCGTGCTTTCAGCTCCTTCTATCGTATCAGCCACATAGTTCCCGCTGAGCGAGCGCGTTTTGGAATAAGGCGGCCAAGTTGCAGTCGCAAGCCTATGAGTGATGAACATGCCTTTGAGCCGTCGCACATGTGGCATCACATGCACACGCACGTGCCGTGCCGGTGTAACAGCCAGAGTGCGATCAGGCTACGCACACGCTCCAGGGCCTTGACGGCTTGCACCAGAGAGGTGATTGCGCCATGTCACAGCAACAAGGCTGGTTCGGCATCTCCGTCAGGCTCGTATTTGGGCGAGTGCCATTGGCTAAAACATATGACGGATACCGACGCCGAAGCCTGTCTGGTTGATTCCGGCGACCGGCAGGCTGCCAGCCTGGCCGCTGCTAGCGCTGAATGTGGCATTGCCGCTGTTCTTCATGTGTCCCAGTGACGCGTAGGCGGCGGATCGTTTGGAGAAGTGGTAGATGCCACGCAGCACCATGAACTGGCCTTTGTCGCTATTGGACTTGTACTGGAGCCGGTAGTACTGGGTGTCGAAAGTCCATGCCCCTGCGGGATATGAAAGGCCGACGAACCACAGGTCGCTGCGGGGGGAGACCTTGTAGCCATCGTTGTCGCGGCGCAGAAATCCCGCTCCAACCTTGATTCTGTGGAATTTCACATAACCGTTGAGCATGGTGCGCTTGTCGCTCATGCTGCTTTGGCTTAGACCACCAAATGCACCTGAGCCCCCCTTGAGCACGTCATGAGCCAGCGCAGTCCCCCAACTGGCGGAGTCGTACTTGAGCAACATCGACCATTCGCGGCAAGCATTCCTGTCGGTGCCACTCTCGCCGGCACAATTTGTGCCGGCGGGGCTAGGGCCAGCATTGACCGTATCGCGCCCAAAGCTGTAGGTCATGCCAACGGTCAGTCCTGAGAATGTGCCCTTGTAGGAGATGGCGTTGTCGGCGCGTGCATTCGGAAAATAGCTGTCGAAGTTCGCAATGCTGTGCATACCCGGCCCGATGACATCGGCGTCATGCATCGACCAAAACAGCATCGTGTACTGCCGGCCAAGGCCAACCTGACCCCAGGGGCCGTTCAGGCCAACAAACGACTGTCGCCCAAACCCGCGCCCACCTTGGTTCAAGACGCCCGAATCAGGTGCGATGCCCATTTCGAGAACGAACTGGGCACTTATTCCTCCCCCCAAATCTTCACGGCCACGAAATCCCAGCCTGGATGGAATGTTGCCCGCATTGCTGGGGATGCGCGTGAGCCCAGAACCAGTGGCACCCACATGGTTGATGTGCTCGACAGCGGTGTCGAGCAGCCCATAGATTGTGATGCTTGCTTGGGCATGACAGGTGCCTCCCACCCACAGGAATGCAGCGGCACAGAAAAATTGCTTGTTCATCGGGGTCTCCTCCAGCATTGCGGTCCAGCGTTCGCATGCACCTCAGGCGATAGCCGTCGGCAGTGGCGAGCAATCAGCCTGTTCGCTGAGCTCCATCAGCAGCTGCATACACAACTGTCCGCGCTCGGCAGCGCGCTCATGCCACAGGTTGTGTTGCTCGAGCGGATCGGCGTGCAGGTCGTAGAGCTCGCACAGCTCGGGCAAGTTGCTCAAGGTCAGGCGCCATTCTTCGTTGACGAGGCTGCGAAGGCGGTAGCGGTGCGTTCTTCCGTGCGGCAGCACCACGGGCTCGCTTTCGACAATGACACCAGGGCGCGATGGGACTGTTTGCGACTGCCCGTCCAGCCAGGGCAGCAGATTGAGTCCCTGAATCCCGTTGTAGGGGGCGAGCCCGCAGCGCGCCAGCACGGTCTTGGCAATGTCGATGGTTCCGGATGGCAGATCCAGGACTGGAGGAGCGGCCCGGCTGCATGGGTCCTTCCAGATGAAGGGTACGCGCGTGAGCCCACTGAAATGCATGGCACCCTTGAGCACGATGCCGTGGTCGCCCATCATGTCGCCGTGGTCGCTGGTGAAGATGATGACGGTGTCGTCCTCTATGCCCAACTCCTGAAGAGTATGGAGTAACTGCCCGACCTGCTCGTCGATCATGCTCACCATGCCGTAGGTCAGGGCCAGCGTTTCCTGGCATTCACGGCTGGTTACGGCGTAGGCGCCGTAACCCTCGCGGGAGCCTCCCTCTCTGGTGTAGCGATGAACGTCGACCAGCAGTTGAGAGTTGCCGGGCTTGCCGAAGCTGGGTGGCAATGGCATGTCCTCAGGCTGGTACATATCCCAGAACCGTCCCGGAGGGGTGAACGGATGGTGCGGATCGGGAAAGGACAGGTTGAGAAAGAACGGCTTGCCGGGTGAACCCTGCACATGCTTTCTGAGCCAATCGCAGCCGCGCTCCCCCACCCAGGCCGAGGGGTACAGTGCCTCGGGCATGGCCGTGCGCCATGCCTGCGGCGCGCTGTAGCCTGGCGAAGGCAGGGCGTTGGCACGGCCGCGCAGACTGTCGGGTGCGGGGTGGCGTTGGGCCAGCCAGCGGGCATAGTCACCGTCGACCTGGTCGCCGTGGAACGTAGCCAGCTCCACATGTTCGAAGCCGTAGTAAGGGGTGGTCACCGCCATGCGCTTGCCACTGCGCCAATCGGGCGTCCATTCGTTCAAATACCCGTCGCCGTCACGCTGGCGCTTTCGTGCGTCCAGTAGCTCGAGCGGCGGCGCGACACCTTGGTCAGCATGGCTCCAGCGACGGCGTGCCGGGCCGTCATAGCCAAAAGACTGCAGGTGAGACTTGCCTATGAGTGCCGTGGCATAGCCTCCTGCACGCAGCAGTTCCACAAAGGTAGTGTGATCGCGCGAGAGGCTGATGCCGTTGTGCACCACGCCATGCAGCGACGGCAGCCGTCCGGTCATCAGCGTGGCGCGATTGGACATGCAGGTGGTGCTGGCAGCGTGAAAGTTACTGGCGCGTACGCCGGTGCGGGCCAGGCGGTCAATGTTTGGTGTCTGCAGCAGCGCGTTGCCCGCGCAGCCCAGGTGGTCGGCACGCTGCTGGTCGGTGACGATCAGCAGCACGTTGGGAGTCTTGTTCGTCATGGGCCGGCTTTCAGTCGGCAGTGATGCCAAGTTCTTTCACAAGCTTGCCGTAGCGCTTGTAGTCGGCGCGGGTCTTTTCGGCGAAAGCGCTGCGTGACTGGTTTTCCACGCTCTGGTACAGGTTTTTGAACTGGGCTGCGACCTCGGGTTTGGCCAGAATCTCGCGCAAGGTCTTGTTGATGTCGTCAGCCAGCGTGGGGTCCATGTTGCGGGGGCCATAGACGCCGAAGGAAATGTCGACCTCCACCCCTGCAAAGCCTTGTTCCTGCATGGTTGGCAAGCTGGGCAGAAAAGAGCTGCGGGCCTTGTCTGCCACGGCCAGCGGTACCAGGCGCCCCGCATCGATCAGGGGCTTGGCAACAGGCATGCCGAGGAAGGTCAGCATCACGTGGTTGCCCAGCACGTCGTTGATCGCCGGTGTCGTGCCTTTGTAGGGCACATGGCGCAATTGCACGCGAGCTACCTTGTTGAACAGCTCGCCCACGATATGCATGGGAGACCCATTGCCCGAGGTGGCGTAGCCCAGGTCGGGCTGTGTCTTCGCCATCCGGGCCACATCGCCCGCCGTTTTTGCACCGAGTCTGGGGTTGGCGAGCATCAGCATGGAGGCTGATGAGAGCAGAGCGATCGGAGTGTAGTCCTTGACGACATCGGCATGCTGCCCGCCCGCCGGCAACACGTGAGGGACCATGGTGAAGGTATTCGGTGTCACCAGCAGGGTGTGGCCGTCGGCCTCGGCGCGGGCTACGGAGTCGTTGCCCAGGTTGCCCGACGCTCCCGCCCTGTTCACCACGATGACGGGATTTTTCCAGCGCGCTTGAAGCTGGGGCGCCAACAGGCGTGCTATCTGGTCGGGAGCCCCTCCTGGCGGGAACGAGACGACCAAGGTAATGGGCCTGTCCGGATGTGTGGGCATGCCGGTTTGCGCGGCCGCGCCCCAAGCTGCCCCGCCGAGGCCGAGGCAAAGGGGGAGTAATAGTTGTCCAAGCAGGTGGGGCATCTGTGTGTCTCCGGCGATTTTGAATGTTTGCCGAACTTTACTTAGCGCTCGCGTGCTGTCACAGTGGGTGCAAGATTGAAACAGCTTCAAGCAGAATTTGTAAATCCATGGACAGGCTTAGACTCATCACCACATTCATGAACGTGGCTGAGGCAGAGAATTTCAGCCGTGCCGCGCAATCGCTGCACCTGACGCCTCAGGCTGTGAGTCTGCAAATATCACAGCTCGAATCGTGGTTGGGCGTGCGCCTGTTCCACCGCTCCACGCGCCGCATGGCATTGACGGAAGACGGTCGTGTGTTCTATGAGCGTTGCCGCGTCGGTCTTCAGTCGATCGACCAGGGCGAGCGCGAATTGCGCGACCGCGCAAGCGGCATCACCGGCTCGATCAAGGTGGCCTCAAGCCTGAGTCTCGGGCAATTGCTGGTGGCGCCACTGCTGGCACAGTTCAATGAAAGCTATCCCGATATCCGCATCGAACTCGTGACACAGAACCCCTGGCCCGACACGGTGGACCTGGGCATGGACATCGGTGTGATCGGCGGACCACTGCTCAACGTATCGCTGGTCGCGCGCAGAGTCGGGCGCTTCACTCACATGCTCTGCGCCGCGCCTGCTTATCTGGCCGCCAAGGGGACACCCAAGAGCCCGCAGGAACTGCTGCAGCACTGCTGCATCGGCCTGAGGCACCCACGCACCAACCGCATCTGGCCCTGGACCTTTCAATCGGCCCGCCGGCAGACGATGCTGGAGCCGCCGTTCTCCTTCATCACGCAGGACCCTGCCGTACAGCGGCAGCTCGTGCTGCAGGGGGCAGGCATCGGCCAACTGACAGATTACTTTGCGCGACCTCTCATAGCCAGCGGAGCGCTGGTAGAGCTCCCCCTCGGCTACAGCGGCCCTCGTCTGAACGTGCATGTTTTCATTCCCCAGCGCGAACACACCCCCCGGCGCATCAAGTTGCTCAATGATTTCCTCTATGAAAGGCTCAAGCAGTTCTTTCACAGCTAAAAGACTAAGAATAGAAGGGCCCTGGTCGATAGCGAGGGCTGCAGATGGAGGAGTGGGAGTACACCAGAATAGGCACCTGGCGCATCAATGCTGTGCACGCAAATGGTGAGTTCGGGCATGTTTCCTCGCTGCGAAACTCACGCGAGCTGGACACCTCTCCAACCACCCGACAGGCGAGCCTGCCAGCTGTCCACGGGGGCTTTGACGATCCAAATCTGGTTCAGCCTGTGGGCTGGCAGCAGATCAAGATCTGGTGCAGACAAGGTTGTCTGCAGCGATCCCATTCAGGGCTTCGAGAGGCTGGACTTTCTGGAGGGACATGGTCTTTCTTGATGCCTTCGAAAAGCAAATTGCTCACAAGCGGGTGTGCAGGTCTTTGCTACATTGAGCCCATGAAACATGCTTCAAGCCTGGCAGGGATGATGATCGTCGTGGCGGCAGCCGGTGGCTGCGCGCAGTCGGTCTCGGTCAATTTTGGCAACCCCTCGGAAGCCAACTGCAAAAAGCAAGGCGGCGTGCTGCGCACCGAGAAGGGGGCGGATGCTGATCGAAATACCTGCGTGCTGCCTGACGGCTCTGCTTTTGAGGAGTGGGTGCAGCACGCGCGGCAGCCGTCCGCGAAATAGGTCGAGGCCCAGACCTGGCTTCAGGCAGTGGCAGGACGCTGCTTAGGCCAGAGCTGTCTTGATGCCGCGAGGGCTGGCAGGCGTGGAAGATGGCTTCAATCGCGCAGCACCACGGAGTGCTCGAAATTTTCCGATATGGCCTGTGTGCCGTCGTCAAAGACCAGTACGCGCTCGGGCCAGCGCATGGCGGCAAGCTTGCTGCGCTGCACGGGGTTGTCGCCGCGCAGGCGGTCTAGCCAGCGGGCACCCACCGAATAGTCCACGCAGAACACATTGCCGCGCAGGCCGTGCCATGACAGCGGGGGCGTGCCGCCAAACAGGTTTTCAAACTGCGAGCCATGCGCCGGTGCGTCGGCCGGGCGCAGGCGGCGCCAGTAGTGGCCGACGATGACGGCGGGCGCTTCTTCATATTCATTCCACCAGCCCACGCGTTCGACAAAACGCCATTTGCCGCCTGCGTAAAAGGGGTTGCGGCATTCGCGCTCCACGCCGGCCGTCAGCACCTTCAAAGGGTTGACCATGGCCTTGTTGAGTTCGTTTTCGCTGTGCGCTTGCAAAAAGGGGGGCTCGTGGCGATAGTCTTCCAGGCTGTAGGGCCAGCTCAGTTCTTCCTGGCGCATGCGTTCGGCCACGCACTGGGCAACGGACTGCTCTTCGGCAATTGTCTCGAAGTGGTCGTAGGCGGCGCGTGCGCTGCCGCTGGGCAGCTGGCGAATCATGGCGATCTGTTCGGGCCTCCAGGCGGCGTGAACAATGCGCAGATCCTCACGCTCCAGTGCGATCGGCAACTGGCCGAGCCGCTCGAGCATGGCGGGAGTCTGCTCGGCCGGCATGCGTGCAAAAGGCGCGTACTTGGGCTGGTCGGAGTCGATGCGGCTGTCGAAGAACCAGCCCGAGCCATCCTTGGCATCTTCGCGCAGCAGATTGATTTCGTGGTTGCCCAGCACCGCATGGGCCGTGCCCGAGGCCAGCATGGCGCCGACCAGCGCGAGCACGGAAGGGCTGTCCGGCCCGCGGTCGCAGAAGTCGCCGACAAACACCAGTCGCCGTCCTTCGGGGTGATTGCCCTGCAGGTCGTAGCCCAGATGGCCCAGCAATTGCACCAGCGCGGCGTATTCGCCGTGGATATCGCCAACGATATCGAGGGCGCCAGGAGGCAGGGGCTGGACTAGGCTCATGATGAAGGGCGATAGGCTTGCGGGTTTTGAGGGCTCAGGCTGCAGCAGGCTGCCTTGCCATTGTCATACGGCAGTCATGCAATGAAGCTGACAATTGTTGCAACGCAACACCGCTAAGGCAAGAGAGTTTTGTCTCTTGCCGGACTGCTGGCCGCCCCGTGCCGATACGATCCCGCACGGCACGAGACAAGGGTCAGCCCCGGCGCTCGAAGCGCACAAAGCAGTAGGGAAGGCCATTGGCGGAGACATGCTCGCTGCGGCTCACGGCTTGCCACTGCTCGCCCAGTTCGGGGGCAAAGGCATCGCCTTCGAAGTCGCGGCCGATTTCGGTCACTTCCACGGCATCGGCCAGCGGCAGAGCCTGGGCATAGATCTGCGCGCCGCCGATGACCCAGACGTCTTGCGAGAGCTTGTGGCCCAGTTCCAGCGCTTCTGGCAGGCTGGCGGCGCGCAGGACCTGATCGGACGCCGGTTCGGCTTGCCAGTCGGCCTGGCGGGTGACGACGATATTGCTGCGGCCCGGCAGGGGACGAAAGCGCGGCGGCAGCGAGTCCCAGGTCTTGCGGCCCATGATGACGGCGCAGCCCCGGGTCAGTTCCTTGAAATGCGCCATGTCTTCGGGCAGATGCCAGGGCATGGTGTTGTCCTTGCCGATGACGCCGTTGGCTGCGCGGGCGTAAATGAGTTGAATGGCCATAGCTATCAATAAAGAAGCTGCTGGCGCTTGCTATTCATTGACTTCAGATATGAAAGTATTTGAAATCGCAGGATGGCAAGCGCAAGCAGCTTTGATTTTTATAGTGATCCGGAGGGGTGCAGCTCAGACCGCCACAGGCGCCTTGATGCCGGCATGGTGCTGATAGTCCAGCACTTCGAAGTCTTCGTACTCGTAGCCGAAGATGGAGTCGGGCTTGCGCCTGATGTTCAGCGTCGGATAGGCGAAGGGCTGTCGCGACAGCTGGGTCTGCACCTGTTCGAAGTGATTGTTGTAGATGTGGCAGTCGCCGCCGGTCCAGATGAAGTCGCCCACCTCCAGGCCGCATTGCTGGGCCAGCATATGGGTCAGCAGCGCGTAGCTGGCGATGTTGAAGGGCACGCCCAGGAAGATGTCGGCGCTGCGCTGGTAGAGCTGGCAGCTGAGCTTGCCGTCGGCCACGTAGAACTGGAAGAAGGAGTGGCAGGGCATGAGCGCCATCTGGTCCAGCTCGGCCACGTTCCAGGCGCTGACGATGATGCGGCGGCTGTCGGGATTGCTCTTGAGCTGCTTGACGACTTCGGCAATCTGGTCGACATGCGTGCCGTCGGCCTTGGGCCAGCTGCGCCATTGCACGCCATACACCGGGCCCAGGTCGCCAGTTTGCTTGTCGGCCCACTCGTCCCAGATGGTGCAGCCGCGTTCCTGCAGCCACTTCACATTGCTGTCGCCGCGCAGAAACCACAGCAGCTCCAGAATGATGGATTTCAGGTGCACCTTCTTGGTGGTGACCAGGGGGAAGCCTTCATTGAGGTTGAAGCGCATCTGATAGCCGAAAACGCTGCGCGTGCCCGTGCCCGTGCGGTCGGTCTTGGACGCGCCGTGCTCGTACACATGGCGCATAAAGGTTTCGTACTGGCAGCGCACGGGGCGCAGGGTGCTGGTGCTGGAGTTCATGGTGCAAAAAGCGGTCAAAGACTGGCAAAGACTGGCTGTGCTGGCAGCGTACACAAGGTGCCGCAGCTCTTGAAGAGGGTGGGCCCGCAGGGCCGCGATAGCCGAAGTGTGCCACGGGCCGGAGCATGCCGAGTTGCCCGCTGTCAATGACCCATCCTGCGGCCCTGTCAGTCTCAAATCTGCCGCAGCTGGCTTCACAATGTCATGGAAAACAACCGAGCCGAACAAGGAGAGTGAGTTCATGTCACGCAATTTTGTGAGCACTGCGGCTGTTGCGCTGGCGATTGCGGCCTTGATGGCTGCCTGCGACAAGACCAAGGCACCATCTCCCACCGCCGCTGCAGCGGATGCCCGGGCAGCGGCTGCTGCGGCTGCAGCCGCCCCGCCCGATGCCATGCCCCAGACCCAAGAGCCCGCTGCCACGGCGCAGATCGAGGAGGCGGCCACGCTCTCCATCGAGGAAGTGCGCGTTCCCCATGTGGCCAAGGACGGCGAGCCAAGCCTGGACAGCCTCAAGCCGCTGCAGGGCAAGTACCGCTGGGACGGCGTGGACTATGTGAAGGACGGCGTGCTGGCCCAGCGGCTGAAGACGCTGATGGGCGGCAGTCAGTACGAGACGCTGCTCAAGAATCTGCAGGCCCTGGGCCCGCTGGAGCCCTCTGCAGGGCTGCTCTATGTGATGGGAAATCGCCAGCACCAAGGGGGCGAGGAAATGGCCGCCGTGGTGATTGATCCCGTGCGCAACGGCTTGCGTGTCTGGTTGCTCAGCGAGGGCAGGCAGACCGTGTTCACCGATGTGGATGGCGCAGACATCCCCTGGCCCAGCGCGGTTGAGAACATGCTGCGCAATATCGTTGCCTCTCGCTAAAGCCCCGGTCAATGCAAAAAGCCCTGCACAGCAATGCAGGGCTTTTTTGTCGGCGATGCCAGGATCAGCCGCGCGTCAGCACCACGCCGGGGTTCATGAGGCCCTGGGGGTCCAGCGCATTCTTGATGGCGCGCATCATCTGCAGCGCAACGGGGGACTGGTATTTTTCGAGCTTGTCCGTCTTGAGTGCGCCCACGCCGTGTTCGGCCGAGAACGAGCCGCCGAAGGCGGCCACGGCCTCGTAGACCAGGTGGTTGACCAGGGCCTCCTTGTCGCGCAGAAAGGCCTTGCCGTCCTCGCCCTCGGGAACCTGCACGTTGTAGTGCAGATTGCCGTCGCCCAGATGGCCGAAGTTGACCAGACGCACGCCGGGAATCTCGCGCTTGAGCACGGCGTCGGCATGCTCGACAAATGCCGGAATGCGCGAGGCTGCGACCGAGATATCGTGCTTGATGTTGAGGCCTTCCTCGGCCTGGGCCAGAGGAATGCTCTCGCGGATATGCCAGAGGTCATGGGCCTGGGTCAGGCTCTCCGCCACCACGGCGTTGACCACGCAGCCGTCCTCAAAGGCCAGCTCCAGCAAGTGCTCGAAGCGCAGGCGCGCATGCTGCTCGGACTCGCTGTCGCTGTTCTCCAGCAGCACGCAATAAGGGGCTTCGTCGCCCATGTCGGCAAAGGGCACGCGCAGCTGCGGCATGTGCTTGACGACCAGGCTCAGTGCGAACTGGCCCATGACTTCAAATCCCGTCAGTCCCGCACCCAGGTGCTGGTGCGCGAGGCCCAGCAGGCGCACGGCGGCCTCCATGGAGGGCACGGCGGCAAAGGCCGTGAGCTGGGCGGCCGGCTGCGGGAACAGCTTCATGGTGGCGGCGGTGATGATGCCCAGCGTGCCTTCGCTGCCGATGAACAGATCGCGCAGGTCATAGCCGGTGTTGTCCTTGCGCAGGCCCTTGAGGCCGTCCCAGATTTCGCCCTGGGGCGTCACCACTTCCAGGCCCAGGCACAGATCGCGGGTGTTGCCATAGCGCACCACCTGTGTGCCGCCCGCGTTGGTGCCCAGATTGCCGCCGATCGTGCAGCTGCCTTCGGCGGCCAGCGACAGGGGGAACAGCAGGCCTTGCTGGTCGGCCAGCTCCTGCAGGTTCTGCAAAATGCAGCCGGCTTCGACGGTGAAGGTCAGATTGTCCTTGTCGATATGGCGCACGGCGTTCAGGCGCGTCAGGCTGAGCACGACCTGCCGGCCGCTGTCGTCGGGGGTGGAGCCTACGGAAAGCCCGGTATTGCCGCCCTGGGGCACGATCTGCACGCCGGCTGCGGCGCAGGCCTTGACCACGCCGGCCACCTCGGCCGTGTTTCCGGGGCGCACCACGGCCAGGGACTTGCCGTGCACGCGCTTGCGCCAGTCCTGTTCGTAGGCGCTGAGGTCGCCATCGGTCAGCACATGGGGAGCGCCCACAATCTGGCGCAGGGATTCAAGCAAAGCGGTGGAAGTCATGACAAGCAGGCCGCAGCAGCGGCGGCAGAGAGGGGAGACAGTCGGAAATCCTAAGCCAGGCACAGGGCCGCAGCCGGAAAACCATGAAGCCGCAAGCGTAGAGCATGGCAGACTACGGGGCAATCGAAATAAATTGCTTGGTTATGCCAGTTTTTCCGAACAATGTCAGCCTGCGCCAGTTGCGCGCCTTTGACGAGGTGGCGCGCCAGGGCGCGTTTGCCCCGGCAGCCCGCGAGCTGTGCCTGACGCAGTCGGCCCTGTCCGAATCCATTCGCCAGCTAGAAGATGCCCTGGGCCTGCGACTGTTTGACCGCACCACGCGAACCGTGGGGTTGACGGCCGCCGGTCAGGCCTTTTTGCTCGATGTGCGCCAGGCCTTCGAGACGCTGGAGCAGGGCTTTCAGAACCTGGGCGATCTGGCCGCACTGCGCCGCGGCAAGGTGCGCATTGCTGCCGCTCCGTCGGTGCTGGCCGTGCTGCTGCTGCCGGTGCTGCCGGCCTTGAGGGTCCGGCATCCGGGCATCGAGGTGGATCTGATTGAGGACAGCGCTGAAGGCATTGCCCAGCGCGTGCAGGCCGGCAGCGTGGATTTCGGCGTGGGAGCGGCACATCCGGCCGGCGGCGATTTGCTGACCCAGCCGCTGATCAGCGATGCCATGGGGCTGGTGGCCAGGCTCGATGAGCCCTTGCTGCAGGCCAGGCGGCTGACGGCGGCCGATTTGGCCCGGCTGCCCCATCTGGCTTTTGTGGGCCTGACCACCGATACCGCCATCAGCCAACTGCTGGCTTCGGCACCGGGCATGCCGCAGAACCTGCTGCAGACACCGCTGCGCCTGTCCAATCCGCAATTGCTGTTCGAGGCCGTGAGTCTGGGCCTGGGCGTCAGCATCGTTCCGGCGCTGACGGCGCGCCACCCTTCTCTGGGTCTGCAGGGCGATCTGGGCTTTCGCCTGCTGGACGAGCCGCGCATTCTGCGCCGCACGCTGCTGATTCAGCGCCCGCGCCGTGCGCTGTCACCGGCCGCGCAGCTGCTGTTCGATGCGCTGGCGGCGCAGGTGCGGACGCTGGCGCAGTTCGAAGGCATCACGCCTGATTGAGCCGGGCCGCCTTGACGGCACGTTGGCGCAGGCGCACATGGGCTGCGCAGGCGATGAAGAGCAGCACGCACAGCGCCACCTCTGCCAGCGCCAGCCAGCGGCTGGGCGCGGCATCGCTCCAGGCCCGCACCACGCCTTCGGTGAAGTACAGCCAGACCAGCAGACTGAGCCAGCGATAGGTGTACATGCGGCGCTTGAGCAGGCCGATCACGGCGAACGCCAGCGGCAGGGCCTTGAGAAACAGCCAGGTGCCGCCCTCGCGCAGCGGTGCCAGCCACAACTCCCAGGCCACGCACAGCAGCATCAGTGCCAGCAGGCTGCCCACGGCCAGCCAGCGCGTGGCGGCCACATCGGAGCCGGGCTGCTGGATTGGTGAAGAAGTGTTTTCGGCGGCTTGGGGCGAGAGGGCGTCGGTCATAGCAGTGGCATCATATCGGTCATGCCAGCTCTGTTTGAATCCGGTCGTTTTGTTTTGCGTTCTGCGCTTGATGTTGCGCAGCACCCGTCCTCCTTTTGCGTTCGTGAAGGAGTGCCGTCATGAAGAAAAACGAGCGTGCCGGCTTTTGGGCAGCGTTGGAAGGCAAGGCGCAGCAAGCCAGGCCGGTGACGGAAGATCGGGACCGTGTGGTATCACCGGCGTCGACAGCCACAACTGCTGCCGCGAACGTTGCCGCCGAGCCCAGACAGGTCGAGCAGCGTCAGGAACCCAGCCTCGATGGTCCGGGCCTGCCGCTGGAGCCAGTGTTCGAACCCATGCCCGATCTTGGCAACGACCTGGCTCGGCCCGAACCCGTGCCAGCTCCTGCCGCGACGCCTGCGGCGGCATTCAGCACGGCAGCTCAGGGCTGGACCAGCTATTCCACGCCGAATACGACGCCAGCCCAGGACCAGAAAGCAGTGCATGCTTGCGTTTCAGGAGTGATCGACAGTCCTGACGGCGGCTCGGAGCGCGTTGCCGAGAGCCCGCGCAGCCGCAAACTCGACAAGGCCAGGGCGCTGGCGGCCAGCTGCAAGGATCTGGCCGGGCGTATCCCCAAGCCCCAGATGCCCAGCCAGCAGGAGCTCAAGACTGCCTTGCGCCGCAGGAGCCGCCGTGCGCAGCAGCGCCTGCGTACCTTCCCCTGGCACAACACGGCCCAGGTGCTGCTGGCGCGCTTCAAGGAAGACCGCCTGGGCGTGACGGCCAGCAGTCTTACTTTCACATCGCTGCTGGCGCTGGTGCCATTTTTTACCGTGGCGCTGGCCTTGTTCACGGCTTTCCCGATCTTTGGCAAGGCGCAGAAGGTGCTGGAGCGCTGGCTGATGGACAGCCTGATTCCCGAGACCATTGCGCGCCAGGTGCTGGGCTATCTCACGCAGTTTGCCTCCAAGGCCAGCCAGCTGGGCCTGGTCGGCTTTTCCATACTGATGGTCACGGCCATTGCGCTGATCCTGACCATAGACCGCACGCTCAACAACATCTGGCGCGTGCGCCAGCTCAGGCCGCTGGGCCAGCGCGTGTTGATCTACTGGGCCGCCATCACGCTGGGGCCGCTGCTGCTGGGCCTGAGCCTGGTGCTGTCGTCCTATGTGATGTCGGCCTCCAAGGGCATGGTCAATGCGCTGCCCGGCAGCCTGCGCTTTGTCTTTGATTCCATAGAGTTCGTGGTGCTGGCCGCCGGCATGGCTGGGCTCTACCACTATGTGCCCAACACGCCTGTGCGCTGGCGCCATGCCTTGGTGGGGGGCGTGTTTGTGGCCGTGTTCATGGAAGTGGCCAAGAAGGTGCTGGGCCTGTATCTGTCGTCCGTGCCGACCTACTCGGTGATCTACGGCGCGTTTGCCACGCTGCCCATCTTGCTGATCTGGATGTATGTGGCCTGGAGCATTGTGCTGCTGGGGGCTCTGGTCACGGCCTATCTGCCCACGGTGCTTGCCGGGGTGGAACGGCTGACAGGACACCGTGGCTGGCAGTTCGAGCTGGCCGTCGAGGTGCTGCAATGCCTGGCCAAGGAGCGCGAGCTGCCGCACAAGGGCCTGTATGTGCACCAGCTTTCGCGGCGCCTGCGTGTGGAAGCCTCCCAGATTCAACCCGTGCTGCAGGCGCTGGCCAAGCTGGACTGGGTAGGGGCCGTACAGCCGCCCGATGCCTATGTGTCGCTTGAGAGCACCGAGCCGCGCTATGTGCTGCTGGTCGATCCGCAGGCCACGCGGGTCGAGCCTCTGGTGCAGAGCCTGTTGCTTGAGCCGTCCGAGGCGGTGCGACCGCTGTGGCAGCGTGCCCAGCTCGATGCCATGACCGTGGCCGAACTGATTGCTGCTCCTGACGGAAATATTCATAGAGTTTGATCTCTGAAGACGGATATCTATGAATATCTGCTCTGAAGTCCGGGCCTGCCGATGGCAGGCCTCGCATGGGGCCATGGGCGGCGATTTGCTGCGCAGAAAGCAGGCCGGCGGAGGTGCGCGGCGCTACATCTTGATGCGACCCAGCAAGATGTCGCGCCACATCATCCAGTCGCCCAGAAAGCTGTAGAGCGGTCGCTTGAAGCTGGCGGGCTTGTTTTTCTCAAAGCCGAAATGCCCGACCCAGGCAAAGGCATAGCCGCAGATCAGGCCTGCGAGCAAGTACCACCAGTCGCCTGTCAAAAACAGCGTCAGCAAGAACAGCAGCGACAGGCTGGTGCCGATGAAGTGCAGCCGTCTGCAGGTGAGGTTGCTGTGCTCGCCCAGGTAGAAGGGATAGAACTCGGCGAAGCTCTTGAACTGGCGCGGATCCACGCTGGCCTTGACAGCGCCGTCCGGCTCTGAGGTCGTGGTCTGTGACATGGCAACCCCCGGTGAAGGTGATGCTGTTTTTATACTGCCGACAGCATGGTCAGACCAGCGGGTTAGCGAGTGCTGGCAGGTTGCGGTCGGAGGTCTTCGTCACCTGAACGACAGGCTATATACGGCAAGACTGCTCAAAATCGGCCAGATTCGCCATCTTTACGGCCACTCCAGATTCTGGCCGAGCTGCCATGAGCGCTCTCTTGCTAAGGTGGCAGCACATCTCATCGCCTTCAACCCAGACCCTGCCCATGTTTGACGACACCATGCCGCCTGTTGTGATCAGCTCCAGTGAAACCCGTGTTCAGACGCCCGACGGGCAGCTCCATGTCAAACGCTGGCAACCTCAGGGCGGGGCGGCCAGGGCGCCGCTGGTGCTGATGCACGATTCCCTGGGCAGCGTGGATCTGTGGCGCGAATTTCCCGCGCAGCTGGCCGCGTCCACCGGGCGTGAAGTCATTGCCTATGACCGCCTGGGCTTCGGTCATTCGGACTCCAATCCGCATCGGCTTCAACCCAGTTTTGTGGAGAGCGAGGTTGCCGCCGGCTTCACGCCGCTTCACCGGGCGCTGGGCCTGGGCGATTTCGTGATGCTGGGACACAGCGTGGGCGGCGGCATGGCGGCCATGGTGGCAGCTGCGTATGGACGGCAATGCCAGGCGTTGATTACCGAATCGGCCCAGAGCTTTGTCGAAGACCGCACCTTGCAGGGCATCAGGGCGGCGCGAGACAACTTTGCCCAGCCCGGCCAACTGGAGCGGCTTGCCCGCTACCATGGCGACAAGGCAGCCTGGGTGCTGTCAGCCTGGGTGGACACCTGGCTGAGCCCGCCTTTCGCGCATTACCGGCTGGATGCGGCCTTGAGACAGGTGCATTGCCCGGTGCTGGCGATTCACGGCGAGCTCGATGAATTCGGCTCCCTCGTGCATCCGGAGAACATCTGCACCTGGGCGCAGGGCCCTTGCGAAGCGGAAATCATTGCTGGCGGCGGCCATGTGCCGCACCGCGAGCTGCCCGAGCGCATCAGCAGCCGCATCGCCGGTTTTCTGTCAAAAATCGCCTGACTCTGTTTGAGCCAGGCGCCCGCGGGCGTAGTCGACCAGATCGGCCGGGTAGTGCGGGCTGCTGCGCAAAGCGCTGTCATCCCAGTCATAGAGCACGGCCAGGGCGGCCACCTCCAGCGCCCAGTAGCCCGTGCCCAGCCATGGACTGCCTTTCTTCTGCTGCTTGGGCGAGAGCTTGAGAAACTCCTGGTACTGGGTTTGCAGATAGGGCAGCAGCGGGTCAGGCAGGGCTTCGAGCTGTTCAAAAAAAGGCTTCATGGCGCCGTAAGGGCGTTTGTGGAAAAGCTCCTCGCTGACCTGCTGCAGCTGCAGACCGCCTGCGCACAGATAATCCAGCAACTGGTCCGTATCGAAGGCCAGCACATGCTCATCAATCGCCGGTACGTCATCCTGTGCGTCCAGCAGCGTGGCCAGCGACAGCAGGGTCACGGCAACAGCGTAGTCGTCAGCGCGCGTGTTGATGGGCGCACCTACGCCATAGTCCTCGCCAGTCTCCTGCGCCATGCTGGCGCGCGCATGCTCGGCCACCGAGGCGGCATCAATCCACAGTGCGACGACTTCCTGGTAGATGGGGCGCAGCACATCGCCGCAGAGGCCCAGATCGATGCCATAGATCAGCAGCCAGCGCGCCTGCTCGCCCACTTCCTTCCATTTCCAGTAGTTCTCCAGCGCGGCATGTGCCTGGAAATCCTGGTGAGCTTTATAGCTATCGCTGTTGGCAAAGCGCTTGAGCGCGCTCAGTGCTTCCTTCCAGTCGGCTTTTTTATCGCTCAGATTGAGAGTGCGCCGGGGCTGCAAACCGGTCAGTGAAATCTTGGCCCATTCGGCGCAGGCGGCAGCCAGTTGGCCGTGGTGCTGGAAGGTTTGGCTCATGGCCCAAGCTTAATGGCTCATGCCGCGAGAAAATCCCGAATCGCAAACAGCGTCGCGTCGGGTGACTCCGTCATCTGGTTGTGGCCGTTGGGAATGAGCTGCACGCTCACCGTTTTGCCCGCGCCTTTGGCGGCCTCTATCAAGCCTTTTGCAGCCTTGGGTGGTGTCATCTGGTCTTGCTCGCCCAGCACAAACAGAAGCGGGCAGCTGACCTGCGTCATGGCCGCTTCGCCGCCCGCATAGCTGTCACAGGCCTTGAAGCCTGCATGCAGCAGATTCGTGTGAGCGTTACTGGCCAGCACGCGGCGGCCCAGGGCCATGCCGGCGCCAAACACCCAGCTGCCTGCGCCATTGGGCGGTGCCAGCGTGGCGCGCGAGAAGGTGTTGACCATCTGGATGGCTTTCTCGGGCGTATTCAGGGCCGACTCCAGCAGCGCGGGCGAGACCTTCATGGGGAAGGCCGTGCCCACCAGCACCAGATGGCTGATGCGGTCCCCAAGCCTGGCCGCGGTCTCCATGGCAATCAGGCTGCCCCAGCTATGGCCGATCAGCGCAGCTTGCTGCAGGTTTGCCGCATCCATCAGCGCGCCTATGAAGGTCGCAGCTTCTTCGACAGTTTGCGGGGCCTGGCCGCTGCTTTTGCAATGGCCAGGCAAATCGATGGCCAGCACGTTCCAGCCGTGATTGGCCATGTAGCGGCTTTGCAGCGCCCAGACGCTGTGATCGCAGAGCACGCCGTGGATGAAAATGGCCGTGGGCTTGGCTGCGTCGAAAGCCTTGCCGCCGGTGTAGGCGTAGATGTCTGCGCCTTGCACATTGATTTGCATGTTTGTCTCCGGTTCTGTTCTTTGTGACTCAGCAGTGTTCATTCAGCCATTGCTGAGCCAGTTCGCGTATGTGGTCACTGGCATCGTGTTCAGCGGCATGCTCAATCGTGGCGCGCTGCACTGCGCTGGCTTTTTTCCAATACCGCAGGCCCAGCATGGCCTGATAACGTACGCCTTCGTTGCGGTCGTGACTCAGGGCTTGTGCCAGTACAGGAGTGATGCGCCTGCCCGCGGCGGCCCCAAGGCTTCGCTCTCCCATGATGCAAGCCGCATGAACGCGCACCAGAGCGTGAACGGACTGCAGAGCGAGCAGGGCTTGCTCCAAATCCTCAACCCGAAGGCTGCAATAACCGGTTCCGGGTGATAGCTCTTCATTCAGCGCCCGGGTCAAGGCCGGATGCTTGAGGTCCAGTGCTCGCTCCAGCGGCGCATAGTCAAGGTGCAGGGCCGTGGTTCCTGGCTTGCTGTTCCAGGCGCGGTAGGGGTAGGCAATGCCTTGCGCGATTCTGTCTACAGGCACGGCCGTGGCGCCTATTTGCTGCTGCAGCCATTCCTGGTCACCTAGCGACCCCAAGGCACTGGCGCACCAGCCTCGCTCGCTTTCTTCCCTGGGGCTGTGGACGGGGGCCTGAACCTGCTGACGCAGTGCAGTCAGTACCTGTTCGTCCCGGTAAGCCATCTGGGCCAGCAACATGGCCGCACGCCACTGTTTGCCAGGCCGAGTCAGCATGGGCAGCAGTGCATGAGCCACCTGGCTGTGATCCATGGCAAGCAGCGCAGTCTCGGCCTCTTCGCCCAGCAATTGCGCCTCTTTGCGGCTCAGTCGCAGTTCCGGGCACCCGATACCTTCAAGACAGCTCAGATGGTATTGCAGCTGTTGAGCGGGGGAGAGCGCGGCAACTCTGGCGCGTCTTTGCGCTTGCTGGTCATGGCTGGGAAACAATGCAAGAAAGCGCGCCTCCCCCATGCTCTCGCGTGCCATGGCTTCGCATTCCTGAGTGTCTTCCACATAGATCAGCACCGCAAACTCTGGAGTGAGCTGGCTGGACCAGGGCGATTTTTGGCAGGCTTTGGTCAGTTGCTTGCAGATGCGGGTCAGCGCCTTGATCAGATGCGCCTCGGTACGCAACCAGTGGGCAGGCGTGCTTTTATTGGCTTCGGCCAGCAAGGCTTGCTCCAGTCGCTCCAACTCCTGAGAGTCCGAGGCCGAATCCAGCTCCTCCCATTCCCAATCCGGCGGGTTCCAGCGCAGACTGCCCAACTGGCCGGTATCCAGGTCGAATTCGGACAAGCGACCCTGCGGCTCGGGGACATTCACCATTTGTGAATAGGCCTGCTCGCTATTGGCAGACAGCGTGGGCAGGTAAATGGGGCCGTCCTGCTCGCGATACAGGCCGTTCAGTGCCAGTGCGTAGATGCTTTCTTGAGGGTTCGCGGCAAGGAACGCCTGAGCATCTTGCCAGTAGATGCTGAATAAAGTCTGTTCAAACTGCTTCCAGTCCAGCGATGCAGAAGTTGTGGCAACCATGTTTGTTCAGGGCTTTCAGGCTGCTTTCTCGGCCGCCTTCAGCGCACGCTTGAGGTCGTCGATCAGGTCGTCGGCGTCTTCCAGGCCGATCGACAGCCGGATCGTGCCCTGGCCGATGCCGGCCTGGGCCAGAGCCTCGTCGCTCATGCGGAAATGCGTGGTGCTGGCGGGGTGGATCACCAGCGAGCGGCAGTCGCCCACATTGGCCAGATGGCTGAAGACCTTCAGCGTTTCGATGAACTTCTTGCCCTGGTTGCGGTTGCCGGCAATGTCAAAGCTGAACACCGAGCCGGCGCCGCGCGGCAGCAGCTTTCTGGCCAGAGCGTGCGAGGGGTGGGTCTCCAGCATGGGGTGACCCACGCGACTGACCAGAGGGTGGCTGGCGAGGAACTGCACCACTTTTTCGGTGTTGCGCATATGGCGCTCCATGCGCAGCGGCAGGGTTTCGATGCCTTGCAGGATCAGCCAGGCGCTGTGCGGGCTCATGCAGGCGCCGAAGTCACGCAGGCCTTCGCGGCGGGCGCGCAGCAAGAAGGCGCCGGTGGTGGACTCCTCGCTGAACACCATGTTATGAAAGCCGTCATAGGGCTGGGTCAGCTCGGGAAAGCGCCCCGATTTTTCCCAGTCGAAGCTGCCGCCATCGACGACGATGCCGCCGATCACCGTGCCGTGGCCGGACAGGAACTTGGTGGCCGAGTGGTAGACGATGTCCGCGCCATGCTCGAAAGGCTTGATCAGCCAGGGCGAGGTCAGCGTCGAGTCCACCAGCAGCGGCACGCCGGCTTCGTGGGCGATCTGGCTGACCGTGGGAATGTCCAGCACATCGAGTCCGGGGTTGCCCACGGTCTCGCCAAAGAACAGCTTGGTGTTGGGGCGCACCGCAGCCTTCCAGCCATCGATGTCGCCTGGCTTGACGAAGGTAGTCTCTATGCCGAAGCGCGCCAGCGTGTAGTGCAGCAGGTTCTGCGAGCCGCCATACAGCGCCGTGCTGGCCACGATATGGCTGCCCGCGCCCATCAGCGTGGCAATCGACAGGTGCAGCGCCGCCTGGCCGCTGGCCACGGCAATCGCGCCCACGCCGCCTTCCAGGGCCGAGACGCGCTGCTCGAGCACTGCATTGGTGGGGTTGGAGATGCGGCTGTAGACGTGACCGGGGCGCTCCAGATTGAACAGGCTTGCCGCGTGGTCGCTGGATTCGAAGACAAAGGACGTGGTCAGGTGGATGGGTACGGCACGTGCGCCGGTGGCGGGGTCGGGCTGGGCGCCTGCATGCAGGCTCAGGGTGTCAAAGCCGGGGTCAGAGTAGCCGGGCATGTTTTGTCTCCATGGCTGGTTTTGATCGACGCAATGTGTGATCGAGCACGCAATCAAATATCTATTTGGTCGGATAGACGAATGAATATGTGGAAATTCATATGTTTCGTCATTGATTTAGTTTTTCTCAATGCAAGCCATTGTGGGCTATATTTGTGCACGCACCTGCATTCTGTGCAAAGCGATGCCGCATGTGCTGACACATGCAGGACAAAAGCTGCCACAGCGTGCCAAACAGATTCGGAGAACAGCAATGAAAGTTAGTGACATCCTGCGCGTCAAAGGCAATACCCTGTACACGGTGTCGCCCGACGAAAGCCTGGCCGCGGCGGTGCAGGTGATGTCGGAGAAGGACATCGGCTCGCTGGTCGTGATGGATCACGGCGATGTGGTGGGCATGCTCACCTTCCGCGAAGTGATCCAGGGTTTTGTGAAGACCGGCGGCGTGGAGAACATCTCCGTGCGCGGCGCCATGGACGACGCGCCCATGACCTGCACCATGGAAACCGATATGGACGAGGTGCGCCGCATGATGCTGGACCGCCATGCGCGCTACATGCCCGTGATGGACAAGCGCATGCTGATGGGCGTGATCTCGCTGTATGACGTGGCCAAGGCCGTGGTGGACAGCCAGAACTTCGAGAACCGCATGCTCAAGGCCTATATCCGCGACTGGCCCGAAGGCGAGCGCCAGGGCGCCGAATAAGCCAGCCTTTGCTGCAGACCCCGCCGAGGCGGGGTTTTTCATGTCCAGCCTGATGTGCTCTGCAGGCGACGCAGCGCTGCCTTATGGCTGTCGGTCGGCTGGGCTGTGCGGGCTCTGCAATACAGTCGTTGGCGGCTTTGCCTTGTGCAGACCCTTGAGCAGAAGCCCCACAAAGCACAGCAAGGCGACACCCAGGCCCACCATCATGCCGATCGCGGCCTTGCCGTAGCCGCAGGCATACTGGCCCGCGCAGCGCGACGGTGCAAATTCGAAGAACAGCAGACCGCCGACGCCGCCGATCACCACGGACACCAGGGCCGAGGCCAGAATAAACGCAAGTTTGAGCATGGTGAAAAGACTTTAGGCAGGACAGTGTGCAGCCGTCAATCATCACTTCAACGATAATCGGCAGCCTATGAGCGGCAATACCTTCGGCACAATTTTCACGGTCACCAATTTCGGTGAGTCCCACGGTCCGGCCATTGGCTGTGTGATTGACGGCTGCCCTCCGGGCATGGCCTTGAGCGAGGCGGACATCCAGCATGATCTGGATCGACGCCGCCCCGGCACCAGCAAGTTCGTCACGCAGCGCAACGAGCCCGATGCCGTGGAGATTCTCTCCGGCGTCTACGAAGGCAAGACCACGGGCACGCCGATTGCGCTGCTGATCCGCAACACCGACCAGCGCAGCAAGGATTACTCCAATATCGCGCAGAGCTTTCGTCCCGGTCATGCCGACTATGCCTATTTCCAGAAGTACGGCATCCGTGATCCGCGCGGCGGCGGTCGCTCCTCGGCACGCCTGACGGCGCCCACCGTGGCTGCGGGTGCCGTGGCCAAGAAGTGGCTCAAGGAAAAGTTCGGCACCGAGTTCCGCGCCTGCATGACCCAGATCGGCGAGCTGCCCATAGGTTTCGAGAGCTGGGAGCATGTGCCGAACAACCCCTTTTTCGCGCCCGTGGCCGATGTGAGCCGCTTCGAGGAATACATGGAGCAGCTGCGCAAGAGCGGCGATTCCTGCGGCGCGGCGCTGCGTGTGAACGCCAGCAATATGCCGGTCGGCCTGGGCCAGCCCCTGTATGACCGCCTGGACGCCGACATCGCCTACGCCATGATGGGTCTGAACGCCGTCAAGGCCGTGGAGATCGGCGCGGGCTTTGACAGCGTGGCCCAGCGCGGCACCACGCATGGCGATTCGCTGAGCCCCGAGGGTTTCCGCAGCAATAACGCGGGCGGCATCGTGGGCGGCATCAGCACCGGCCAGGATCTGGAAGTGCGCATCGGCATCAAGCCCACCAGCTCCATCATCACGCCGCGTGAGTCCATAGACGTGCACGGCCAGAGCACCGAAGTCATCACCAAGGGGCGCCACGACCCCTGCGTGGGCATCCGCGCCGCGCCGATTGCCGAGGCGCTGCTGGCGCTGGTGGTGATGGACCATGCGCTGCGCCACCGCGCGCAGAATGCCGATGTGGATTCCGGCCTGGCTCCGATTCCTGCCTCGGCCAGCTGACATCACCTAGACCTTTTTGTGCGTTAAAACCTCTGACTCAGGAGAGTCTGATGGTTGCAACTGACAAAAAACCGGATCAACGCCAGTCTCGCGCCCTGTCGCCAGGCTGGCGTTGTGCTTTTCGCAATGCCTTCCGCCCCATGTGCGCTGGGCTGTTCGTGCTGGTTTTGAGTGCTTGCGGTGGCGGTGCGCTCAGGCCTGCCAGCATGGAGATCACCGTGCTGGGCTTCAATGACCTGCACGGCCATCTGGAGCCGCCCGGACTGGCCGTGACGGCCCAGAACGCGCAGGGACAGAACATTGCCGTGCCCGCTGGTGGCGTTGCCTACATGGCCCGGGCCATCGCCCAGCGCCGCCAGGCCAGCCGCCATGTGGCGCTGGTCACGGCCGGGGACATGATCGGGGCCTCGCCCATGGTCTCCGCGCTGTTTCTCGATGAGCCGACGATAGAGGTGCTCAACCTCATGAGGGTGGACTTCGCGGCCACCGGCAATCACGAATACGACCAGGGCGTGGCCGAGCTGCTGCGCATGCAGCATGGGGGCTGCGAGAAGTTCACCAGCAAGCAGCCATGTCAGATCAACCAGCCTTTCAGGGGTGCGCAGTTCCCGTTTCTCGCGGCCAATACGCTGCGCGGCGACGGCCGGTCGCTGTTTCCGGCGACCGGGGTGAAGTTCTTCGAGCAAGACGGTCTGCGCATAGGCGTGGGCTTCATCGGCATGACGCTCAGGAACACGCCGCATATGGTGCGGCCCAGCGGGGTCAGGGGGCTGAGGTTTGCCGACGAGGCACAGACGGCCAATGCGCTGATTCCACAGCTGCGTGCGCAGGGCGCCGATGTGATCGTGCTGCTGATCCATGAGGGCGGGGCCACCACTTCGGGCCTGCAGGACGATAGCTGCCAAGGTCTGTCCGGTGCCATCGTGCCGATTCTGGAGCAGCTCTCCAGCGAGGTCGATGTGGTGATTTCCGGTCACACCCATCGCTCCTATATCTGCGATTACGCCAGGGTGAATCCCCGCAAGCCCTTTTTGCTGACCAGCGCCGGCCAGTACGGCACGCTGCTGACCGAAATCCGGCTCTCGGTGGATGCGCGCACCGGCCGCGTCAGCCGCAAGTCGGCGCACCAGACCATCGTGCAGGGCGAGGGCTATCGCAGCGTTGGCGGCATGGTGAGCTTGCAGCCCGAGTTTGTAGTCTTTGATGCCGATGCCGAAGTGGCGGCGCTGGTTGCTCGTTACAAGGCTGCGGCCCGGCCGCTGGCCGAGGCCGTTGCAGGGCGGCTGGCCGGACCTGTCAGCCGCATGACGCAAGCCAATGGCGAAAGCGTGATGGGGCGCATCGTGGCCGACGCCATACTCGCGGCCACGCGCGATGCCTCAGCGGGTGGGGCACAACTGGCCTTTGTGAACCCCGGCGGTGTGCGCGCCGACCTGCTGCCTGCGGCTGACGGCAGCGTGAACTATGGACAGTTGTTCAGCGTTCAGCCGTTCGGCAATACGCTGATGGTGATGGGCCTGACGGGCGAGCAGATTCGCCAGGCGCTGGAGCAGCAGTTCGACAGCGGCAGCAACACCGTGAATGCGCCGCGCATTCTGCAGGTGTCCGAGGGCTTCAGCTACCGCTTTGACCGCAGCCAGCCCGCGGGTCGGCGCGTGAGCGAGCTGCGCCTCAACGGTCGATTGCTCGAGATGTCACAGCGCTACCGCGTGGGACTGCAAAGCTATCTGGGCAGCGGCGGCGACAACTTCAGTATCTTCACGCAAGGCATCGACGTGGTGGGTGGCATGCCGGATCTGGATGCCCTGGCCGAGCATGTACGCGAACAAAGCCGCAGCGGGCCGATGGCGCTACCTTTAAAGGAGCGTATTACGCGCGTTCATTAAGGAAACAAGATAGATATCTATTTGATTTCCTTTGAAATAATGCGCATGAAGCTCATGATTTCATAGCAAATGCTTGCCGTCAATCGCGCAAAACAAAAGCCACCCGAGGGTGGCTTTTGGCATGGCATGGCGGTCAGGGCCAGGCCTAGGGCTTTTTGGCGGCCTTGGCCTTGGGGCTGCGAACCTCATCCATGATGTTCTTGAAGTCGTCCACATCCTCGAAGCTGCGGTAGACGCTGGCAAAGCGGATATAGCCGACCTTGTCCAGGCCCTTGAGTTCATCCATCACCAGCTCGCCGAGGCGGCTGGAATCGATTTCACGCTGGCCCAGATTGAGCAACCTGTCCTCGATTCGCTCTATGGCGGCATCTATGAGTTCGGTGCTCACGGGGCGCTTGCGCAGCGCGATCTGAAAAGAGCCTTGCAGCTTGGCGCGCTCGTATTCGATACGGCGGCCGTCTCTCTTGACCACGGTCGGAAAGCTGACCTCGGGGCGCTCGTAGGTCGTGAAGCGCTTGTCGCAGCCGCCGCAGCGGCGGCGGCGGCGAATGAAGCCCCCGTCCTCGGACTCGCGGGTTTCAACCACTTGCGTGTCCGGATGGTTGCAGAAGGGGCACTTCATGACAGCTCAGCGCAGCAGGAATTACTTGCTGTAGACAGGGAACTTGGCGGTCAGCGCGGCCACCTTGGCGCGCACGGCGGCCAGATTGGCTTCGTCTTCGGGCTTGTCCAGCACGTCAGCCACCAGATTGGCAGTGATGCGGGCTTCTTCCTCGCCGAAACCACGGGTGGTCATGGCGGGCGTGCCGATACGGATGCCGCTGGTCACGAAAGGCTTCTCGGGGTCGTTGGGGATGGCGTTCTTGTTCACGGTGATGTGAGCCAGACCCAGGGCCGCTTCGGCAGCCTTGCCGGTAATGCCCTTGGCGCGCAGGTCCACCAGCATCACGTGGCTTTCGGTGCGGCCGGAGACGATGCGCAGACCGCGCTCGGTCAGCGTTTCGGCAAACACCTTGGCGTTGTTCACGACCTGTTCCTGGTAGGCCTTGAACTCGGGAGTCAGGGCTTCCTTGAAGGCCACGGCCTTGCCTGCGATGACATGCATCAGGGGGCCGCCTTGCAGGCCGGGGAAGATGGCGCTGTTGATGGCCTTCTCGTGCTCGGCCTTCATCAGGATCACGCCGCCACGAGGGCCGCGCAGGCTCTTGTGGGTTGTGGTGGTGACCACGTCGGCGTGGGGCACGGGGTTGGGGTACACGCCTGCGGCGATCAGGCCGGCATAGTGGGCCATGTCCACCCAGAAGATGGCGCCGACTTCCTTGGCTATTCTTGCGAAGCGCTCGAAGTCGATGCGCAGGGCATAGGCGGAAGCACCAGCCACGATGATGCGAGGCTTGTGCTCGCGGGCCAGCTCTTCGAGCTTGTCGTAGTCGATGGCTTCGTCGGCATTCAGACCGTAGGAGACGGCCTTGAACCATTTGCCGGACATGTTCAGCGCCATGCCGTGGGTCAGGTGACCGCCTTCGGCCAGGCTCATGCCCAGAATGGTGTCGCCTGGCTTGGCGAAAGCCATCAGCACAGCCTGGTTGGCCTGAGAGCCGGAATTGGGTTGCACATTGGCGGCTTCGGCGCCAAAGATCTGCTTGATGCGGTCAATGGCCAGTTGCTCGACCACGTCCACATGCTCGCAGCCACCGTAGTAGCGCTTGCCGGGGTAGCCTTCGGCGTACTTGTTGGTCAGCTGGGAGCCCTGGGCTTCCATCACGGCGGGCGAGCAGTAGTTCTCGCTGGCAATCAGCTCGATGTGCTCTTGCTGGCGATGGTTTTCAGCTTCAATAGCTGCAAACAGTTCGGGGTCGACTTTCGCGACGGTATCGGTGCGTTGAAACATGGCAGTCCTGTGAACTTAGAAATTCCCTTGAGGCCAAGGGCTGCCCAGGCGAACGGCTGAAACGCTTGCAGGCTGCAGTCGCTGCGGCTCTGGGCGGTACGCTCCCCGGTGGTTCACAGACCTTGCAGTCTGCCGGATTCCACGTCAGCGGCAGAAAATTCTGCGCCTATCGCCAGTTGCGTACACCCGCTAGTGTAGCTGAGCTGGCATGGCTGAAGAACCTATGCCCGTTTTTCCCGCAGGACCTGGCCGGGGCATAAAAAAAGCTGGCCGGAGCCAGCTTGAAAAATGCAGGGGTCTGTCGCTTAGAGGTTGGAATTGGCCAGTGCCACTTGCTGAGCGTGAGAGACCTTGGTGGCTTCGTCGGACTTGGCCGTCATCAGCGGGCTGGCCTGCAGGCCCACGCCCTGGCGCAGGCGCTGGTGTTCGGCAAGCACCTTGGCAGCATAGCCGCCGTCCGAAGGAAGATTGGCTGCACCCACGTAGTAGCGCAGGCCACCCTCGATGGAGCCGGCGCGGGCAATGCATTCCTTGAGCACCTTGACGCCGACCTTGAGATTGGTCACTGGGTCGAAGGCCGCGTGCTGGCCGCCAAAGCTTTCGTACTTGTCGGTGTGCACGGAAGTCATCACCTGCATCAGGCCCTGGGCACCGACCGAACTTTGGGCAAACGGGTTGAAGCTCGATTCAATGGCCATGATGGCCAGAATCAGCGTCGGATCCAGCTTGTTGGCTTTGCCCTGGACATAGGCTTCGCTGACCAGGGCTGCAATCGGCTCGGGCGCCACCCGGTATTTTTTGCTGAGCCAGTAGGCCACAGCCGCCTGCTCCTTGGGCAGGTTTTTGGGGTTGACGGCCGTGGCGCGGTCGCTGGCGACGACGATGTTGGCGGAAGCAGGGGCTTCCTCCACTTCGGCGGTAGCCACCACGGTGCTGGCGGGCAGGCGTGTGTCGAGCCACTCGCGCAGCTCGGTTGCACCGGCCAGACGCAGGTCCGGACGAGAGATCAGAATCAGGGCCGAAATGGCCACGGCCAAGCCCAGCAGGGCGAAACCGTTGTGAGTAAGAGCAAGAAAACCGTGGGCCGTCTTATGGCCCAACGTTCGCGCAGAGGCGATTAATTTTCCTGACGCTGGCATAGCTTGTCCTTTCTTGGCTATCGCCCGAGGTCGCACCGGATCAATCTCGCAGTGCAACCAGGACAACTGGCCGATGAGGTTTGCTGCGGGCCGATTAAAAGCGCCCCTTGGGGCGCCGATCGGTCTGCTCAGTCGTGAGGCAGCGGAAACAAAAAACGCTCATTTCGAGCGCTGGCGGATTCTAGAAGCGCTCTAAATATTCAGTCAACACTAACAAAAATACTTTTTAGATTTTAAAATTATATAAAAACTGTATGAATGTACAGCTTTCTCAAAAAATTACAGCAAAAAATCACGGATTCAAGAGGTGTATACGCTCACATCGTTTTATTTGTCATCAAGGCGAAATAAAGTGCAAAAAGCCTGGTAGCCCTACGCGAGCACAGATATAGTGAATCTGCCTGCACGTTGCAGGTGCTTGCCAAAGGAAAGGAAAAGCAAACTCCGCCGAGGCCTTTGATTCCATGGGTTGTTGGCACTTGCTCTTTATCTTCGCTTGAGGCACAAAAGGGAGCAATCGTTGCTTCCAGCGGCAAGGACCACACCCTCCTTGATCCGCGAAAAACGGCCCGGTCTGGTACCGGCCGTAAAGCCCGGAAGTCGGTTTCGCCACTTCCGGGCTTTGTCATTTCCAGCGTTGTCTTTTTCCTGTAGCGCATTGTTTGCATTTTTCGCGCGCATCTGCCTCTGGTCGGCATTCCTATGGCGCAAACTTCTCCCTGGAAACGCCTCTTGCATCTATCTATATATAGAGCGCAATCTAGATACACCAGGTGCGCTCAAGGTACAGTGGTGTTCCGGGCGCGCGGCGGGTCCCGCCCCTGAGAGTCTTGGAAGGCTTTCAATCTCTGCATCAATAACAATTGCCCATGTCCTTGCTCACATCGAATCGCTGGCTTCGTCGGCTGATCTGGTCTGTTCTTGCTCTTTTGCTGTTATGGCTGTTGCTGTGGGCGGTAGTGCCCTGGGTGGCCAAAAGCCAGCTGGAAAAACGGGCCGCCGAGAAGCTGGGGCGCGGCGTCCATGTGGGCAAGATCGAGTTTGCGCCCTGGGCCATGTCCATCACCTTGCACGAACTGGTGATCGATAAGGCTATAAAAAAAGTAGCTGAAACTGCGCATCCAGAGGGCTCGGCGGCTCAGAAAGATCTGAAGTCTGCCGCCGAGCCACAGCTGCAGATCAAGCGCATCTTCATCAATGCCAGCGCGCAGTCCTTGTTCAGGCTCGCTCCTGTGCTGGATGCGATCGAGGTCGATGCGCCGGTGGTGCGACTGACCCAGCATTCACTGGGCAAGCTCGATATCGACGATGTGATTGCCAGGCTCTCCGAGCCTGAGGACGAAGAGCCGTCCAAGCCCCTGAGCTTTGCGCTCTACAACATTGCAGTGCGCGACGGCCGTATCGAGCTCAATGACGAGTTTGTGCAGCGCAAGCACGAGCTCAAGGACTTGCAACTGAGCATTCCTTTCATCAGCAATCTGGCCTCCAAGCGCGAGATCAAGGTGCTGCCGCATCTGGCTTTCGATCTCAACGGCAGCAAGTTCGACACATCGGGCGAGAGCACGCCGTTCACCGACACCCGCCAGACGGCGATGCAACTCAAATGGGAGCACATCGATCTGGCCCCTTATCTGGGCTATGTGCCTGCCAGCGTTCCCGTGCAGCCTCTGTCTGGCGTGCTGGACACGGATCTGCAGATCAGCTTCGAGCAAAAAGATCAGCCTGTGGTCAGCATCAGCGGCAAGCTGGCCTTGAGCAATGTCGCGGTGCAGGACCGCCAGAGCGCGCCGCTGCTGAACTTTGATACGCTGGAGGTGCAGCTCAAGAATGTTCAGCCTCTGCAGAACCAGGTTGCGCTCGAATCGGTGCGCTGGGTCAAGCCCGAGGTTCATGCCAGCCGCAATGCGCAGGGCGTGATCAACTGGTTGGGTTTGAATGCGCCGGCCGGTGCCCCCGCAGCGCCGCTCGAGAAGGCCGTGCCTGAGCCCGCCTCCGCCGAGGCCAGCACTCCGGCCCAGGCAGATGCGAAGGCCGAAAAGCCTGGCAAGCCCCTGGTCGTCGGCGTGCAGCAGTTCGATATTGAAGGCGGCATCGTGCATTGGCAGGATGCCGCAACAGGCGCGGCGCCTGCGGCGCTGACCCTGGCTCCTTTGGTGCTGCAGGCCAAGAATCTGGCCTGGCCCATGAATGCGCCTTTGCAACTGACGGCCACTGCAGGTTTGCAAGCGGCTGAGCAGGCCCGGGTGGAGGGGGCAGCCAGGCTGGCTTTGGATGGAGAAGCCACGGACAAGGCGGGCAATCTCAATCTCAAGCTCGAGCAGATGCCGCTGCAATGGGTGCAGCCCTATATGCAAGCGCATTTCAAGCCGCAGCTCAGCGCCATGCTCAATACCGATGCCCGGATTTCCTGGGGTGAGGGCGGAGTCGTGGCAGAGGTGGCCGAGCTGACTGCCGACAAGCTGCAGCTGCAGGACAAGCAGGCCCCTGTCAATATCGAACAGATCAAGGTCAGCGGCGTTCAGGTCGATCTTGCTGCCCGGCAGGTGCAGGTGGAGGCCATTGCCGTGCAGAAGCCGCAGCTCGCGGCTCTGCGTGACGCACAAGGGCACTGGATGTACGAGCGTTGGTTGCCCGTGGCAGCGCCTGCAGCCAAGCCGGCAACGCAGGGCAGCAAGGCGGAGCCGGGCAAGCCCTGGTCGGTCAAGCTGGCAGCGATTGCCGTGGATGGCGGTGCGCTGCAGTTTCGCGATGCAGCACCTGTGCAAGGCGGGAATGCACGGCCCGTGCAGCTGGATGTGAGCGCCTTGCGCATACGCATGGGTGCTTTCGAGCCTCTGGCGGCCAAGGCAGCGCCGACTCCGCTGGAGGTCTCGGCTCAGCTAGCTGCCAGTCGCCGTGTGCAGGCTGGTCATATTCAGTTCAAGGGGCAGCTGGGTCTGACCCCTGTTTCGGCTCAGGGGCAGTTGCAGGCCCGTGCCGTGCCCTTGCATGCGCTGGAGCCGTATTTCGGTCACAAGCTCAATGTGGATCTGGTGCGTGCCGACGGCAACTTCCGGGGCAAGCTTAACTATCTGGCCCATGCCAAGGGGCCGCAGCTGTCTGTGTCGGGTGATGTGGAGCTCAACGACCTGCGCGTGCGCTCCACGCTTGCGGCTCCTGTGCAGGAGGAAGTGGGCAAGCCCAGTACTGCCAAGGGTGCGCTGACAGCGGTGCTCAATGACTCCACGGCAGACCGTGCCAAGGCACTGGCTGCGCGCACAGGCCTGGGTCTTGGCGATGATTTGCTGGCCTGGAAAACACTGGTGGTGCGCGGCCTGGACCTGAATATGCAACCGGCTCAGCCGCTGCGGGTGAGCGTGCGCGAAACCGCGCTGAGCGACTTTTTTGCGCGCGTCATCGTGCAGCGCAACGGCCGCATCAATCTGCAGGACATCGTGAAGACCGAAAGGTCCGAGCAGTCCGTCGCACAGAACGAAGAGGCGAACGCCCAGGCGGCTGCTGGCGAGAAGCCCGAGCTCAGCAGACCCGTGGCTGAGCCCGCAAAGCCCGAAGATGTCGGCCCCGCGCCCATCATCAAGGTCGGGCCCATTGTGCTGACGGGCGGCAAGGTGCAGTTTTCCGACTATTTCATTCAGCCCAACTACTCGGCCGATCTGAGTGAGCTGAACGGCCGTCTGAGCGCCTTCTCTTCGCAGGCTCCTGCAGGCCAGGTCGAGCCGCAAATGGCCGATCTTGAAATCAAGGGCAAGGCCCAGGGTACGGCGAAGCTCGATATCAGCGGCAAGGTCAACCCGCTGGCCAAGCCTCTGGCACTGGATGTGCGTGCCCAGATGAATGACCTGGAGCTGTCGCCGCTGTCGCCATATTCCATCAAGTACGCGGGCTATGGCATAGAGCGCGGCAAGCTCTATATGGATGTGAACTACAAGGTGCAGCCTGATGGGCAGCTCACGGCATCGAACAAGCTGGTGCTGCGCCAATTGACCTTTGGCGACAAGGTGGAGGGCGCGCCCGCATCGCTGCCCGTCAAGCTGGCGGTGGCCCTGCTGTCCGACCGCAACGGCGTGATCGATCTCGATGTGCCTCTGAGCGGCTCGCTCAACGACCCGCAGTTCCGTCTGGCGCCCATCATCTTCAAGGTGATCGGCAACATCATCATGAAGGCCGTGACCGCGCCGTTTGCGCTGTTGTCGGGAGCGTTCTCGGGTGGCGACGAGTCGGGCGCAGTCAACTTTGCGCCGGGCAGCGCCAAGCTCGACGGCAAGGCCAGGGAGCAACTGACCAAGATCGTCAAGGCACTCAACGACCGCCCCGCACTCAAGATGACGGTGGTGGGGGAGTCGCGTGAGGCCGAAGACAAGGAGGCCTGGAAGACTGAAGAGTTGGATCGTCTGCTGCTGGCCCAAAAGCGCCGCAACGTGATTCGCGAAGGCAAGAGTGGCGACGAGGTGATGGAGTTCAGCGATGCCGAGCGTCCGGCTCTGCTCAAGGCCGTTTACGGTCGTGCCGACATCAAAAAGCCCCGCAACATGGTCGGAATGGCCAAGGATCTGCCTGCAGACCAGATGACGGCGCTGCTGGTGGCCAGCATCAAGGTGCCTGACGATGCCATGCGCGAGCTGGCGCTGGCGCGCGGTGTGGCTGTGAGGGACTATCTGGCCACGCAACAGCTGCCGCTGGAACGCCTGTTCCTGGGCGCTCCCAAGCTGGATGTGCAGGACAAGGACTGGACGCCACGTGCCCAGTTGAGCCTGTCTGCGCAGTGATGAAAGTGCTGCGAAACACCTTGCGATTTCGCATTTTTTGGCTTGCCTTTAAATAAAGGCGAAAATACCGGTTTGCCCAGGTGCTCATGTGCCTGGGCTTGCGCTTGGAAAGTCTGCCCTCATGTGGGCTGGCACTGGCCAGTTGCAGCGTTGACTGCGCTGGCTGCCAAGCATTTTCTGACCCTTACATGACATCTATTTCTCCTAGCAGCACCATGTCTGATGCATCTGAAGTGAACCCGGCCTCTGCCAAGAATACTGAGCAACATCCGCTGGATGCATTGACGGGTGGTGCTTTCTCCGCCGAGACGTCGGGTGATCGCGCCGCGCGCATTCGCGACTGGTTGGCGACTCAGCCCACGGTCGAGCAACTCCAGGACGTTCACAAGGAACTGAGCAAGGGCGACAAGAGTGCTGCCCGTGCCGTGCGCGAACGCCTTGACGAGATCCGTCGCACCGCGAATCAGGAAAAAATCTCCGTGGAATGGGCCGAGAAGGCTCAGGCACTGCTGGCAGCAGAGCCCTTCGATGCGGCGGCTGCGGCTGCCTGGCAGCGTGATGCCGCCAAGGCCGGTGCCGCGCTGTCGCGCGAGCCTCTGTCGCAGTTCAAGGCCCGATTGGGCGAGCGCGTGAAGGCGGTGGAGGACCTGCAGCATCGCACCCAGGTGCAGCGCGAAGTGGCGCTGCTGCTGGCGCAGCGCATCGAAGTGCTGTCCACCAAGTCCTGGAAGGATGCCAAGGCGGTGCTGGAAGCCCTGGGAGTCGATGTTGCGCGTTGGCAGGAGCAGGCCAAGGAGCTGACCGGTGACGCCAGCTGGGGCAGCGTGGACGGCCGTTTCCCGCCTCAGCTGGAAGCAGCCTCTGCACAACTGGCGCTGGTTTGGGATGCTTTCCAGTCTGCACTGGCACAGACCGAGGCTGCTGCCGCCGACGAGGCAGCGCCGTTGCCCACGGTCCCCGTCTGGGCCGACGAAATCCGCGTGGCCCGTGGTCTGCCTCCCGAAGCCGCTGCTGTGGAAGTGGCCAAGCCCGCCGCACCGCGCGCAGCCGCCGCTGGCCGTGGCAAGCCCACGCCCGAGCAGGTGGAAGCAGCCAAGGCTGGCCTGGGTCAGGCTCTGCAGGCGCTGAAGGCAGAAACTGCAGCTGGCAACAGCCAGGCCGGCTCCGAAGCCGTGCAAGCCATGCGCGCAGCCATCAAGGCCCATGGACGCTTTGTGGACGAAGCGCTGGTGGGCGAAGTGCATGAAGCCCTGTTGGCCGCCGGTGAGGCCGAGGGTTGGCAGCGTCAACTGGCCGAGAAACTGCGCGAAGACCTGGTGGCCAAGGCCGAAGCCTTGCTCAACCGTCCCGAAGGCCAGGCACTGGGTGGTCGCAAGATCCAGGAAACCCTGCGCAGCCTGCGCGAACAATGGAAGCAGGCCGACCAAGGTGCCATGGCCAATCATGCGCTGTGGAAGAAGTTTGACGAGGCCTGCAACGCAGCCTACAAGGTGGTCGAGTCCTGGCACGACAAGATTCGTCAGGACAGCACGCAGGCCAAGGCCCAACGTCTGGCGCTGATCGAAGAAATCAAGGCCTGGGCTGCAAGCAATGCGGCCAGCCAGGACTGGAAGAACATGTTGCGCGCGCTGCGCCAGTTCGGCGAGCGCTGGCGTGAAAGCGGCCATATCGGCGAAAAGCTGTTTGCCGAACTGCAGCCCCTGTTCAAGCAGGCCATGGCTGCTGCCGAAGCGCCCCTGCAGGCTGCACAAAAGGCCAGCTTGGAGCGTCGCCATGCCATGATCGACGAAGCCACGGCCTTGGGGGCAGCCCCCAGCCTGCGCATCGACGCCGTGAAGGCGCTGCAGCAGCGCTGGCAGGCCGAAGCCCAGGTGGTGCCGCTGGATCGCAAGCACGAGCAAAAGCTCTGGGATGCATTCCGCAAGCCGCTGGACGATGCCTTCAATCGCAAGAGCGTGGAGCGTGGTGGTCGCAGCCAGGTGGCGGTTGAGTTGTCCGAGCATGATCGCCGCGTGCTGGATGCGTCCAAGGCGGTCGAGGCGGCCAATGCCAGCGGCGATGCGCAAAAGATCCATGCAGCGCTGGCCGAGCTCGAAGCAGCCATCAAGGCTCAGCCCGCCAAGGCTGATGAAAACCAGCCCCAGGGCCAGACAGAGCAAGCGTCTGAAGCTGTTGAGGCGCAAGCGAGCGAAGCCGCTGCAGTGGCCAAGCCGGCACGCCCCGTGGTGGCCGTGCGTGGCGATGACCGCCCTGGAATGAGGAAGGAAGCGGCAACTGCTGCAGGTGGTCGTCCTGGCGATCGCAAGGATGGCGGCCGTGGCCGCGATGCAGCGCGTGGCGAGCGCGGTGGTCGTGATGGTCGCGACAGCCGCGATGCCGGCCGTGGCCGTCGCGAGTTCACGCGCGAGGAGCGCGGACCGCGTCTGGCCGATCCAGCCTTCCGTGCCCAGCGTGATGCCGTGGAGCATGCCCAGGAGGCTCTGCGCAAGCTGGCAGCCCAGGCGCACGGCGAGGCGCTGACTCAACTACTCGGTGCCTGGCAGGCTCGTGATGCTGCGCAGCTGCCATCGGCTCAGCAACTGGGCAGCAAGGTGACGGCGCCTGTGCGCTCTTCCTGGTCCGGTGCTGTGGCTGCTGCGCCCAAGGGCAATGCTGCAGAGGCCCTGCTGCGCCTGGAAATGGCTGCCGATGTGCACACTCCTGCCGATCAACTGGCGGCACGCCGTGCGTTGCAGCTGCAGATGCTGACCCGCCGCAACGATCCTTCGCCCCAGCAGACCTGGGGTCAGGACGTGGCCACTGTGCTGGGCAGTGCCAGCGATGAGGCATCTGCCCGTCGCCTGCAGACCGCACTCAAGCAATTGCTGCGCAAGTAAGCGACATATCGCCCCGATGGGAGGCGTTGCTCAAGAAAAAGGGAGCCGTTGGGCTCCCTTTTTTCGTATGTGCTGCGTACTGTCAGAGGGAGTCGGGGGCGCCAACGAAAAAGCCGCTGCATTTGCATGCAACGGCTTGTCGTGTTTGGTGCCCAGGAGAGGACTCGAACCTCCACGGAGTTACCCGCTAGTACCTGAAACTAGTGCGTCTACCAATTCCGCCACCTGGGCTTTCAGAGTGGATCGAATTATATAGCGTTCAAAGTAGCCGCCAGGCGAGTTGAGGCACTTTTTTGTGCAAGTTGCCGGCAGAGTGTTCTAGGGCTTGAGCTATTTTCCTCGACCCGCAGGATTGGGGGGGGCAGACGAGGGGCCAGCTTGCGCCAGTGTCTCGCTCCTGGTGTACGTGGTTCAAAGGCGCGGTGCAAAAACGAAAAAGCCGCTGCATTTGCATGCAACGGCTTGTCGTATTTGGTGCCCAGGAGAGGACTCGAACCTCCACGGAGTTACCCGCTAGTACCTGAAACTAGTGCGTCTACCAATTCCGCCACCTGAAAACGAAAAAGCCGCTGCATTTGCATGCAACGGCTTGTCGTATTTGGTGCCCAGGAGAGGACTCGAACCTCCACGGAGTTACCCGCTAGTACCTGAAACTAGTGCGTCTACCAATTCCGCCACCTGGGCATTTCAGAGTGAGTGAATTATATAGCGGCTTGAGTACTGCTCATGCCGGTTTGCGCGGATTTTTCAGAAAACTTTGTGTGGCAGCCGAGATGGCTGCCAAAACGAAAAAGCCGCTGCATTTGCATGCAACGGCTTGTCGTATTTGGTGCCCAGGAGAGGACTCGAACCTCCACGGAGTTACCCGCTAGTACCTGAAACTAGTGCGTCTACCAATTCCGCCACCTGGGCATTTCAGAGTGAATGAATTATATAGCGGCTTGAGTACTGCTCATGTTGGTTTGCGCGGATTTTTCAGAAAACTTTGCGCGGCGGCTGAAGGGCGGTAAAACGAAAAAGCCGCTGCATTTGCATGCAACGGCTTGTCGTGTTTGGTGCCCAGGAGAGGACTCGAACCTCCACGGAGTTACCCGCTAGTACCTGAAACTAGTGCGTCTACCAATTCCGCCACCTGGGCTTTCAGGGAATCTTCGTATTGTAATGCATTTTTTCTGCATTCAATCCGAATCTTCAAATTTTCTAAGATGCCGTCTGGCTTGCGAACATTCCCTTGAGGAATGTTTCCCAAGTTTGTTTCAACCCTTGCAGGTTGTCGTTAAACTTGGTGCCCAGGAGAGGACTCGAACCTCCACGGAGTTACCCGCTAGTACCTGAAACTAGTGCGTCTACCAATTCCGCCACCTGGGCATCTCAGGAAAGACATAGATTGTATATCAAGAAAATGAACCCTCGCGCAAAAGTTGCCGATATGAACGAAGAAATTTTGGGCACTGTGCAGGGCCACCGCGACGGACACGGCTTTGTCGTCCGTGACGATGGTGAGCGTGACATCTACCTTCCCCCCAATGAAATGCGAGCGGTGCTGCACAAGGACAAGGTCCAGGTGCGTATCGCCCGTCATGACCATCGCGGTCGCCCCGAAGGCCGTGTGGTGGAAATCGTGGAGCGTCCAGACCAGCCCATCATTGGTCGCTTTCTGCAAGAAAGCGGTGTGTGGCTTGTGGCCCCTGAAGACAAGCGCTACGGCCAGGATGTTCTGATTCCTTCCAACGCCACAGGTGCGGCCAAGCCGGGGCAGGTGGTGGTGGTCGAATTGACCGAGGCGCCGGCGCTGTTCGGCCAGCCTGTGGGCCGCATCACCGAAGTGCTGGGTGAGGTGGATGACCCAGGCATGGAAATCGAGATTGCGGTGCGCAAGTATGGCGTGCCGCATATCTTCTCCGACGCCTGTCTCGAGCAAGCCAAGGCGCTGCCCGAAAAAGTCCGACCCGCAGACTACAAGCACCGCATTGATCTGACCGATATTCCTCTGGTCACCATTGACGGCGAAGATGCGCGCGACTTTGACGATGCCGTGTATTGCGAGCCCGCCAAGGTGGGGCGCAGCAAGGGCTGGCGCCTGCTTGTTGCGATTGCCGACGTGAGTCACTATGTGACCACAGGCAGCGCCATTGATGTGGATGCTTACGACCGCGCCACCAGCGTGTACTTCCCGCGCCGAGTGATTCCCATGCTGCCGGAAAAGCTCAGCAACGGGCTGTGCTCCTTGAACCCCGACGTCGATCGGCTGTGCATGGTCTGCGACATGCTGATCACGGCGCAAGGTGAGATTCACGCCTATCAGTTCTACCCAGCGGTAATGCATAGCCATGCGCGCTTCACCTATACCGAGGTGGCTGCAATCCTGGCCAATACGCGCGGTCCTGAAGCAGCCAAGCGCAAGGAGCGCGTGCAGGATTTGCTGAATCTGTATGGCGTCTTCCAGTCCCTGCTCAAGGCTCGTGAGGCGCGCGGTGCCGTGGACTTTGAGACGACCGAGACGCAAATCGTCTGCGACGACAACGGACGCATCGAAAAAATCGTGCCGCGCACTCGCAATGATGCGCACAAGTTGATTGAAGAAGCCATGCTGGCGGCGAATGTCTGCAGCGCAGATTTCATCGACCAAAGCGGGCAGCTTGGCCTGTTCCGCGTGCACGACAAGCCTTCGCTGGAAAAGCAGGAAATTCTGCGCAATTACCTCAAGGCCATGGGTGTGAGCATGAGCATCAGCGAAAACCCTTCGACCAAGGAGTTTCAGCAGATTGCCAATGCCACCAAGGACCGTCCTGACTCGCAGCAGATTCACACCATGCTGTTGCGCTCCATGATGCAGGCTTTCTATACGCCGGAAGGCTCGGGGCACTTCGGTCTGGCCTTTGAGGCCTATACCCACTTCACCAGCCCGATTCGTCGTTATCCAGACTTGCTGGTGCACCGCGTGATCAAGGCTGAGCTGAACGGCACACACTACAAGCTGCCCAGCCTGCCCACGCCGGGTGAAGCCGAAGCCAAGATGGCCAAGCGCCTCTCTTCGCGTGTGGTCGAGCCGGGGCAAAAGCCGCGCAAGCGCTCGGCGGCCAAGGAATTCCAGGCCTGGGAGGCTGCCGGCCTGCACTGCAGTGCCAACGAGCGCCGTGCCGACGAGGCCAGCCGCGATGTGGAGGCCTGGCTCAAATGCAAATACATGCGCGAGCATCTGGGTGAGGAGTTCGCGGGCACGGTTTCCTCGGTCACGACCTTCGGAGTCTTTGTGACGCTGGATGCCATGTATGTGGAAGGGCTGGTGCATATCACCGAGCTGGGCGGCGACTACTTCCGCTTCGACGAAGCCCGGCAGGAGCTGCGTGGCGAGCGCTCGGGTGTTCGCTATGGCATCGGCGCACGAGTGCGGGTGCAGGTCAGTCGCGTGGATCTGGACGGACGTCGCATCGACTTCCGCCTGGTTCGCGATGGCGAGGACGGCTTGGTACAAACACCACGCAGCGGTCGTGGCCAAGCCAAGGATGAGGGGCGTGGCCGTCGCGAGTCGCGTGACGAGCGCAGTGCGGGCGGCTATGCCGACAAGTGGAGTCGTCGCGATGCCAAGGCCAATCGCGCGCAGCGCAATGCTGCTACGGGCCCTGCTTCTGCACCTGAGCCCGATCGCGCCAAGCAGGGGCGAAAGGCAGCCAAGAAAGCCATGCTGAAAAGCGTGAATCTGGCCGCACTGGAAGCAGAGTACGCACAAGAGCAAGCCGCGCCCAAGCCTGAGCCTGTGATGGAGTCCGTCATCGAGGTGCAACAAGCCAAGCCTCGCAAGGCGGCAGGCAGGAAAAAGGTTGCAGCTCTGCTTGCGCCTGATGCTCCGGCCGTCTCTGTTGTCAAGGCTGCGGTCAAGCCTGAATCAAGGTCGGTCGCAAAGCCCGCAACCAAGGTCTCAACGAAGTCTGTGGCGAAGTCGGCTCCCAAAGCCGTAAAGGCTGCTGCCAAGCCTGCGGCGGGTACCAAGGCTGCACCGGCAAGCAAAACCAGCAAGCGCAAGACCGAGCGCTGATTGCTCTCCTATCAAGAGCTGAAAGGCCTTGCCCGATAATGGCAAGGCCTTTGTTTTTTGCAGTTTATTGATTGCCCAGACGCAGAGCCAGTGCACTGGCGCTGAATGGGAGATCTGCTGGCCAGCAATCTGCAATGTGGCCATGGCGGAAGGCTGCCTGAGTCGCTGCCATATCGGCACTTTGACCCTGTGCCCATAGCGCCGCTATCAATCCGGCCAGCACATCGCCCGTGCCGCCCGTGGCCAGGCGGGCATTGCCGCTGGCATTGATCCAGACTTGCTGCTGTGGATTGGCAACGACCGTGCCCGAGCCCTTGAGCAGCACCGTGCACTGAAATTTGCTGGCAAGCTGCAGGCAGGATTGAAGGCGGTTGGCTTGTATTTGAGCAGTGCTGGTCTGCAGCAGGCGCGCGGCCTCCAGCGGGTGGGGGGTCAAGACCGTGGTCTGCTGGCGTGCGGCGCGCTGGCTCAGCTGTTGTGCCAGTGCCGGGCTGGCCGCAACGGCGTTGAGTGCGTCTGCATCCAGCACCAGTTGCGGAGCTTGTGCCAGTATGTGAGGCAACCAGGCCTGTACGGCTTCGCCGCCACCGCAGCCGCAGACCGCGGTGGCCTGGCTCCAGTCCTGCGCGGCGGGCCGGCGCAACATGATTTCCGGCCAGGGCGCAATGCCTTGCGGTGATTGCTCGTCCAGCAAGGCCAGCATGACGCGGCCGGCTCCTGCGTGCAGTGCCGCCAGTGCCGCCAGCCAGGCAGCGCCCGTCATCGACAAGCCGCGCATGCCCAGGCCTTCGCCACCGAGCACGGCCACATCGCCAAAGCTGCCTTTGTGACTGGCGTGCGGGCGTGCTCTTGAGGAGGCAAGGCCTGGGCTGATCAGATGTGCCGTGGGCTGTGCTGCAGCGGTTGGGGCGGGCGAGTTGGGTGCATCGGGAGCGCTGGCAATGCCGCAGCCCAGGTCGTCCCACCAGATTTGTCCGCAGGCATCGCGGCCCTGACCGGTGAACAGGCCGGGTTGCAGGGTCAGCAAGGCAAGCGTGTGGCGTCGTTGGTCGGTGGCGATATGGCCAGGCGCGAATTCCCTCAGATATTGACCGGTATCGGCATCGAGGCCTGAGGCAACGTCTACACAGAGTACGTTGCAGGTGCAATGCTGAACCTGGGTCAGCAACTGCAGCAGGCGCTGATCGGCAGCCGAGGTCTTGCCGGAAGTGCGCGAGCTCAGTCCTATGCCCAGCAGTGCATCGACGCACAGGTCTTGTGGTTCCAGATCGGGGGGGGCGTCATCGAGCCATTGCACGCCAGCCTGCAAGGCTTTATTCCGGGAAATCTGTGCATCGGACGGAAGCTCGGCAGCCGCCCGCACTTCGCTGACCATGATTCGCGCATGGGGCAGCATGGCCCTGAGCTGAGCTGCCGCCTCAAAGCCGTCGCCGCCGTTGTTGCCCGGGCCGCAGGCAATCCAGATGCGTTGCGCGTGCGGGGCTATTGCCGTTGTCAGCCTGGCGATGGCAAGGCCTGCGCGTTCCATCAGCCTGTGAGGCGGCAGGCGCTCGGCGCAAGCCTTCTCAATCTGACGCGTGGCGGCAGTGCTGAACAGCGGCCAGCCTTGACCAGCGGAAATGGAGGCGGGCGGGGTGTCGGAGGGAGAAATGCGCAGCATGGTCCGAGGATAGCCTCCGGCTGCGCATTTGTGGGTTTTGATGATTTTTGCCTTGTGGTCCAGTAACCATAAGCGGTTATAGCTGCAAAAATGGAAGTCAGTCGCGATTGAGTATGGCTTCGATGCCCGCGCTGATATTCAGGATGGCATCGTCGTGCAGGGCGGCATGCCAGATCATCAGGCCCATGGGGAGCTCGTTCGGGTTGTGGCACGGCAGTGACAGGGCGCAGCCGTCCAGCATATTGACCACGCTGGTATTGCGCAGCAGCAGGCCGTTGACGCGGAAAAATTCTTCGTCACGCCTGAGGTCGGCTGCAGCATCGAAGCCGTTGGCCGGAGCGACGGATGCAATCGTGGGTGCCGTGATCGGCGTGGTGGGCGAGAGCAGGGCGTCATAGCCAGCAATGGCGCTCTCCATCTTGGCAATCCAGCGCTTGCGCGCGGCCAGCAGATCCAGATAGTCGGCAGCGCTCATGCTCGCGCCGCGCTCTATGCGCGAGCGCACCCGGGGATCGTAGAGCGCGGCTTTGGCGGGATCCTGCAGATGGCGCCGGTGCCAGGCATAGCTTTCGGTGGGCGAGAAGCCGCCGATGGTGTTGACGCCGTCCAGCTCCTCCAGCTCGGGCAGGTCAATCCACTCGATCTGCGCGCCGCCGGCCTGCAGCTTGGCGATGCTGCGTTCGAAGGCGTTGCGAACGGCGGGCTCGATCTGATCGAAGAAGAGGGGGCGCGGCACTGCCAGGCACCACTGGCTCAGGCTGCGTTCATCCCTGGCGACTTTGCGCCCGGCCAGAATCTCGTGCAGCAGCACGGCATCGCGCACGCTGCGGGTGATGGCGCAGGCGGTATCCAGTGTGGGTGATAGAGGCACTGTTCCTTCGGTGGGTACCAGTCTGGCCGTGCTTTTGAAGCCAACCAGGCCATTGAGTGCAGCGGGAATGCGGATGGAGCCGCCGGTGTCCGAGCCCAGTGCCGCCCAGGCGGCGCCGCTGGCGACGGAAACAGCAGCGCCTGACGAGGATCCGCCGGGAATACGCGCCGGCCACGTGGGCGCCAGCTGAGGGTTGGCGGGGTGGCGCGCGTCCAGCGCGGCGGGGGTGCCGAAATGCGGGTTCACGCCAACGCCGGAAAAAGCGAACTCGACCATATGGGTGCGGCCGATGATGGCCGCGCCTGCCGCGCGCAGGCGGGCAACGGCCGTGGCGTCTGTGCGGGCGAGGGGCGCATCCTGCAGCACCAGGGAGCTGGCGGCACTGCGCGCGCCTTGCGTGTCGAACAGGTCCTTGACCGAGATGGCCAAGCCGGCCAGGGGGGTAGTGGATGGCGTTTCTGCAGCCGCCCAGCGTGCCTCGTCAAAAAAAGTCTGGCTGAAAACGTTGGCGCACAAGGGGCTTTGCGCGGCAGCAATGCTCATTTGCATGAGGTTTGCAGCGCTTTGGCGGCCTTCGCGGATCTCAAGAGCGACGTGACTGAGGTCGAGTTGCATGGCAGTGTGCTAAAATTTTGCGGCTTTGCTAAGGGTTAGTCCGTGAGGATTGACTTGAAAAGCTCTGAAAGTGGTTGATGCGATGGCGTTTTTGTGTGTTGCAGCAATTGCTTTTAAGTCGGCAAGGCAAATAGCAAACCGGCCTATTCAAGGTGTTGCGATCGCTTTTTTCAAGGCGGCTGCAATCGTTGGGCCGGATTTTAGACCCAACCTTTGAGGTAATTAACATGGCAGTAACAATGCGCGAGATGCTGGAAGCCGGCGTCCACTTCGGTCACCAAACTCGTTTCTGGAATCCCAAGATGGCTCCGTTCATCTTCGGTGCCCGCAACAAGATCCACATCATCAACCTGGAAAAGTCCCTGCCGATGTTCCAGGAAGCCCAGAAGTTCGCCAAGCAGCTGACTGCTAACGGCGGCACCATCCTGATGGTGGGTACAAAGCGTCAAGCCCGTGAGCTGGTGGCTGAAGAAGCCAAGCGCGCTGGCGTGCCCTTCGTTGACCAGCGCTGGCTGGGCGGCATGCTGACCAACTTCAAGACCGTCAAGACCTCCATCAAGCGTCTGAAGGACATGAAGGCTCAGCAAGAAGCCGGTCTGGAATCCATGTCCAAGAAGGAACAGCTGATGTTCGTTCGCGAACTGGAAAAGCTGGAAAAGGACATCGGCGGCATTCAGGACATGAACGGTCTGCCCGACGCCATTTTCGTGATCGACGTGGGCTTCCACAAGATCGCTATCGCTGAAGCCAAGAAGCTGGGCATTCCTCTGATCGGCGTGGTTGACACCAACCACAACCCCGATGGCATCGACTACGTGATCCCTGGTAACGACGACTCCGCCAAGGCTGTGCAGCTGTACGCCCAAGGCATTGCCGACGCAATCCTGGAAGGCCGTGAAGCTCGTCTGAACGACGTGGTGAAGGCCGCTGCCGGTGAGAACGGCGACGAGTTCGTGGAAGTGGAAGAATCCGCCGCCTAAGCGAAGTCCGGCTGCGCGACCGCATCGCGAGAAAAAGCGGGGCTCTAGGTAGCCCCGTTTTTTTAGCCGGAATCCTGTAACGAATCGAACTGATACTGGAGAAATACGATGGCAATTACTGCAAGCATGGTCGCCGAACTGCGCGCCAAGACCGACGCCCCCATGATGGAATGCAAGAAGGCTCTGACCGAAGCTGATGGCGATATGGCCAAGGCTGAAGAGCTGCTGCGCGTCAAGCTGGGTACCAAGGCTGGCAAGGCCGCTTCCCGTGTGACTGCTGAAGGCGTTGTGGCTGCTTTCATCGACGGCGGCAAGGGCGGCCTGATCGAAGTGAACAGCGAAACCGACTTCGTGTCCAAGAACGACAGCTTCCTGGCCATGGCCAATGCCGCTGCCAAGCTGGTCGCCGAGCACAACCCTGCTGACCTGGACGCTCTGGGCGCTCTGGCCTACGAACAAGACGGCTACGGCCCCACTCTGGAAGACGTGCGCAAGGGTCTGATCGGCAAGATCGGCGAAAACATGTCCTTCCGTCGCTTCAAGGCTTTCAGCGGCGCTGGCCTGGCTGCCTACGTGCACGGCACCCGCATTGGCGTGGTGGTCGAGTTCGACGGCGACGCTGCTGCTGCCAAGGACGTGGCAATGCATGTGGCCGCCATGAAGCCCGTGGCTCTGACTTCCGCTGACGTGCCTGCTGACCTGATCGCCAAGGAACGCGCTGTGGCCGAAGGCAAGGCAGCCGAATCCGGCAAGCCCGCCGACATCGTCTCCAAGATGGTGGAAGGCTCCGTGCAGAAGTACCTGAAGGAAGTGTCCCTGGCCGACCAGGTCTTCGTGAAGGCTGCTGACGGCAAGCAAACCGTGGCTCAGATGCTCAAGGCTGCCAACACCAATGTGAAGGCGTTCACGATGTATGTCGTGGGTGAAGGCATTGAGAAGAAGACTGATGACTTCGCCGCTGAAGTGGCTGCCCAGGTGGCAGCAGCCAAGGCTGGTGCTTAAACCTAAGCCTTAGCAACAATCGCGGCCTAGAGCCGCGATTGATTTATTCCCCTCCCGTTTTCATACTCATTCAACTTCCATCGGAGAAACACCATGTCCAACGCCATTCCAGCCCACAAGCGCATCTTGCTCAAGCTGTCGGGGGAGGCGTTAATGGGAGATGACCAGTTCGGCATCAACCGTGCAACCATCGAGCGCATGGTGGCTGAGATCGTGGAAGTGACCAAGGTGGGTGTGCAGGTTGCCGTGGTGATCGGCGGCGGCAACATCTTCCGCGGCGTGGCAGGTGGCTCGGTCGGCATGGACCGTGCGACTGCCGACTATATGGGCATGCTGGCCACGGTGATGAATGCCCTGGCTCTGGCAGATGCCATGGACAAGCAGGGCCTGACGGCGCGCGTGATGTCGGCTATCGGTATCGAGCAGGTGGTCGAGCCCTATGTGCGTCCCAAGGCGCTGCAGTACCTGGAAGAGGGTAAGGTCGTGGTGTTCGCTGCCGGTACGGGTAATCCCTTCTTCACCACCGACACGGCCGCTGCGCTGCGTGGTGCTGAAATTGGCGCCGAAGTCGTGCTCAAGGCCACCAAGGTGGATGGCGTCTACACGGCCGACCCGGTCAAGGATCCTTCGGCCACGCGTTACGACAAGCTGGCTTTCGATGAGGCCATCTCGCGCAATCTGGGCATCATGGATGCCACCGCTTTCGCGCTGTGCCGCGATCAGAAGCTGCCGATTCGCGTGTTCTCCATCGTCAAGCCCGGCGCACTCAAGCGCGTGGTCATGGGTGAAGACGAAGGCACTCTGGTGTACGCTTGAGCGTTTTGCCGCCACATGCCCGCAAAGGAACAAGAACATGACGATCGCTGAAATCAAAAAGAACACCGAAACCAAGATGGGTCAGTCCATCGAGGCTCTGAAGAACAACCTGGCTCGCGTGCGTACCGGCCGGGCGAATCCCGCGCTGCTGGATGCCATCCATGTCGAGTACTACGGCTCCATGGTGCCTCTGTCCCAGGTGGCCAATGTGTCTTTGCTGGATTCCCGCACCATCAGCGTGCAGCCCTGGGAAAAGAACATGGCCGCCAAGGTGGAAAAGGCCATTCGCGAGAGCGATCTGGGTCTGAATCCCGCTTCCATGGGCGACCTGATCCGCGTGCCCATGCCTCCCATGAGCGAAGAGCGCCGCAAGGAAATGACCAAGCTGGCGCGCAACGAAGGCGAGAACGCCAAGATTGCCGTTCGCAACCTGCGTCGCGATGCCAATGAAGGCGTGAAGAAGCTGGTCAAGGACAAGGAAGCCTCTGAAGACGATCAGAAGCGCTCCGAAGCCGAAATCCAGAAGATCACCGACAAGCATATTGCCGAGGTCGATACGCTGGTGGCGGCCAAGGAACAGGACATCATGGCGGTCTGAGTCTTTCCAAAGGACTTGCACTTTTGACATCCAAGAAAAACGGCGCGGTTCCGCGCCATATCGCCGTCATCATGGACGGCAACGGACGGTGGGCCAAGCGCCGTCTGCTTCCACGTCTTGCCGGTCACAAGCAGGGAGTGGAGTCCCTGCGCCGCTGCGCTCGCGCCTGCGTCGAGCGTGGTGTGCAGGTGCTCACGGTGTTTGCGTTTTCCTCCGAGAACTGGAACAGACCTCAGGAAGAGGTCTCGGGGCTCATGAGCCTGCTGGCCAATGCCCTGGCCAAGGAAGTCGCTCAACTCAGCCGCGACGGCGTGCGCCTGTACTTTGTCGGCGACCGCCAGGGGCTGAGCGACAAGGTTCGGGAGGGCTTGGCAGAGGCCGAGCGCATCACCGCTCACAACACACGTCTGGTTCTCAACGTCTGCTTCAACTACGGTGGCCGCTGGGATATAGCCCAGGCTGCACAGAAGCTGGTGGCCCAGGGGCTGGAGCTGACTCCCGAGAATCTGGACAGGGCCATGGCCTTGGCTCATGTGCCGGATCCTGATCTCATGATCCGCACTGGCGGTGAAACTCGCATCAGCAATTTCCTGCTCTGGCAGGCTGCTTATACAGAGCTTTTTTTCAGCAATGCCCTGTGGCCTGATTTCGACGAGGCGGCTCTTGACGAGGCCATTGCCGTGTTTGGCGGTCGTGAGCGCCGCTTCGGCCAGACTTCCGAGCAGATTCAACCATCATCCACCGTCACCTTGACGGCTTAACCATAAGAGGTGCCATGCTCAAGCAGCGCGTCATTACCGCCTTGATTTTGCTGGCTATTTTGTTGCCGGCACTGTTTTATACGGCCAGCACCGTGCCCTTTGCCGCACTGATGCTGTTGTTCATGGCGGCTGGTGCCTGGGAGTGGGGGCGACTCAATGGTTTTGGACAGGTAGGCTCACTGGGCCTGGGGGCTGTTTGTACAGCGCTGTGCGCAGGATCCTGGTGGGCCGGCTGGGTGGATCAGCCTCTGCCCACGGTGTGGCTGATTGCAGGTTCCCTCTGGGTGCTGGGGGGCGTTTTGCTGCTGCGCGCTGGCGTGGCGGGCTGGCCGCATATTCCGGCAGCAGTGCGTCTGGTCGGCGGCGTGCTGGCATTGTGGCTGGCCTGGCTGGCCGTGGTGCAGGCGCGTAATATCGGCATCAACTTCCTGCTGTCGGTGCTGGTGCTGGTCTGGGTGGCTGATGTCTTTGCCTATTTTGCAGGCCGCACTTTCGGCCTGAAGTTCACCAGGAACAAGCTGGCTCCTTCCATCAGTCCCGGCAAGAGCTGGGAAGGTGTCTGGGGCGGCATGCTGGGGGTGATTGTGCTGGCTCTGGTCTGGAGCTGGGCAGATCGTCACTACGGCGCCGGTGTTCTCAGTTTCTATTCGGTGCTGCAGTCGCGCGGACTTTGGTTCCTGCTGCTGGCTGCGGTGTTTATGGCTGCGATGAGTGTGGTGGGCGACCTGGTCGAATCCCTCATCAAGCGCAGCGTCGGTGTCAAGGACAGCAGCGGCTTGCTGCCCGGCCATGGTGGTGTCCTGGATCGCATTGATGCCCTCCTGCCCACACTGCCGTTGGCGATGATGCTCTCATCCTTTGTGCATCCATGAAGCAGAAAATCACGGTTCTGGGTTCTACCGGTTCCATCGGAACCAATACCCTGGATGTGGTGGCGCGCCACCCTGAACAATACGAAATCTTCGCGCTGAGCGCAGCCACGCAGGTGGATCTGATGCTCAGGCAATGCGCGCAGTTCAAGCCGCAGTTCGCTGTGATGGCCAGTGCGCCTCATGCTCGTCAACTGTCTGAGGCAATCAAGCAAAACGGGCTTCAGACACAGGTTCTCCAGGAGCGGGATGCTCTTGAAGTGATTGCGTCGCACCCTGATGTGGATGCCGCCATGGGGGCGATTGTCGGAGCGGCCGGACTGGCACCCTGTTTGGCGGCCGCCAGGGCCGGCAAGCGTCTGCTGCTGGCCAACAAGGAGGCCCTGGTGGTGGGCGGCGCGCTGTTCATGGATACGGTCAAGCGCCATGGTGCCACCTTGCTGCCCATCGACAGCGAGCACTCGGCCATCTTCCAGTGCTTGCCCGAAGACAGCAGCACCTGGGCTGATCGCGTTGACTCCTTGCTGTTGACGGCATCGGGCGGACCGTTCCGCCAACGCGACCCGGCGACACTGTCCGAAATCACGCCCGAGCAGGCTTGCTCGCATCCCAATTTTTCCATGGGGCGCAAGATCTCGGTGGACTCGGCCACCATGATGAACAAGGCGCTGGAGGTGATCGAGGCGCGCTGGCTGTTCGATATGGCGCCCGAGAAGATCAAGGTGGTGATCCATCCGCAGCAGATCGTGCATTCCATGGTGCAGTTCAAGGATGCGTCCGTGCTCGCTCAGCTGGGCACGCCCGATATGCGTGTGCCGATTGCCTGCGGTCTGGCCTGGCCAGAGCGCATCGAGAGCGGCGCACCTGTGCTGGATTTCGCCAAGCTGGCGGCGCTGACCTTCGAGGAGGCGGATGCGTATCGCTTTCCGGGCCTGCATCTGTCCTGGCAGGCGCTGCGCGCGCCCGAGGGTACGACCACGGTGCTCAACGCAGCGAACGAAGTGGCTGTCGCCGCATTTCTGGAGCGTCGCCTGTCGTTTGACCGCATTCATGCCGTCAATCTGCAGACGCTGGAATCCGTGCAACCCGGTGTCGTGGGCAGTCTGGAAGAGTTGATGGCGCTCGATGAGCGAGCGCGCGAGCGTGCGGCTGACATAGTCAGGCTGTGGGCGCGCTGATCTGGCACCGAGTTTGGTGGCTTGAGGGCTTGCGGTTGAACTTGCGGCCTGCTGCACGCTCCAAGCATTGATTGGCATTAAGGAGTTTCAGGTGTTGCTGACGGTTGTGGCTTTCATCGTGGCGCTCGGCGTTCTGATTGCGGTGCATGAGTGGGGCCACTATCGCGTTGCCGTGGCCTGTGGCGTCAAGGTGCTGCGCTACTCCGTGGGCTTTGGCAAGCCGCTGTTGCGCTGGGTCGGCAAGAAGTCGGGCACCGAATATGTGATCGCGGCGCTGCCTCTGGGCGGCTATGTGCGCATGCTTGACGAACGCGAGGGCGAGGTCAGACCCGAGGAAAAACACCTGGCCTTCAACAATCAGCCCCTGCGCTCACGTGCAGCGATTGTTGCGGCGGGACCTGCGGCCAATCTGTTGCTGGCCGTGGCGCTGCTGGCGGTGGTCAACTGGGTGGGCACCAACGAGCCTGCAGCCCGGCTTGCGGCTCCTCCGGAAGGCACGTTGCTGCATCAGGCCGGTATTCAAAGCGGCGACTGGGTGCAGCGTGCCTCTGTGGGTGGCAAGGAATGGCAGCCTGTGCGTGCCCTGGGTGATTTGCGCTGGCTGGTGACGACAGCTGCCATTGAAGGTGAAACCTTGCAGTTGGAGGTGGCGGCACAAGAACATGGCGCAGCGCGTGTCGTGCCGCTCGATCTCGCTTCTTTGCAACAAAAGGAACCGGATGCAGCTTTCTTTGACAAGGTCGGGCTGCAGGGTGCCTGGAGTCGTCCGGTCATAGAAGAGGTTGTTGCAGGTGGCCCGGCGGAAAAGGCGGGTCTGCAAAAAGGCGATGTGCTGCTCAGCATCGATGGCCAGGCAGCTCAGGATGGTGCTCAGGCGCGTGCCGCGATTCGTGCCTCGGGTGCATCCGGTCGAGTCGAGCCGCAGGCCTGGGCTGTGGAGCGTGCGGGCCGGCGTCTGAACCTGCGGGTGCAGCCGGAAATAGTACCTGGCAAGGATGGACAAGCAGCAACTGCACGTGTGAACGCCTTTATTGGCAGCCAGCCCGAGATGGTGCTGGTGCGCCATGGCTTTTGGGATGGCTTGAGCGCCGGTGTGCACAAGACCTGGGAGCTGTCCTCCATGACGCTGCGCATGATGGGGCGCATGCTGATCGGTCAGGCCTCGCTCAAGAATATCAGCGGTCCTTTGACGATCGCAGACTATGCAGGCAAGTCCGCCAGCATGGGGCTGGTGCAATACCTGTCGTTCCTCGCGCTGATCAGCATCAGCCTGGGCGTTCTCAACCTGCTACCATTGCCCGTTCTGGATGGTGGGCACCTGATGTATTATCTTTGGGAAGGTTTGACGGGGCGCAGTGTCTCTGATGTCTGGGCTGAAAGACTGCAGCGTGCAGGCGTCGCAGTCATATTGCTGATGATGTCAGTCGCCTTTTTCAACGATATCAACCGGCTCTGGGGCTAATTTTTACCGCTACGGTAGGCCGCATTCGCGGCGATTTCCACTCATGAAAAAACATTTCAATCGCTTGGGCGTGCGCTCTGCAACGGCCCTGGCTGCTATGGTTTTAGCTGCGCAAGCGGCATGGGCATTGGAGCCCTTCAAAGTTCAAGATATCCGCGTCGAGGGTTTGCAGCGAGTGGAGCCCGGTACGGTGTTCGCTTCCATGCCTTTGCGTGTGGGCGATGACTACAACGACGAGAAGGGCGCGGCTGCCATTCGTTCGTTGTTTGCCCTGGGTCTGTTCAAGGACGTGCGCCTCGAAGCCAATGGCAATGTGCTGGTGGTGGTTGTGGAAGAGCGTCCCACCATTGCCGAGGTGAACTTTGCCGGCACCAAGGAGTTCGACAAGGACACTCTGCTCAAGGCCATGCGTGACGTGGGCCTGGCCGATGGCCGCCCTTTCGACAAGGCACTGGCTGATCGCGCCGAGCAGGAGCTCAAGCGCCAGTACATCAACCGCAGTCTGTATGGCGCTGAAGTGGTGACCACGGTGACGCCTATCGAGCGCAACCGAGTGAACCTGACCTTCACCGTCTCCGAAGGTGAGCCGGCCAAGATCAACGAAATCCACATTGTGGGCAACAAGGCCTTCAAGGAATCGACGCTCAAGGACCTGTTCGACCAGGACACAGGCAACTGGATGAGCTGGTACACCAAGTCTGACCGCTACGCCCGCAACAAGCTCAATGCCGACCTGGAGTCGCTGCGCTCCTACTATCTGCAGCGCGGCTATCTGGAGTTCCGTGTGGAGTCCACACAGGTCGCCATCTCTCCGGACAAGCAAAGCATCGGCCTGACCGTGAATATTCACGAAGGCAATCAGTATGTGGTCTCCGGCGTGAAGCTCGAAGGCAACTACCTGGATCGTGACGACGAGTTCAAGTCGCTGGTCAAGATCAAGCCCGGTGAGCCCTATAACGCCGACCAGGTTTCCGAGACCATCAAGGCTTTTACCGACTATTACAGCAATTTCGGTTTTGCTTTCGCCAAGGTGGAAGCCGTGCCCGAAATCGATCGTGCCAACAACCGTGTGTCCCTGGTGCTGCAGGCTCAGCCTTCGCGCCGCGCCTATATCCGTCGCATCAGCGTCAGCGGCAACAACAAGACCCGCGACGAAGTGATTCGCCGCGAGTTCCGCCAGTTCGAGGCATCCTGGTATGACGGCCAGAAGATCAAGCTGTCGCGCGACCGTGTCGACCGTCTGGGCTTCTTTACCCAGGTTGAAATCGAAACCCAGGAAGTGCCAGGCTCTCCCGACCAGGTCGATCTGATGATCAATGTGGTGGAAAAGCCCACGGGCTCGATTCAACTGGGTGCCGGTTTCTCCAGCGCAGAAAAGGTCTCGCTGTCCTTCGGTATCAAGCAGGAAAACGTGTTCGGCTCGGGCAACTATCTGGGCCTGGACATCAACACCAGCAAGTACAACCGCACCATGGTGGTGTCGACCACGAATCCGTACTTCACGGATACGGGTATTTCGCGCACCTATGACCTGTACTATCGCACCATCCGTCCCTACTATGACGATGGCGCCTACAAGATCATCACCAAGGGTGCCAGCGTGCGTTTCGGCGTGCCCTTCAGCGAAGTGGACACCATCTTCTTCGGTGCCGGTGTCGAAGGCAACGAGATCAAGCCCGGCACCTATATGCCGGCGGTCTATAACGAGTATTGCGGTGGTCTGGCTGGCGAAAACATTGGTTGCTCCAAGACCGGCATCCCTCTGACGCTGGGATGGTCTCGTGATAACCGCGACAGTGCACTGGCACCCAATGCCGGTCGCTATCAGCGTGTGAATCTGGAAGCTTCGTTCATGAGCGATATGCGCTATGCGAAGGCCAACTACCAGATTCAGCAATATATTCCGCTGAACAAGAAGTACACGATTGCCCTGAACGGCGAGCTGGGCTGGGGCAAGGGCCTGGGCGGTAATTCCTATCCCATTTTCAAGAATTTCTATTCGGGTGGTTTGGGCTCGGTGCGTGGCTTTGAGCAAGGCTCTCTGGGGCGTCGTGACACGGTGAACACCAATCTGGCCTTGGGCGGTACGCGCAAGCTGACCTTGAATGGCGAATTCATGGTCCCATTCCCGGGTGCCGGTAATGACAGAACACTGCGTCTGTTCGGCTTTGTGGACGTGGGTAATGTGTGGGCGGAAGGTGAAAGCATGGATCTGGGAACCTTGCGTGCTTCCACCGGTATCGGTATTAGTTGGATTTCGCCGCTGGGTCCTCTGCGTTTGGCGTATGCTCAGCCAATCCGTAAGGAAACCGGCGATAGAATCCAGAAACTGCAATTCCAAATCGGAACATCTTTCTAATGAAATCTCTCTCTAGCCATCTTTCTTTGGCTGTGCTGCTTGGCGCCATGGCCGTCTCTGCGCATGCACAGGAATTCAAGGCCGGTTTTGTGAACACGGATCGTATCTTCCGTGAGGCATCCGCTGCCAAGGCTGCCCAAGCCAAGCTTGAGCAGGAGTTTTCTAAGCGTGAAAAGGATTTGGTCGATCAGGGCAACTCCTTGAAGAACGCCTCGGACAAGTTCGAACGTGAAGCTACCACCATGTCCGAGAGCCAGCGTGCTTCGCGCCAGCGTCAGCTGGTGGATCAGGATCGTGAATTCCAGCGCAAGCGCCGTGAATTCCAGGAAGACCTGAATGCTCGCAAGAACGAAGAACTGGCCACCGTGCTGGATCGTGCGAACAAGGTTGTCAAGCAAGTGGCCGAGACTGAAAAGTACGATGTCATCCTGCAAGAGGCCGTGTATATCAATCCCAAGTTTGATATCACCGACAAGGTCATCAAGGCCCTGAACGGCACAAAGTAATCCCAAGGATACTTTTGTGAGCGTTCTATTGGGACAGATTCTCGATGCGCTCGGTGGAGAACTGGTAGGTGGCGAGCGCGAGATGCCTATCTCGCGCATCGCTCCACTGGACTCTGCGGGCCACGGTGATCTGAGCTTTTTAAGCAATCCCCGCTATCGCCAGCAACTGGCCGCCTCACAGGCGGCCTGTGTCATTGTGGCGCCGATGATGCGCGATGAAGCGGCGCAGCGTGGTGCCTGCATTGTCACGGCCGATCCTTATGCCTATTTCGCGCGTGCCACCCAGTGGTGGAAGGCGCACCAGCAGGGCGGCAGGCCGCGCGGCATTCATGCCAGCGCAGTGGTGGATGCCACGGCCCAGGTGCATGAAAGTGCTTATGTGGGGCCGCAGTGTGTGGTGGAGGCCGGCGCGGTCATCGGTGCCGATACGGTGCTGAAATCGCGCGTCACCATCAGCCAGGGCTGTGTGCTGGGCGAGCGTTGCATTCTGCATCCCGGTGTGGTCATCGGTGCCGACGGCTTCGGCTTCGCGCCTTCGGCGGGCCAATGGGAAAAGATAGAGCAGCTGGGGGCCGTGCGCATCGGCAACGATGTGGAAATCGGCGCCAACACCTGCGTGGATCGTGGGGCACTTGATGACACAGTCATTGAAGATGGCGTCAAGATCGATAATCTGGTGCAGATTGCCCACAATGTGCACATTGGTGCGCATACGGTGATTGCCGGCAATACCGGTATTGCCGGCAGTGCGCGCATCGGCAAGCGCTGCCAGATTGGTGGAGCTGCCAATATTCTGGGGCATTTGACGATTGCGGATGGCACGGTGATTTCGCCGACCTCCATGGTCACTCGCTCTTTGCCCAAGGCAGGTTTTTATACAGGCATCTTTCCGTTGCAAGAGAACGAGCAATGGGAAAAGAACGCTGCAACCTTCAGGCAGTTGTACACGCTCCGGGAGCGGGTCAAGAAGCTTGAACAAGCGCTGGCTGAGGGCCGGCAAAGCAACAACGGAAATTGATGATGGATATTCAAGAAATTCTCAAGCAACTGCCTCACCGCTATCCCTTTCTTCTGGTGGACCGGGTGCTGGAGCTTGAGCGCAACACGCGCATCAAGGCGATCAAGAACGTCACCTTCAACGAGCCGTTCTTCACCGGGCATTTCCCCGGTCGTCCGGTCATGCCCGGCGTGCTGATTCTTGAAGCCCTGGCCCAGGCTGCCGGCCTGCTGGCCTTCGATGCCATGGGCCAGGTGCCCGATGAAAACAATATCTACTACTTCGTGGGCATCGACTCTGCTCGCTTCAAGCGCCCCGTGGTGCCGGGAGACCAGCTGGCCCTGGAGATCACCATCGACCGCGTGCGTGGCGGCATCTGGAAGTTCAACGCCGTCGCCAGCGTGGATGGCGAAGTGGCCGCTGAAGCTCAGCTGATGTGCACCATGCGTCACGTGGGATAAGCGTTGATGGCGGCTGTGAGCTTGATTCATCCCACCGCCTTGGTGGACCCGGCGGCCCAGCTTGACACCTCGGTGTCGGTGGGGCCGTATGCGGTCATCGGCCCCAGGGTGCGCATTGGCGCCGGCAGCAAGGTGGGGGCGCATTGCGTGATCGAAGGCGACACCACCATTGGTGAAGGCAACCACATCTTCCAGTTTGCATCGCTGGGTGCGCAGCCCCAGGACAAGAAGTACGCGGGCGAGCCCACACGTCTGGTGATCGGCGATCGCAACACGGTGCGCGAGTTCTGTACCTTCAATACGGGGACCACGCAGGATCGTGGCGAGACGACCATCGGCAATGACAACTGGATCATGGCCTATGTGCATATCGCGCATGACTGCATCATTGGCAACCAGACCACACTGGCGAACAACACCACGCTGGCAGGCCATGTGCATGTCGGCGACTGGGTGACGATTGGTGGCCTGACCGGTGTGCTGCAGCGCATGCGCATAGGTGCACATGCCATGGTGGGCTTTCAGGCCCATGTGAACAAGGATGTGCCGCCCTTCATGACGGTGGATGGCAATCCGCTGGCCGCTCGCAGCGTGAATCTGATCGGTCTCAAGCGTCGTGGCTTCTCGGATGCGCGCATTGCCGCCGTGCGTGAAATGCACAAGCTGCTGTACCGCCAGGGTCTGACGCTGGAACATGCCATTGCGGCCATGGATGCGATCAAATCGGCAACGCCTGAAGCCGTGCAGGACGTGGACTTCATGCAGTCCTTTCTGGCATCGGCAAGCAACGGCATTACACGTTGATAGCGACTCGCGCTGTCCCTATCTGAGTTTGAGACGTGAATAGCTCTGAAATGACTAATAAGCAAGCGCAAGCTGCTCCAGATTCCATAGCGCCCAGCATTGCCATGGTGGCAGGCGAGGCCTCGGGCGATCTGCTGGCTTCGCTGTTGCTGGACGGTCTTCGTCAGCGCTGGCCCGATGCGAGCTCCATGGGCATAGGCGGCGACAGAATGCAGGAGCGCGGCTTTGACGCCTGGTGGCAGTCAGAGCGCCTGGCCGTGCATGGTTACAGCTGGGAAGTGCTGGCGCGCGTGGCCGAGTTGCTCGGTATTCGCAAAAAGCTGCGCCAGCGCCTGATTGCGCATCCACCCTCGGTCTTCGTCGGTGTGGATGCCCCCGACTTCAACCTGGGGCTGGAAACCGGCTTGCGTGAAGCCGGCATCAAGACCGTGCACTTTGTCTGTCCGTCGATCTGGGCCTGGCGTGCCGATCGCGTGGAGAAAATCCGTCGCGCGGCCGACCATGTGCTGTGCATCTTCCCGTTCGAGCCCGAACTGCTGGCCCAGCATGGCATCGAAGCCACCTACGTCGGTCATCCGCTGGCGCAGGTGATTCCGCTGCACCCCGATAGAGCGGCCGCGCGTGCGCGCCTGGGCCTGGCCGAAGAGGGGCTGGTGCTGGCCTTGCTGCCCGGCAGCCGCCGCTCCGAGGTGCGCTACATTGCCTCAGGCTTTTTCAAGGCGGCGGCGCTAGTCCAGAAGGCGTTGCCTCAGACCCGGATCGTGGTGCCGGCCGTGCCTTCGCTGTACGAAGAGGTGCAGCGCATTGCGGCCGAGGCCGGCATGCAGGGCAAATGCCTCATCGTCAAGGGCCAGTCCCACGATGTGCTGGCAGCCTGCGACTGCACGCTGATTGCCAGCGGCACCGCCACGCTGGAGGCGGCGCTCTACAAGCGCCCCATGGTCATCAGCTACAGCATGCATCCCTGGAGCTGGCGCCTGATGAAGCGCAAACAGCTGCAGCCCTGGGTGGGCCTGCCCAATATTCTGTGCGGCGATTTTGTCGTGCCCGAGCTGCTGCAGGATGCGGCAACACCCGAGGCGCTGGCCCAGGCCGCACTGGGCTGGCTCAGAGCCAGCCAGGATTCTCCTGCCACCATTGAAGCGCTGGTTGAGCGCTTCACCGCGCTACATCACGAACTGCGCCGCGATACCGCCGAACTGGCTGCCCATGCGATCCAAAAAATCATTGCCACCCCCGCTGCTTGAGCAAGGCTGCCTGCCTTGGCATCCGCCCGGGCTGGTTGCCGGGGTGGATGAGGCAGGGCGCGGCCCACTGGCCGGTCCGGTGGTGGCTGCCGCCGTCATCCTGGACGATCTGAAGCCCATTGCTGGGCTTAATGACTCCAAGAAGCTCACGGCCAACCGCCGCGAGGTGCTCTACGACGAGATCCGTGCCAAGGCGCTGTGCTTTTGCATAGCTCAGGCTTCGGTGCAGGAGATCGACGAGATCAACATCCTCAAGGCCACGCTGCTGGCCATGCGTCGCGCGGTGATGGGCCTGCGTCTCAAGCCCGTGCTGGTGCTGGTGGACGGCAACCAGCTGCCGCAGATCGATGTGCAGGCCGAGGCCATCGTCAAGGGGGACTCGCTGGTGCAGGCCATTTCCGCAGCTTCGATCCTGGCCAAGGTCACGCGTGACCGCTGGTGCGAACGCCTGGATGCCCAGTACCCGCAGTACGGCTTTGCCGGACACAAGGGCTATGGCACGGCCGCGCATCTGCAGGCCTTGCGCGCCCATGGTGCGACGGCAGAGCACAGGCGCTCCTTTGCGCCCGTGGCCCAGGTGCTGCAAGCCGGCCAGGTGTGTGCAGGCGGCATGGCGCAGCCTGTGCTGTGCGAGACCGGGCTGTCGGGTGTGACGTCCAGCCTGCTGATGTCGCAGGCATCGCTCTACGTCTGATGCGCGCCTGATCGACATTGTCTGCATTCCCGAGTGCGGCGCAGGGCCGCCTCGGGCGTTCTATCTTCTTGTTTCAAGCCCGGCCAGGCGCTTGCATGCCGGGTTTTTGTTTTTTCTCAGAGGTCGACATGGCTGCACGCCCCCAGGTCACGGACATTCATTCGCGCGACAACGCTTTCGTCAAAGAACTGCGCCGTCTGTCCCAGGACAGCACGGCCTATCGCAAACAGGGGCAGGTCTGGCTTGAAGGCGATCATCTTTGCCGTGCGGCCCTGGTGCGGGGTCTGAAACCAAAGCTTGCCGTTTTTGCGCAGTCTTTCTGGCCTCAGGCGCCCGAGGAGTGGGTGCAGGCTGCCGGCAAGGTCGTGGTGCTGGCAGATGCCTTGTTCGACGAGATCAGCGCTCTGGAATCTCCTGCCCGCATGGGCTATGTGATGGACTGGGATGCGGGTGTGCAGGTGCAGCCGGGCGTTGCCACCGTGGTGCTGGACCGCGTCCAGGATGCCGGCAATGTGGGCAGCATCCTGCGCAGCGCGTCGGCCTTCGGCTTCACCCAGATCCTGGCGCTCAAGGGCACGGCCGCACTGTGGAGTCAGAAGGTGCTGCGTGCCGGCATGGGTGCTCACTTCGGCCTGCATCTGGTCGAGGCGGCCTCGGTCGATGAGGTGCAAGGCCTGCAAGTGCCTCTGGTAGTGACCAGCTCCCATCAGGGGACATTGATCCATGAGGCAGATCTGCCATGGCCCTGTGCCTGGGCCATGGGTCATGAAGGGCAGGGTGTGGGCGATGCGCTGATGGAGATGGCGCGGCACCGCATCAGCATTGCGCAGCCCGGAGGTGAGGAGTCACTCAATGTGGCTGCTGCGGCCGCGATCTGCCTGCATGCGAGCAGCGTAAGCATGCTACGCCGTAGAGGGTAATCCCGGGGCGCTTCAAAGGGGTGAAGCGGACAGAGCCTATAATGGGCGGCTTTGTGCGACACGTTAGTGTTGCTCTGAGTGAGGTAGCTGGCCTCCAAAAACAAACAGCATTTTTTAACAGGTCACGCGGCATAGCCAAACGAACCTAACTTGAATTGAGTCGGGACCATTCCCGACAAACACAACAAGTCTCGACAAGAGACTTTATGAAAAGCAGCTTGCTGCTTGTGGCGTACGTGCTTTCTGCACAACCTCTGCCACAAGCAGAGTTGTGCTGTAGACATTCGTTCATCAACGGATGCTTTTAGCACGTGCGTATTCAAGACTTCAGAGCAATCAACTCTGATCTGCCTTGTCGCACGCCTGTGAAGGTTGCTGTGACCTCGTGTACGACCACGAGTAGCCTAGGAAGGCATGCAGGAGCAGTAATGACCCTGTGTGAAGCCCTTCTGACAATGTGCTCCCGCATAGCGGCGCTCCGGCTTGTGAAAGCTGGAGTAGATACTGGCAGCAGAGAAGCTGGTAGAGAGGCTAGGCTAGTTCCGCATGGGCAATGTAATGTGAATCATCGCTTGAACCCGGGTAACCATTGAATGGCCAAATCTGCTGATAGGCCATAACCAAAAGGTATGTTGATGGCTGTGCTTGTAGAGCCTAAGCACACGTCGTTATTTATCAACTCCGGGAGAGATGAGCCCTAAACGGACAGGCAAAGAAGCGAAAGCAATCTTTGTCGGTAGGTCAGGGAACGTGGTAAGCCCCACTGTCCGCCAGCATGCGTAAGTGTGCTGGCAGGGAAGCCGCAAGGCGACCTGATGGGTGAGGGGGTATGGGATATTGGAAAAAGCAAACGGCTGCGTGTAATACGCGGCATAGGGGCTGGTGCCCTGACGTGAAAGCGTGCCCACTTCCAATTGGTACAACCGTCGCTTGCGACTGTTGAAGTTCATTTAGAGCCCCGAAGGGATGCATGTTCCCCTTCGGGGAGATATGCATCCTCCGAAGGGCCAACCCTGAAAGAGGAAAGCATGAGAAAAATCATTGATTCAAGTGATTCTGCGTCCTCACGCGAACCGCAAGACTGGCACGCCATTGATTGGCACCGGGTTGAGCAGTTTGTGAGAACGACGCAGCAACGTATAGCGAAGGCTACGTTGGAAAAAGATTGGCGCAGAGTGAAAGCCCTGCAACGGTCTTTGATCCACTCGTTTTCCGCAAGGTCACTTGCGGTACGACGAGTTACCGAAAACCAAGGCAAGCGAACGGCGGGAGTCGATCGCCAGCTTTGGGATTCTCCTGCCCTGAAACGGGCGGCGATTGGTCGGTTAAAGCAGCAGCGGGGATACAGGCCCAAGCTTTTGAGGCGGGTCTACATCCCTAAAGCCAACGGGAAGGAGCGCCCTCTGGGTATTCCGACGATGTTGGATCGGGCCATGCAGGCGTTACACCTGCTTGGACTGGAACCTGTGGCAGAAACCACGAGCGATCCGAATAGCTATGGCTTCAGGAGAAATCGCTCGACGGCAGATGCAATGGGCCAGATATATGTCACCACCGCACAGAAGACGGCGTCTTCTTGGGTGCTGGAGGCAGATATCCGAGGTTGTTTTGACCACATCAACCACGAGTGGCTGGTGCGCTACGTTCCCATGAACAAGGCAATCCTGCGCAAATGGTTGAAGGCCGGGGTAGTCCACCGAGGACGCCTATCGCCAACCGAAGAAGGGACGCCGCAAGGCGGCATCGTCTCGCCAACACTGGCGAATATGTGTTTGAACGGACTTGAATCTGACCTGAAGTCGCATTTGCTTGCGAAATACGGGAAGACAAAAGCTAAGGGGCTCAAAGTCCATGTGATTCGGTACGCCGACGATTTTGTGGTGACCGGCATCTCGCGAGAGTTGCTGGAAAACGAGATCAGGCCGTGGATAGAAGCATTCCTCGCACAACGAGGTCTGCAACTGTCGCCGGAAAAGACCAAGGTCGTGCACATGGATGAGGGTTTCGATTTCCTGGGGTGGAACTTCCGCAAGTACAAGGGGAAGTTGCTCATCAAACCGAGCAAGAAGAACGTGAAAGCGTTCTATCGCAAGGTCAGTGAAATCGTGAAAACACACTTATCGACGAAGCAGGAGGATCTCATTGCCAAACTGAACCCAATCCTTCGGGGATGGGCGAGGTACCACCAACCGGTGGTGGCGAAAGAAGCCTTCAGTCGGATGGATAACCTGATCTACTGGCGCCTCGTGCGCTGGACGAGACGGCGACATCCGAATAAGTCTCGATCTTGGTGCGAACGCCGTTACTGGCAACGGATTAGGGAAAGAGACGAGTTTGCTGCAACCGTGAAAACGGCAGATGGCCCGCTCGCGACAAGACTGTTGAAGCTTGCTGACACAGCTATCGTGAGACACGAAAAAATCAAGGGGGAGTACAACCCTTTTGACCCGGCTTGGGAGGTATATGGTGAGGAGTTAAGGACGAAGCGCATGTTGAAAAACATCGCGTACCAGTACGAAACTTCTATGCTGTATATCAGCCAAAACGGGCGTTGCGTACTTTGTGCGGAGCCGTTGGAGGAAGGGGAGCGCTGGCACGACCACCACATTGTTTACAAGGTGATGGGCGGGTCGGACAACCTCTCCAATCGGGTGCTGCTGCACCCGGTTTGCCACAGACGACTGCATGCTCTTGGTTTGCAGGTAGCAAAGCCGGCTCATAGAAAGGCTTAGGGTTCACCCCGGATTAGGTGTACTGAGTTAGAATGGTGCGCTTTTAACGGGGCTGAATTTGTTGTGCTTGAGCCGGATGCGGTGAAAGTCGCAAGTCCGGTTCTTAGGGGGGGATGGTTCAGCAATGAACTGTCCCTACCCTCCCAAGCATTCCTTCATACGCCTAGCGACGCTTCCTCGCCATTCCCTGCAGACACAAATGTCCCAGCGCACACGCCGGGGCTTCGTTGGGCGTAACCGTAATTAAAAAACCGGAGAACCCAGTGCTTTTGTCTCTCAAGGGAAATTTCCCATCCGCCATTCTGGCGCTCGCAGACGGCACGGTCTTTATTGGCAACTCGATTGGTGCGCAAGGCACCACTGTTGGCGAAGTCGTTTTCAACACCTCGCTGACCGGCTACCAGGAAATCCTCACCGACCCCAGCTATTGCCAGCAGATCGTGACGCTCACGTATCCGCACATTGGCAACTACGGTGTCAATCCTGAAGACGTCGAAGCTGACAAGATCCATGCCGCAGGTCTCATCATCAAGAACCTGCCCCTGCTGGCCAGCAACTTCCGAAGCACCCAGACGCTGTCCGAGTACCTGACCGAAGGTAAGACCGTCGCCATCGCCAACATCGACACCCGCAAGCTCACGCGACTGCTGCGTGACCAAGGCGCGCAGAACGGCGCAATCGTGGGTCTGGCCGCTGGTGAAGAAGTCACCCAGGCCAGGATCGACGAGGCCATCGCCGCCGCCAAGGCCGCACCCAGCATGAAGGGTCTGGATCTGGCCAAGGTCGTGTCCACCGACAAGTCCTACCCATGGACCGAGACCGAGTGGAAGCTGGGCGAAGGCTACGGCAAGCTCGAATCGCCCAAGTTCAAGGTTGTGGCCTATGACTTCGGCGTGAAGAAGAACATTCTGCGCATGCTGGCCGAGCGCGGCTGCGACGTGACCGTCGTGCCCGCCCAGACTCCAGCCAAGGATGTGTTGGCCCTGAACCCCGACGGCGTGTTCCTGTCCAACGGCCCTGGCGACCCAGAGCCTTGCGACTACGCCATTGCCGCTGTGCAAGAGATCATGGCAGCCAAGATGCCGGTGTTCGGTATCTGCCTGGGCCACCAGATCATGGCTCTGGCCTCCGGTGCCAAGACCTTCAAGATGCAGAACAGCCATCACGGTGCCAACCACCCCGTCAAGGACCTGGACACCGGCCACGTCAGCATCACCAGCCAGAACCACGGCTTTGCGGTGGAGCTGGAGTCGCTGCCCGCCAATGCCCGCGCCACGCACATCAGCCTGTTTGACGGCACGCTGCAAGGTCTGGAGCGCACCGATGTGCCTGCCTTCTGCTTCCAGGGTCACCCCGAAGCATCGCCCGGCCCCAACGATATCGGCTATCTGTTTGACCGCTTCACAGCGCTGATGGAGAAACACAAAAATGCCTAAGCGCAACGACCTAAAAAGCATTCTGATCATTGGCGCCGGTCCCATCGTGATCGGTCAGGCCTGCGAGTTCGACTACTCCGGCGTGCAGGCCTGCAAGGCCCTGCGTGAAGAGGGTTACAAGGTCATCCTGATCAACAGCAACCCTGCCACGATCATGACCGACCCGGCCACCGCCGACGTCACCTACATCGAGCCCATCACCTGGCAGACGGTCGAGAAGATCATCGCCAAGGAACGCCCCGATGCCATCCTGCCAACCATGGGCGGCCAGACCGCGCTGAACTGCGCGCTGGACCTGTGGAAGAACGGCGTGCTGGACAAGTACAAGGTCGAGCTGATCGGCGCCAAGCCCGAAGCCATCGACAAGGCCGAAGACCGTCTGAAGTTCAAGGACGCCATGACCAAGATCGGTCTGGGCTCCGCGCGCTCCGGCATCGCCCACTCCATGGACGAAGCCTGGGCTGTGCAAAAGCAGATGGGCTTCCCCACCGTCATCCGCCCCAGCTTCACGCTGGGCGGCACCGGCGGCGGCATTGCCTACAACCCCGAGGAATTCGAAACCATCTGCAAGCGCGGTCTGGAGGCTTCGCCCACCAACGAGCTGCTGATCGAAGAATCCCTGCTGGGCTGGAAAGAGTACGAGATGGAGGTGGTGCGCGACACCGCGGACAACTGCATCATCGTCTGCTCCATCGAAAACCTGGATCCCATGGGTGTGCACACCGGTGACTCCATCACCGTGGCGCCGGCCCAGACACTGACCGACAAGGAATACCAGATCATGCGTAATGCATCTCTGGCCGTTCTGCGCGAGATCGGTGTGGACACGGGCGGCTCCAACGTGCAGTTCTCGGTGAATCCCAAGGACGGTCGCATGATCGTCATCGAGATGAACCCCCGCGTCTCGCGTTCCTCGGCACTGGCTTCCAAGGCCACGGGCTTCCCCATCGCCAAGATCGCGGCCAAGCTGGCCGTGGGCTTCACGCTGGATGAGCTCAAGAACGAAATCACCGGTGGCAAGACCCCCGCTTCGTTCGAGCCCTCGATCGACTACGTAGTCACCAAGATCCCGCGTTTCGCCTTCGAGAAGTTCCCTGCTGCCGACAACCGCCTGACCACGCAGATGAAGTCCGTGGGCGAAGTGATGGCCATCGGCCGTACCTTCCAGGAATCCTTCCAGAAGGCCTTGCGCGGTCTGGAAGTGGGCGTGGACGGCATGAACGAAAAGACTCAGGACCGCGAAATCCTGGAAAAGGAACTGGGCGAGCCCGGTCCCGACCGCATCTGGTATGTGGGTGACGCTTTCGCTGCCGGCTGGTCGCTGGACGAAGTGCACAACATCACCAAGATCGACAAGTGGTTCCTGGTGCAGATCGAAGAGATCGTCAAGATCGAACTCGAGCTGGACGAACTGTACGAAGAAAAGGGTGAAGGCGCTCTGGCGGCTCTGGATGCGCAGACCCTGCGCAGCCTCAAGCAAAAGGGCTTCTCTGACCGCCGCCTGGCCAAGCTGCTGCACACCAGCGACAAGGCCGTGCGCGAAGCGCGCAAGGCGCTGAAGGTGCGTCCCGTGTTCAAGCGTGTGGACACCTGTGCGGCGGAGTTCGCTTCCAACACCGCATACATGTACTCCACGTATGACGAAGAGTGCGAAGCCGCTCCCACGGACAAGAAGAAGATCATGGTGCTGGGCGGTGGCCCGAACCGTATCGGCCAGGGCATCGAGTTCGACTATTGCTGCGTGCACGCCGCCATGGCCATGCGCGAAGATGGTTACGAAACCATCATGGTCAACTGCAACCCCGAGACCGTGTCCACCGACTACGACACTTCCGATCGCCTGTACTTCGAGCCTCTGACGCTGGAAGACGTGCTGGAAATCGTGGACGTGGAGCAGCCCGAAGGCGTGATCGTGCAGTACGGCGGCCAGACGCCTCTGAAGCTGGCACTGGGCCTGGAGCGCGAAGGCGTGAAGATCATCGGCACCACGCCCGACATGATCGACGCCGCCGAGGACCGCGAGCGCTTCCAGAAGCTGCTCAACGAACTGGGTCTGCGCCAGCCTCCCAACGCCACTGCGCGTACCGAAGCCGAAGCCCTGGAAAAGGCTGCCGGCCTGGGTTACCCCCTGGTGGTGCGTCCTTCCTATGTGCTGGGCGGCCGTGCCATGGAAATCGTGCACGAGCAGCGTGACCTTGAGCGCTACATGCGCGAAGCCGTGAAGGTCTCCAACGACTCTCCCGTGCTGCTGGACCACTTCCTGTCCAACGCCATCGAGTGCGACGTGGACTGCGTGCGCGACAAGACCGGTGCCGTGTACATCGGCGGCGTGATGGAGCACATCGAGCAAGCCGGCGTTCACTCCGGTGATTCCGCCTGCTCATTGCCTCCTTACTACCTGAAGGCCGAGACCGTCGCTGAGATCAAGCGCCAGACCGCAGCCATGGCCGAAGGCCTGCATGTGGTGGGCCTGATGAATGTGCAGTTCGCCATCAAGGAAGCGGACGGTCAGGACGTGATCTACGTGCTGGAAGTGAACCCTCGTGCCTCGCGCACCGTGCCCTTCGTCTCCAAGGCCACCGGCGTGCAACTGGCCAAGGTGGCTGCACGCTGCATGGCCGGCGACACGCTGGCCGAGCAGGGCATCACCAAGGAAGTCACACCGCCTTACTTCAGCGTCAAGGAAGCCGTGTTCCCGTTCGTGAAGTTCCCTGGTGTGGACACCATTCTCGGCCCCGAGATGAAGTCCACCGGTGAAGTCATGGGCGTGGGCAAGACCTTTGGCGAAGCCTTTGTGAAGAGCCAGATGGGTGCCGGCGTGCACCTGCCCGCCGAAGGCAAGGTCTTCCTGTCGGTGAAGAACAACGACAAGACCCGTGCCGTGGCCGTGGCCAAGGAACTGGTTGCCATGGGCTACAGCCTGTGCGCTACACGCGGTACAGCTGCAGCGATTGCTGAGGCTGGCCTGGAAGTGCAGGCGGTCAACAAGGTGACTGAAGGCCGTCCTCACATCGTGGACATGATCAAGAACGGCGAAATTGCCCTGGTCATCAACACCGTGGAAGAGCGTCGCAACGCCATCGCCGACTCGCGCCAGATCCGTACCAGCGCGCTGCTGGCACGTGTGACCACCTTCACCACCATCTTCGGCGCGGAAGCGGCCGTGGAAGGCATGAAGGCCATGCGCGGCAATCTGGACGTGCACTCGGTGCAAGAGCTGCATGCCATGCTGACCAAGGCCTGAAAAGCCTGACGCCCGAAGCAGCCCGCAAGGGCTGCCGGGTTTTTACCGCACTTGTGCCGCGGCAAACACGGCATAATCTGCGGTAATGTATTTGAACCGCCGCGCGGCAACGTGCGGCGGTTTGCTTTTGGGGCACAGGCCCCTGTTTGACGTTGTCACTCAGGACTGTGCGAGAGGTGCCGCGCTTGGCGCGGCGTTTGCTGAATTTGGAGACTCGATCATGGCCACCATCCCAATCACCAAGCGCGGAGCAGAAAAGCTCAAAGTGGAACTGCAACGCCTGAAGACTGTGGATCGTCCCGCGGTCATTCAAGCCATTGCAGAGGCCCGTGCTCAGGGTGACCTGAGCGAAAACGCCGAATATGAATCCGCGAAGGAGCAGCAGGGCTTCATCGAAGGCCGCATCCTCGAGGTCGAGGGCAAGCTGTCCGCCGCGCAGGTCATCGACCCGACCGAGCTGGATGCCGGCGGTCGCGTGGTGTTCGGCGCGACCGTGGACCTGGAAGATGAAGACAGCGGCTCGCCCGTGACCTACCAGATCGTGGGCGAGGACGAGGCCGATCTCAAGCACGGCCTGATCAATGTGTCCAGCCCCATTGCCCGTGCCCTGATCGGCAAGGAAGAGGGCGACACCGCCGTGGTGCAGGCACCGGGCGGCGAGCGTCGCTATGAAATCGTTGGCGTAAAGTACGTGTAAGCACCCCCTGAGGCGCTGCGCGCCTTCCCGCTCTCTGCCTCGCGGAGGGGGCAACATCTTCGCTGCGGGGCTGCCCTTGCTTGATGTTTCTGGCCTGGGCGCTGCGCCGCGTTCAAGGATTCGTGACTATGTACGAGCGTTTGCCTGTTTTCCTGGCCGCTTTATGGTGGGGCAGTCTGTGCTCCATTGGCTTTGTGGCCGTGCCGATGCTGTTTGCCCATCTGCCCACGCCGGCTCTGGCGGGCTTTATGGCGGCCAAGCTGTTCGCCGCGCAGACCTGGATTTCCATAGCATGTTGCGCTCTTCTGCTGGTGTTTTCAAAGCGAAAACATGCTGAAAAGATTGAGCAATGGGCGCAAGCAGCTATCGGTTTTGTTATCGCCGGCATGTTGCTGGCGCTGCTGGTGCAGTACGGCGTGTCGCCCAAGATCGTGGCGCGCGAGAACCTCAGGCTCTGGCACAGCGTAGGCACCGGCATGTATGCGCTGCAGTGGCTGTGCGCCGCCATCGTGCTGTGGCGTGTGGCGGGCACGCGCAAGCCGGCTTGATCCAGTGCAAGCCCGCGCCAGCTGTGGGGAGTACACTGCCGAAGCCATGGAATCTCAAATCGTAAAAATCGACGCGACCGACTGGAGCCAGGTCCAGGGGCGCGATGAATGGACTGCTGCCGTCGAAGCCGGCAAGGTGCTGTACTTTCCGCAACTGAGCTTTCAGCTGACCGAGCAGGAAAAAGCGCTGCTGCGCCCCGATGTGCGCGATCCCAAGACGCGCAATATCAGCCTCAATGTGGATGGTTCGATCAAGGGTGTGGCAGGCGACGAGGCCACGCAGGCCCAGGTGGCGGGCATGGTCAGGCGCTTTCGCGACCAGGCCACGGCGCTGATCGCCGGCCTGTTTCCCGCCTATATGCCGGTGGTGCGCATGGCACCCACCAGCTACCGACCTTCGCAGGTGGAGACGCGGGCGCAGTCCTGGCGTGCCGACGACAAGCGCATGCATGTGGATGCCTTTCCTTCGCGGCCCAACTATGGCGAGCGCATTCTGCGCGTCTTCACCAATGTTAACCCGGATGGCCAGCCCCGGGTCTGGCGAGTGGGCGAGCCCTTCACCGATGTGGCCAAGCGTTTTGTGCCGCGTGCCAAGCCCTACAGCGCCTGGCAGGCCAAGGCGCTGGAGCTGCTGCATGTGACCAAGTCCTATCGCAGCGAATACGACCATTTGATGCTACAGCTGCATGACGGCATGAAGGGCGATCCCGACTATCAGAAAAATGCTCCCCAGGAAACCGTGCCTTTCGCGGCAGGTTCCACCTGGGTGTGTTTCTCCGATCAGGCAGTGCATGCCGTCATGTCGGGGCAGTACATGCTGGAGCAGACCTTGTTCCTGCCGCCAGGCAGCGAATACAACCCGGCGGCCAGCCCGCTGTCCATCCTCTCGCGCATGAAGGGGCATCCGCTGGTCGATGCCAAATATCGCTGATCCATCGGTCAGGCGAGCACAAAAAAGGCGTTGAACCTCGCGGTCAACGCCTTTTGTTTTTGAGGCTGCAACTGCAGCCGTCCTTCAGCCCCAGGCCTTCTCGATCCACCTGGCGGGCTCGATATGGCGAAAGCGCTTGTTGCGACGGCCTTCCAGCGCGTCGGGCGGGTTCACTTCGCCGTGGAAGATCACGATGCGCGCATCGGCCGGCGGCACCGGCTCCTTCCAGTAGTTGCTGGGCCAGGTCGGAATGCAGTAGTACTTGAAGCTGGGGCACCAGGCGGCAGGCCAGTAGTCCAGCTTGCCCTGCTTGTGCAGAAAGTGCGACAGATACTCCTGCTCGTTGCGGTACTTGCCGCGCATCTCTTCGGTGTGCGCGCGGAAATGCTCCAGCACATCGGCATGGGCACCCAGCTCGAAGCGGTAGACCGAGGAGTTGCCGACAATGCGTTCGCCAAAGCGCCAGAAACGCGGGTAGTCGTGAATGATGCGGAAGTCGCCGGGCAGCGTGAAGAACTCGTCGAGGCTGCCCACAATCACCACGTCCAGGTCCAGGAACAGCGCCTGACCCTTGAGGCCATGCAGGTCGCGCTCGAAGGTGGTGAGCTTCTTCCAGGCGCCGTCACGCTGGCCGGGCGCCAGATGGATGTTCAGGTCGGGGATGGGAAAGCACTCCACTTCGGAGCGAATCCCCTCTGTGCTGTCGGTCAGGCAGACAAAGCGAAAATCTCCGCTGAGATGGCGGCGCACCATGGCATAGAGTCGGTTGACGTACTCCGGGCCGTATTTGGTGCCCCATTTCATGCAAAGAATGTGGCGTTGCTGCTGTGTGGTCTGAACCATGGGTTGGCGGTCTCGGCGAGGAAATAAGGCAATGGGGCGGGCAGACAGGGCGGATCGGCAGATCAGTCCTGACGGCCTTTCTTGACCGACTTCTGCTTGGGCTTGGCGCGCTTGATGGTGCCGCCGGCGGTCAGGCGCTGGTTGCCGAGCACGCGCAGCTGCTTGACTTCGGGCTTCTGGCCGGCGCGGCCGAACTTGAGCACCTTGACGTCGCGAGGACCGGGCATGCGGTCTTCGTCAAAGGCCTTTTCCTTTTCGGGAATAGGGCGCCACAGCACCAGCAGCTTGCCGATGTGCTGGATGGGAGCCGCGTTCAGCTCGTCGCAGAGTTGTTGATAGATTTGCTCGCGGGCTGCACGGTCGTCGCCGAAAACGCGGACCTTGATCAGACCATGGGCATTGAGTGCGGCGTCCACTTCCTTTTGAACGGCAGTGGTCAGACCATCGCCACCGATGAGGACGACGGGGTCCAGATGGTGGGCTTCGGCGCGGTGTTCCCGGCGCTGCGCGGGAGTTAATTCAATTTGGGGCATACCCGTATTATCAAGGCTGCGAGAATTCAGGCATGAAAACGAAAACCAAAAGCAAGAAGGTCAATAAGAATTGGCTGCACGATCACATCAATGACCCGTATGTGAAAGCTGCCCAAAAGGACGGCTATCGTGCGCGCGCGGCCTACAAGCTCAAGGAAATTGACGAGTCGCTCAAGCTGATTCAGCCCGGCCACACCGTGGTGGACCTGGGTTGCGCGCCCGGCGCCTGGAGCCAGTATGTGCGCCGTCGTCTCTCGCCCAGCGGTGCGGCCGTGGGCGAGCTCAATGGCCGCATCATCTCGCTGGACCTGCTGCCCATGGAGCCCATCGAGGGCGTGCATTACATCCAGGGCGACTTTCGTGAAGAGGCGGTGCTGGCGCAGTTGGAAGAGGCCATGGGCGGCGGCAAGGCCGATGTGGTGGTCTCGGACATGGCGCCCAATCTGTCGGGCCATGGTGCCACGGACGGGGCGCGGGTTGCGGTGCTCATCGAGATGGCCGTCGATTTTGCGATCAACAACATGAAGCCCGAGGGCGCGCTGGTGGTCAAGCTTTTTCACGGCAGCGGCTATAACGAGCTGGTGGATCTGTTCAAGCAGACCTTCAAGGTGGTCAAGCCCATCAAGCCCAAGGCATCGCGCGACCGGTCTGCCGAGATTTTCCTGGTGGGGATGGGTCTCAAGCAGGGCTCTTGACGGAGTTGCCGGCTCGCATAGGGGCATTTGACCTCATGCCTTGCTGCAGCAAACCAGTGAAACTGATAGCGCAAAGCCTTGATAAAACACAGGCTTAGGGCCGATTGCCTGCTGGGCCGTACCTTGCCTATGGCCGCTATAGGGGGAAATAGGCGTCTTTGGCGCTTGAAACACCTAAAATGAACCTCAACTAGGTCTGGAGTCCCCTCCGGGCCTTTACGTCTGAATATTCCATTGGAGCCCCGCTTGAACAATCAGTGGTTTTCAAAAGTCGCCGTCTGGCTGGTCATCGCCATGGTGCTGTTTACGGTGTTCAAACAGTTTGACACCCGAGGTGCTGGCGGTGCCTCTCATGTTGGCTACTCGGAATTCCTGGAGCAAGTGCGCAACAACCGTATCAAGAGCGCCACCATTCAGGAAGGTGCTGGCGGTACCGAGGTCGTAGCCACCACCACCGATGACCGCAAGATCCGCACTACGGCCACCTACCTCGATCGCGGTCTGGTGGGCGACCTGATCAACAACAACGTCAAGTTCGACGTCAAGCCACGTGAAGAAGGCTCGCTGCTCATGACGCTGCTCGTGAGCTGGGGCCCCATGCTGCTGTTGATCGGCGTATGGGTGTACTTCATGCGCCAGATGCAGGGTGGCGGCAAGGGCGGCGCCTTCAGCTTCGGCAAGTCCAAGGCGCGCATGCTCGACGAGAACAGCAATACCGTCACCTTTGCCGACGTGGCTGGTGCCGATGAGGCCAAGGAAGAAGTCAAGGAAGTCGTGGACTTCCTCAAGGACCCCAACAAGTTCCAGAAGCTCGGCGGCCGCATTCCCCGCGGTCTGCTGCTGGTCGGCCCTCCCGGTACCGGCAAGACGCTGCTGGCCAAGTCCATCGCGGGCGAAGCCAAGGTGCCTTTCTTCTCGATCTCGGGTTCCGATTTCGTTGAAATGTTCGTCGGCGTGGGCGCGGCCCGCGTGCGCGACATGTTCGAGAACGCCAAGAAGAATGCGCCTTGCATCATCTTCATCGACGAAATCGACGCCGTCGGTCGCCAGCGCGGTGCCGGCATGGGCGGCGGCAACGACGAGCGCGAGCAGACACTGAATCAGATGCTGGTCGAGATGGACGGTTTCGAGACCAACCTCGGTGTGATCGTGGTGGCGGCAACCAACCGCCCCGACATTCTGGATGCGGCCTTGCTGCGCCCCGGTCGTTTCGACCGTCAGGTCTATGTGACGCTGCCCGATATCCGCGGCCGCGAGCAGATCCTGAACGTGCACATGCGCAAGATTCCCGTGGGCCAGGACGTGAACCCCGCCATCATCGCGCGCGGCACGCCCGGCATGTCGGGCGCCGATCTGGCCAACCTCTGCAACGAAGCGGCTCTGATGGCGGCACGCCGCAATGCGCGCACTGTGGAGATGCAGGACTTCGAGAAGGCCAAGGACAAGATCATCATGGGCCCCGAGCGCAAGACCATGGTCATGCCCGAGGAAGAGCGCCGCAACACGGCCTACCATGAAGCCGGCCATGCCCTCATCGGCAAGCTGCTGCCCAAGTGCGATCCCGTGCACAAGGTCACCATCATCCCGCGCGGCCGTGCGCTGGGCGTGACCATGAGCCTGCCCGAGAAGGACCGCTACTCCTATGACAAGGAGTACATGCTCAACCAGATCGCCATGCTGTTTGGTGGCCGTATCGCCGAAGAAGTGTTCATGAACCAGATGACGACTGGTGCGTCCAACGACTTCGAGCGCGCGACCCAGATCGCCCGTGACATGGTGACGCGCTACGGCATGAGCGATGCCCTGGGCACCATGGTCTATTCCGAGCAGGAAGGCGAACCTTTCCTGGGCCGTACCTTCAGCCGTGGCTCCAATCTGTCCGAGTCCACCATGCAGAAGGTGGACGACGAAGTGCGTCGCATCATCGACGAGCAATATGCTCTGGCGCGCAAGCTGATCGAAGACAACAGCGACAAGATGCATGCCATGGCCAAGGCCATGCTGGACTGGGAGACGATCGACGCCGAGCAGCTCAACGACATCATGGCAGGCAAGGAGCCTCGTCCTCCCAAGGACTGGACGCCTCGCAACCCACCCTCGTCGGATGGTGGCAATTCCTCGGGAGGCAATCCCGCATCGAATGCCGAGCCCACGCCGACTACGGCTTGAGCGCCAAGCCTCATACACAAAAGGTCCCTCAGGGGCCTTTTGTTTTTGCACTCTCAGATATCGGAAGATTTATGTCGCAACAGTGGCAAACCTCGCGTTTTCTCTTGCAGCTCGACAAGCCTCAGGTCATGGGCATCGTGAATGTGACCCCGGATTCCTTTTCGGACGGAGGCAGGCATGCCGGTGTATCCCAGGCCATGGCCCATGCGGAGCTGCTTCTGGAGCAAGGGGCGCATATTCTGGATATAGGTGGCGAGTCCACCAGGCCGGGGTCGCCCGCTGTGAGTCTCGAAGACGAGCTGGCTCGCGTTCTGCCCGTGCTGCGTGAAGCCGTCAAGCTCAACGTGCCCATCTCCATCGATACCTACAAGCCCGAAGTCATGGCCGCGTCTCTGGATTTGGGGGCGGACATCATCAACGACATCTGGGCGCTGCGCCAGCCCGGTGCCTTCGAGGTGGTGAGCAGGCACGCCAGCTGTGGCGCGTGCCTGATGCATATGCACAAGACCCCGCAAGACATGCACCTGGAGCATATGCAGGGCGATGCCGTGGCTCAAGTTCGGGACTTTCTGCTGCAGGTGACTCAGCCTTTGCTCGATGCAGGCGTTGCACGCTCGCGCATCGCCTGGGATTACGGTATTGGGTTCGGCAAGAGCGTGGTACAAAATTTTGCCTTGCTTGCACATCAGCGTGAGCTGCTGGGCCTAGACTTCCCCTTGCTGGTGGGTTGGTCGCGCAAGGGCTCGCTGGGGCAGGTGACCGGCCTGCCTGTGGATCAGCGCATGGTGCCCAGCGTCGCGGCGGCATTGCTGGCGGTCGAGCGTGGGGCCAAAATTGTGCGTGTCCACGATGTGAAGGATACGGTGGCTGCGCTGGCAGTCTGGCAGGCCATGCATGATGCGCAAGCGCTGCAGGCCTGATGACTGAGTATTGAATCTAAAAAGGACAACGAGAATATGGCACGACAGTATTTCGGCACCGACGGGATTCGCGGCACGGTGGGCAAGTCGCCCATTACGCCTGACTTTGCCCTGCGCCTGGCACATGCCGTGGGGCGCGTGTTGCGTCGCACGCAAGAGCGCCCTCTGGTGCTGATCGGCAAGGACACCCGCATCTCTGGCTACATGCTGGAGAGCGCGCTCGAGTCGGGCTTCAACTCTGCCGGTGTCGATGTCATGTTGCTTGGCCCCTTGCCGACACCGGGCGTGGCCTATCTGACGCGTGCCCAGCGCGCCAGCCTGGGGGTGGTGATCAGCGCCAGCCACAACCCGTTTTATGACAACGGCATCAAGTTCTTCAGTGCCGAGGGCACCAAGCTGCCTGATTCCTGGGAAGAGGATGTGGAAGCCGCTCTCAAGGAAGACCCCGTCTGGGTGGATTCAGCCTCTTTGGGCAAGGCGCGACGTCTGGCCGATGCCGCCGGCCGTTATATCGAGTTCTGCAAAAGCACTTTCGATCACAGCCTGTCGTTGCGGGGCCTGAAGATCGTAGTGGATGCGGCCCATGGCGCGGCCTATCAGATTGCTCCCAAGGTCTTTCACGAGCTGGGTGCCAATGTGGTGGAAATCGGCTGCTCCCCGGACGGCCTGAACATCAACGAGGGAGTTGGCGCGACCCATCCCGAAGCGCTGGTGAGGGCCGTGCGAGCCAACAATGCCGACTATGGCGTGGCGCTGGACGGCGATGCCGACCGTCTGCAACTGGTCGATGCGCAAGGCCGTCTCTACAACGGCGACGAGCTGCTCTATCTCATGGCGGCCGATCGTCTGGCTCGCGGCGACGTAGTCAGCGGCGTGGCGGGAACCCTGATGACCAATATGGCGGTGGAGCAGGCGCTCAAGGAGCAGGGCGTGGGTTTTGTCCGTGCCAAGGTGGGAGACCGCTATGTGCTGGAGGCGCTCAATGCCAAGGGCTGGCAGCTGGGCGGCGAAAGCTCGGGCCACCTGCTGGCGCTGGACAAGCACACGACCGGTGACGGCCTGGTCAGTGCACTGCAGGTGCTGCAAGCCTGCGTGCGCTCGAAGAAGACCATTGCCCAGTGGCTGGAGTCCGTGAAGCTGTTCCCCCAGGTCATGATCAATGTGCGCTTGCAGCCTGGCCAGGACTGGAAGAGCAACGCCAAGCTGCCAGGTGAGCAGGCAGCGGTTGAAAAGCTGCTGGGCAGCGACGGCCGTGTGCTGATCCGTCCCAGCGGTACCGAGCCCCTGGTGCGAGTCATGGTCGAGGCCAGGAGTGCGGACATGGCCAGCAACTGTGCCGAGCGTCTGGCCGAGGTGGTCAGGGCCAGCTGAAGCTGCGCAAACCCTGATGGCTGTCATGAACAACGATGACAGTCATCTTTTGGTCATCTAATTGTCATAAACCATGGGCAGACTGCGGACATGCCCTCAGGGGCGCTTCAAGCTTTCGCAGGCTGCTGCCACATGTCCCAATCCGTATCTGGTTCTGACTCTTTTTTTTCCACTTCCATCACTTCATCTTCAGGGCAGGATCCGGCTGCAGTTTCCCCAGTGACCTCGCAGACCGATAGTCAGGCGCATGAGGCGGGACCTGCATCCCTGGGTCTGGCGCATATCTCGCTTGTGCCTCCCGTCACGACAGCGGTCGACAACTGCGCGAGCGAGCCGGCTGCAGTTGCGCAAGCCGGGGCGGCCGGGCACCATGGTGTGCCCGGTGCCGTTTCTGACGCTGCGACACCGGCCCCTGCAAAAGCGCCGCGCCGACGCCGAGCGGCGTCCAAGAACGAGGTAGCCATGCCGCCTGTGATCGAGCCGACTCTGGAGCTGCTGGACCGCGATCAAAGCATTCTGGTCTTCAATGAGCGCGTGCTGAACTGGGCCGAGCGCGAGGATGTGCCGCTGCTCGAGCGCCTGCGCTATCTGTGCATCGTGTCTTCCAATCTCGACGAGTGGTTCGAGGTGCGCTGTGCACCTCATGTCTCGGCCGCCAAGGTCGGTGATGAACAGGGGCCGTACTCGCGCGCCAGCTTCGAGCGACTGATGACCACGGCCCACGGCCTGGTGGCCAAGCAGTACCTGCTCTATAACCAGTCCATCATTCCCGCGTTCGACAAGCATGCGATTCGCCTGGTTTCTCACGGCGAGCGCAGCGTGGCGCAGCGCAAATGGGTGCGCGAGTACTTCATGCGCGAGGTGCAGCCCCTGCTGATGCCGGTGGGGCTGGATCCGTCGCATCCCTTCCCGCAGGTCGCCAACAAGGCCTTGAATTTCATCGTGCGCCTCAATGGCGTGGATGCCTTCGGGAGGGCCAATGAAGTGGCCATCGTCAAGGTGCCGCGTGCCTTGCCGCGCCTGATCCGTCTGCCCGAGAAGATCTCGGGCAAGCAAAAGCTGTTTGTCAGCATCTCCAGCGTGGTGCGTGCCCATCTGGCCGAGCTGTTCCCGGGGCGCGAAGTGTCGGAGTTCTCGCAGTTCCGTGTCACCCGCCACTCCGATCTGGCCGTGGACGAGGACGATGTGGTGGATCTGCGCATGGCCCTGCGCCAGGGCCTGCACCATCGCCATTACGGTCAGGCCGTGCGTCTGGAGGTGTCCTCGTCCTGCTCTGTGGTGCTCTCTGACCTGCTGCTGGAGCAATACGGCCTGCCGGCCGAGGCGCTGTTCCGCGTCAAGGGGCCGGTGAATCTGGTGCGCCAGATGCAGCTGATCGATCTGGTCGACGACCCGGCCCTGCTGTTTCCCAAGTGGAAGCCGGCCTGGCCCACGCAGCTCGTGCCAGGCCGATCCATCCTGGCGCAGATGCGCAAGAGCGACATCATCATCCATCAGCCATTCGAGAGCTTCGATGGCGTGCTGGAGTTGCTGCGCGAGGCCGTGAACGATCCGCAAGTGCTGGCCATCAAGCAGACCATCTACCGCACGGGCACCGACTCCGAGATCATGAGCCTGCTGGCCGAGGCCGTGAGCCGCGGCAAAGAGGTGCTGGCCGTGCTGGAGCTCAAGGCGCGCTTTGATGAAGAGGCCAATATCAACTGGGCGGAAAAGCTGGAGTCGCTGGGCGTGCAGGTGGTGTATGGCGTGGTCGGCCTCAAGACCCATGCCAAGATGCTGCTCATCACGCGCCGTGAAAAGCGCAACAACCAGCTCAAGCGCTATGCCCATCTGTCCACGGGCAACTACAACGCCCGCAGCGCGCGCCTTTACACCGACATCAGCCAGCTGACCTGCGATGACGAGATCACGGCCGATATGGATGCGGTATTTCGCCACCTGTCCAGCCATAACACCATGCCCAAGCTGCAAAAGCTGGTCATGGCGCCGTTCCATCTGCAAAACCGCATGTTGGAGCTGATCGGCCTGGTGGCCGCCGCAGCGGCGCGGGGCGAGAAGGCACGCATGGTGCTCAAGATGAATGCGCTGACCGACGAGCCCCTGATTCGCGCCCTGGTCGAGGCCGGCCGCAAGGGCGCACAGATCGATCTCATCGTGCGCGGCTCATGCATGTTGCCGGCGCAGCGCCCGGGCGTGACGGACAATATCCGCGTGCGCTCCATCATCGGCCGTTTTCTGGAGCATTCACGCGTCTTCTACTTTGCCTGGGGCCAGGAAGAAGAGCTGCTGCTGTCCAGTGCCGACTGGATGAATCGCAATATGCTCAGCCGCGTGGAGCTGGCCTGGCCGGTGCTTGACAAAAAGCTGCGCCAGCGTGTGATCGACGAGTGCCTGGTGGCCTATCTGGGCGACGACCGCGATGCCTGGACGCTGGATGCCTCGGGCGTTTACCAGAAGCCCGTGCGTCCGCTGGAGGGCAAGGGCGCCCAGCAGGCCCTGATGGTGCGCTATGGCGGCAAGAGCGTTTGAATACTCTGAAAAGAGGAGCGCCTTGCGCCTGATATGCAATGTTTTCAGATATTTTTAGTATTGAAATCAATGTTTGACAGGTGCTTGCAGCTATCTTTTTGAAGGGCTTTCAGAGCAAAAAAAGGGACTGCCTCGCAGTCCCTTTACCTTTTGCAGGCCGCGGCGGCCTGGCAGGTGATATCAGCGCAGCTGCAGCTTGAGGCTCCAGGGCGTCTTGCTCCAGGCCATGGCTTCCTCCTCGAGCAGGCGGGCGGATTGCGGGTAGGTCAGCATCCAGCCCGAAGGTGTGGAGAGCTTGCATTCCGAGCCCGAACGCTTGATCTGCATGCCCTGCATGTCAGGGTCGCGGCGGGTATGGCTCAACTGCACGGCAATGCGCAGTGCCATCAGCGGCAGGGCCAGCTGCGGCTCTTCGATGGCGTCCTCCAGCTTGCGCAGCTTGCCCTGGTGACCCAGCACCAGCTGGCAGATGCGCTGGCGTAGCTCGGGCTCCCAGGTGGCCAGACCGCAATGCTCGACAATGTAGGCGCCGTGGCGGTGATAGTCGCTCAGGGCCACGCGCATGCCCACCTCATGCAGTTGCGCGGCAATGGCCAGGGCCTGAGTGCTCAGCGGCGCGGTTTCTGCGGGCAGGATTTGCTGACACAGCTGGGTGGCAATGCGCTGAACGCGCTGGGCATGGGGTACGTCCACGCCGAAGTCCAGCTGCAGTGCGCCGACTTCCGCGGCTTCCTTGTCGGCAGGGGGCTCATGGTCGAGCAGGTCGTGCAAAGCTCCCTGGCGCAGTGCGCCCTGTGCGACTTCCAGCTCGGTAATGCCCAGCAGGTCGACCACGGCCATCATCACGCTGATGCCGCCAGCGACCACCGGGCGGCGATCTTCCTTGAGGCCCGGCATGCGCAGGCGCTCCACATGACCGATGTCCAGCAGCAGCTCGTAGAGGTAGCGCAGCTTGGCGGGCGTGATCACCTGCCCGTCCAGGCCCTGGGCCGTGAGAGCGTCCGCCACGGCGTTGGCCGTGCCGGAGGAGGCATAGGCGCAGTCCCAGGCCGTGCCCGGGTAGGCGAACTGGGCCTGGGTCAGGCATTGCTTGGCGGCGGCAACGGCGGCCTGGAAGTTGGCCTTGTTCAGTGCGCCGTCGCTGAAGAAGCGGCTGCTCCAGGAGACGCTGCCCAGTGCGAACGATGCCACTTGCAGAGGCTGGCTGTGCTGGCCGATGATGATTTCGGTGGAGCGTCCGCCAATGTCGATGACCAGGCGTTTTTGCTGGCTGGGCGGCAGCGAACTGGCCACGCCGCGATAGATCAGCCGGGCTTCCTCCTCGCCGGCAATGACTTCGATGGGAAAGCCCAGCAACTGGCTTCCACGCGTCACGAATTCGTCGGCATTCAGTGCCTCGCGCAGGGTCTGGGTGGCTACAGCGCGGACATGCGAGGCATCAAAGCCCCTGAGGCGTTCGCCAAAGCGAGCCAGGCACTCCCAGCCGCGCTCCATGGCTTCGCGGGAGAGTTCCTGGCGCGAGTTCAGGCCATTGCCCTGGCGCACGGTTTCCTTGAGGTATTCCACACGCTCGATGCGTTGATGCGAGCCGATGCGGCCTATTTCAAGGCGAAAGCTATTGGAACCAAGGTCTACGGCGGCAAGCAGCGATTCAGGAGCCATTTCTGAGCCAATCAATGCGTTGTTGTTATGCGGGTTGGGGCACGGGCAGAGCATGAGCGTGATGGAACAGGCGACACATGCACCGGGCAGTGGAATATGCAATACGGGCCGTCATCGAGCTTGCGGGGCGTGGGGTTCAACCTCTGCCAAGTCAGGTATTTGCAGGTATTTGCCGGGTTGGGCCGCCGGAGTGCGCTCACGCTGTGTGACAGACTATGTCATACATTGCCGGTGATCAGACTCCAGCCTTGCGACAAGCTGTTACCCGGGCCGGGTCTGCGGGTCAAGGCTCAGCAGTTTGCGAATGAAATATGACACTCGCATGACCGCTTTGGAGCTCTTTCACTCGGTTGCGCCTTGAAATTTTCATGTCACGACCTTGTCATAAAAGGTTTTTAAAGTTCACTCCATCGAATCTTTCAACCCTAAGAGGTCGTTTCATGAAGTTGTCCTTGATTCACGTTCTGGTGGCTGGTGCTCTGTCTGCAGCGGGTATTGCCAACGCCAGCCAGGAAGCCACAGGTGCCGGTGCGAGCTTCCCGGCTCCTCTGTATTCCAAGTGGGCTGCCGACTATCACAAGGCTACCGGCGTCAAGATTAACTATCAGTCCGTGGGTTCCAGTGCCGGTGTCAAGCAGATCGAAGCCAAGACCGTGGACTTCGGTGCTTCCGATGAACCCCTGAAGGATGACGAACTGGCCAAGAAGGGTCTGGTTCAGTTTCCCACCGTGATCGGCGGCATTGTTCCCGTGGTCAACATCAAGGGCGTGGCTCCCGGCCAGCTGAAGCTGTCGGGCCAGGTGCTGGGCGATATCTACCTGGGCAAGATCTCCAAGTGGAATGACCCCGCCATCACGGCGCTGAACCCCGGTGTGGCGCTGCCTGACGCCGCTATCGCTCCCGTGCGCCGCGCTGACGGCTCCGGCACCACCTTCGGCTTCACCAACTACCTCTCCAAGGTCAATGCCGAGTGGAAGGAAAAAGTGGGCGAGGGCAAGGCCGTGAACTGGCCCACCGGTGCCGGCGGCAAGGGTAACGAAGGCGTTGCCGCCTTCGTGGGGCGCCTGCCCAACTCCATCGGCTATGTCGAGTACGCCTATGTGAAGCAGAACAAGCTGACCTACACACAGCTGCAGAACAAGGAAGGCGCTTTTGTCTCTCCTGACGACGAGACCTTCAAGGCAGCTGCTGCTGGCGCTGACTGGGCCAAGAGCTTCTACCAGATTCTGACCAACCAGCCCGGCAAGAACGCCTGGCCCATCACCTCGGCAACCTTCATCCTGATGCACAAGACTCAGGAAAAGCCTGCTCAGGCCGCCACCTCGCTGAAGTTCTTCGACTGGGCTTACAAGCAAGGTGACTAGACTGCCGCCGACCTGGACTATGTGCCCATGCCCGACGCAGTCAAGAACGTGATCTACAAGTCCTGGAACGACATCAAGGACGCTTCGGGCAAGGTTGTTTCCAAGTAATTTCGTGTCATCAGTGAGCAGCGGGCTGCCGTGCCGGACGGTATGTTCGCTGCTTGTTTCAACCCTTTGCGAATAAAGGCGCTCACGTGTCCACTACGTCGCCCTCCAGTTCGCTGGCTGCAGCCCCCACCGATGCCGCCAAGCGACGCTCTCCCTCTCCGCCACGTGCTCCGATGATCTCGGGACGTATGGCGGATCGTTTGTTTGGTGGCCTGGCACGCAGCGCAGCAATTTTGACGCTGGTGCTGCTGCTGGCCATCATGGTTTCGCTGATCTTCGGCGCCTGGCCCGCCATCTCCGAATATGGTCTGAGCTTTCTGGCCAGCAGTGTCTGGGACCCCGTGCAGGATCAATACGGCGGTCTGGTCATGATTTACGGCACGCTGGCCACTTCGGCCATCGCGCTCATCATTGCAGTGCCCGTGAGCTTCGGCATTGCCCTGTTTCTGACGGAACTCTCGCCCGCCTGGCTCAAGCGCCCTCTGGGCACTGCCATCGAGTTGCTGGCCGCAGTTCCCTCCATTGTTTACGGCATGTGGGGCCTGATGGTGTTCGGCCCCGTGCTGGCCACCTATGTGCAGCAGCCCCTGCAGAACCTGCTGACCGGTGTGCCCTATCTGGGCGCTTTTGTTTCCGGCCCTCCCGTGGGTATCGGTATTTTGTCGGCCGGCATCATTCTGGCCATCATGATCATCCCCTTCATCGCCTCCGTGATGCGCGATGTGTTCGAAGTCACGCCGGCGCTGCTCAAGGAGTCGGCCTACGGTCTGGGCTCCACGACCTGGGAAGTGGTCTGGAAAGTGGTGCTGCCCTATACCAAGACCGGCGTGCTGGGCGGCGTCATGCTGGGCCTGGGCCGTGCACTGGGCGAGACCATGGCCGTGACCTTTGTGATCGGCAACATGAACCAGCTCAATTCCCTGTCCGTGTTCGAGGCTGCGAACAGCATCACCTCGGCGCTGGCCAATGAGTTTGCCGAAGCGGGCGAGGGCCTGCATCAGGCGTCGCTGATCTATCTGGGTCTGGTGCTGTTCTTCATCACCTTCGTGGTGCTGGCCTGCTCCAAGCTGCTGCTCAACCGTCTGCAGAAGAACGAAGGAGCCCGCTCATGAGCCCGACCTCCACCTCCACCAAAATGCTCGACGCAGCCGATCTGGCTGCGGTGCGTCAGGCCAAGTACAACAAGCGCAAGCGCCTCAATCAGGTCGCGCTGACCCTGTCCATGGCAGCCATGCTGTTTGGCGTGTTCTGGCTGGTCTGGATTCTCTGGGAAACCATTCGCCAGGGCCTGGGCGGTCTGAACTTCGCACTGTTCTCGCAGATGACGCCTCCTCCCAACGAGGAGGGCGGTATTGCCAATGCCATCTGGGGCTCGCTGATGATGGTGGCGCTGGCCACTTTCGTGGGCACGCCTATCGGCGTGATGGCCGGGGTCTATCTGGCCGAGTACGACAAAAAAGGCTGGCTGGCTTCCACCACCCGCTTCGTCAACGACATTCTGCTGTCGGCACCCTCCATCGTCATCGGTCTGTTTGTCTATACCGTGGTGGTGGTGCGCTTCAAGAGCTTCTCCGGCATGGCCGGCGTGATCGCGCTGGCGCTGATCGTGATTCCCGTGGTCATCCGCACCACGGAAAACATGCTGGTGCTGGTTCCCGCCAGCCTGCGTGAAGCAGCTTATGCGCTGGGTACGCCCAAGTGGAAGGTCATCATCATGGTGACCTTGCGCGCAGCCCGCGCCGGCGTGATCACCGGTGTGCTGCTGGCAGTGGCCCGTATTGCAGGAGAGACCGCTCCGCTGCTGTTCACGGCGCTGAACAACCAGTTCTGGAATGCCGACATGAGCAAGCCCATGGCCAGCCTACCGGTCACCATCTTCAAATTTGCCATGAGCCCGTATGAGAACTGGCAGCAACTGGCCTGGGCCGGTGTCTTCCTCATCACTGTGGCTGTGCTGGGTCTGAATATCCTGGCGCGTTTCATCACCCGCCAGAAATAATTCGAAAGTTCAAGATCATGACTGCAATCACTGCTCCCGCCAACATCAAGCTGGCCGTGCGCGACCTGAACTTCTACTACGGCAAGTTTCACGCGCTGAAGAACATCAATCTCGATATTCCCGAGAAGAAGGTCACGGCCTTCATCGGTCCCTCGGGCTGCGGCAAGTCCACGCTGCTGCGCACCTTCAACCGCATGTTCGAGCTCTATCCCGAGCAGCGCGCCGAAGGTCAGATCATGCTGGACGGCGACAATCTGCTGACCAGCAAGCAGGATGTGGCACTGATTCGTGCCAAGGTCGGCATGGTGTTCCAGAAGCCCACGCCGTTCCCCATGTCCATTTATGACAACATCGCTTTCGGCGTGAAGCTGTTCGAGAATCTCAACGCCTCGGACATGGACGACCGCGTGGAGTGGGCGCTGCGCAAGGCAGCACTGTGGAACGAAGTCAAGGACAAGCTGCAGCAAAGCGGCTCGGGTCTGTCGGGCGGTCAGCAGCAGCGTCTGTGCATCGCTCGCGGCATTGCCATCAAGCCCGAAGTGCTGCTGCTGGACGAGCCCTGCTCGGCGCTGGACCCCATCTCCACGGCCAAGATCGAGGAGCTGATCGCGGAGCTGAAGAACGACTACACCGTGGTCATCGTGACACACAACATGCAGCAGGCCGCCCGTTGCAGCGACTACACGGCCTATATGTATCTGGGGGATCTGGTGGAGTTTGGCGACACCGAAAAAATGTTCTTCAAGCCCCAGCGCAAGGAAACGGAAGACTACATCACAGGCCGCTTCGGCTAAGGACTTAAAAATGACAGAAAAACATTTGTCCACGCAGTTCGACTCCGAACTCAATCGTGTCTCGGCACGCGTCATGGAGCTGGGCGGTCTGGTCGAGTCGCAGATCAGCAATGCCGTCTACGCACTGACCAGCTTCAGCACCGAAGCGGTTGAGCAGGTCATCAGCACCGAGCAGCGCGTCAACGCCATGGAGGTCGAGATCGACCATGAGCTGTCGTCCATCATTGCGCGCCGCCAGCCCACGGCCCGCGACCTGCGCCTGCTGATCGCCTTCTCCAAGGCCACGGCCAACCTGGAGCGCATGGGCGACGAAGCCTGCAAGATGGCGCGCATGGTCAAGTCCATCATCGAAAGCGGCGCTGCCCGTTCGCTGCCCAGCGGCGAATTGCGCATGGCGGCACAGATGGCTTCCGAGCTGCTGCGCAAGACCCTGGATGCCTTCGCACGACTGGACACCAAGGCGGCAGTGGCCATCTTGCGTGAAGACGACCTGATCGACGAAGAGTTCGACGGCTTTGTGCGCAAGCTCATCACCTACATGATGGAAGATCCGCGCACCATCTCCGCCAGCCTGGACCTGCTGTTCCTGGCCAAGGCCATCGAGCGTATCGGCGACCACTCCAAGAACGTGGCCGAGCTGATCATCTACCTGGTCGAGGGCAAGGATGTGCGCCATCAGACCATGGCTGAAATCGAATCTGCGGTGTTGTAAGACGGAGGCTACTCAGGGATGAAGAAGATGCCCATGGTCCTCATCGTGGAGGACGAACCTGCGATTGCAGAGTTGATCGCGGTCAATTTGAGGCATAACGGCTTCCAGCCCGTCTGGGCGGAAGACGGCGTTTCGGCGCAGCGCGAGCTTGATGCCGTGCTGCCCGACGTGATTTTGCTCGACTGGATGCTGCCCGGGGCCAGCGGTCTGTCTCTGGCTCGCAAATGGCGTGCCGACAGCCGCACCAAGGCCGTGCCCATTCTCATGCTGACGGCGCGTGGCGACGAGCCCGACAAGGTGGCGGGACTGGATGCCGGTGCGGATGACTACATCACCAAGCCTTTCTCCACCCAGGAGCTGCTGGCCCGCATTCGTGCCGTGCTGCGCCGCCGTGCGCCTGAACAGGTGCAGGACAAGGTCAGCATTGGCGAGCTGGTGCTGGATGCCGCGGCCCACCGCGTGAGCTGGCAGGGCGATCTGCTCAAGATCGGTCCCACCGAGTTCAAGCTGCTCAACTATCTGATGAAGCACCCCGAGCGCGTGCACAGCCGTGCGCAGTTGCTCGACAAGGTCTGGGGCGATCATGTCTTCATTGAAGAGCGCACCGTGGACGTGCACGTCAAGCGCTTGCGAGAATCGCTGGGCGTGGCGGGTGTTCTGATTGAGACCGTGCGCGGTGCGGGCTACCGTTTCAGCGCCCAGGCCATGGCCTGACAGCATTTCCCCCCGAACCTCGGCCCGGCCTGGCTGGGTCGTCAAAAATCACAACTGAAAGCAAATATGGGGTGGCGTGGTTTTCGATTGTTGGCTTCTCAGGTCGCGGCAGCCGTGGTGGTATGGCTGCTGTGGGCCTATCTCGTTGCACCCGGTGCGACGGTGCTGCAGCAATGCGTGGCGGCCATGACGGGCGCCTTGATCGGCGGCTGGATATGGTGGCTGGTGGACAGCTGGAATGGCGCGCGGCTGCTGCACTGGCTGCGCCAGTCGGAGCTGGGCGCAGTGCCCAATCTGGCAGGGATCTGGGGCGAGGCCAGCGTGCGCATGCGCCGCTGGATTCGCCAGAGCGTGCAGCAGGTGCAGCAGGGCGACCAGCGGCTCAATGACATTCTGTCTGCCTTGCAGGCCAGTCCCAATGGCGTGGTCCTGCTCGATGCACAGGGCCGCATCGAATGGTGCAATCAGATTTCCGCCAAGCAGTTCGGCTTTGATGCCGAGCGCGATGTGCTGCAAAGCATCGGTAATCTGGTGCGAGATCCTCAGTTCAGTGCCTATTTTGCAGCGCAGGACTTCAGTCATGATCTGGTCATGCAGGGGCGCGAAAGCACACCTTCGCGGCCGGTCAAGCTGTCGGTGCAGCTCTACGGCTACGGTGAAGGGCGCAAGCTGCTGCTGGCGCGCGATGTGACGGCGCTGGAGCAGGCCGAGGCCATGCGCCGCGACTTCGTGGCCAATGTCTCGCACGAAATCCGCACGCCTCTGACCGTGCTGGCCGGTTTTGTCGAGACCCTGCAGAACCTGCCGCTCGAGGAAGACGAGCGCAGGCGCTATCTGGAGCTGATGGCCCAGCAGGCCGAGCGCATGCAGCATCTGGTGGAAGACTTGCTGACCCTGTCGCGCCTGGAGGGAAGCCCGCTGCCCAGCAACAATGACTGGGTGTCGGTGGCGCAACTGCTCAATCGCTGTGAGAACGAGGCTCGTGGCCTGTCCAATGCCTTGACGCGCAAGCAGGCCAAACCCCATGTGCTGAACTTTCCTGATGAGCAGGCGCTGCGGCAGGCCGGAGATCTGGCAGGCGCGAGTGCAGAGCTGCACAGTGCGTTTTCTAATCTGCTGGCCAATGCCATGCGCTACACGCCGGCTGGCGGGCAGATCGATGTGCGCTGGCAACTGCTGCCCGATGGATCGGCCCGCTTTGCCGTCAAGGACTCCGGCCCTGGCATCGACGAAAAGCATGTGTCGCGCCTGACGGAGCGCTTTTATCGCGTGGATCGCAGCCGCTCACGTGACACGGGCGGCACCGGCCTGGGGCTGGCCATCGTCAAGCATGTGCTGCAGCGGCATGGCGCAAGGCTCAGTATTGAGAGTGAGCTGGGCAAGGGTTCGGAATTCGCCGTCACCTTCCCGCCCAGCCGTGTGCGGGCAGTTGCTGAAGCGCCTGCCAAGGCACTTTCTCACTAGGAGGCTCCAGGCTGGGTCTGCGGCTTAGGAGGTCGTATGGCTCTGTGCAAAATGCTGCTGAAGGCCATGGCCGTGACAAACAGGGCTGCCGCGCTGCAAACCCAGAAGGGCATGGGCGTGGCCTGCCAGTCCAGCCAGCCTTCGGCTGCTTGCCATCGGTAGGTCAGCCAGTAGCCAAGGCCCAGGCCGCCGCCCCACAGCAGCAGGCAATAGATCACCAGAGGCGCCACGGTCACGCGATAGCAGCGCAGCACGAAAATGCAATAGGTCTGCACGCAGTCCGCCACATGGTATGCAGCCACGCAGATCAGCAGCCAGGACGTCATTGCCAGCACCCGCGGGGAGTCGGTGTAGATGTCTGCAATCCAGGTGCGAGCGATCAAGAGCGTAGCTGCTGTCGCAATACCGATGAACAGAGCAAGCTTGAAACACTGTTGAATCAGCGTCCTGGCCTGGGCTTCGTCACCGGCGCCGCGCCAATAGCTGACGCGGGCGCTGGTCGCAATGGCCAGAGACAGCGGCACCATATAGCAGATGGCGGCCAGATTGGCGGCGATCTGGTGGCTGGCGGACGAGAGCGAGCCCTGCCTTGCCACATACAGGGCCATGAGGGTGAAGGAGGTGACTTCCACCAGAATGGCCAGGCCTGCAGGAATGCCGAGGCGGCAGAAATGGCCCAGTTGCCGCCAGTCAGGGCGCTCCAGCTTCTGCCAAAGCGCCAGCGGAGCATAGAAATCCTGAGTGCGCATCAGCCACAGAGCCACGGCAAACATGGTGTAGTTGACCAGCAGCGTGGCCAGTGCGCAGCCCACTGCTCCCAGGGGCGCAAGCCCCAGCCCGCCAAAGGTGAACCAGATGGACAAGGGGATCTTGATCAGCAGCGAGATGAGTTGCAGCCAGGTGACCAGCTTGGGGTGGCCTAGCGCCTGGTTGAGCGCGCTGTAGATGCGAAACAGCAGCGCCGGTGGCAAGCCCCAGGCCAGTACGGCGAGATAGCGCTTGACCTCCAGTTGCAGCGCATCGGGCACGCCCGTCCAGTGCAGCAGTGCACCGGGCATGAGCAGCACCGCCATGCCGAGCACGCAGGCCATGGCGCACAGATACATGGACTGGCGCAGCGATTGACCTATGGCCAGGGGCTGACCGGCGCCGCGCTGCTCGGACCACAAGGGCAGAAGAGCCTGAAAAATGCCCATCAGCGAGGCATAGACGCTGATGAAAATGGCCGACCCTACGGAGAGGGCGGCCACGGCATCGTTGGAATAGCGGCTGGCCACGATGGTGTCGGTGGTACCAAAGGCCATGACGGCCAGCTGTCCGGCCAGCACGGTGCCCGCATGCCGTCCTATGTACTGCAATTCGCCCTTCATGGGGCTTTGGGGCCGGTGTACTTGAGCAGTACCAGGACTTCCTTTTGGCCTGCCAGACGGGTGATGCGGCTGACCTCGCTCCAGCCCTGGCGCAGCTTGCGATTGTGATCGCCCGCCCAGCGGTCTGCGTCGACCAGCGCCCAGCCGCAGTCGCCGGGATTGCTGCGACGCAATAGTGCCGTATCCACATGGGTGTAGTAGCGCACGGCCGCAATCTGCGAACGGCCCAGGCCGTAGGTCAGCACGCAGCTTGTGGCGCCGTTCTGCTTGAGTTCGCCACCCAGCTGTGTCATCTGGAATTCATAGCTGCGAGCATGATCCAGCGGCTCCATCCAGAGTGTGGACAGCAGCACCCAGCTCAGTGTGGCGCCGCCGGCAGGAAGCACCAGGCTCTTCCAGATGGCTGCACGATTGCGCGAGGTGCGCCAGATCACCAGCACAAACCAGCCGGCAGTGGCGATCAACGCCACGATGACCGTGGGCCAGGAGATGCTGGCCTCGAATTGCGGAGCCAGACGCGCAATATTGGCGGCGATCTTGGGCGGGAATCCGGTCTGAAACGCCAGCCAGACCACCCAGATGGCAATCGCGGATGCCGTAAAGAACAGCAGCGTGAACCAGTCGATCAGCGCGCTGATGCTGCGGCGGAAAGTGGGCAGGGCGAAGGCGGCCAGGGTGGCAATGGCGGGAAGTCCCAGCAGCAGTGCCCGATCGGCCGGGGTGCTGCTCAGGCAGGCAGCCACCGGGACTGTGGCAAACAGCAGGGCGATGGACAGATGCGGGTTGTGGCCGGGGTAGGCAATCTGGCGGCGCCAGACCCACAGCGTCCACAAAGCCAGGGGCCAGGCAGGCCAGCAGAACCACAGCAGCAGTTGCAGCAGGGCATCCCAGTCCTTGAACGAGTCCACCAGATGCCAGACCCATTGATCCAGAGCCGTGGTCAGGCTTGCTGCGAGCACCGTGGCGGCCAGCCAGGCTGCGGCCCAGGCGCGGGCCTGACGGTGAGCGCGGCCGGGATTGTCGCCCCAGCTGCGCTGTGTGAAGGCGATCACGCTGCCACCCAGTCCGAACAGCACGGAAAGAGTGGGGGCGCCGCTCAGGGCCAATCCCAGCAGGCCGAATAGCAGTGCCGCGGCTGACTTCCTGGGGTGATAGGCCATGGCCGCCGCTGCAAAAAACAGCAGCGCCGTGCAGCCCAGCTGCGTGACATAGCTGGTGGTTTCATGCGAGAGCTGCGCCAGGCCCAGGCAGGCAACCAGGGCCAGCAAAGCCGCATCGGCCATGGCGCGGGCATAGTCGATCAGCTGGGCTTCCCCGCCAAAGGCAAAGGCCACGGGCTGCGCCCCAGGGGTGCGTGCAAGGTAATAGGCTCCCCACCAGGTGGCGCCCAGGGTCACGATCAGCAAGGCGATGAAGGGCAGGCGCGCCGCCATCTCGGCGCCAAGCAGCCACTCGAAACCCTGCAAGGACAAGGCACCCAGCCAGTAGGGCAGCAGGCCGTCCATGCTGGGAGCCAGGCCCGAGAGCTTGGGGGCCAGCCACTCGGTCTTGCCCAGCGCCAGCTCGCGCATATAGCCAAAGGCCTCCATATCGTTGGAGCGCCAGGGGCCACGCATGACAAAGCCGGGAATCACATAGGCCAGGCACAGCAAAAGCAGGGCCCAGCGCGGCAGGCGGCGTACAGCGCTTTGGGCAACGATGGCAGGTGTGGGCTGGTTCACGCAGTCAATCCGGTAGCGGCTGTGCGAATTTGCACGGCCAGATCAGGCGAAAGCGCTTGAAGTCAAAGCGCTTGGTGCTCCGATGATAGGAGCATTGGGATTCCGTGGGGCGGCACCCAAAAAAGAAAAAGGCAGCACGGTTGCCCGGGCTGCCTTTTCAGCAAAAAAGTAAGAATTACTTCTTGCCGAAGCGGTTGCGGAACTTCTCCACGCGGCCACCCATGTTGTCCACCGACTTTTGTGTGCCAGTGTAGAAGGGGTGCGATTCAGAAGTGGTATCCAGCTTGAACAGAGGGTACTCTTTACCTTCGAAGTTTTCGGTTTCCTTGGTGGAAACGCAAGAACGTGTCACGAACTTGAAGCCGTTGGACATGTCAACGAACAGAACTTCGCGGTAATTGGGGTGAATGCCTTCTTTCATGATCTTTCCTTTGGTCAAGTGCGGGAGCCGCACCAGCCTGTCCGGTGTACTTTCCGCATAAAAGCTCTCCATTATTGCACACAATGAGAAAACAGTACCGCATGCGTCAGCAGGCGGTGGTGTGCGTTCAGCTTGCAAACCATGGCCGATAGCTTCGGCGGAAGGCCTGATCCAGGCAAGGCTGCGGAGTTCTTCTAGCTGTAGCAGCCTGGTGTTTGGAGCCGGTTTCGCTTCCGGCTGCGGGAGCTTGATGTGGCTCAACTCCCGGCAGGGCGTGACTATGCAACAACTTCTGCAGCGCATAAGATGTTGCGTTATTGCCATGCAGCAAAAAGGGGCCGCTATGGTTGACCGCGAGGCCGAAGCTCAGTTCAGTTCCAGCCAGCAGCTTGATCAAGCTGTGCGTGCGATGTGGGCGCAGCAGTGGCTGTCGGTTTCCCCCGAGTCCCAATGGCAGGCCTGGATGGATTGGGCCGGCAATCTTGCCATCAGCCCGGGAAAGCGTCTGGATCTGGCAGGGCTGGCGCTGGAGGAATGGGCCAGACTTTGCTATGGCGGGCCACAGACGCAGGAGGCGGAGCGTCTCTTTCAGGCTCCTGAATGGGGGCAATGGCCGTTCAATGTCATCAGTGCGGGCTTTGCTGCTCAGCAGCGCTGGTGGCAGGCCGCCGTCCAAGGTGTTCCGGGTGTTGAAAGACATCACGAGCGTCTGGTCGGGTTCTGGAGCAGGCAGTGGCTGGATATGCTTTCGCCCGCGAATTTTTTTGCCACCAACCCGATAGTTCTGGAACGTACCGTCAAAGAGGGCGGGGCGAATCTGGTGCGTGGCTTCCAGTACCTGATGGAAGATGTGCATGCGCAGCTGGCAAACAAGCCGCCTGCAGGTTGCGAGGGGTATCAGGTGGGGCGCGATGTGGCCGTCACCGCAGGCAAGGTGGTGGTGCGCAACCAACTGATGGAGCTGATCCAGTACGCGCCGACAACCGACAAGGTCCATCCCGAGCCGGTATTGATCATGCCGGCCTGGATCATGAAGTACTACATCCTGGATCTTTCGCCACACAATTCGCTGATCAAGTATCTGGTCGATCAGGGGCATACGGTGTTCTGCGTCTCCTGGAAGAACCCTGATGCCGGCGATCGAGATCTGGGCATGGACGACTATATCGAGCTGGGCTGGCGCGCGGCGCTGGATGTCGTCACGGCCATCGTGCCGGGGCAGAAGGTGCATGCCGCAGGCTATTGTCTGGGCGGAACCTTGCTGGCCATTGCGGCAGCCGCGATGGCGCGCGATGGAGACGAGCGTCTGGCATCGATGACCTTGCTGGCCGCGCAGACCGATTTCACCGAACCCGGCGAGCTGGCGCTGTTCATCGACGAAGCGCAGGTCAGCCTGCTTGAGGCCCAGATGGCCCAGCAAGGCTATCTGCGCGCCGATCAGATGGCGGGCGCATTCCTGATGCTGCGCTCCCATGATCTGCTGTGGTCGCGCATGGTCAATCAATACCTGCTGGGCGAGCGGGCACCGATGAGCGATCTCATGGCCTGGAATGCCGACGCCACGCGCATGCCTGCCAGGATGCACTCGCAATACCTGCGCCGTCTGTTTCTGAATAACGATCTCAGTGAAAGCCGCTATCCGGTCGATGGCAAGCCGGTCTCGCTTCTCAATCTGCAAGTGCCCATCTTCTGCGTGGGAACGCTCACCGATCATGTAGCGCCTTGGCAATCGGTATTCAAGCTGCACCACCACACTGCGGCTGAAGTCACCTTTGTGCTGACGAGTGGCGGCCACAACGCCGGCATTGTCAGCGAGCCCGGCCATCCGCGACGCCGCTATCAGTTGCTCACTCGGGCTGTCGGCGCTCAGGACATTGTCGCCCAGCAGTGGCAGCAAGAGGCCGAGCAGAGCCAGGGCTCCTGGTGGCCGGCATGGGACGAGTGGCTCAAAAACAGATCCGGCACACCGACAGCCCCGCCGCGCATGGGCGGCACGAGCGGTGGGCCCTTGTATGACGCTCCGGGCCAGTACGTGCTCGGGCATTGAGTTTTCAAAAGCCGTTTGGTCACGGTGATATGCCGGACGGTCCGCCAGCCTCTCGATAGGCACCACCATCACCATAGGGAGAACGATATGAGCATTCAAGCGACCCCCCTGAATCTGTTCAAGGCCAATGCCGAGCTGCAACTGCGCATCGCTCAGCTTATGCGTGAAAGTGGCCATCGCTGGCTGGCAGCCGCGCAGCAGACCAGTGCTGCAGGCATCAGTGAAACCACGGCGGAACTGCAAAGCCTGCTGCGTGCCGAAGACTGGCAATCACTGGCCAGCCTGCCCGCCGAGGCTTTCATGCGCAGGCTCGAAGACCGCATGAGCGATGCCAAGAGCGCCAGCGATATCGCGATCAAGAACCAGCAGGCTTTTGCCAGCGGTCTGCAGCAGGCCCTGGAGGCCTGGCAAAAATCTGTGGCCGAGGCCCTGCGTGCAGACGGCGCGTCCAATCTGCCCGCTTTGCCGCTGCAGGACATCTTCAAGCAATGGCTGTCGGCCTGGACGCCGGCAACTCAGGACCCCGCTCAGGCCAAGAGCGGCAAAGCGCCGCAGAAGTAGGCAACAGGCTGGCGCAGCTTCAGCTAAAGACGGCGGCGCTGCAGCCTGCGGGCCGGCTGGTCAGCTGGCCCTCCATTGCAAAAATCCGATGTTTTCGGCGTTTTGTGGTGAACCATAAAGCGCTGGGAGCTATTGTTTTTGAATCTTCTTGAGCGAGAAGATTGTGACTTCGGGAGCACGACATGAGCAAACCCAGCGGGGCCGGTCCGTCGACCAACGGGTCTGTTGATCCTTTTGCGTGGTGGAGGGCTGCCGGGGCCTATGCGGTGGACGCCGCTCAACGTGCCGTGCTGTATGCCGACATCGAGCGGCAGGTGGGCGACCAGTACCGGGCCCAGCGTGAGGCCAGGATGCCGAACGTGCTGCATTTCCCCGCGGAACTCGTGATGTCGGGGCTGGACCTCCCAAGACCTGTCAACTATGGCCTGGTGCGCATTCAGGCGTCCGAAGACCGGCCTGCCGACCCCGCCAAGCGTCCATTCGTCGTGATAGATCCGCGTGCCGGGCATGGCCCGGGCATTGGTGGCTTCAAGCCCCACAGCGAGATCGGTGCTGCGCTGGAGGCTGGTCACCCTTGCTACTTCGTCGGTTTTCTGCCTGATCCCGTACCTGGTCAAACGGTGGAAGATGTGATGCGTGCCGAGGCCGCGTTCATGCGTCGCGTGGCCGAGCGTCACCCCGAGAGTGAGGGCAAGCCGGCGGTCATCGGCAACTGCCAGGCGGGCTGGCAGATCCTGATGACGGCCGCTGTCTGGCCCGAGCTGTTCGGGCCCATCATTGTTGCCGGAGCGCCCCTGTCGTACTGGGCCGGTGACAATCCCATGCGTTATTCGGGCGGACTTCTCGGGGGCAGCTGGATGACGGCTCTGGCCAGCGATCTGGGTCACGGCCGCTTCGACGGCGCCCATCTGGTGCAGAACTTCGAGCAGCTCGATCCGGCCAACACGCTCTGGAGCAAGCAGTACAAGGTCTATGCGAATGTCGACACCGAAGCCGAGCGCTATATAGACTTCGAGAAATACTGGGGCGGCTATGTCTTCCTCAACGATGTGGAGATGCAGTACATCGTCGACAACCTGTTCATAGGCAACAGGCTGTCGACGGCCCAGTTGCTGACATCGGACGGGGTACGCATCGATCTGCGCAATATCCGCTCGCCCATCCTCGTGTTCTGCTCCTATGGCGACAACATCACGCCGCCGGCCCAGGCTCTGGGCTGGATCACCGATTTGTACGCCAGTGACGACGACGTGCGCGGCCACGACCAGACCATCATCTTCAGCACGCACGACAGCATCGGCCACCTGGGCATCTTTGTTTCGGGCGCCGTCGGCAGCAAGCAGCACCGCAAGTTCGCCAGTGCCATCGAGCAGATCAATCTGCTGCCGGCAGGCATTTATCGCGCCAGCGTTGACGATGCCACGAAGCAGGAGCAAAAGCTGCTCCATGATCCTTATCTGTTGAGCATCCGTGCCAGCGGCATCGATGAAGTGCGCGATATCGTCAAGCTCGATCCCGAGTCCGATCGCCGTTTCGACGCGGCGGCCCGGGTATCCGACATCAACCTGGCTCTGTATCGCAGCATGTGGCAACCCTGGGTGCGTGCGCTGAGCACTTCCCAATCGGCACACTGGTTGCAGACCTTGCATCCCATGCGCCTGCAATTTGAAGCCTGGAGCAGCCTGCACCCCCTGGCTTGCCTGATACGCAGCAGCGCCGAATACATACGCGAACATCGCCAGCCCGTGGATGAGGCCAATCCCTGGTTGCAGATGCAGCAGCGGTGCTCGGCCGCACTGGATCGCGCTCTCGATGATTTCCGCGACCGGCGCGACCATATCTACGCCCTGTGGTTCGACATGCTCTATGGCTCGCCGCTCATGCAGGCGCTGGCTGGACATGCTTATGGCGAGAGCGCGGCAGTGCGCCAGCATCCTGGCTCCACCCCCGAGCATCTGGCGCTGATGGCGGGCAGGCAGCGACAGATCGAGAGCAGTGTGGATCAGGGCGGCGTGCTCGAAGCCACGCTGCGCGGCTTGCTGAGCGTGCTCTCCCGGCGTCGCGCGGTGGACGAGCGCTACTACCACCTGGCTGCGCAATTGCTGGAGCAGCAAGCGCCTGGGCGCTGGAGTCTGGCCGAGCTGCGAGCCGCCATCCGCGAGCAGACCCTGGTGATGAGGCAATGCGGCAGCGCCGCCATTGAAGCCATTCCAGGCCTGCTGAAGAACACGCCTGCCGACACCATCCGCAAGGCCGGCGAAGCCATCACCCAGATGGCAGCCATCGATAAGGAGCCCGGCGCAGAGGATGATGCCGTGAGACATGCCTTGCAGCAGGTGCAGGCCTTGTTCGAGCAGGCCGTGCTGGCGCAGCAGCCCCGGATCCAGGAGCCTCTCGAGCTGGTGCCGGCTTCGGTACAGACTCCTGCAGCTCCCCAGCGGGCTGCAGCTGCTGCGCGACGTAAACCGGCCGCACCACGCGGCAAGAAAGGAGTGCGATGAGTCAACCGAGCCCAGACATGACGCTGCAGCCGTTTGAGGGCATAAACGTCGGCGACAGCCTGCGCGTCACCGTTGCCTCCCGTGACGCGAGCACGCTGACGCTGCTCTGCGCCCACGATGCGCAGCCCCGGCAGCCAGCCTCGCAGCAAGCGGTTTCCATGCCATCAGGCGGCGCGGCACAGCCGCTTGACGTTACCTCGCATCACGGCCTGACCCGGCTGCTGGCGGCTGTCAAGGAACTGCCGCCGGTTCGCGTGGGGGTCGTCCATCCCTGCGATGCCACCAGCCTGTCCGCCGCGCTTGATGCGCATCGGCTGGGGCTGATCGAGCCGGTCCTGATCGCTCCGCGCGCCAGGCTCGAAGCGATTGCGCTGGCGCAGGGTTTCGAGCTGCAGGGCCTGCGCATCGAGGACGTGCCGCACAGTCATGCAGCAGCCGAGCGTGGTGCCAGACTTGCCGCCAGCGGCGAAGTCGAGGCACTGATGAAAGGCAGCCTGCACACCGACGAGCTGATGGCGGCTGTTGTTGCCGGCAGTGCCGGGTTGCGCACCAAGAGGCGTGTCAGCCATTGCTTTGTGTTGCAGACGGCCAGCTACCCACGCCCCTTCATCGTCACCGACGCTGCCATCAATCTGGCCCCCGATCTGTTGCAGAAGGCCGATATCGCGCGCAATGCCATCGAGCTGGCACAGGTTCTGGGTGTGGCAAGGCCCAGGCTCGCCATCCTCGCCGCCGTCGAGACGGTCAACCCCAACATGCCCGCGACACTGGATGCTGCTGCACTGTGCAAGATGGCCGACCGGGGCCAGATCACCGGAGGCGTGCTGGACGGACCGCTGGCTTTCGACAATGCAGTCTCCATCGAGGCCGCGCGTACCAAGGGCATCGCTTCGCCAGTGGCCGGTCAGGCCGACATCCTGCTGGTGCCCGATCTGGAAAGCGGCAATATGCTGGCCAAGCAGCTCATGTACCTGGGCGGCGCTGCCAGCGCAGGCATCGTGCTTGGCGCCAAGGTGCCCATCGTGCTGACCAGCCGGGCGGACTCGCGCGAATCCCGCATTGCATCCTGTGCGATTGCGCTGCTGCTCGCTCATCACTACCGGCAGACGCCGCCCTGAAAATCATGGCCGATGGCACCGGACTGGCAAGCGCAGCAGTCTCTGTCACGTCGGCAGGCAAAGGTCCTGACATGAGCAATTCCGTCATCATCGTCCTGAACTGCGGCTCATCGAGCATCAAGTTCGCCGTCTTCGAGGCCGCCAGTCCCCTGCCGCGCAAACCCCTGTGGAACGGCAAGGTGCAGGGCATTGGCGGGCCCGCTCCCGACTTCGGCGAAACCGGCGTCCAGCCCTTTGCCATCGAGCTGGGTGCAGAGCATCCGTATCGCGATGCGCTGCGCATCATCCGCGAGCGCATCACGGCCCGGCTTGAGGGCCGGCCCGTGGCGGCGATCGCCCATCGGGTGGTGCATGGCGGCAGCAAATATTTCGAGTCCACCCGCATCGATGCAGGCGTGTTGCGAGACTTGCGCAGCTATGTGCCGCTGGCACCGCTGCATCAGCCGTTTGCGCTGGAGGCCATCGAGATCCTGCTGCGCGAGCGCCCCGACATCGTGCAGATTGCCTGCTTCGATACAGGCTTTCATTACAGCTTGCCCAAGGTGGAGCAGATCCTGCCACTGCCCTACGAATGGTGGCAGCGCGGCGTGCGCCGCTATGGCTTTCACGGGCTCTCGTATGCCTATATGGCAACCGCGCTGGCCGAGCGTCATGGCGACAGGGCCAGGGGCCGCACCATCGTCGCCCATCTGGGCAGCGGCGCCAGCCTGTGCGGCATGCACCAGCTGCAAAGCATGGCGACCACCATGGGCTTCTCGGCCCTGGACGGATTGATGATGGGCACCCGTACAGGGGCGCTGGACCCGGGGGCCGTGCTCTATCTGATGGAGATCGAGAAGCTGACGCTTCAGGAGGTGGGGCATCTGCTCTATCACGACTCGGGGCTGCTGGGTGTGTCGGGCATCTCGTCCGAGCCGCGCGTGATCCTGCGCCATGTCCGGGATTCAGGTGAGGCTGGCGAGCGGGCGCGCATCGCGCTGGACCTCTTTGTGCGCCGCATCGTGCGCGAGATCGGCTCTCTGGTCGCTGCGCTGGGCGGGCTGGACATGCTGGTGTTCACGGCGGGCATTGGCGAGCACAGCGAGGAGATTCGCGGCTGCGTCTGCGCCGATCTGGCATGGCTGGGCCTGGGGCTGGATGACCAGGCCAATGCAGCCCATGCACCGGTCATTTCATCTGCAGACAGCCGGGTACTGGTGGGAGTTGAGCCCACGAATGAGGAGTGGGTGGCCGCCCGCGATACGGTGCGGCTTCTCGCGCACTCATAGTCTTTTTGACGCGCATCGAGTGGCGGCCGGGCTTGAAGGCGCCATGTGGATATTCATGGCGGCCCAGAGCAGACGCTGGGCGGTTGCGAATCTTACCGAATGGCTTCGCTCTCTTGCGCCGGATGCTGCCTGGCCGCATCGATGCTCGCCTGGATGGCCGCGCGTGCCTGAGGGCTGTTCTTCCAGCAGCTGGAGCCTGTGAGGGCCGAGGCCTTGGCGACAATGTCCAGGGCGTTGGCCTGACGCAACTGCGCAAATGAGCCGTAGCCCAGGGATTCCAGCCGGCTCAGTACCGTCGGGCCCACGCCCTTGAGGGCAAGCAGTGATTGGCGTTCTTCAATGGTGAATGGCATGGGTCGAGGCCTTGAAGTTGGAAGGAAAAAGACTTTCAGCAGAAACAGGCGATACGCCCGCCATGGTTGCCGTGGTGCCCGGCCAGAACTCAGGCCATGCTCGACAAGGTTTTTCTGAACCGCATCAGCGACAGCCAGAACAGCACGGCGCCGATTCCCGCCAGCCACAGAAAAGGCTTCCATACGGTTTCTATGCCGGCGCCGCGATACAGAATCGCCTGACCCAGCTCCACAAAATGCGTGGTGGGGGCGAACAGCATCACATCCTGCACCAGCTGGGGCATGGATTCGCGGGGTGTCATGCCGCCGGACAGCAATTGCAGCGGCAGCAGCGTCAACACCATCAGCAGGCCGAACTGCGGCATGCTGCGCGCCACCGTGGCCAGAAAGATGCCCATGGCCGTAGTTGCGAACAGGCACAGGGCCGAGCCTGCCATGAACAGCAGCAGACTGCCTTCGATGGGCACCTTGAGCGCGCCGCGCACGACCAGATTGAGCGAGACGCCTGCCGCCAGCAGCACCACGGCGCCCATGGACCAGACCTTGGCCAGCATGATCTCGGTAGGCGTCACGGGCATGACCAGCAGATGCTCGATGGTGCCATGCTCGCGTTCGCGGATCAGCGCCGCGCCCGTGAGGATGATGGAGAGCATGGTGACGTTGTTGATGATCTGCATCAGCCCGCCGAACCAGAGCTTGTTCAGTCCGGGGTTGAAGCGGGCGCGCAGCTCCAGGTCCACGGGCAGTGCGCTGCCTCCCCGGTGACGCTGCACGAACTCGTTGACTTCGGCCAGCACGATCTGCTGCACATATCCGCTGCCGGAGAACGCCTGGCTCATGCGGGTGGCATCCACATTCAGCTGCAGCTCGGCCTTTTTGCCGGCCAGCACATCGCGCTGGAAGTTGGGAGGAATGGTCAGCGAGAAGGTGAAGTCACCTGCATCTAGCCCGGGATCCACATGGCTGAAATCCACCATCTGCGGCGGCATGAACTGAGGTGGGTAGAACGCCGAGGTGATGCGTGCGGACAGTGGCGACTGGTCTTCGTCGACGATGGCAATCGGCGCCTTGTGCAGCGTATCGGGCATGGCCGTGGCCGCGGTGTACACCGAGGCCGTGAAGGTGTAGACGATGAGCACCAGCATCACCGGATCGCGCCACAGGCTCCACAACTCCTTGACGCCCAGGCGCCAGATATTTTTCAGGCTATGCCACATGGTGTTTCTCCATGACGAAAACGAGGGGCTGTTGCTGAAATTGGCGCTGGCCAACCGCCAGGACAGCGAGCAAGGGCCGCCCCGTAGCGAGGCTGTCGTCGGTTGCCCGCATGCCCCCCTCCCGCGCAGCGAGAGAGGGGGAAGCTGCGCAGCAGCTCAGGGGGGGCATCTTCACTTCTCCTGCTTGGGCAAGGCCCAGATGGCCACGCCCATGATCACGGGAACGGCAATCAGCAGCGGCACCAAGGTAGGCGCCAGATCGTGCAGGCCCAGCGCCTTGTTGAAGACGCCGCGGCTGATGGCGAACATATAGGTGGCCGGGTAGATCTCGCCGATCCAGCGGCCGGCGCCTTCGAGCGAGGACACCGGATCGGTCAGCCCCGAGAACTGCGTGGCCGGAATCAGCGTGCCCAGCATGGCAAAGAACATGGCGGCAATCTGGCTGCTGGTGACGGCAGAGGCCAGCAGCCCCATGCCCGTGGCAATGACGCTGAAGAGCAGGGCGGCTATGACGAGCAGGGGGAAGCTGCCGGTCATGGGCACGCCGAACACGAATACCGCCATGGCACACATCAGAAAGAAGTTCAGCATGGCCAGCACCACATAAGGCAGCTGCTTGCCCAGCAGAAACTCGATGCGGGTCACAGGAGTGACGTACAGATTCACGATGGAGCCCAGCTCCTTTTCCCGCACCACGGCCAGGGCCGTGAGCATGGCGGGCAGCATCATCAGCAGCAGCGGAATCACGGCCGGCACCATGGCGGGCAGGCTTTTCACATCGGGGTTGTAGCGAAAGCGGGTTTCCAGGCTGACCTGGCTGCCGAGCTGCACGCCCAGTCGCTCGCGCGCCTGCTGCACCAGCCACAGCTGGTGCATGGCCTGGACATAGCCTTTGACGGTCTCGCCGCGCTGGGGCATGGCGCCGTCGAACCAGGCGCCCACGGCTACCTTCGAGCCGCGCAGCACATCACGGCCAAAGCCGGGCGGTATCTCGATGGCCAGCGCCAGCTCGCCGCTCTTCATGCGCCGGTCCAGGTCCGCGTAGTCCTGGATGGGGCGCATTTCAATGAAATAGCGCGAGCCTGCGAGATTGTTCACATAGTTCTGGCTGATAGTGCTCTGATCGCGGTCGAGCACGGCAAACTTCAGGTCTTCGACGTCCATGCTGATGCCGAAGCCGATCACCACCATCAGCACCAGCGAGCCCACCAGAGCCAGCGTGGCGCGCACGGGATCGCGCTGCAGCTCCAGCGACTCGCGCCACAGATAGCTCCACAAGCGTTGCAGGCTGAAGCCAGGGCCTTTGTGTGCTTCTGAAATAGGAGCTTGCTGCGCTTTATCTGTATTGATATCAGATACTTTTGATGCTGAGGATAAGGCTGAGTCAGCGGTAGTAGCTTCTTTTTTAATATCAAGCACGGGCGCTGCCTCGCCCGAGGCCTCCACCAGATAGCCGATGAAGGCCTCCTCCAGTGTGGCCGCGCCGCGCTTGGCGGTCAGGGCTGCGGGCCGGTCGCTGTCCAACACCTTGCCCGCATGCATCATGGACATGCGGTCGCAGCGCTCGGCCTCGTTCATGAAGTGCGTGGAGATGAAGATCGTCACCCGGTCGCGGCGCGAGAGCTCGATCAGCAAGCGCCAGAACTGGTCGCGCGCCACGGGGTCCACGCCCGAGGTGGGCTCGTCGAGAATCAGCAGCTCCGGCTTGTGCACCATGGCCACGGCCAGCGACAGGCGCTGGCGCATGCCCAGCGGGATATTGCCGGGCAGCGTCTCGCGCACTTCTGTGAGCCCGAAGCGGGTGAGCATCTCCTCGACCCGCGCGGGGATCTCGGCCGGATCCACGTGGAAGAGTTCGGCGTGCAGCACCAGGTTCTGCAGCACGGTCAGCTCGCCGTAGAGCGAGAAGGCCTGCGACATATAGCCCACGCGCCGGCGCGTGGCCACATCATGCGGATCGATCTTCTTGCCAAACAGCCAGGCATCGCCCTCGCTGGCGGGCAGCAGCCCGGTCAGCATCTTCATGGTGGTCGATTTGCCGCAGCCGTTGGAGCCCAGAAAGCCGAAGATCTCGCCGCGACGAATGCGGAAATTCACATGGTCCACGGCCACAAAGTCGCCAAAGCGCATGGTGAGATCACGCGCCTCGATGGCGATGTCGTCATCGCTGGTCTGCAGCGGCGGGATCACCACGGCGGCATGGCCGCGCTTTTTTTCCTCGGGCAGCAGGGCGATGAAGGCGGCCTCCAGCGCCGGCATGCCGGTGCGCTCCAGCAACTCGGCGGGGGTGCCGGTGGCCAGAATCAGGCCATCATCCATGGCAGCCAGCCAATCGAATCGCTGGGCCTCGTCCATATAGGCCGTGGCCACGATCACGCTCATCTGCGGGCGCTGGCCGCGGATGCGGTTGATCAGATCCCAGAACTGCGCGCGTGCCAGCGGGTCCACGCCGGTCGTGGGCTCATCGAGAATCAGCAGGTCGGGGTCGTGGATGAGGGCACAGCACAGCGCCAGCTTCTGCTTCATGCCGCCCGAGAGCTTGCCGGCAGGGCGGGAGAGGAATTTCTGCAGTCCGGTGCTCTGGGTCAGATCGTCGATGCGCGCCCGGCGCTCGGCCGCGTCATGGCCGAAAAGGCGGCCGAAGAACTGCAGATTCTCTTCCACCGACAGTGTGGGGTAGAGGTTCTTGCCCAGGCCCTGAGGCATGTAGGCAATGCGGGGGCAGACGGCATCGCGGTGTTTTTTGCTGCGCAGGTCGCCGTCAAGCACCTGTATCTCGCCGCCCTGCAGGGCACGCGCGCCGGCAATCAAAGACAACAGGCTTGACTTGCCCACGCCGTCAGGGCCGATCAGGCCGACCATGATGCCTGCAGGAATCTCCAGGCTCAGTCCGCGCAGCGCCTGCGTCTTGCCGTAGGCGAGCGTCACATTGCGCAAGGTGGCTACATGCTGGGTCATGGCAAATGGGGACGCAACGTTCAAGAGGCAGAAGCGTCGCCGGTGCGCAGTTCCAGCTTGGCCGGCCATTCGCGCTCTTTATCGAGCTTGATCCAGGCCACGCCGGGCAGGCCTGTCTTGACTTGAGTCAGGTGCTTTTGCAGCAGATCCGGTGCAATACGTGCCTTGACGCGGAACATCAGCTTCTGTCTTTCGCTGGCCGTCTCCACAGTCTTGGGTGTGAACTGGGCGGTGCTGGCGACAAAGGACACCTGAGCCGGAATCACATATTGCGGAGCCGCATCCAGCACGATGCGCACCTCGGTGCCAAGGGCCACTCGGCCTGCCACGGTCTCGGGCAGGAAGAAGCTGATGTAGACGTCCGAGACATCCACCATGTTCAGCACCTTGCCGCCTGCGCCGATCACCTCGCCGGGCTGGGCCAGTCGGTATTGCACGCGGCCATCGCGCGGGGCGGTGAGTTCGCTGTCCTTCACATCGGCGTCGATGCGCTGGACGGTGGCGGCAGCGGCCGTCACCGCCGATTCCGCACCTATGGTCTGGGCCTTGGCAGCATCGATCGCTGCCTTGGCGGCCGTGGCCTGTGCCTGGGCAGCCTTGAGCGCAGCCTGGGCGCCACGCACGCGGGCCCGGTCGTCGTCCAGTTCCTGCTCCGATGAAGCACCTTCGCGGGCCAGTGTCTCGGAGCGTTTGACGCGGCGCAGCGCTGCATCCAGCTCGGCTTCGCGCTGGGCCACGGTGGCCATGGTGGCAGCGTACTGGCTTTCGCGTAGCGCGATTTCGGCACGCGCCGAGGTCACTGCATGAGAGGCGCGCTCGCGGCCCGCAATGGCTTCGCGCTGCTGGGCCTGCAGGCTCTCGATCTGCATGCGCGCCAGTGGCTGACCGGCTTTCACGAACTCGCCTTCCTGCACCAGGATTTCTGCGATGCGGCCGGCGTATTTGGTGGCGACGTCGATTTCGGTGGCTTCGATGCGGCCGTTGCCGCTGACCAGGCCTTCGGATGCCTGTGCGCTGCGCCATTGCTGCCAGCCATAAGCGCCAAGGGCGGCGGCGGCAACGATGAGCGCGGCGATGGTCAATTTCTTGTTCATGGACATGGATTCGCAGGTCAAGGTTGGAGGGCTGCAGGGCTGGGGGGGCTGCTCTGGCCTTGAGCAAAGTAGCCTCCACCCAAAGCGGCATAGAGAGCGACCTGGGTGGACAACAGGGCTTCGCGGCCCTGAACCAGTTGCTGCTCGGCACTGAGCAGGTCGCGTTCGGCATCCAGCACATCGAGATAGGGCGAGGCTCCCTGGTCATAGCGCAGCCGGGCCAGTCGGGCGCGTTCCTTGAGTGCAGCGCGCTGATCGGTCAGAACCACGAGCTGCTGCTCGAGCATGGTGCGGCTGGATAGCGCGTCCAGCACTTCGCGCATTGCTGTCTCAATGGTTTTTTCGTACTGGACAACCGCCATGTTCTGTCGCACGGCCTGCAGATTCAGGTTGGCCTGGCGCTGGCCGCCGTCAAAGATCGGTAGCGAAATCGTGGGAGCAAACTGCCAGGCACGGCTGCCGCTTCTGAACAGGCCGTCGAGCTCCGCACTGGCCGTGCCCCAGCTGCCGGTCAGGGCGATGCGAGGCAAAAACGCAGCGCGCGCTGCAGACACATTGGCCTTGGTTGCCTGCAGGCCGTACTCGGCGGCAATGATGTCGGGGCGCTGTGTCAGCAGATCGGACGGCAGGCCTTCGGGAATCGGGTTCAGGATCACGGCGGTGGAGCTGCTTTGCGGCAAGCGGTCTGCATCCATTCCCGTGAGCTGCTGCAGTGCATTGGCCTGCAGCGCGCGCTGCTGTGCCAGCTGAGTGCCTATGGCCTTGGCCTGGTGAACCAGAGTCTGTACCTGCGTGAGCGCATAGCGTGAAGTGGAGCCCACCTCGGTGCGGCGCTTGAAGATGCGCAGCGATTCCTCGCGGCTGGCAATCGTGCGCTGGGTCAGGGTCAGGCGCTCATCCAGACTGCGCAGAGCCAGATAATTCAGCGCTACCTGCTTGACGAGACTGGATTGAACCGCATGCTGCGTGGCATCCAGCGCCAGATAATTGCCCAAAGCAGCCTCGCTGAGACTTTTGACACGGCCCCAGAGATCGAGCTCCCAGCTGTTGAGGCCGACAAAGACTTGCTGATCGCCGGCGACGACGGAGCGGCCACTGGCGTTGAGGTCGGCAGGAACACGTGCTCTGCCATGACTGCTGCCCAGGCCGATCGTCGGCAGTCGCGCAGCACTCTGTATGTCATAGGCAGCCTGGGCCTCCTGCACACGCAGCAATGCAAGGCGCTGGTCCTGATTGTGGGCAAGCGCTGCGCGAATCAGCTCCTGCAGGTTTTGGTCAAGGTAGAAGTCTTGCCAGGCAATCGATGCCGTATTTGCTGCCGCAGCGTTCTCTTGTTTTTTTGTCCACTCCTGAGGCCACTTGTCCGGTAGCTTGGCCTGGGCCTGTGGCTGCAGCATCGGCACCGTCGGGCTGCAGGCTGCCAGCGCTGTCAGCAATGTGGCTGCTGCCAGCAGGCGCATCGGTGTGGTGTTGTAGGGTGGTGTGCGATTTGCTGAAGGGGCCATGAATGCAGAACCTGCGACTTGAAAGCTTTTGGCTTCCGGTTATCGCAAGATTTGTATAGATGTATATCCCTAGTATTGAGGGGCGGCTTGCAAGTCAGTTTGAGCTATGTCAATTAATGGGGTCAAGCGCCAGAAACAACAAAGCCCCGCAAGGCGGGGCTTTGTTGTTTCGATGCACGAAGAGGCCTTAGCCGCCGCGACGCATCATGTCGAAGAACTCCACGTTGTTCTTGGTGGCCTTCATGTTCTTGATCATGAGTTCCATGGACTCGATCTCGTCCATGTTGTACATGAACTGACGCAGGATGCGGGTCTTCTGCAGGATCTCGGGAGGCAGCAGCAACTCTTCACGGCGGGTGCCGCTCTTGTTGAGCTCGATGGCCGGGAAGACGCGCTTCTCGTAGAGGCGACGATTCAGGTGCAGTTCGCTGTTGCCCGTGCCCTTGAATTCTTCAAAGATCACTTCGTCCATGCGGCTGCCGGTGTCGACCAGTGCAGTGGCGATGATGGTCAGGGAGCCACCTTCTTCCACATTGCGGGCGGCGCCGAAGAAGCGCTTGGGGCGCTGCAGGGCGTTGGAGTCCACACCGCCGGACAGCACCTTGCCCGACGAGGGCACGACGTTGTTGTAGGCGCGGGCCAGACGGGTGATGGAGTCCAGCAGGATGACCACATCCTTGCCCAGTTCCACCAGGCGCTTGGCGCGCTCGATCACCATTTCGGCCACGTGCACATGACGGGTAGCTGGCTCGTCAAAGGTGGAGGCAATGATTTCGCCCTTCACCGAGCGCTGCATTTCCGTCACTTCTTCGGGGCGCTCGTCCACCAGCAGCACCATCAGGTGCACATCGGGGTGATTGGCGGTGATGGCGTGCGCAATGCTCTGCATCATCATGGTCTTGCCGCTCTTGGGCGGCGCCACGATCAGCGCGCGCTGGCCGCGGCCGATGGGGGCGATGATGTCGATGATGCGGCCGGTGATGTTCTCTTCGCCCTTGATGTCGCGCTCCAGGCGCATCTGTTCCTTGGGGAACAGAGGGGTCAGGTTTTCAAACAGCACCTTGTGCTTGTTTTGCTCGGGCGAATTGCCATTGACCTTGTCGAGCTTGGTCAGTGCGAAGTAGCGCTCGCCATCCTTGGGGATGCGCACTTCGCCTTCGATCATGTCGCCGGTGTGCAGATTGAAGCGGCGCACCTGGCTGGGCGAGATATAGATGTCGTCGGTGCTGGCGGTGTAGCTGGTATCGGGGCTACGCAGAAAGCCGAAGCCATCGGGCAGGATTTCCAGCACGCCGTCGGCAAAGACCTGTTCACCGGCCTTGGCGCGCTTTTTGATGATGGCGAACATCAGTTCCTGCTTGCGCATGCGACCGACGTTTTCGATCTCAAGCGCTTCGGCCTGCTTCAAGACTTCAGACACGTGCAGTGCCTTGAGTTCATTAAGGTGCATGAAATGACTCCAAGCGTGGAGTGAGAATAACCAGGGGGGGAGGCGTAGAGCCTAACGAGACACTGTGAAAGTGGGCAGGCTTGCCTGAAGAAAAATCCAGCGCGGTCCCATGCGGTGGCCGGCGGTTCATACATTATGACAGGAAAACTGGCGCAGCTTGCAAGCAATTTATCGAGGACTTGTCATCTGCAACCTGTGCCGGGTCTGTAGCAGATGCAAATGGGGGAGGGCAGCGGGTGCCCAGAAGTAAACAGAGCTCCATTGGGAGCTCTGTTTTTTGAATGCATTAGATGTGCTGGTCGAGGAAGGCGGACAGTTGCGTCTTGTTCAGCGCGCCAACCTTGGTGGCGGCCAGCTGGCCGTCCTTGAACAACATCAGTGTGGGAATGCCGCGAATGCCGAACTTGGCAGGGATCTCACGGTTTTCGTCCACATTCATCTTGGCGATCTGCACCTTGCCTTTGTAGCCTTCGGCCACATCGTCCAAGATGGGGGCGATCATCTTGCAAGGGCCGCACCATTCAGCCCAGTAATCCACCAGCACGGTCGTGCCGGGTTGCAGTACGTCAGACTCAAAGCTTGCATCCGTGATGTGCTTGATCAATTCGCTGGCCATTTGTAGTCCTGGATTTTCTTGAATCAAAAAGGTAGGCGGTCTATTCGCCTAGTGAGTTGATTGTGACAGAAACTCATCTCCCGCCACGGTGTGTGGCTGGTTGTTTGCAGCTATCGCGCTAATAGTGCCCGCAATATTGCAGAAATGCCGTCGGTGGTATTCTGCGCACCCTTTGGCGGCCGGTGGCTGCCGGCAGATTGAGGTGGTAGAAGTATGAGTGTCTCGGAGCCCTTGATGGCCGATTCCGAATGGGTCTGTGATGTGGCTGTGATCGGTGCCGGGCCTGCGGGCTTGATGGCAGCCGAGCAATTGGCAAAGGCCGGCTTGTCGGTCAGGGTGTTCGAGGCGAAAGCCTCGGCGGCTCGCAAATTCCTCATGGCCGGCAAAGGCGGCCTCAATCTTACGCACTCCGAGGAGTTCTCGAGCTTTGTCACTCGCTATGGCTGCCGCTCTGCAGATTTGACTCCCTGGCTCGAAAAGTGGGGTGCGAGCGAGCTTCAGGCCTGGGTCAAGGAGCTGGGTTTTGATACCTTTGTGGGGACATCCGGAAGAGTGTTCCCTGCGGATATGAAGGCAGCGCCGCTGCTGCGTGCCTGGCTGGTGCGTATGAAGTCGCAGGGCGTGCAGTTTCATATGCGTCACCGCTGGATCGGCTGGGCAGAGGATGGCAAGCCGGTTCTTCAGACAGAAAGTGCCAGGGTCAAGATTGGCTGCAAGGCTTTGGTGCTGGCGACGGGCGGCGGCAGCTGGGCGCGTCTGGGCTCGGACGGCGCTTGGGTTTCGCTGCTGCAGGACAAGGGGGTGGGCATTGCCCCGTTGCAGGCGGCCAACTGTGGCTTTGATGTGGGCTGGCCGCAAGGGCGTGAAGCCGGCTGGAGCGAGGTCTTTGCTCAGCGCTTTGCCGGGCAGCCGTTCAAGTCGGTGGTCTTGAAGTTTGCGGACGAGCAAAGTGCCGGCTTTGAACGTCAAGGTGAATTTGTTGCGACGCAGACCGGGGTGGAGGGGAGCCTGATCTATGCTGTCTCCTCCCTGTTGCGGGACTGCATTGCCCGCCAGGGCACTGCGCGCTTCGAGCTGGACCTGTTGCCGCAGTGGAGTGTGGAGCGTGTGCAGCAGGAGGTGATGCGGCCGCGCGGCTCGCGCAGCCTCAGCAGTCATCTCAAGGGGCGTCTGGGGCTTGATGGCATCAAGGCGGGTTTGCTGTATGAGGTGCTTGGCAAGGATGGCATGGCGGACATGAAGCGCCTGGCATCCACGATCAAGGCGGTGCCTTTGACGGTGATCGCACCGCGCCCCATCGATGAGGCCATCAGCACGGCAGGCGGAGTTCGTCTGGAGGCTCTGGATGCGCGGGGGATGTGTGCCGCTCTGCCTGGCGTCTTCTGTGCGGGAGAAATGCTGGACTGGGAGGCCCCCACGGGCGGCTATCTGCTCACGGCCTGTATGTCCTCTGGTGTTCATGTGGCCGAAGGGGTGCAGAACTTCCTGCGGGGCAACTGACTCGCTGGGTTGTGCCTGTCTGTGCGGCAGGGATGCTGCATTGAATTCTGTAGCGATCCAGTCTTGATGGCGGGTGCTCTTGCCTGCCGCAGCGCATGGGCAGGCCGGGATTGGCAGCGGTTCGCGGCGGGAGTCCTGCGTGTTTGCCCTTGCTTGAATCGCCGGCAAGCCCTTGCTCGCCGGGCGATGTGGGGGCGGAAATACCCGAACAATGTGTCTGATTGATTCCCGAGTTGGGCTTTGTGACAGGAAAGCAGTGTTTCAGGCCCTGCCTGGAGCCGGCTTTGGGCGGGCGGCCGCAAGTGGCGGGTGCCCCTCCTACGAGGCGAACTCTTGCTGTGGGACAGATGTCTTGAAACGGAGACATTACGCTGGCAACATTGCTCCATCAGTTGAGGAGTCGTGACGGATTTGCGTTGTTACCGGAAAAGGAGGCTGGTCATGTTTTTCGGCAAGATCTTCGGTTTTGGACGTTCCGAACCGCGCTATATCCGCCGTACGCGTGCCTATCTGCAAGAGGCGCGCATGGCTGTTCTGGAGCACACTATCGCGGCGGAGTACTACCAGTCCTCCGCTCAGATGTATGCCGAACGTGCTGCTCGACTGGAAGATGAATTGCGAGCTTGGGAGCAGGGCGAGCAGCATATTCCCGTGGTGCCGCATCACTATCCCTATGTCCCTCACTCTGCACACAAGGCCGTCGCTGTAGATGCGCCACCCGTGGGTGCTTCGGTGGGCGTGGTGAGAGCCGCCTGAGCAGATAAAAGAAAAAGCCTGTATGACTTGCATACAGGCTTTTGAATGGCTCCTCAACCTGGGCTCGAACCAGGGACCTACGGATTAACAGTCCGGCGCTCTACCGACTGAGCTATTGAGGAATATGTCGGTGTGACATGCCTTGAGCGATTGCAAGGCGACTAAATTTTGGCTCCTCAACCTGGGCTCGAACCAGGGACCTACGGATTAACAGTCCGGCGCTCTACCGACTGAGCTATTGAGGAATGTGTCGGTGTGACATGCCTTGAGCGATTGCAAGGCGATTAAATTTTGGCTCCTCAACCTGGGCTCGAACCAGGGACCTACGGATTAACAGTCCGGCGCTCTACCGACTGAGCTATTGAGGAATGTGTCGGTGTGACATGCCTTGAGCGATTGCAAGGCAACTAAATTTTGGCTCCTCAACCTGGGCTCGAACCAGGGACCTACGGATTAACAGTCCGGCGCTCTACCGACTGAGCTATTGAGGAATATGTCGGTGTGATGCTTTGATATCCGCAAAGCATCGAAATTCTTGGCTCCTCAACCTGGGCTCGAACCAGGGACCTACGGATTAACAGTCCGGCGCTCTACCGACTGAGCTATTGAGGAAGAAGACCTAGATTATAGGGTGTAAAAATGGGCTCGCAGGAAGTTCATCACAATTTCATTAAATTCTCTGTGCCTGATGCCCGAACTGGCCGCACCGTTCACGTGGATTGGTGGCGACGCTATGCTTTTGATGATTGAACAGTGCGGTGACCCGGTGGTTGCTGCACGCTGTATTGATATATGACTGTACGTACCATTTTGAAGATGGGTGATCCCCGTCTGCTGAGGCTTGCCAAGCCGGTGACTGAATTTGATACGGATGCGCTGCATCTGCTTCTCAAGGATTTGCTGGACACCATGCATGCTGCCAACGGTGCCGGCCTGGCGGCGCCGCAGATCGGCGAGGATTTGCAGATGGTGGTGTTTGGCTCGGGTGAGCCCAATCCCCGTTATCCGGATGCCCCCATAGTGCCCCGCACCGTGCTGATCAATCCAGTCATCACACCCATCGGTGAAGAGGAGCAGCTGGATTGGGAAGGCTGTCTGTCAGTTCCCGGTCTGCGAGCCATGGTGCCACGCTGGAACAAGGTGCGCTACACCGGCTTTGATATCTACGGCGACCCGATTGACCGCACGGTCGATGGCTTTCACGCGCGCGTGGTCCAGCATGAGTGCGACCACCTCTGGGGCAAGCTCTATCCGATGAGGGTGCGCGATTTCAGCCGTTTCGGCTTTACCGATGTACTGTTTCCCGGCATCGCTCAGGCCGAGGAAGACTGATCAGCGCTCCAGATTTCTCTTTTCTCTTCTCTGCTGGATGCAGGACACAACTGGGAATGTGTCTTGCATCCTTTTGTTCTTTATAGAGGGCATGAATGCCTTGACGGGCATGATCTGCATCAATTTCCGGCGCCCGATCGCAGCCAATGCGTGTGCTTTTTTGCTTTGGAAAGGTTCTGGTCAGCACTTTGTATACAAAACTGTAGACAATTTTGGTCTTCTGGCAACGTAAAGTCTCGACTCATGCCCTTCTGGGTATGGCTTTGATTGCGTAATGGAATAGTCCGTCCGGCGGATGTCCTGCAATCAAAGGAGATTGAAAGACTGACTTGGGTGAATGAAAGAGTGGTTTGCTCTTTTCCATAGGTCGGATCGCTCTCGAAGAAGAGCGACTGGCTGCAGCACAAGGCCTCGCCGGGGCGATCGGAAAAGATCGCTGCCGAAAGAGTTGCTGCAAGTCGACCGGACAGAGCGAAAGGCCTCTAGAGCCTTGGTGAGTAGGTAATTTAGGAGACAAAGATGAACGATCAGACCGGAGCATCCAGGGATGCGGCCGTCAAGCGCCCCGAAGATGAGAATCTTGGCGTTACCGCCAACCTCATGTATGGCTTGCAACATGTGCTGACCATGTACGGCGGCATCGTGGCGGTGCCTCTGATTGTGGCTGAAGCGGCTGGCATGTCTGCTGCCGATGCCGGTCTGCTGGTGACTGCCTGCCTGTTCATGGGCGGTGTGGCAACCTTGCTGCAGACGCTGGGCATCCCTTTCTTCGGCTGCCGTCTGCCTCTGGTTCAGGGCGTTTCGTTCGCAGGCGTGGCCACCATGGTCAGCATTCTGCACACCGGTGGTGGCATGCAGGGCGTGCTGGGTGCCGTCATGTACTCCTCGATCCTGGGCCTGATCATTGCGCCGGTGTTCTCGCGCATCACCAAATTCTTCCCGCCGCTGGTCAATGGCTGCGTGATCACGGTGATCGGCATGTCGCTGATGCCCGTGGCCGCGCACTGGGCCATGGGCGGCAATGCCAAGTCTGCCGACTACGGCAGCATGGGCAATATCGGTCTGGCCGGTCTGTCGCTGTTCATGGTTCTGCTGTTCAGCAAGCTGGGCAATGCCATGCTGTCGCGCCTGTCGATTCTGGTGGCGATCGTGGTGGGCACCATCACGGCCGTGTTCATCGGCAAGGCCGATTTCTCGCAAGTGTTCAACGGCCCCATCTTTGCGGTGCCCACGCCTTTGCATTTCGGCTGGCCCACTTTCGACATGGCGGCCACTATTTCCATGTTCATCGTGATTCTGGTGATCCTGGTGGAAACCTCGGCCGACGTGCTGGCCGTGGGCGAAATCGTGGACAGCCCCGTGGACGGTCGCCGTCTGGGTGATGGTCTGCGCGCCGACATGCTCTCCAGCATCGTGGCCCCCATCTTTGGCGGCTTCACGCAAAGCGCTTTTGCACAGAACGTGGGTCTGGTGGCCGTGACCGGCATCAAGAGCCGCTTCGTGGTGGCTTTCTCCGGTCTGATCCTGATCGTGTTTGGCGTGCTGCCGGTGATGGGCCGCATCGTGGCCTGCGTGCCTCCCTCCGTGCTGGGCGGCGCCGGCCTGGTGCTGTTCGGTACCGTGGCTGCCAGCGGCATCCGTACCCTGGCCAAGGTGGAATACAACAACAATATGAATCTGATCATTGTTGCCACCTCGGTGAGCGCGGGCCTGCTGCCGGTGGTGGCTCCCAAGTTCTATGACCAGTTCCCCGCATGGTTTGCCACGATCTTTCACTCGGGCATCAGTGCAACGGCCCTGGTTGCCGTGACCCTGAACCTGCTCTACAACCACTTCAAGCAAGGCAATTCCGATCAGCCTTCCGTCTTTGAAGCCGGCTATGGCCGCGCCCTGAGCCAGCATGTGCTGGAAGCCCTGGCCGATGGCGACCGCGTCGAAGGTGGCAAGGTCTACGACAAGGAAGGCAAGGAAGTGCCCATCATTCCGGTCAAGCCGGCACATGGTCATTGAGCCGAGATCAAAGTGCGCGCGGTGGGGTCTGACCCCGTCGTGATTTACACCGCTATCCCGAGGGATAGCGGTTTTTTTATGCCTGCCTCAGAAGCTGCAGACTCCAAAGAGTCCGAGACAAGGCACTGGTGGCTCTTCAGTGAGACACACCCAGGATGGCATGCAGGCGCGCGCTGGTCGTCGTGTACTCCAGCAAAGGCTTGCTGCCTTGCAGGTATTCGGCGGCTGCAAACGCGGCCATGGTGGCCTCGTGGAAGGCGCAGAGGATCAGCCGTTTCTTGCCGCTGTAGCTGACGATGTCGCCAATGGCATAAATCCCCGGGGCGCTGGTGGCAAGCGTTGCCGGATCCACCGCCAGTTGTTTGCGCTCCAGTGCCAGTCCCCAGTCCGTCAAAGGGCCCAGCTTGGGTGAAATGCCCTGATAGACCAGCAACTGCTCGATAGGCAGCAGATGTTCATTGCCTTCGCCGTCCATCCATTGCACGGCCTCCAGCCGGCCATCGCCGTGCCGCACTTCGGTGATCTGGCCGATCAGTACTTCGACAACGCCAGACTCGCGCAACTGCTGAAGCCGGGTCAGTTGCGCCGGCTCGGCATTGAAGCTGTCACGGCGATGCATGAGAACGGTTCTGGCCGCGCTTGAACTGCAGTCAATGGCTGCAGCTACGGCTTCCTCATCGCCGCCATAGACCAGCGCCTGGCGGCCTGCAGCCATATCCAGCTGCTGCGGGTGATAGTGCAACTGGCCCGTGCCGAGCTCATCAACTCCTGGCGCCTTGAGGGCCTTGGGCACGAACGCGCCGACGCCTGCGGCGATGAAGACGGTGCGGGTATGGAACAGCACTCCTGCCGTGGTGCCGACCTGCCAGCGCCCGTCGTCAAGGGCCTGCAGGGTCTGTACTTGCTGGGACAGATGGCAGGTCACCTGCATGGGCGCGATCTGCTTCTCCAGCAGTTGCACCAGCTCCAGGCCCGTGCAGACCGGAATGCCGGGGATGTCGTAGATGGGCTTGTGTGCGTAGAGCTGGCTGCACTGGCCGCCCACATGGGGCAGGGCATCGATCAAATGGGCTTGAATGCCCTGCAGGCCAAGCTGAAAGGCCTGAAACAAACCCGCCGGACCTGCGCCAATGATGATGGCGTCGGTTTCCACGGCGGGTTGTAGTGAGAGAGAAGCGTTGGTCGTTGCGTTGGACAGGCTCATGCAGGCAAGCGTAGCGCAGTCCGCGCCCAGACTGGCTTAGCGCTCCAGCAAATCCACTTTGTTCGGCTTGCCATTCCACTCGTCGGCGTCGGGCAGCGAAGCCTTGCGCTTGGTGATGCTCTTCCAGCTCTTGAGCTGGGACAGATCCACGTTCAGCTTGATGAAGGCCAGTTGATCGGCAGGCACATCTTCTTCGGCAAAGATGGCATTGGCCGGGCACTCGGGAATGCAGACGGCGCAGTCAATGCATTCATCGGGATCGATCACCAGAAAGTTGGGGCCTTCACGGAAGCAGTCCACGGGGCAAACGTCCACGCAATCGGTGTACTTGCACTTGATGCAGTTTTCGGTAACGACGTGAGTCATTGAGAATCTTCTTCTTGGGTGGGGATTGGTAAAACCCCGTGATTTTAGGTTTTTTCCCGCGCAGCGCCAGTGCCTGGCTGGATAAGGCCGTATGGAGATCTGGTTTGACGGTCAGATCGCCGTTGCGGCCCTGTCTTCATTGGCTTCAGTTCACCAGCGCAGCACCGGCTGTCGCATTGCTGGCAGTGTCCACCAGAATCAGCGAGCCCAGCTGGCGAGCTTGGGTAAAGGGGGCGGCCGGGATGGCTTCCTGCAGCACCAGCTCCACCTGGCCGATGGCATTGGCCTCGAGCTGCTGGGCGTCTTCCTTGTCCAGTGTATTGATATTGAGGCGGTGCACCAAGCGGCGCGCCTTGGCCTTGACCCAGCGATGGCCATGCAGCGCCCAGTAAACGCGACCGGGCACCAGGGGTTCGGTGTCCATCCAGGCCACGGTGGCGGTGATCTCGCGGCTGCTGGGCCATGGGCTTGCGGCAGCAGGGGCATCAAAGTCGTCCTCGGCCACTTCGGCTTGCACGGGGGCGGCAATGATCCAGTCGCCGCGCGAGACATCGACCTCGCGGTCCAGCGTGATGCCGGCGGACAGGCCGGCAGCCACTTCCTTGGGCACGCGGGCATGGTCTATGACCTGGGCCACGGTCGCGAGCTGGCCGCTGGGCAGAATCTGCACCTGGGCACCGACTTGGGCCACCCCTGTGGCGACACGGCCCCAGAACACGCGGCGGCCCTGGCTGGTGTCGGACGAAGAAGAGAACTTCTCCACCCACTGCACGGGGAAGGCCAGCGCCAGATCGCTGTCGGTCGGCGTGTTGGGCAGTTGTTCCAGCAGTTGCAGCAGGCTGGGGCCGTGGTAGCCGGCCCAGCCGTCAGTGCTGTTGACCACGTTGTAGCCCTTGAGCGCGGACACGGGCACGGTGGCCGTGATCTTGATGTCTGCGGAGGCAGTGAACTTCTGCAGCGCCGCGCTGATATGGGAAAAGGCCAGGGCCGGGTCTTCCACGGCATCGAGCTTGTTGACGGCAAACACCAGCGAATTCACGCGCAGCAGATGGGCCAGCAGGCTGTGGCGGCGGGTCTGGGGCAGCAGCTCCAGATCGGCATTCTTCCAGTCCAGCTTGGTGGCATCGACCAGCACCACGGCGGCATCGGCGCTCGATGCGGCCGTCACCATATTGCGTGTGTACTGCTCGTGACCGGGAGCATCGCCGATGATGAACTTGCGCGACTCGGTGGCGAAGTAGCGGTAGGCCACATCGATCGTGATGCCCTGTTCGCGCTCGGCGGCCAGGCCGTCGGTCAGCAGGGCCAGATCCGTCTCGCCGGACTTGGTGACGCCGGCCAGCTGATCCTGCAGCACGGCGCGGGTGTCCACCAGCAGACGACCGATCAGCGTGCTCTTGCCGTCATCGACCGAGCCGCAGGTGATAAAGCGCAGTGCGCTGCTGTTATGTGCATCAAATTGGCCTGAAGCGCTTGATGGGTTTGCGCTAGCAGCTACGGAATTAATAGTTTCAGTCATCGCATTCTTTCTTCGATCAAGCCTGGGCGTGATCCTTGAACAGGCATGGCCCAACCCCGGACACCGCGCAAGGGCCGTCCCGCCGCGCTGGTGTCGTCCCCCTCCCGAAGGCGAAGCCTGATGAGAGAGGGGGAAGGCGCGATAGCGCCACAGGGGGAGCGTTAGAAGTAACCGTCTTTCTTGCGCTTTTCCATGGACGCTTCGCTGGTCTTGTCGTCCATGCGCGTCGCGCCACGTTCGCTGACCTCGGCGGCCAGGGTTTCGATCACGATGTCTTCGGCCGTTGCTGCCGTGCTTTCCACGGGGCAGGTGCAGGTGATGTCGCCCACGGTACGGAAACGCACATCGCGCTGCACGACTTCCTCGCCCTCACGCGGCGGGGTCAGTTCGGTCACGGGCACCAGTAGGCCCTTGCGCTCCACGACATCGCGCTTGTGGGTGTAGTAGATCGATGGCAGGGCTATGTTTTCACGGGCGATGTACTGCCACACATCCAGCTCGGTCCAGTTGCTGATGGGGAAGACGCGGAAATGCTCGCCTTGTGCAATGCGGGTGTTGAACAGCGTCCACAGCTCGGGGCGCTGGGCCTTGGGCTGCCACTGGCCGAAGCTGTCGCGGTGGCTGAAGATACGCTCCTTGGCGCGGGCCTTTTCCTCGTCGCGGCGCGCGCCGCCGATCAGGGCATCGAAGCGGAACTCGTCAATCGCCTCCAGCAGCGTCACCGACTGGTGCACATTGCGCGATTCGCCGGGATGTGCCAGACGCACGGTGCCGCGCGCCATGGAGTCTTCCACGCTGCGCACGATCAGCTCGGCGCCCAGTTCCTTGGCTCGCTGGTCGCGGAAATCGGTCACTTCGGGGAAGTTGTGGCCGGTGTCGATCATCAGCAAGGGATAGGGAATGCGGCCAGCGCCAAAGGCCTTTTCGGCGCAGCGCAGCATGACCAGCGAATCCTTGCCGCCCGAAAACAGCAGGGTGGGGCGTTCAAAAGTCGCGGCCACTTCGCGCAGGATGAAAATGGTTTCTTCTTCCAGTGCATCCAGGTGGCGGTTGCTGAGATGGCTCAACACGGAAGTATCCACACGAGCGTTCATTTTTTATCCAATCAAATAATGCTGTAGCGCTTATGGATATTTGGCTAGCAGCTATCTTTTTATTAAGCAAGACCTAAAAGCTGGCGCAACCTGAACAAGAGGCAGCGAGCAAGGGCCGCCCCGCCGCGATGCTGTCGTCCCCCTTCCGCACAGCGAGAAAGGGGGAAGCCGCAAAGCGGCTCAGGGGGTCAGTGAGATATATGAAGTCCGCATTCGCGGTTGTCTTCACCCTTGGTCGGGTCCACATAGTCAAAGTTGTTGGGCAGGCCGTGCTTTTCGCAGTACTCGTACAGGTCCTTGGACGACCAGTGCAGCAGAGGCGCAACCTTGATCAGACCGTCGGGATTGATGCTCACGGGCTCCATCTGTGCTCGCACGGCGGTGTCGGTGGCGCGCAGGGCGGTGAACCAGACCTTGGGTGCGGTTTCGCGCAGGGCGCGGGCAAAAGGCTCCAGCTTCACTTCTTCGGTGAAGGCCGCATGGCGCGGATCGTCCAGCGCCGGCGTGGCGCCTTCCACGGCCTCGCGGTGGGCGCGTGAGCGCAGCGGCAGGTAGATCTTGAGGTTGAGCCCAAGCTGCTTGGTCACCGCATCGGCAAATTGATAGGTGGCTTCGGTGTTGTAGCCGTTGTCCATCCAGACCACGGGCACGTCGGGGTTGGCGCGCGTCACCATGTGCAGGATCACCGCCTCGAAGGGGCGGAAGTTGGTCGTGACTATGGTGGGCTGACCCAGGCCCACGGCCCAGTTCACCAGCGCCTGGGCGTCGCGGCCCAGTTCGGCATTGATTGGTGCCAGATCCAGGTCGAGGGTGCTTACGGGGGCGAGCTGGCTCATGCTTGCACCTCTACGAAATGGGGCTGTGTGTGCACGGCATCGGCCTGGTAGAAACCGCCAAAGCGCTCGAACTGGCGCTGGGCATCGGCGGCGTCCACGCCTTCGCGCAGCACGGCGCTGCTGAAGCCCGTGCGCTCCATTTGAACCAGCTGGTCGATCAGCACATCGCCGGTGGCACGGATGTCGCCCGCAAACTTCAGACGGCGGCGCAGCAGATAGGCCTGGCTGAAGGCGCGGCCGTCGGTGAAGTTAGGAAAATGCAGATCCACCTGCGTGATGCCGTCCAGATTCACCTCAAGGGCGTTCACATCGTTGGCCAGCACCAGCACATTGCCGGTGCTCTCGCTGGGGGCCTGGTATTCGTTGCTTGCCAGAATTTTCATGACTCTATCCTTGTTCTTATGGCTTCAGGCCAGCGCTTCTTCTTCGGCTTCCACAGGGTGGCGGGCTGCCTTGCCGGCTTCCTTGAAGGGGTCCAGGCCGATGCGGCGCACGGCGTCGATGAAGTGCTCGCCGGGCTGGCGCAGGTCGCGATAGGTGCTGAGCACGGCTTCGATCACATCGGGCACCTCGGCTGCGCTGAACGAGGGGCCGATGACCTTGCCGGCCACGGCCTGGCCGGACAGGGTCGAGCCGTCGGAGCCGCCCAGCGTGACCTGATACCACTCCTTGCCGTCTTTATCTACGCCCAGAATGCCGATATGGCCGCTGTGGTGGTGGCCGCAGCTGTTGATGCAACCGCTGATATGCAGATCGATCTCGCCGATGTCGTCCAGCTCGTCCAGATCCTGGTAGCGGGCCGTGATGGCGTCGGCAATCGGCAGGCTGCGGGCATTGGCCAGCGCGCAGAAGTCGCCGCCGGGGCAGGCGATCATGTCGGTGAGCAGCGCCACATTGGTGCTGGCCAGACCCAGGGCCTTGGCCTCGGTCCACAGCGCATGCAGCTGGCCGACCTGTACCCAGGGAAGCATCACGTTCTGGTCGTGCGTCACGCGGGCTTCGCCGGCAGAGAACTTGTCCACCAGATGAGCCAGTGCGTCGAGCTGTTCGCTTTGTGCATCGCCGGGGGCCTGGCCCACACGCTTGAAGGACAGGGTCACGGCGCGCAGACCGGCCACGCGGTGGGCGTGGACGTTGCGGGCAATCCAGCGTGCAAAGGCGGGTTCCTTGGCAGTCTGGGCAATCAGGGCCTGCTCATCGCCTGCGACATCGGCCACCACGGGCAGAGCGGGCGTGGTGAACATGGCAGACACGCGATCGAACTCGGCCTGGGGCACGGTGTGAGGGCCGCCGTCCACTTCGACGATCTGGCGGAATTCCTCTTCCACGGCATCGATATAGGCCTGGCCTTCGGCCTTGACCAGAATCTTGATACGGGCCTTGTACTTGTTGTCGCGGCGGCCCAGCTCGTTGTAGACGCGGACGATGGCCTCGATGTAATTCATGATCTGGTTCCAGGGCAGGAACTCGCGGATCACGGTGCCGATCACGGGCGTGCGGCCCATGCCGCCGCCCACGAAGACCTTGAAGCCGATCTCGCCGGCTTCGTTCTTGACCATGTGCAGGCCCACGTCATGCCAGCCCGTGGCGGCGCGGTCTTCGCTGGCGCCGGTGATGGCGATCTTGAACTTGCGTGGCAGAAACGCGAACTCGGGGTGCAGCGTGGTCCACTGACGCAGAATTTCTGCGTAGGGACGGGGGTCGATGATCTCGTCGGGTGCGATACCGGCCAGCGCATCGGTGGTGGTGTTGCGGATGCAGTTGCCGCTGGTCTGGATGCCGTGCAGGTTCACGGATGCCAGCAGATCCATCACGTCGGCGGACTTGCTCAGCGGAATCCAGTTGAACTGCACATTGGTGCGGGTGGTGAAGTGGGCGCAGTTCTTGGGCAGATAGGTCGTGCCCAGCTTGCCCTGGCCTTCCAGGGCCTGTTTGAAGACTTCGGCCTCGGGCTCGTCGTACTCGCGGGCCACTTTGGCCAGCACGCGGATCTGGGCCGAGTTGATTTCGCCGTAGGGCACGGCCACGCGCAGCATGGGGGCATAGCGCTGCACATACCAGCCGTTTTGCAGGCGCAGCGGGCGGAAGTCGTCTTCCGTGAGCTTGCCTGCCTGCCAGCGTTGGAGCTGGTCACGGAACTGGTCGGCGCGTTGCTTGACGAACGCTTTGTCGAAATCGGTGTATTGATACATGTCTTCAGTTCTTCCGTGGAGCGGATGCCTTGCCTCGGGTGGCATTGCACTTGGATCGTTGGACTGAACTGTAGAGAGGCTTTATATAAAAACAAACGATTATTTAGTGCTTCATATATATCTGAATGAATATGTGAAGAGCTGCCAGAACGCTCTTACGGAGCTCCTGAACCAATTTCCTTTCTGCGCGCTTGCATTTTGTGAGCGCCCCTGTGCCGGGCATTCTCTAGAATCAAGGCTTGTTCAATGATTGAGGCGCCTGGATTGAAAGCGGGTGCCTGACTATGGAAATAGCCATACTTTTCGCTCTCATCTGTCTGAACGGCGTCTTCGCCATGTCGGAAATTGCGCTGGTCACCGCCCGCAAGACCCGCATGCAGAAACTGGTGGATGAGGGCGACAGCGGCGCGGCAGCTGCTATCAAATTGGGAGAGGATCCGACGCGTTTCCTCTCCACCATCCAGATCGGTATCACCTCCATCGGCGTGCTCAACGGCATCGTCGGCGAGGCGGCTCTGGCCGGCCCGCTGGAGAACTGGCTGATCACCCTGGGCATGACCCAGAAATACGCCGACTACCTCTCCACCGGCCTGGTGGTGGTGCTGATCACCTACTTCTCCATCGTCGTGGGCGAGCTGGTTCCCAAGCGCCTGGGTCAGACCCATCCCGAGGCCCTGGCGCGCCTGATCTCGCGTCCCATCAACTTCCTGGCCCTGGCCACCAAACCCTTTGTCTGGTTGCTGTCGGCATCGACGCGCGGCCTGCTCAAGGTCCTGGGCGTCAAGGAAAGCAATGGCAGCGTGGTGACCGAAGAGGAAATCCAGGCCATTTTGGTGGAAGGCCACACAGCCGGCGTGATCGAGTCGCAGGAGCACACCATGGTGCGCAATGTGTTCCGTCTGGACGATCGCCAGATCGGCTCGCTGATGGTGCCGCGCAGCGATGTCATCTGCCTCGATATCGACGAGAGCCTGGAAGAGACTCTGGCCCGTGTCGAACAGGCCGACCATGCGCGCTTCCCCGTCGTGCGCGGCGATATGAACAATATCGTGGGCGTGCTCAATGCCCGCCAGTGGCTGACGCAGGCCTTGCTCAACAAGGGCAGGCAGGCGCTCAAGGACCAGCCTCTGCAGGCTGCCCTCTATGTGCCCGAGACCATTACCGGCATGGAGTTGCTGGACAACTTCCGCACCTCCGATCTGCATATGGCCTTTGTGATCGACGAGTACGGCGAGGTGCAGGGCATTGTCACGCTGCAGGACCTGATCGAGGCGATTACCGGCGAATTCCAGCCGCGTGATCCCGAAACCAGCTGGGCCGTGCAGCGCGAAGACGGCAGCTGGCTGCTGGACGGCCATATTCCCGTGCCCGAACTCAAGGACCGCCTGAGCCTGCATACCGTGCCCGAGGAAGAGCGCGGCCGCTATCACACCTTGAGCGGCATGATCATGCTGCTGCTGGGCCGCGTGCCCACCGAGGCCGACGTGGTGGAGTGGGAAGACTGGCGCTTTGAAGTCGTGGACATGGACGGCAAGACGCTGGACAAGGTGCTGGCGACCAGACTGGAGCCCCTGGTCACCGTGGCATCGTTAAGCAGCGAATAAACCCGGCTTCAGAATCAGGGCCGAAACGGCACGCAGCACTTACTTCTCCGTAAGCGCTGCGTGCTTTTTTTGCGAGTGGCCTACCTGGGCTGCTGCAGAGAGCGGCTCCACAGGCGCTGCGTACCCAGGGCCTGAGCCAGCCTGGCATCGAGCGGCAGCGGCTCGCCATGCAGGCGTGCCGCCAGCAGCTCGCCGCAAAGCATGGACAGCGTCAGCCCGCGTGAGCCCAGCCCCGTCAGCACCCACAGGCCCGGTAGATCGGCTGCCGACTGCCCGGCAGGGCCTGCCAGCGGCAGACGGTCATAGGCCGCGCAACGCAGGCGCGCCCAGGTGGCAGGGCGCTGCTCAGCATCGAAGAAAGAGCGCAGCGCCTGCCTGCAGCCCGGCAGCAAAGCGGCCAGCTTTTCGCCATTGCTGGCATGGGCGGCCTGCTGGTCGGCAGCCGTGGGCGGCAGCTCGGTCACATCGCGCTCGAAGGTCGATCCCATGATCCACTGGTGCGCGCCGGCCCGGTCGGCCGAGGGGAAGTCCGGCACCAGATTGCCATGACCGTTGACGGGGAAGGGCGGCATGGCCGCCAGCGTCCCTGCATCATGCTCGGCCACGCTGACCTGGCCGCGTATGGCTTGCAGCTCCCATTGTCCTGCTGCCAGGCCGCTGGCTTGCAACAAGGGCTTGGTGTCCGGGCCAAGGGCCAGCACCAGCATGGGGGCTTCGGCCAGGGTCTGGCCCTGCGCATCCAGCACCTGCCAGATATTGCGCACTTCATCGCGCACCAGGCTCGAAGCTCGGGCATGGCCCTGCCAATGAATCCCGGGGGCTTGCAGCAGCGCGCGCACCAGTTGTGCGGGGCGTACCCAGCCAGCCTGCTCATGCCATACGGCGTGGCTGTCTGCAGGCAGCTGTGCCGCAGCCAGCTGAGCCGGCAGCGCAGGCGCACTCCAGTGCAGGCCCCAGGGGCTGTTCTCGCTGCCGGGTTGCAGCCATGACCTGGGCAGATGGGAGGGCTCGTTCAGGTCATGCTCCAGCACGCCGCCATGGGCCCAGTCCTGGGCTGGATACAACTTTTGCGCTTGGCTCAGTTGCTGCAGATTTTGTAGCGTTGTGCGTACGCCGCTTCTGGACAGGCGCGATAGAACACTGTCATCGGGCGAAATATGCGGGCAAAACAAGCCGGCTGGCAGGCCTGATGCTCCTGCCGCAGGCTCGGCCGCAGCATCCAGGACCGTCACTTCCCAGCCGCGTCTTGCCAGGCTGGCGGCAGCGGCGGCACCAGCCAGGCCTGCACCCAGCACCAGGCAGCGGCCGGCCTGGCCCACGGGCGCAGGCAGGCCGTCAGGGCGATGGCGTGGCTCCCAGGCCGGGTTGTAGGCTGCGTGCAGGTTATGGCGCTTGGGCGGCACGCCAGCGTGCTTCTTGACTTCAAAACCCTGAGCCTTGAGCGCCAGGCGCACATGGCCGGCCACGCACCAGGTGGCAAGCTGCGTGCCCCGGCGGCAATGGCGGGCAATGTTCTTCATGGCATCTTCATCCCACATCTCGGGGTTGAGCTGGGGGGAGAAGCCATCCAGATACACGCTGTCCGCCGTCATCTGCTGCTTGCGCAGCATGGTCCTGGCATCGCCTATATAGAGCGTCAGCAGCACCTGGCCGTCATCAAAGGAAAGGCGATGCACGCCCGGCAGCAGTCCCCACCATTGCTCGGCCAGTTGTTCGCCAAGCGCGCGCAGTACCTCATCGGCCGGCAAAAACGCGAGCAGATCCTCGCGCGAGACAGGGTAGGCCTCCACCGAGACAAAATGCAGAATGCGCGGGCGTCTGGGATCGGCCTTCCATGCCGCCCAGGTGACCAGGAAATTCAGGCCGAAGCCAAAGCCGGTCTCCAGAATGCGCCACTGCGCTGCATCGGCCCAGGCTGCTGGCAGGTTGCAGCCACCGAGAAAAACCTGGCTGGCCTGGTCGAGGCCGCCGAACTCGCTGTGATAGCGATCGCCGAATCTGGAGCTATAGGGGGTGCCATCCGGCATCCATGTGATCGGTTCAGACATGGAAAGTGAAACTACATGGGTAATGCATGGCGCAGTCTAGGTCAGAGCAGCCAGGCAAGGGCCGCCCCGCAGCGATGACTGCGTCCCCCCTCCTGCGTAGCAAGAGAGGGGAAAGGCGCGCAGCGCCACAGGGGGAGCTCGATCTTATTCCCAGCGCTGCTGGTACGAAAAAACCGGCAGGCGCCATTTGAAACGAATGGCGGCCAGACGGAAGGCCAGACCGCCGGCAAAACACACGATGGTGCTGATATTGGGGCTGACATCCAGATAGCGCAGGCCCAGGAACATCAGGCATACCGACAGCGACACGCTGGCATACAGCTCGCGGCGGAACACCACGGGGACCTGGTTGCAGAGCACATCGCGCAAGATGCCGCCGCTGATGCCGGTAATCATGCCGGCCATGATGATGACGATGGTGGGGTAGCCCAGCTCCAGCGCGGTATTGCAGCCGATCAGCGAAAAGGCGATCAGACCCATGGCGTCCAGCAGCAGAAACACCTGCTTGAGCCTGTGCATATGGCGTGCAATCACGGTGGTCAGCAGACCGAAGCTGATGACCAGATACACATACTCAGGGTGCTGGGTCCAGCCGATGGGGTAGTGGCCCAGCACCATGTCGCGGATGGTGCCGCCTCCCAGGGCAGTGACAAAGGCGATGACGACGACGCCGAAGATATCCATATTGCGCCGGCCTGCGGCGAGTGCGCCGGACATGGCTTCGGCGGTAATGGCCACCAGATAGATGACCAGCATGACGGTGAAGTTGGAGGCCTGGAACGAGTCCAGCAAAGAGACGGAAGGAAGCATGAAGGCACTTGAAAATAGACCAGCCACTCACATCGGCGGGAGTGTCCGGCTTGCCTCTCCCGCTGTCCTTTTACCTGAGAGTTGCGCATGAGCACCTTCGCGGTGGACATGCTTGCCCCTTCGGTGAGCCCTGCAGACTTGTGGTTGCGGGCTGCTCTCCAGTTGGCGATATCCGGGTCTTGTCAGACCCACCTGCGGTACTTATTGCCTGAGCGATTATGGGAGTTTGCGCCTTCGGCGGGAACCCTCTAAAGGCTCCGCTCTCCCGCGGGATGGGCGCGATTTTAGCCAGTTTCAGCGACTTTATTCGGGTTAATACCTGTATTGGTGTGCTTCTGCGGCCGCCGGCGCAGGGTGCGCAAGGCCGGTCCGACCCCGCCATGGCTCGCGCAAGCCCGCGTTTTCGTCTGTGAAGCCGCCCGCCATAACACGCGGTGCTCTCGAAGGCTCGCTCATTCTTCAGGCGTTGACAGACTGCTTAGGGACGACACGAACCTGTCGCGGCATGCAGAAACGGCCCTTTGAACCGTTACGTGGCGGTCATGCAATTCGAACAGCTTGTGTGGAGCGTAAAACAGCTGTTAAAGACAGGCGGCGTGCAGCAACTGGTGTTGGCGATTGCTGCCGCTTCGGCATGGGGCTGTGAGTGACTCAGGTCAGCCTGAGGCCGACCTGATTGCAAGCCTGAGTGGGGGGAAGTTCAAACCTCGGTGAGAGCCGGCTCACGCCAAACTTTTGAGAAAAATCCTAGAAATCGCCATATGAACCGCAAATACCATCCTCAGAAAAGATATTTGTGGAATTTCAATGGCAAATCAACGATTTCGAAAACGCAAATTGATGCCAGTCATTTTGCGATTCTTGTGCACCTCGTTTCTTGTGGCTGCACCCATGGCTGCACAGGCTCAAGACATCTGTTCTATCAGGCTGGACGACGACCGAGTTGTTCCAACAGTTGACTTGAAGGTTCAGCCGTGGGAGACCGGGGATTTTGATCCATCGGTCCCAGAGGGAACAGTTATTAGTTTGAAGTACACTCAGGCCTCGGGCATTGGTGGGTATATTCAGTGCAAAAAGAAAATGGGTACAACGCTTTACACCGTTTCGACCAGTAGCCAGTCGGACGGTTATGGTACTTTCAAGACTTCCATCGCTGGCGTGGGTATCAGAATCAGAGGGGGCATAAATGCCGAGAATTGGTGGCCTCAATCGCGATATGACGAGCGCACCAACTATTTTCTCGCGCCAGCTCAAGAGTTTGTCGTGGAATTGGTAAAAACGGGGCCCATCACGGCAGGGGGATATATTAGTGGACTGATTGGTGAGTCCAGATATGTTGACCTGCAACATACCTATAGAAGAATCTATATGGAAGGACGCGGAATCGTGGTTGAGCCTAGAGTGCCGACATGCAAGCTCAATACCCCACTGGTTCCGGTATCTCTCGATAGCATCAGTGCTTCCGACCTGATGGATAACGGAAAAGGGCCGTGGAAGGATTTCAGCCTGAGCCTTGCATGCGCTGGGGGTGATACCGGAACAAGTACCAGAATGTTTGTTGTATTTTCGGATGCGCAGAACCCGGCGAATCGATCAACGACTCTGTCCCTTTCTGAGGATTCGGTGGCCAAAAACGTAGGTATCGAGATTCAACGAGAAAATGAAGAGCTCGTGAGCTTCGGGCCCGAATCGGGGGAGGTCAATCAGTGGATGGTTGGCGAATTTGGCAATGAGCCGGTGAATATCAAACTGAAGGCCCGTTATACCTGGACGTCGCTCGTACAGAAGCCGACGCCCGGCAGCGCGAATGCCGATGCCACCTTTGTCATCAGCTACAAATAAAGTGTGGCTGGCACGGCCCAGCAAACCGAAGGTTTGCGGTTGAGACGAGGTGCTGTCCCCCGCAGGAAAGCCACTTTTCTCTAATGAGAGAGACCAGGTGGCGGGATACAGGCTCCCCGCAACTTTCTCTTGGAAGAGAGCAGGTTTGCGCATCCGCCCTTCCATTTATTCAGAGCCAAGGCGGCCAGGGCCTTAAGTGCCGCAAGTCTGCGCTGCACCAAAACGGTGTGTATGCCGTTTGGCACTTGCCTGCAGATGCCAGAGTAAAAATCGCAGCGGACAAGCTTAGATTGAATTTCGGAATCCACTCGGTCTGTCCGAGCGGAATGAGTGTCCGGCAGCGGAGAAAATGAAAAATACGTCCAACGTTGTCAGAGTTTGCAGAGTATTCGACTTCGACGAAAGTCCTTCTGAAATCTACGCAAAGCTATGCAAGAGCTTGTCTTTGCTTCCCGCACCTTGGGGGCTGGCAGATGTGGATATCATCACATTTGAAGACCGATCGGATTGGCCTGTCAATGAAGTGAGCTATCGACTTCACGAGGAGGTCAGTCGCCTTGAAATTGGACTTCTGAGCCGGAGGTATCGGCGACATTCAGAGGTGGCTCCATGCCTTGAAGACTACATGACTGTCGAATTTAATTCTGCAAAAAATGGAGCCGACCTGAAGTATGTCTTCGACCAGGTGATCCCCCTCTATATACGCAGCTTTGGTGCATTCTTCGCTGCGGTGGAGGACATGGATGTGTTGGCCGAAGAGGAAGATGAATTCTGGAAATCCAGCGATGAAGAACGTATGCATGCCCGGGCTCAAGCCGGTCCACGCAGACAAGAGTGCCTTCACATCAGGCAGGTGAACTACTGGGCCAGAGAACAGTGCAACAACTACTTCGGACTTGCGCCAGAGCAGGTGGTAGGCATACTCGGCGACCACGTCGCCCGTGCGGATGTGCTGGAGGAGGGCGCCTATATTGTTGTCTCGTACGACCCGCTGACCTCGGAGCAGGCGCAGGCAATCACTCCTGCATTGATGCCTTTGCTGAAGACGCGGTGAACTACTTGAAAGGGGCATTGTCTTCGCTGCGATGCAGGGAGCTTGGGGCGGGTATCGCACGCGATTCATCCAAACCTGCGGTGCATTTTCTACCGTGGTTGCCCACTTTCCCCTGGGTACCTATCGCGGTATGGCAGCAAGGTCGTGTACGAGTCGAATTGCCCTATCTTCCCGATACAGATGCTGTGCAAATACTCCGACTTGGCAGCCACCAATTCGCGCGACTAATACAAGCGGATGCCTCACTTGAGAGGTAGATCCGGACAAATTGCCGCATTGAGTGAGTGGCTCTGAGACGGTCGCTTGTGGCCAGGAGTTGCCGTAGGAGTGTCAGCGATGCGCTATGGTTATCGCCTTCCTAAAAAACTAGTCGCACCCAATGTCAAAGCTCGAAACGCAACTTGCTCATATTTGTTCTGGGCAAATGTATAACGACCTCTCGCCTGAATTGGTGGCGGCGAGGCAGAGTGCGGTGCTGCTGACCAATGAGTACAACAACTCCTTCTCGAAACCAGCTAGTGAGCGGGAGGCGATCCTCAGGTCTCTGCTAGGGCATCTAGGTCGAAACGTACACTTCGAACCGACCTTCCGTTGTGAGTTCGGGCGGAATATCCACATTGGCGACAATTTCTATGCCAACTTCGATTGCATCATGCTTGATGGCGGTGGCATATACATCGGTGACGATGTGCTCCTTGCGCCGCGAGTCGGTATCTATACGTCTAATCACGCAATTGACCCCATGGAGCGCGCCGCAGGTGGATGCTTCGCAAAGCCCGTAAAGATTGGCAATCGAGTCTGGGTTGGAGCAGGTGTGCACATCAATCCCGGGGTAGCGATTGGAGATGGTTCGATCATTGGCTCCGGCAGTGTTGTGACATCAGATATTCCGTCAGGTGTCATCGCTGCCGGAGTCCCATGCAAAGTCATCCGACTGATTTCCGAACAGGACAAAACTGGATTTAAGCCTCAATTCATGTCGAATGGCTTGTCTAACTTATAGATTCAGTAGTTCGATGAAACCCTCGGAACGACTGCACTGGGTCGGCAGCATCAGTTCGCAGTTCACGAGAGCTGTCGTTCAATTGTCTTGTGCACTGCGCCCAGCCAGTTTTCGGTTTGAGGCGCACAGCGGAAGTCTGGCCAGGTAGCAGGTCAACGTCTGGTATCTGAGGTAGCGGTCGCAGACTTGCCGCATCTCTGCGTCTGTAACCAGCCTAGACCCCCCATTCGCGGCCTCGTGCTGAACGGGGCTGCTTCTGGCCGAACGCTGCCATAACAGGCTGAGGTGGTCGACTCAATGAGAACGCCCAATTCGACCCGTTTCTCACGGTGGGTATCGATTGACGGGAATATTTGCTCCATTGGACACATCCAATGTGTAGATCCATTGATTGCGAAGGAGTGAATCATGGGCATAGAGCACAGCAAAATCCTCGAACGCGAGGAGGTTGCACAGGGTACGATGGCATTCCATCTCGCCAAACCGGCGGGGTTTGATTTCCGCCCTGGACAGGCGTTTGAAATCCAGCTGCCGGGCGCGGTCCCTGGGGAGAGCAAAGAGGAGCGATGTCACGCATTCTCCATCGTCAGCGCGCCGCACGAGAGTGAATTAGTGTTTGCCACGCGGATGAGGGACAGTGTTTACAAACGCGCTTTGGCAGCTCTGCCCGTAGGTGCTGAGTTGGATATCGATGGCCCATTTGGTTCGCTTACCTTGCACAAAAACACAGCGCGAGCGGGTGTGCTCATCGCCGGTGGGATTGGCGTGACGCCGTTCATGAGCATGCTGAGAAATGCTGCAATGCAGCAGTCACAGCAGGATTTGCTTCTGCTGTATTCCAATCGTCGTCCAGAAGATTCGGCGTTTCTCTCTGAGCTTCAAGCTCTCGAAAAGAAGAATCCCAAATTCCGGCTCAAGGCCACCATGACGGATATGGCGCACTCTGCCGTGGATTGGAGTGGTGATACACAAACGATCGATAGAGCGTGGCTCCAGCAGGCCATTGTGGGCTTGGCTGATCCGATCTTTTATGTTGCTGGTCCACCTTCCATGGTTGCGGCAATGCAGCAGTTGCTGTTATCAGCCGGTATTGATGAGGACGATGTGCGTAGTGAGGAGTTCTTTGGATATTGAATTGGCAGACTCACCCTGATCAAGGGGAAAGTCTGCCATGACGCATTTGGATGCAGCCGCTTGGCATACCTCGCATGGCTCTTACCAGTGCAGATAGAACATGGCCTTGGCCAGCAAGACAATGACCAGCACATGGCAGAACACGCTCAGGTGCAATCGGTGCGAGCGTCGTCCATTAAGTTGTCCTTGGCGGCGCCACCACATGGCGCTGGCGAAGTGCGCAAGCACGCTAAGCGCCAGCGCAATCTTGAGCACCATCAGCATGCCTGTGCTGCTGGCCAATGGGTGCGCCAGTACCGAGCGGTGCTGCCAGGCCAAGCCTGCTCCCGCAGAATACAGCACTAGCAACACCCAGGGCATGACGGCGGTGGCGCGTGTCCCCAGCGCCTGCTCCACGGGGAGCATGTGCTGCTGCGGCACTCGGCTGTGCACGTTGGCCAGCAGCACGACTTCGAAGAACACTGTGCCTGCAAACGCCACGGCGGCCAGCAGGTGTAGTGTGATCAGCAGGCCATAGCTCATGTCTGGGCCTTCTCTCTTGACAGTCGTATGGCAGGAATCAACGGCACTGCGCTGACAGAGGTTGGTGGTATCAGGTCTGCAAGAGTGAAGCCATCCAGATGCGCCATGAAGCTGTGCAAAGCTCCTTGCAACATGCCAGCGAGGCGGCAGTCGCCGGTCAGCGTGCACCGGTTGTCGTTGCCAAAGCATTCCACCAGCGTGAAGTCGGACTCTAGTCCCCGTATCACTGTACCGATATGGATCTGCTTAGGTTCACGGGCGAGGCGCATGCCGCCTCCCTTGCCACGTACCGTCTCTATCCAACCCTGCAGGGCCAGTTGATGCGTCACTTTCATCAGATTTGCCTCGGAAATGCTATAAGCCTGCGCAACCTCCGAAATCGTGCACAGGCGATCTGGCCGCTGGGCCACATGCATGAGCAGCCGCAGCGCATAGTCGGTCATCAGGGTTAGACGCATTGAGTGATCTCGTTCAAACAGATTTTCTGGACTTGCGGACGACATGTCCTGAGGGCTGAGCCGCTGAGAGTCCAGCAGGTGGCAGGCGCGGCCGAATCAGCAAGGGCACAAATCGCCAAAGGTACAAAGCAAAGGCCAGCACCCATGCAAGCGCCGATGCATGCAGCGCGGCTTGAGGGAGCCCTGCAGGCAGAAGTGCCAGCAGGCGCAGCAAAGCGGCGGCGAGCACCAGCACATACATGACCACGATGCTCCCATCGGCGCGCAATGGTCGCCCCAGATGGCCCAAAGCCGTACGTGTCACCATGCCGATTATCAGCACCGCAAAGCCGGCCACGCCGATCACATGGACCGGCCAGGCCAGGCGCAGTACCCAGCTGCTCGCCTGGAGCGCTGCCACCAGCAGGCCCGTGCCCAAGGCCGCATGACCCAGATACAGAATCCACAGCAACGGCACCTGACGCACAGCCCAGGGTTTCCAGGCCAACACCTGCCATAGGGTGATGAGTCCCGTGACAGCCAATGCGGTCACCATACCCGGCACCCAGCCCAGCAACAGGCAGACAATGCCAAGCCCGCCAGCCCAGAGTTGCCACTGCCCGCTGGCCATATGCATGGGAATCTGCAGATCCGTCACCGCCCGCATAGCGAAGAATGGAATAACGCGCCGCGCCACCAGTAGTGCAATCACAGCCATGCACAGCAGCCCTGCATAGAGGTAGTGCATCAGCGTTGCGTAGTCGCTGCCTTGCCATACCGAGAGCAGAAAGAGTGCATCGGCCACGCCCAGGCCTGACACCAGCAGCGGCAGGCCGTAATTGCGTCGGCTGCGTGCTGCATAGATCACCCGGCCCAGCACTATGGCAGCGGCGGCGAAAAACAGCAGTTCACACACTACGGCAAAAGCAAAAGCTGTATCACCCACCACCAGAAAACCAACGCGCGCCAGCAGCCACAGTACGCACAACCCGCCCAGCGCCCGGCCCTGAATAGGGTTGCTTCCAGTCCAGTTACTAGCCGCCGTGAGCAGAAAGCCCACGGCAATCGTCGCCACAAAGGCCCACAACATCTCGTGCGCATGCCACAGCACGCCGCCCAAACGCCCCGCAAGCCACTGTGGCGCGAACACCCACAGCGCGACCGACACCGCCGCCCACAGACAACCGGCCATGTACAAGGGCCTGAAGCCAAGCTCCAGTAAGGCTTTCCACTGGGGCGCAGGAGGCTTGGGTTGGGGCGCAGACCTCATCGGCTCCTCGATCTGCAGCAGCTCAGACATGGCTCACCACCGCCGGTAGTGCCTTGGGATCACGGCTCATCTGGTAGCCCGACCACAGGCTCTGTGCAATACGGCGCGCCGCCTGCCACGCTTGATCGGCCATGGCGCGGTTGGGTTGCTCGGCCAGTGTGATCTCGAACAGGCCCAGCCAGCGCTCAAACAGCTCTTGGCTTAGACCTGGTAGCGCAGCATGTTTGGGCATAGGGGCCCCTGAAAAGCGTGCTGTGCGTCGCAAAATGGCCGACCAGAAATCCACCAGCTTGGTCAGATGATGGTCCCAGTCCGCTATACGTGCATCGAAGATGGGGCCAAGCACCTCGTCCTGGCGTATTCGCGCATAGAAGGAGTGCACCAAGCTGACGACCTCCTCTTCAGTGCAAAGCTCATGAATCCTCATCGCACAATTCCTTTCGCTGTCGTTGCTGCACATAAGATTCATCAATTATGTATCTTATAACTGGGCATGTCTCTAGGCGCATGGTGTTGTTGCAAAAATCAGCGCCGGGCCAGACTGCCCCTGACCCCGGGCGTGGCTATGCCAAAGCCACTGTTTGCGGGCAGCCCAGCTCAGTGAACCGATTGAAAAGAGCGGCCCGGATATGAAGCTCTTTGGCCTGCCGCTCGAGCGAACGTGACATCACCTGTTCACCGAGTCGCTTGATGCAGTGGCTCTTGGTCTACACCAGGCTGCATCGGTGATACCCACTCTGGCTCTTGCATCGTTTGCGCCCGAAGCGCCTGCAGGCGGCGATAGTCGCATTGCGGTAAGCGCCTGTTTCCTTCCCTTCTGGCATAAGTACCCAAAGGTCGGTTAATTAGTACTTTGCGACTGAAGAAGGCTCTTTTGGAAGCGGTTTGATTGCGTTTGAATTCAGCTTCCCCTGTAGGTCAGCTGGTGAGCTTGAAGTATTGAGGGGCGGTCGGCTTGGAAAAATCTCTGACCGACTGCTCTTGGCCGGGAGCGTGGGGTCTACATGAGTCCCCGGAGCAGGCACTCGATGTGAACGGCAAGTCATCCAGTGACTGTTATTGGTGCATGAGTGAATTGGAACTCTTGGCCAAAAGCGGACTGTGAAGTGAAGGACAAGTGGCCACTAAAGCACCGTTCATATCATCCGACTGGCAACCGCACGATGACAATTTTCTCGATGCGCTCATTTTTGTAAACGACCCATATCGTAGGCAACACACGTAACGCTTCATGTTGAGGGCTCACCCACGTTACCCAGGCTGGCACATCAACTCTGGCAATCAACTCATTGACTGGTAGCTGCCGCAAAGCAATGAGCGCGCCAACAAGGGCCGAGGGCTGTGAGCTCGATATGTGCATTGGCTCATGGAACGCATTTCGTTTCATTTAGCCACTGTTAGCCAAATTTCATGCACTAAAGTCGCCCGTTTAGCTAATTATCGAGAGTCAACTGAGGGTCGGTCTGAGCTGGTGCTACCAGCTGGAACCAGTCACATCCTACCCTTGCCATGCCTCGATTCATATTGATCCAAGTGAAAAAACTCATTGAACCCTTCATTGGGGGATACCGCATGAAAGCGTTTATCCCATTCTGCATTGCCTCCCTGTGCTCCGTAGTATCTGCTCAGACCAACGTACCCTCGGGCCGCATAGTCCCGACTCCCATCTACGGTGTCACCGTGGATGATGTGAGTAGGCTTGGCGACATCACGCGCAGCCTGTCGTCTCTGGCCTACCGGCCTACCACGCGTATCGTCTTCGATGAGTTCGTGAACCCGGACTATTACCGCAAGCCAGCAGTGGAAATCTCCAAGGTTTCCTATGTGATGGGTGAGATATTGGACTCGTACTACGTCAAGCAGTACAGCGTGGATGCATACATCCAACGGACTAATCAATACCTCAATGCGTTGTCGGATGTAGTGGATATCTGGGAAGTAGCCAACGAGGTAAACGGCGAATGGCTGGGGGCCAATGCCGATGTGGTGGCGAAGATGACCAATGCCTACAACATCGTGAAGGCACAGAACAAGACGGCCGCGATCACGCTCTACTACAACCAGGGCTGCTGGTCTCAATCCTCCAATGAAATGTTCAAGTGGGCCGAGACCAATGTCCCTGCCTACATGAAGCAGGGTCTGGATTACGTCTGGATTTCCTACTATGAGGATGACTGCAATGGACTCAAGCCCAACTGGCAGCAGGTGTTCGACAAGCTGCGCGTGATGTTCCCCAATTCCAAGATCGGGTTCGGGGAGGTGGGTACCTCACGCAAAACCAAGAAGGCCGAGTACCTGACCCGCTATTACACGATGAAGATCACTACCCCGAATTACGTGGGCGGTCACTTCTGGTGGTACTTCAGGCAGGACATGGTGCCCGTCACCAAGGAGCTGTGGACTACCTTGAATACGGCGATCAAGGCGGCGCCCCGGTAGGTCAGTGAAGTCTCCTCGTTTTCCTGCGCCACCTAAAAGCAGAGGTTGGGGAAACGTTTGACACGATACGCGACCGGAGGAATCCGGCCTGGCGATTCATGTGGGCGAGGGTGGTTGTAGCGATGCAGCCAGCCCTCGGTCATCGAGCGCACTTCCTGCAACGATTCAAAGACATAGTAGTCGAGCACCTCCGTTCTGCAGGTTCGATTGAAATGGGTGAGTCGGCAACATTGATCATCTGTACCAAATGCTCGCTATCAGTGCACCGACAGCTTCGATCAAGGATTGACTGAGGATGATCATCCCTGGCTACCGAGGTCGCTCCCTGGCAGGCGCCTTTCGGCCGGGAGCAGTCGTTAAAGTGCCGTGAAGGCTCTGGCGCAAAGGTATAAGCTGGCTCCAAAAACCAGATGCGTCGCCAGACTCACTACGCGACTGAGCCATGGACGAGGTGTTTTCGCGCTTGCGAATCCAGCCCCTAGCGCTGGTTGCAAGACGGTCCACGGGAAAAGCACTGTCGCCGCACCAAAAATCAGCGCTGGAGCCAAGGCGGGCACTTCTATCCACTGGCGCCCTGTAACGAGCACAAACACCTGCGCGAAAGCAATTCCTGTCAGATAGTGCAGCGTCCAGCCAACGACATTTTCGCCGCCCATTGGTTGAGCCTCTTTGATTGACTTGTGAAACCAGATACCACTGCGCCAGTGAAGGCACCAGCGCCCAAGCATTGCGTAGTTCAAGGTGGCTATTCCCATGCGACGGAGCACGGCAGACCACAAGTCCATCAGTAATGTTGCGCCAACGCCGAGACCAAAAATCAGCATCCAACCGTTTGTAAGCTTAGTCATTTTTTCGTATTGCTTCTGGTGATTTACAGTGATGTGAAACACTGTAAAAGCTCAAGTGCACTTGAGCGCAAGGCGTGAATATGGACATCACAGAAGTAGCAAAACGAACAGGACTATCTGCACCAACACTTCGTTTCTATGAAGAGAAGGGGTTGATCCGCTCTATCGGAAGACATGGGCAGCGGCGACTGTTTGATGCTCAAGTTCTAGAGCACTTATCGGTCATCGCTCTTGGACGGGCTGCTGGGTTCTCACTCGACGAGATTAGAGCAATGTTGCCTCTTGATGGGAACATTCAGGTACCTAGAGAAATGATGCTCGCCAAGGCCGATCTAGTAGAGAGATCCATCAAGCAATTAAAGGCTGTGCGTGACGGCTTACGACATGCGGCCAACTGCCCCGAGAAGAACCATCTCGATTGCCCAACGTTTCAACGGCTAATGCATGCAGCCTTGGCTGGGAAAATTCAGCCACTTACAGTTGCAGCCAGTAAGGCCAAGTCAACTTGAATACATGCTTTGGGCCGAACAGCGACAGCCGCAACCGGCCGCAACCTGCCATTCGGCACTTTTGAGGGAAGCGGACATAGGCGTATAGCGATGTAGCAGTTTTAGAGCTTCTTTCGCTGAGTTTCTGGAAGAAACGCTGTGGCGAAGCCAAGGAGCGGCAGAAATGAGGTCACGCCATAGACCCACACAATGCCGTGTACATCTGCCAACTCACCCAGTCCGGCTGCGCCAATTCCGCCGACGCCGAACATCAGCCCAAACATCAGCCCAGATACCAGTCCCACGCGACCGGGGACGGCCTCCTGTGCGTAGACCACCAGAGCGGCAAAGGCAGATGACATTACCAAGCCTATGACAATGGCGAGGATGGCTGTCCCGGCAAGACCGACATAAGGCAGCGCAAGAGCGAACGGGGCGACGCCAAGAAACGAAATCCAGATGACAGCCTTGCGGCCAATGCGGTCTCCAACAGGTCCTCCTACGAAGGTTCCTGCGGCCACAGCTGTGAGGAACATGAAGAGAAACAGCTGGCTCGTCTGCACGCTGAGCTGAAAGCGCTCGATCAGATAGAACGTGAAGTAGTTGGTGAATGATGCGATGTAGACGAACTTCGCAAACATCAGCACACAGATAACGGAAATCGCACGTATCACGCCAGAGCGGTCCAGCCCCTCGCCATGGCCTTTCGACAGGACCTTGGCTTTAGCTGTTCCGTGATGACGTACCCAGATCGTGAGGCGATACAAAACGAAGATCGCAACCAGTGCGACCACCATGAACCATGCTACGGCTGGCTGACCATGCGGGATAACGATGGCCGCAGTCAGCAAGGGGCCGATGGCTGAGCCGGTGTTACCACCTACCTGAAAAGTGGATTGCGCTGTTCCAAACCTGCCACCCGACGCCAGCCTGGCAATCCGCGAGGCCTCTGGGTGAAAAGTAGCAGAGCCGACGCCCACCACCGCTGCCGCAACCAACAGCATCTCGTAGCTGCTGGCCGTAGCCAAGAGCGCGATTCCGATGAAGGTCATCCCCATGCCCGAAGGAAGCAGGTATGGCTTGGGGTGCTTGTCTGTGTACAGGCCGATCCAGGGCTGGAGCAGCGAAGCCGTGACTTGATAGATCAGTGCGATGATTCCGATCTGCCCAAAGCTCAAGGAGAAGCTCTGTTTGAGCATGGGAAAGATCGAAGGCAGCATGGCCTGGATCATGTCGTTGAGAAGGTGGGCAAAGGCAGCGCCCACGACGATAGGGAGAAGGAATCCCTGTGGCTTGGCGTCGGGCACCGCGATGCAAGGTGCTTCCGATGTAGAGAGAGTGGCAGTTCTGACGGTCATGGAAATACAGAGGCAAGTGCGTTGGACCTGAGCCGTTGAACGGCTGAACTTGGAGATTACGTCCTTGCCGATTGGCTGTCGCACGCTCATCTGCCAATACCTGTAGAGTTTCTGCCATGGCAACGCATCCATCCCATAAACACAAGCAGTACGACAGCCTGGCCTGGCCGGTCGTCGTCATGGAGAGCAGGTGGCCGGTCGGTATGTCCACGGGTTGGCATTCCCACCCCAAAGGCCAGCTTCTCTACGCTACAGAGGGCGTTATGGTGGTGCACACCGACGCGGGGTCTTGGATCGTCCCTCCCAATCGCGCGCTCTGGATAACCACGGGCCTGCGGCATACCGTCACGATGGCCGGTGACGTGCTTATGCGCACGGCGTACATCGATGCCGCGAAGGTAACGACCTTGCCGCATGAGAGCAGCGTCATCAACGTCTCACCCCTGCTGCGCGAACTGCTCGTGGAGGCGGTCCGCATTGCGTTCCACACCGAGCCGAAAGGCCGCGACGCACGGCTTCTGGAATTGCTCATTGATGAGATTCGCGTCTCGACAACCCTTCCGCTTCATCTGCCAATGCCCAAGGATGGGCGGCTTCGCAGCATCTGCGACCAACTTAGCGCAACCCCCTCAGATTCGTCGAATGCCGCGGAATGGGCAGCGTCAATCCATGTGGGAGAGCGAACGTTGCACCGGCTATTTGCCAAGGAGACTGGCATGACGTTCGCTCAGTGGCGTGAGCAGGCTAGGCTGCTTCACGCGCTGCGCGGGATTGCTGCAGGTAACAAGGTCATCGAAGTAGCGCTCGACTGCGGCTACGGCAGTGCCAGCGCGTTTGCTGCGATGTTCCGTCGACATTTCGGGGTCTCGCCCTCCAGCTTCTATCAATAGCAAGGCCAGGCTGCGAAGCCCTCAATTCGGCGCGTCCTTTTAACTGACTGCAATTGATGTGTGCGAACGGCGGCTATGGGGCGTGAGCAGCCCTCGGTGGCTGGCTACTAGCGGTCAAAAGCGGAAGTCAGCTTGATTCATGCAAACCTCTGACGAAAGCTGGCCTACAGAGCTATTCTGGTCAGTGGCCTGGATGGCAGCGGCAATCGAGTGATGGACTGCCATTGGACAGGTAGATATACCCTGTCTATCCTCTGGCACTTTCCCATCCAGCACAGACAGCTATCAAAATGATAAAGCTGTGCTGCAGTTCATACCTCCGCTTCCGGCCGGGTGCCAGGCAACACCAGCTTGCCTTCGCGCATGGCTTGCAGCAGCAGATGGGGGGTGGTGCAAATATGGGCTTCCAGGGCCAGTGCCGCGCGGGCTTCTTGGCCAGCCATGGCGAGCTCGAAGATTTCCTGGTGCTCGGCATGCACATCACGGGTGAGCGCGGGTTGCTCCATGGCATAGCAGCGGTAGCGCTCGCTATGGCGCGCCAGCAGGCGCAGCACCTTCAATGTCCAAGGGGATGCATAGCCGGAGAGCAGGGTCTCGTGAAAGCGCAGGTTCAAGGCCTCCCACTGGCGGCGGTTGTCGCTGGATAGCGGTTGCTCGGCCGCCGAGAGTTCGTCATAGCTGGCCTGCAACTGGGCCCGCCAGGCCGCGTCGCCATGGCGTATGGATTCACGAAGCGCATGGGTTTCGATATGTACCCGCAGGCGGGTGATGTCCTGCAGGTCGTCCATGGCGATGGTGGAGACGCGAAAGCCGCGCTGGCCTTCGGTTGTGACCAGGGCATCACTGACCAGGCGCGTCAACGCCTCCCGCAAGGTGCCTGCGCCGACCTCGTAGGCCTGGCGCAGATGCTCTATGCGCAGCTTGCTGCCAGGCAGCAGGCGGCCTTCGACAATGTCGGTGCGCAGCCGGGCATAGGTTTGCTCGGTCAGGGTGCGCGATGCTTCGCCGCCGCTGGATTCAGTCTCGGGCAGGGCCAGGCATTGCATAAAGGATTTCTTGGCCAAGCGTTTACTCCTCGGTGCCTGTGGTGCGTTCGCGGATGCGTGAGAGCCGGTAGCTGAGTTGGGGGCGGGTCATGCCCAGGGCGCGGGCCGCTGCGGCCAGATTGCCGCTGGCGCGGCGCACGGCTTCTTGCAGCAGCCCGTCTTCCAAGGCATCCAGCGAAAGTCCCTGGTGCTGCATGCTGTCGTACACCCCGGCCGTGTGCAGATCGCCATCTGCGCCGCAGGCCTGGGCCAGATGGCCTTGGTCGTCTATGGTGCTTTGGCCGTTGTCGCTCCACTGGGGGAACAGGCAAGCCACATCGATGGGTTCGCCGGCCGGCGTGAGGATGAGGCCGCGTTCTACTAGGTTCTCCAGCTCGCGCACATTGCCGGGCCAGCTGTGGCCGCGCAGCGCGGTCAGCGCCCGGTCGCTGAAGCCCGGGGCCGGCTTGCCGTGCAAGGCCGAGTATTTCTGCAACAAATGCATGGCCAGCAGCTCGATATCGTCCACGCGCTCGCGCAGCGCGGGGATGCGTATGGGGTAGACATTGAGACGGTAAAGCAGGTCGCGCCGAAAGCGCCCCTGCTCCACGGCTTTTTCCAGGTCCACATTGGTGGCGGCGATCACGCGCACATCGACCTGGGTGCTGCGGTGGCCGCCCAGGCGCTCCACCTCGCCGCTTTGCAGCACGCGCAGCAGCTTGGCTTGGGCGGCCAGGGGCAGCTCGCCCAGCTCGTCCAGCATCAGCGTGCCGCCATGGGCGCGTTCAAAGCGCCCTATGCGCGTGGCCGTGGCGCCGGTGAACGCTCCTTTTTCGGCGCCGAACAGCTCGCTCTCTATCAGGTCGGCGGGCAAGGCCGCGCAGTTCACGGCCACAAAGGGTTTGTCGGCGCGCGGGCTCATGGCATGCAGGGCGCGCGCAAAGCGTTCCTTGCCCACGCCGGTCTCACCCGTGAGCAACACCGTGACCTGGGTGGGAGCAGCCTTGGACAGCAGCTCCAGCGCGGCTTGAAAGGCGCGTGAATGGCCCAGCAAAGGGCCTTGGCTGTCGCAAGGGGCCAGGCCGGTGCGCAAGGCTTCGACCTGGGACTGCAGCTCATCCAGGCGTACCAGCATGGAGTCGGGGTCGTAGTCGCGTGCGATCTGTTCGCCATCGGGCCACTCATGCTGAAACCGGCCCTCTATCAGGCAGTGTGCGTGGCCGCAGGTGGAGCACTGCATTTCCTTGAAAAACACCGGGCGACGGAAGAAAGCGCTGGAGTAACCCGAGGCATAGCCCTGCAGCATCCAGCACGAGGGCTGGTCCTGGGGGCCCCATTCGCGCAAATGGATTTCCGCTTCCCAGCTGTGTTCCCAGCGCACCACGCATTGAAAGTGGCCCGCCTGCTCATCGGCCTCAAAGATTTCCGGTGTGGCGCGCACCGCACCCTCCAGCCGGTGCAACTGGGGGCCTACGGCAAACATCTCGAACAGGCTGGCCGTGGGCCGTATCTGGCGTGCCAGCAGCGCATCGCGCTCACCTGCGGCATAGCCGGCACGCAGCAGCAGGCGCCGCGTGTGATCGGGGCCCATGGTGTTCATCATTTCGCGGCGCAGGGCGTGAAGAGAGGCCAGGTGCAGCAGCAACATGCGCTGGCCCGAGAGCCAGATCAGTCCGTCTTCGGTGGAGAAGCGGACCTGGCTGCGCAAATCGGCATCGGAGGGTAGGGCGGGGGGAGTGTGGGGCATGAGAAAACTATCGATAAAACATCGAATTCTGGCTACGGGATTGACCCGCATCCCCGGCCTTGAACTGCTGGCGCAATTGATGAATTGCGAACCTTTGCATGGGGTGCTTGATCATTTGATCATGCTGCACTGCAGTAGGCATTGAAGCATTGTGGCTGCTGTCCTAGGGTTTGCCCGGGAATCGCTGATCCCCAGCTTGCTCAAGCACGCACAAATTTAGGGAGTAACCCTAGATTTATCGATATTTTCATGAACTGGCACGGGCTGTGCAATTGCAAAGGCCATAGACCCGCCAGGAGCCCCTCATGGAAACAAGCACTCTCGATCTTCCCGCCTGCGATCTCACGCGCCGCTCGGTGCGCGTGCTGCAAAAGCGCGCCAACGGTTTTGTGGACTTCGAGTTCTCCGTGGGCTGGCCCGAACTCTCGGTGGAGCTGGCCATGACAGAGGCCGACTTTGAGGCCTTCTGCCAGGTCCAGAAAGCCAGGCTGCTCTGACCATCACTCACGCATCCCACGACAACACAGGAGACAAGCCCATGAATATCGAGCTTTCGGCGCGCGAGATACAGCCGCTGCGCCATACGTTTGCCCGCGTGGCAGCCTACACGGGAGACAAGCCCGCGTCGCGCTATCTCGAGGCCACGCTGGGCGTGCAGCCCACACACCACTTCCATTACCGGCCGCTGTGGGAGCCGGAGTTCGAGCTGTTCGACACCGGCCGCACGGCGATCCGCATGGCCGACTGGAACGCGCTGCGCGATCCACGTCAGTACTACTACGCCACCTGGACCATGACCCGTGCCAAGCAGCAGGAGGCCGTGGAAGCCAACTACCAGTTTGTGGAGTCGCGCAATCTGGCGGGCAAGATGTCCGATGCCCTGCGCGCCAAGGCCTGCGATGTATTGATGCCGCTGCGCCATGTGGCCTGGGGCGGCAATATGAACAACAGCCAGATCTGCTCACGCGGCTACGGTACGCCCTTCACGGCTGCGGCCATGATGCATGCCATGGACCATCTGGGCGTGGCCCAGTACCTCACGCGCCTGGGGCTGGTCATGGACGAGCCCGGCGTGCTCGAGGCCGGCAAGAACGACTGGATGCAGCACCCGGCCTGGCAGCCGCTGCGCCATCTGGTGGAAGACCTGCTTGTGGTGCAGGACCCCATGGAGCTGTTCTTAGCCCAGAACATGGTGCTCGACGGACTGCTCTATCCCCTGATCTACAACCACTTCGTGGACGAGCATGTCACGGTGCAAGGCGGCACGGCCGTGGCCATGCTCACGGCCTTCATGCCCGAGTGGCACACCGAGACCGCACGCTGGATCGATGCCGTGGTCAAGGTGGCTGCAGCCGAATCCGCAGACAACCGCAGCCAGCTGTCGCGCTGGTATCTGAGCTATGCCGACCATGCCGGCGTGGCACTGGCCGCCGTGGCCGAACTGGCCCTGGGTGTGCGTGGTGCAGCCGTGCTCAGCGAAGTCCGCCAAAGCCTGGATGCCCGTGCCCGCAAGGCCGGTCTGGACATCTGAGGAGCAGCGCCATGAGCACATCTGCTAGCACCCCCGTCTCCAAGGTGTTCATCGCCTTTCAGGACAACGAGGAATCGCGCCCCGTGGTGGACGCCATCCTCGCCGACAACACCCACGCCCAGGCCGTGTACTCGCCTGGTCTCGTGAAGATCGACGCCCCCGGCCGCCTGGTCATACGTCGCGCCAGCATTGAAGAGCAGACCGGTCGCCCCTACGAGCTGCAGCAGATCCAGATCAATCTGGTCACGCTGTCCGGCCATGTGGATGAGGACGACGACGAATTCTCCCTGAGCTGGAACCAGTAAGAGCCGCTCACCGAACACCACCAGACAACGCCATCCAAGGAGACACCATGGACGCACCCGTAATCAAGAAAAAGCTGGGCCTCAAGGACCGCTACACCGCCATGACACGTGGCCTGGGTTGGGAGACCAGCTACCAGCCCATGGATAAGGTCTTCCCCTATGACAAGTTCGAGGGCATCAAGATCCACGACTGGGACAAGTGGGAAGACCCCTTCCGCCTGACCATGGACGCCTACTGGAAGTACCAGGGCGAAAAAGAGAAAAAGCTCTACGCCGTGATCGAGGCCTTTGCCCAGAACAACGGCCAGTTGGGCGTGACCGATGCGCGCTATCTCAACGCGCTCAAGCTGTTCATTCAGGGCGTGGTGCCGCTGGAGTATTACGCCCACCGCGGTTTTGCCCATGCGGGCCGGCATTTCACCGGTGCGGGGGCACGCGTGGCGGCGCAGATGCAGTCCATCGACGAGCTGCGCCACTTCCAGACCGAGACCCATGCGCTGTCCAACTACAACAAGTACTTCAACGGCATGCACAGCTCCAGCCACTGGTTCGACCGGGTCTGGTTTCTGTCGGTGCCCAAGTCCTTTTTTGAAGATGCGCTGAGCGCAGGCCCGTTCGAGTTCCTCACGGCAGTGAGCTTCTCCTTCGAATATGTGCTGACCAATCTGCTGTTCGTGCCCTTCATGTCGGGCGCGGCGCACAACGGCGATCTGTCCACCGTGACCTTTGGCTTCTCGGCGCAAAGCGATGAGTCTCGCCATATGACGCTGGGCATCGAATGCATCAAGTTCATGCTGGAGCAGGACCCGGGCAATGTGCCCATCGTGCAGCGCTGGATCGACAAATGGTTCTGGCGCGGCTACCGCGTGCTGACCCTGGTGGCCATGATGCAGGATTACATGCTGCCCAAGCGCGTGATGAGCTGGAAGGAAGCCTGGGAGATGTATGCCGAGGAAAACGGCGGCGCTCTGTTCCGCGACCTGGCGCGCTACGGCATTCGCGAGCCCGCAGGCTGGAAGCTGGCCTGCGAAGGTAAGGACCACATCAGCCACCAGGCCTGGAACATCTTCTACAACTATACGGCGGCCGCACCTTTTCACACCTGGGTGCCCGGCGAGCAGGAGATGCAGTGGCTGTCCGAAAAATACCCGGACAGCTTTGACAAGCACTACCGTCCCCGCCTGGAGCACTACCTTGCCGAGCAGCAGGCCGGCAAGCGCTTTTACAGCAAGACCCTGCCCATGCTGTGCACCACCTGCCAGATCCCTATGGGCTTCACCGAGCCCGGTGACGCCACCAAGATCTGCTATCGCGAGTCCGACTACGAGGGCAGCAAATACCACTTCTGCAGCGACGGCTGCAAGCATGTCTTCGACGACGAGCCCGAGAAGTATGTTCAGTCCTGGCTGCCCGTGCACCAGATCTACCAGGGCAACTGCTTCAAGCCCGATGTGGACCCCACGGCCGAAGGTTTTGACCCGCTGGCTGCCGTGCTGGACTGGTACGGCATGAATGTGGGCCGCGACAACATGGACTTTGAGGGATCGGAGGACCAGCGCAATTTTGCGGCCTGGCACGGCGATCCGCCACCGGCAACCTCGGCCAACAAGGCAGCCAGTAACGCAGCCAGTAATGCTTCCGCCAACCCCAGCCAGGAGGCCCAGTCATGAGCGTCACCGCACTCAAGCCCTATCGCTTTCCCGCCAAGGATGTGCGCGAGAACTTTCCCGCGCCTCTGCTCTATATCGGCTGGGAAGACCACCTGATGTTCTGCTCGCCCGTGGCCCTGCCGCTGCCGCCCGACATGCCTTTCGGTGCGCTGGCCCAGGCCGTGCTGCCCGATGTCTATGGCGCCCACCCCGACTTTGCACGCATCGACTGGAGCGAGGTGCAGTGGTTCAAGTCGGGCCAGTCCTGGTCACCCGATGCGTCCAAGTCGCTGGCCGACAACGGCCTGACGCACAAGGATGTGATCCGTTTTCGCACCCCGGGCCTGATCGGCATCCAAGGCTCTTACAGCTAACCACCCTGGCGGTTGCAGCGCTGGCCTGGCCGGCGCTGCAGGAATGAGAGCGAGACGATATGAGCTACCAACTGACCTTAGAACCCCTGGGCGCCTCGATTGAAGTGGAGGAAGGCCAGACCCTGCTGGACGCCGCTCTGCGCCAGGGTATTTACATTCCCCACGCCTGCGGCCACGGCCTGTGCGGCACCTGCAAGGTCCAGGTTTGCGACGGCGAGGTGGACCACGGCGCGGCCAATCCTTTCGCGCTGATGGACATGGAACGCGAGGACGGCATGACGCTGGCCTGCTGCGCCACGCTGCAGTCCGATGCCACCATCGAGGCCGATTTCGAGGACGAGCCCGATGCACAAATCATCCCCGTGCGCGACTTCGCGGCCACAGTGGTGCGCATCGTCGATCTGACGCCCACCATCAAGGCTCTGCACCTGCGCCTGGACCAGTCCATGCGCTACCAGGCGGGCCAGTATGTGCAGCTGCGCATACCCGGTCTGAGCGAGGAGCAGGGCGGCTCGCGCGCTTTTTCAATCGCCAACGCGCCTGGCGCCGATGGCTGCGCCCAGGAAATCGAGCTCAATGTGCGCCTGGTGCCGGGCGGTGCGGGCACGGGCTGGCTGCACGAGCATTTGAGCGAAGGTGACAGCCTGCAGCTGGCCGGGCCCTATGGACGCTTTTTTGTGCGCCATTCGGCATGCCAGCCCATGGTCTTCATGGCTGGGGGCTCGGGGCTTTCCAGCCCACGCGCCATGATTTTGGAGCTGCTGGCCAATGGTTGCGAGCAGCCCATCACTCTGGTCTACGGCCAGCGCTCGCGCGAGGAGCTGTACTACGACGACGAGTTTCGCGCCCTGGCCGCGCAGCACCCGCATTTCACCTACATCCCCGCGATATCGGGCGAGGACTGCGGGGATTGGCAAGGCGCGCGTGGCTTTGTGCACGAGGCTGCGCAAGCCCATTTCCAAGGCGGCTTTGCGGGTTGCAAAGCCTATCTGTGCGGGCCACCACCCATGGTCGAAGCCTGTATTTCCACCCTGATGCAGGGCCGGCTGTTTGAGCGCGACATCTACACCGAGAAATTCCTCTCGGCCGCCGATGCGCAAGGCGCGCGCAGCCCCTTGTTCAAGCGTGTCTGAGGCCGCCATGCCAGCCATGCAAAACGTGCAAGTCAGCGTGGAGCAAACCGGCGATACCTATGCCTGCGGCACCCACGAAAGCTTGCTGAGTGGCATGTTGCGTCTGGGGCGCAAAGGCATTCCGGTGGGCTGCGTCAACGGTGGCTGCGGCGTCTGCAAGGTGCAGGTGCTCGAAGGTGCGGTACGCCATCTGGGCCCCGTGAGCTGTGCCCATGTGAGTGATCTCGAACGCGATCAGGGCTACACCCTGGCCTGTCGTGTAGCCCCGCTGGAGGCCGTACGCATTGCGGTGGCACAGCGCTTGCACAAACCATTTTTTCTGCGGGCGGCTTCCCCGGCGCCCACAACCCACGACACACCAACAAGCAACTAAGGAGACAAACATGGGTGTAATGCGAATCGGCCACGCCAACTTGCGCGTGATGGACATGGAGGCTGCGCTCAAGCACTACGAAAACGTGCTGGGCATGAAGGTCACGCTGCGCGATGCAGCGGGCAATGTCTACCTCAAATGTTGGGACGAGTGGGACAAGTATTCCCTCATCCTTACGCAAAGTGATCGCGCCGGCCTCAACCATGTGGCCTACAAGGTGCAAAACGATGCCGACCTCGACAGCCTGCAGGCACGCATCGAGGCCTGGGGTGTGAAGACCACCATGCTGCCCGAAGGCAGCCAGCCCACGGTGGGCCGCATGCTGCAGTTCAATCTGCCCAGCGGCCATGAGATGCGCCTGTACGCCAAGAAGGAGTGCGTGGGCACGGACGTGGGCTCTCTGAACCCCGACCCTTGGCCCGATGGCCTCAAGGGCGCAGGCGCGCACTGGATAGATCACTGTCTGCTGATGTGCGAGATGAATCCCGAGGCCGGTATCAACACCGTGGAGGACAACACCCGCTTCATGGCAGAGTGCATGGACTTCTTCCTGACCGAGCAGATTCTGGTCGGCCCCGAAGGCAAGATGCAGGCCGCAACCTGGATGGCGCGCTCCACCACGCCGCACGACATCGCCTTTGTGGGCGGCCCCACCTCGGGCCTGCACCACATTGCCTTCTTTCTGGACTCCTGGCACGACGTGCTCAAGGCCGCCGACGTCATGGCCAAGAACAAGGTGCGCATCGACGTGGCTCCCACGCGCCACGGCATCACGCGCGGCGAGACGATTTACTTCTTCGACCCCAGCGGCAACCGCAACGAGACCTTTGCCGGCCTGGGCTATTTGGCCCAGCCCGATCGCCCCGTGACCACCTGGAGCGAGGACCGTCTTGGCAGCGGCATTTTCTATCACACGGGTGAGCTCGTGGCGTCATTTACGGATGTGTACACCTGAAAGGGAACACCCCATGAGGCGCTTTGCGCCTTCCCCCGCTCTTCGCATCGCAAGCGATGCGGGCAGGGGGACGCTGCCAGCGCTGCGGGGCGGCGCTTGCGCGGCAGCCCTCATATGGGCCGCGCCAGTTTTTGGCGTAGCCCCCTGCACAGCCCCATGGACCCCCGAGACATCTGTGAACCCACAAGAAAGAGATAGAGATGAACCACAAGATTGCATCTGCTGCCCTGGCCCTGCTGGGTACGTTGGCAGCCTCGGCCGTGCAGGCCGAAGGCCATTACGTCCCCGGTGTAGAGGGCATGCAGGGCCCCAGCGTGCCGCCGCCCGGCGTGTACTACCTGGGCTATATGGTGAACTACAGCATCGACGATTTCCGCGCGCCGGGTAGCAGCGACAACCTGCCCGGCCACAACCGTGGAACCGTGACGGCCCTGGCCAACCGTTTTGTCTGGATCACCAACTACAAGCTGCTCGGTGCCGACTACGGCATGGAGGCCATCGTGCCGGTGATGCGTACCTCACTCACGGTGAATGCGGCCGGCATTTCCGATAGCCGTTCGGGCGTGGGCGACGTTTATCTGGGTCCGCTGGTGCTGGGCTGGCATGGCCCGCAGTGGGACGCTGTGGCCGGTGCCGGTATCTGGCTGGATTCGGCCAGCAGCCGCGACCCGGCTTCGCCAGGCAAAGGTTACAAAAGCACCATGCTCACCGGTGGCCTGACCTATTACTTTGACGCTGCCAAGACCATTTCGGCCTCGGGTCTGATGCGTTTTGAGCGCAACGGCAAGAACGATATGGGCTTTCGCAACGGTAACCAGGTGACGCTGGAATGGGGTCTGGGCAAGCATTTTGGTGCCGTGCAAGCCGGCCTGGTGGGTTACAGCCAGTGGCAGATCAGCGATGACAAAGGCCCGGGTGCCACGGGCCAGCATTCCTCGCGCCATGCACTGGGCGCCGAGCTGGTCTACCCGGTGCCGGGTGCAGGCGTGTTCCTCAAGGGCGCGGTCTACAAGGAAGTCAGCGCCACGGCCGGCACGGGGGCCCTGCCCAAGGGTTCGCTGGTGCGCTTCACAGTAGTCAAAGCATTTTGAGGAGGCTTGACATGCTGGACTCACTGATGGTTTCTCAGCCCGTGATCCGCACCGAAGCTGCCTTGCGCGCCGTGGGTGCGGCCGTAGCCAAGGCAGTGGAATTGGGCGTGCGTGTCAATGTGGCCGTGGTGGATGCGGCCGGGGTGCAGGCCGCGTTTGTGCGGATGACGGGCGCACCCTTGCACTCCATGGACATCGCCACGGACAAGGCCTATACGGCCGTGAGCTTTGGCCTGCCCACGGGCCAGTGGCATGAGGCCTTGGCCCGGCATTCGCCGGCCGTGCGCCAGGGCCTGGTCCTGCGACCGCGTTTTGTGGGCTTTGGCGGTGGGCGGCCCATTGTGGTGGAGGGCGCGCGCATTGGCGGCATCGGGGTGTCCGGCGGCAGCGAGCAGCAGGACGAGATCATTGCCGAGGCCGGCCTGCAGGCCCTGGGCCTGGTCGAGGACCAGCAAGGTGGCTAAAACCTGGCGCCTGCCTGCCCCTCCAGGCCTAGGTTTTGCCCTGGCCCGCAAAGGTGCGCACCACGTCCAAAAAGGCCGCCAGCACTGGCGATGCATCGTCGCTGCGGTACAGGCAGCTGAGCTCGATGTCACGCAAGTGGCGCGAGTGCAGCGGCCGGTATTCCACGCCGGGCAGACGCAGGCTGGTGGCCGAACGCGTGGTGATGCAGGCGCCAAAACCGCCTGCCACCAAAGCCACGCAGGTCAGCACATCTTCCACCGACTGGGCTACGTTCAGACGCAGGCCCTCGCGGTGGAAGGCATTGCTGACTTCCTGGGCCAGGCCATGCAAAGAGAGATTGGGGTAGAGGATCATGGGCTCGTTGTCGAGCTCGGACAGTGCGACCTCGTCGTGCTCGCACAGCCTGTGCGTGGCCGGCAGGCCCACGACCAGGGCTTCCTTGAGCACGGTCTGCACGCCTATGCCAGGTTCTGCAGGCACCAGCCGGTTGAAGCCAATGGTGATTCTGCGTTCGCGCAGCGCCTGCAGTTGCTCGTCCTTGGTCTGGTTGTGCAGCGCTATGCGCACCTCGGGCCTGGCCTGGTGAAACGCCGCCAGCAGGCGCGGAATCACGTCCAGCACGCCGGAGCCAAAAATGCCCACGTCCAGCTGGCCAGTCAGTCCCTGACCGGCTCTTTGCGTGCGCTCGCGGGCGCGCTCGGCCAGCGACAGGATGTTGGGCACCTCGTCCAGCAGGGTCTGGCCTGCCGCCGTCAGCTCCACGCCCTTGGGCGTGCGCACAAACAACTCGGTGCCCAGCTCCTCTTCGATGGCACGTATCTGCCGCGTCAGCGGTGGCTGGGCCATGTGAAGCCGGGCCGCGGCCCGGCCGAAATTCAGCTCCTCTGCCAGCGCCAGAAAGTACCTCATCTGCCTCAAGTCCACGGGGTGGCTCCTTAATACCTTATAGGTATTGATTTTGGAAAATTCAGTATTGGACAGTATTGAACACCGAATTTATCGTTGCTGCAAAAGCATGCGTGACAGGAAGAAAACCATGAAAGACATCCAGAACTTCATCAACGGTGCCTACGTTTCCACGGGGCGCAGCTTCGACAAGCACTCACCGCTCACGGGCCAGGTGATTGCCAAGGTGCATGAGGCCGGCCGCAGCGAAGTCGATGCCGCCGTGGCTGCAGCGCGCACTGCGTTGAATGGACCCTGGGGCCGTATGAGCGTGGCCGAGCGCGTGGAAAAACTCTATGCCGTGGCCGATGGCATCAACCGCCGCTTCGAGGAGTTTCTGGCTGCCGAATGTGCGGACACGGGCAAGCCGCGCAGTGTGGCCAGCCATATCGACATTCCGCGTGGTGCGGCCAACTTCAAGATCTTTGCCGACGTGGTCAAGAACGTGCCCACGGAGTTCTTCGAAATGGCCACGCCGGACGGGCGCGGTGCGATCAACTACGGCCACCGTGGTCCGGTGGGCGTGGTGGGCGTGATCTGCCCGTGGAATCTGCCCCTGCTGCTGATGACCTGGAAGGTCGGCCCGGCCCTGGCCTGCGGCAACACCGTGGTGGTCAAGCCTTCCGAGGAATCGCCCCAGACTGCAGCCCTGCTGGGCGAGGTCATGAACGAGGCTGGCATTCCTCCCGGCGTCTACAACGTGGTCCATGGTTTCGGCCCCGATTCGGCCGGCGAGTTCGTCACCAGCCACCCTGGCGTGGATGCCATCACCTTCACCGGCGAGACGCGCACTGGCGAGGCCATCATGAAGGCTGCGGCCAAGGGCGCACGCCCCGTGAGCCTGGAGATGGGGGGCAAGAACGCCGCCATCGTCTTTGCCGACTGCGATTTCGACGCGGCCATCGAAGGCACGTTGCGCTCGGCCTTTGTCAATAGCGGCCAGGTCTGCCTGGGCACGGAGCGCGTCTATGTGGAGCGCCCGATTTACGAACGCTTTGTGGCCGCGCTGAAGCAGCAGATCGAGGGTTGGAAGATCGGCGTGCCCGAAGACGACGACACCAAGCTGGGCCCGCTGATCAGCAAGGAGCATCAGGCCAAGGTGCTGTCGTATTACCAACTGGCGGTGCAGGAAGGCGCCACCGTGGTCACCGGCGGCGGCGTGCCCGACCTAGGCGCCCAGTATGCGGACGGCGCCTGGGTGCAACCCACGATCTGGACCGGCCTGCCCGAGACGGCACGCGTCATCAAGGAAGAGATCTTTGGTCCCTGCTGCCATATCGCCCCCTTCGATACCGAGGAAGAGGTGCTGACCAAGGCCAATGACAACGTCTACGGCCTGGCCAGCGCCGTCTGGACGCAAGACCTGACCCGCGCCCACCGCGTGGCCCAGCGCATGCATGTGGGCATTTCCTGGGTCAACAGCTGGTTTCTGCGCGATCTGCGCACGCCTTTTGGCGGTGCCAAGCAATCGGGCATCGGCCGCGAAGGCGGTGTGCATTCGCTGGAGTTCTATACGGAGCTGAAGAATGTCTGCATCAAACTCTGAGCGAAATCCGGAGCTGGCGCAGTCCATCGCCGTCGCTGGCATCCGTACCAATTACCACGACCTGGGCAGCGGTCATCCCGTGCTGCTGATCCACGGCTCGGGTCCGGGTGTTTCGGCCTGGGCCAATTGGCGGCTGGTGATGCCTGCGCTGGCCGAGCGTGCGCGCGTGATCGCGCCTGACATGGCGGGCTTCGGCTACAGCGAACGACCCGATGGCTTCGCCTATGGCATGGACGCCTGGGTCGAACAGGCCGTGGGCCTGCTCAATGCGCTGGGAATCGCCCGGGCTGATCTTGTGGGCAATTCGTTCGGCGGAGGCCTTGCGCTGGCACTGGCGATCCGCCATCCCGAGCGCGTGCGCCGCCTTGTGCTCATGGGCAGTGTGGGTGTTCCGTTCGAGCTCACGCCGGGGCTGGACGCAGTCTGGGGCTACGAGCCGTCCATAGACGCCATGCGCCAGTTGCTGGATATCTTTGCCTACGACCGGAGCATCGTGAACGACGAGCTGGCGCGCCTGCGCTACGAGGCCAGCATCCGGCCCGGCTTTCACGAATCGTTCTCGGCCATGTTTCCCGCACCGCGCCAGCGCTGGGTCGATGCGCTGGCGAGCCGCGAAGAAGACATCCGCCGCATTCCGCATGAAACGCTGATCGTGCATGGCCGCGAGGACCGCGTGATCCCGCTGGCCAACTCGATCACCTTGTCTGACTGGATTGCGCGATCGCAACTGCACGTCTATGGCCATTGCGGGCACTGGACGCAGATTGAGCACAGCGCCCGTTTTGCACGCCTGGTAGCCGATTTCCTGGCCGAAGCCGACGCTGATGAACCCCATCCCTTAGCCGATTGAACCTATGAACACCGAACTGCAAGAAAAGCTGGGCGACGAGCTGTACGAGGCACTGTCGCAGCGTCGGGTGCTCGAACCATTGAGCACCCGCTACCCCGATATCGGCATCGCGGATGCCTACGCGGTGCAGCAGCACATGCTCGCGCGGCGCATTGCTGCGGGTGAGCGCGTGGTTGGCAAGAAGATAGGCGTGACCTCCAAGGCCGTGATGGACATGCTGGGCGTGTTCCAGCCCGACTTTGGCTGGCTCACCGATGGCATGGTCTTCAACGAGGGTGAGGCCGTATCGGCGAGCAGCCTGATACAGCCCAAGGCCGAGGGCGAGATCGCCTTTTTGCTCAAAAAAACGCTCCAGGGTCCGGGCGTGACGGCAGCCGATGTGCTGGCCGCCACCGAGGGGGTGATGGCCTGTTTCGAGATCGTCGACTCCCGCATCCGCGACTGGAAGATCAAGATCCAGGACACGGTGGCCGACAACGCCAGCTGCGGCGTCTTTGTGCTGGGCGATCGCCTGGTCGACCCGCGCGATGTGGACCTGGCCACCTGCGGCATGGTGCTGGAGAAAAACGGCGAGATCGTGGCCACGGGCGCGGGCGCTGCCGCCCTGGGCCATCCGGCCAATGCCGTGGCCTGGCTGGCCAACACCCTGGGCGCTCACGGCATTGCGCTGGAGGCCGGGGAGGTAGTGCTTTCCGGCTCGCTGGCCGCCATGGTGCCGGTCAAGGCCGGGGACAACCTGCGCGTGACCATAGGTGGAATAGGTAGTTGTTCTGTGAGGTTTGTTTAAGCGTCAAACCAGCCCCCAGGTCGCATGACCGGGCGCGTTCCAAGGTCAGGGACAGAGAGCAAGGGCCCAGGCGGCCCCGCCGCCCCGCAGCGAGGCTGTCGTCCCCCTTCCGCGAAGCGAGAGAGGGGGAAGGCGCGCAGCGACTCAGGGGGTGTTATTTCAAAACTGGAGACAAAAGAGATGAAAAAAATCAAATGCGCGCTGATCGGGCCGGGCAATATCGGCACCGACCTATTGGCCAAGCTGCAGCGCAGCCCCGTGCTGGAGCCGGTGTGGATGGTGGGCATAGACCCCGATTCCGATGGTTTGAAGCGGGCGCGTGAAATGGGCATCAAGACCACGGCTGAGGGCGTGGATGGACTGCTGCCGCATATGCACGCCGATGGCGTGCAAATCGTGTTCGACGCCACCAGCGCCTATGTGCATGCAGAGAACTCGCGCAAGGTCAACGAGCAGGGAGCGCTGATGATTGACCTCACGCCGGCGGCCATAGGCCCTTTCTGCGTGCCCCCGGTCAACCTGATGCAGCACCTGGGCAGCGGCGCCATGAATGTGAACATGGTCACCTGCGGGGGGCAGGCCACCATCCCCATGGTGGCGGCGGTGAGCCGTGTTCAGGCCGTGGCCTATGGCGAGATCGTGGCCACCGTGTCCTCCAAGTCCGTGGGACCGGGCACGCGCAAGAACATTGACGAATTCACGCGCACCACGGCAGGTGCCGTGGAGAAGGTAGGCGGTGCCAAGAAAGGCAAGGCCATCATCGTCATCAACCCGGCCGAACCCCCTTTGATGATGCGCGACACCGTGCACTGCCTGACCGAGGACGAGCCCGACCAGGCCGCCATCACCGCCTCCATCCACCAGATGCTGGCCGAGGTGCAGAAATACGTGCCTGGCTACCGCCTGGTCAACGGCCCGGTGTTTGACGGCAAGCGCGTCTCCGTCTTCCTCGAGGTCGAAGGCCTTGGCGACTACCTGCCCAAGTACGCGGGCAATCTGGACATCATGACCGCCGCCGCCGCGCGCACGGCCGAGATGTTCGCCGAACAAGTGCTGGCCGGCAAGCTCACGCTCGCACCCATGGCCCCCGTAGCCGCCTGAAGGAGAGGCAACATGGAACTCAAAGGCAAGAAGATCACCGTCCACGACATGACGCTGCGTGACGGCATGCACCCCAAGCGCCATCTGATGACGCTGGAACAGATGAAGAGCGTGGCCCAGGGCCTGGATGCGGCCGGCGTGCCGCTGATCGAGGTCACGCACGGCGACGGCCTGGGCGGAGCCTCGGTGAACTACGGCTTTCCCGCGCACAGCGACGAGGAATACCTGTCCACCGTGATCCCGCTGATGAAGCAGGCCAAGGTCTCGGCCCTGCTGCTGCCTGGCATAGGCACCGTGGACCACCTGCAGATGGCGCATGAGCTGGGCGTGTCCACCATCCGCGTGGCCACACATTGCACCGAGGCCGATGTGAGCGAGCAGCACATCACGGCCGCACGCAAGCTGGGCATGGACACCGTGGGCTTTTTGATGATGGCGCATATGAACAGCGCCGAAGGTCTGGTCAAGCAGGCCAAGCTGATGGAAGGCTATGGCGCCAACTGCGTCTATGTGACCGACTCGGCAGGCTATCTGCTGCCCGACCAGGTCAAGGAGCGCATTGCCGTTGTGCGCGCTGCGCTCAAGCCCGAGACTGAGCTGGGCTTTCACGGCCACCACAACCTGGCCATGGGCGTGGCGAATTCCATCGCCGCCGTGGAAGCCGGCGCCAACCGCATCGATGCGGCGGCCGCAGGCCTGGGCGCCGGTGCGGGCAACACCCCCATGGAAGTGCTGGTGGCCGTGTGCGAGCGCATGGGAATTGAGACCGGCGTTGATGTCTGGAAGATTCAGGATGTGGCCGAAGACCTGGTCGTGCCGCTGATGGACTTCCCCATTCGCGTGGACCGCGATGCGCTGACCCTGGGCTATGCGGGCGTGTACGGCAGCTTTTTGCTGTTCGCCAAGCGGGCCGAGAAGAAGTACGGCATTCCGGCGCGTGATCTGCTGGTCGAGCTGGGCCGGCGCGGCATGGTCGGCGGCCAGGAAGACATGATCGAAGACACGGCGCTGACCATGGCGCGTGCGCGCGGGATCAAGGTCGCAGCATGAAGCGCCGAGCCCTGCTCAATGCATCGGCGGCCTGAGGCCTTGCCCGCCCACTCATTTTCAATATTCGGAGCACCACATGGCACTTTACCCCGCAACCATTGAACAACTGGCCGAGCATTTGGAGACCTGCGAACTGCAGGCCCACGATACCTTGAAGATCACCGACGCCCATCCCGATATGGACTGGGACGATGCCTACGCCATTCAGGCCGCCATCCTGGCGCGCAAGCTGGCGCGCGGCGCGCGCGTGGTGGGCCTCAAGGCCGGGCTGACCTCGCACGCCAAGATGAAGCAAATGGGCGTCACCGACCCGGTGTTCGGCTTTCTGGTGGACTACTTCAGTGTGCCTGATGGCGGCACGGTCAAGACCTCGGAGCTGATCCACCCCAAGGTGGAGCCCGAGATCGCCTTTGTGCTCAAGCATGCACTCAAAGGGCCTGGCTGCCACATCGGCGCCGTGCTGGCCGCCACCGACTTTGTGATGCCCGGCATCGAGGTCATTGACAGCCGCTACCGCGACTTCAAGTTCGACCTCAAGAGCGTGGTGGCCGACAACACCTCGGCCGCGCGCTTTGTGGTCGGTGGCCAGCCCCTGCGCCCCGACGCCGTGGACCTGCGCACCGTGGGCCTGGTGCTGGAGAAAAACGGCCAGCCCGTGGCCATGGGGGCCGGTGCGGCGGTGCTGGGCCACCCGGCTGCGGCCATTGCCATGCTGGCCAACCACCTGGGCCGGCGTGGCCAGGAAATTCCGGCGGGCAGCCTGATTTTGTCGGGCGGCGCTACCGAGGCCGTGGCCGTGGCCGCTGGCGACCATGTGTGTTTGCGCGTGCAGGGGATGGGCAGCACCTCGATTCAGTTCGCCCCCTAAGTCGCTTCGCATCTTCCCTCTCTCTCTTGGGGAGGGGGGGAAGATGCCCTCGCTACGGGGCGGCCCTTGCTCGGCCTCCCAGGCCTGAGCCGCGCCGGGCTTGTGAGCAGGAGGGCGCTTGAACCCGCCCCACAACGGGAAGGCAGCGCTTCAGGCAAGGGGTTGCAACAGCACTAAGAGTTGTCTTGGCGCCCCCAAATGATGCGCACCATCAAGTTTTTTCAGAACGACAACGGAGACAAGCAATGCAAAGAAGAGAGTTGATGACAGCGGTCGCCATGGCTGCGATGGCCATGGGCCTGCCTGGGCTCGCCCTGGCGCAGGCCGGCTATCCCACGCGCCCGGTGCGCATGATCGTGCCGTTTCCTGCGGGCGGCCCCACGGACGTCATGGGCCGCGCGGCTGCCAAGGCCATGTCCGACAAGCTGGGCCAGCCCTTTGTGGTGGAAAACAAGGCTGGGGCCGGCGGCAATATCGGCACGGACGCCGTGGCCAAGGCAGCAACTGACGGCTACACCATAGGGCTCACAGCCATCAGCAGCCTGGCCATTGCGCCCCACCTGTACAACAGCGTGCCTTTTGATGTGGAGAAGGACTTGCGCCCCATCTCCCTGGTCGGCACCACGCCTTGCGCGCTGGTGATCAACCCGGGCGCGCCGTTCTCCGACCTCAAGGGCATGGTGGCCTATGCCAAGGCCAATCCCGGCAAGGTGAATTACGCGACCTCGGGCATTGGCACCAGCAACCATCTGGCGGCCGAATTGCTGCAGTCTGTGGCCGGAATCCAGCTGACCAATGTGCCCTACAAGGGCTCGAGCCAGATCGTGCCCGATCTGCTGTCGGGCACAGTAATGATGAGCATGGAAAGCTCGCTGGCCACGACCTTGCAGCACATCAAGGCTGGCAAGCTGCGGGCCATTGCCGTGACCTCGCCCCAGCGTTCCAAGGCCTTGCCCGATGTGCCCACGGTGGCCGAGTCGGGCTACCCCGGCTTCGAGGTCGAGACCTGGTTCGGCCTGGTCGCACCGGCCGCCACGCCCCAGGCCGTGATCACCAAGCTGCAGCAGACGTGGGAGGTCGGTGCCAAGACGGGCGAGGTACAGCAGGCCTTTGACAACATCTCGGGCAATCTGCGCGTCAACACGCCGCAGCAGTTCGCCGATTTCATTCGCGCTGAGAACAAGCGCTGGGGAGACTTGATTCGCAAGTTGGGGATAAAAGCTTAACCCCCCTGAGTCGCCTGAGGCGCCTTCCCCCCAGGGGACGACGCCTTTGCCGCGAGGCGGCTCTTGCTTTGCGTCTCTGAGTTGGGCTCTGCCGGTTTTTTGGCGCTGCGCCTCTTGACTTGCCGCCTCGCCCCTTCGGGGAGAGGGGGGCAAGTCAGCGCCGCGCAATCGATAACGACTGATAGAAAAAGGAAGTTCTATGCCATTCGCACAAATCTACATGATTGAAGGCCGCAGCGAGGAACAGAAAAAGGCGGTGATCGAAAAGGTTACCCAGGCCCTGGTCGAGGCCGTTGACGCTCCCACCGCCAATGTGCGGGTCTGGATACACGATGTGCCCAAGGAGAACTGGGGCATTGCCGGCGTCAGTGCCAAAGAGCTGGGACGCTGACCGGGCGGAGGCTCTACCTCTCTTGATCGTCTCGGTCTTAAATTCTTCAGGGTAGATCGACCAGAGTCTGTAGATGGTTCAAAGCCTCCTATTTCCGTTCCAGTAGGAGCACTTGGATGTACGGTCCCGGGAAGTCATGGTGCATTTTTCAGACTGGAACAGCAGAAAGCACTATGGCAATCCGCCCGTATGGCAGCGCCCGCACAACGCTGCGTAGCTGTCGGCGTCAATGTTCGGATGGCCGTTATGGAGCGGTGACCGATAGGTTGCGATGCGGCTACGAACAGCGGCAATCGCTGCACAGCAGTAGATCAACGAGGTTTGAGCGGCTGCAACCGGTCGATAGCTGCCTTGGAACATTAGCGACTCTCGGTTGCGGCCATTGTCTGCCTGCGACCTTAACGACGGCTAATGCAGTTGGCTGACACTGGTGCTGCTGGATATGATGTACCAATAGCTTGTTCTCCCGCTCCGAGGCTGGGAAGCTGTGGTGGCCACGCCAGCGCCACTCTGGGCAGGAAGACGGCCTCACATGCAGCATGCAGCTTCTGGACGAACTGTTGACGTCGCTCGCCAACGCCTGAGGATTCCCTCTCAACACAGACCTTGAAAGTCTCAAATGTCCAAGAAAATCTTCGTCAATCTGCCCGTCGCTGACCTGCCGAAGGCCAAGTCCTTCTATGAAGCAATCGGCGCCGTCAACAACCCGCAGTTCAGCGATAACACCGCCGCCTGCATGGTCGTCTCCGACAGCATCTACGTGATGCTGCTCACCCACCCGAAGTGGGCTACGTTCACCCAAAAGCCTATCGTCGATGCCCATGCTGCCAGCGAAGTCATGTTGTGCCTGAGCGCCGACGACCGCGCGGCCGTCGACAGCGTGGTTGAGGCTGCTTCTGCTCACGGCGGCAAGGCGGACGTGAACCCCTTGCAAGACCTCGGCTTCATGTATGGCCGCAGCTTCGAGGACGTAGACGGCCACATCTGGGAAATCATGTTTATGGACATGAGCCAGATGCCTCAAGGCTGACGCAACCTTGACCATCGGCAACGCCATAGACGTCTTCTAGCGCTGCCTGCGCGGCAATGTGCTGGCCACCAGCTCAGGCCGGTAGCACTGGTTTGCGGACTTCGCTGACAGCCGACTTCTCCGGCTGAGACCGCATATCAGGGTGTCCGCTTCGTGGCATATCCGAGCACTCACACGATCGACCAGAGGCAGTCACTCGGTGCTGAACTCCATGAGCGATCATTGGCATTCTGCGGTCCTAAAACGGTGCCCATTTTTTGAACATTAATACATTAATTCAACAATTGATGTATTATTAACTAATGCAAGAAGCAAACGCCATCCGCTCGCTCTCCGCTCTGGCCCATGAGGCCCGATTGCGCGTATTTCGGGCCCTTGTTGTGGCCGGGCCTGAAGGCCTGACACCTAGTGCATTAGCTGAGCAGCTAGGCATCGCGCCGAATGCACTGTCCTTTCATTTGAAAGAGCTTTTTCATGCCGACCTGGTCAGCCAGGAACGGCAGGGCCGAAACGTGCTCTATCGCGCGGCCTTCCCCGTGATGAACGATCTGTTGGCATATCTCACCGAGAACTGCTGCCAGGGCGCGGTTTGTACCGATGACGCCGCTATGCCATGCCAGTGCTAGACGTCGCTGCAAGCTTTTCCCACACCCAAGTCCTGCTGCCAAAACCATGTCTGACAACAAAGCTCCCCTGAACGTCCTGTTCCTGTGCACTCACAACTCGGCACGCAGCATCTTGGCCGAGGCCTTGCTCAACGATATGGGTCAAGGCCGTTTTAAGGCCTATTCGGCGGGCAGCAGCCCCCGAGAGAATCAACAACCCAATCCGCTGGGGCTGCAAGTGCTGCAAAAGGCCGGTGTCTCGGTAGATGGTTTGCGCAGCAAGAGCTGGGACGAGTTTGCCGTTTCTGGCGCGCCGCATATGGATCTGATCATCACCGTGTGCGACAACGCCGCTGGCGAAGTCTGTCCGTTTTGGCCTGGTCACCCCGCCACAGCGCATTGGGGCTACCCGGACCCCTCGGAAGGCGATGCCTCTGACGAGGCAAAGCTGGAAGCCTTCCGGCAGACGATGCACATGATTCGTCGTCGCCTGGAGCTATTGGTGAACCTGCCGGCGCAAAAGCTGGAGCAGGCTGTGCTGCAGTCTACGGCGCGTGAACTCTCTTCGCACTGAATCCCGTTACTGCCATTGCGATCCAGATCCAAAGTCTGGATTGCAGTACCAGGCTTCACTGACGTCCGCACGCTGTGGGCGGCACTGATGCCGACTCATAGCTTTTCTAGGACCTATACGTCATGTTGGCGGCCATCCTGATTTTCATCTTCACCCTGACGCTGGTTATCTGGCAGCCACGCGGCCTTGGTATTGGTTGGAGCGCCTCGATTGGGGCCGGTATCGCGCTGCTGATGGGAGTCGTGCACTTGGCTGATATTCCGGTGGTCTGGCATATCGTCTGGAATGCCACGGCGACCTTTGTCGCCGTCATTATCATCAGCCTTTTGCTGGATGAGGCCGGTTTCTTCGAATGGGCTGCATTGCACTTTGCCCGCTGGGGTGGTGGCAGTGGAGTCAAGCTGTTTGCTTTCATCGTGCTGCTGGGGGCCGCCGTTTCGGCCCTGTTCGCCAATGACGGAGCCGCCCTGATTCTCACGCCCATCGTGATGGCCATGCTGGTGGCGTTGGGCTTTTCTCCGGCAGCAACGCTGGCATTTGTCATGGCCGCCGGGTTTATTGCCGACACCGCGAGCCTGCCGCTGATTGTCTCCAATCTGGTGAATATCGTCTCCGCCGACTTTTTCAAGATCGGCTTCAACGACTACGCATCGGTGATGGTGCCGGTCAACATCGCCTCGGTCCTGGCCAGCCTCGGTGTGCTGCTGCTGTTTTTCCGACGCGATATTCCTGCCACCTACGATGTGGCCCAGCTCAAACAGCCGTCGGCTGCGATCAAGGATGTGGCCACCTTCCAGGCTGGCTGGGTCGTGCTGGTCTTGCTTCTGGTCGGCTTCTTCGCGCTGGAGCCCCTGGGCGTCCCTGTCAGTGCTGTGGCAGCCGTGGGAGCTGCGATCTTGCTGGCGGTGGCTGCGCGTGGCCATGTCATCAGCACCAGTAAAGTGCTTCATGGCGCTCCGTGGCAGATCGTGGTGTTCTCGCTGGGGATGTACCTGGTGGTCTATGGGCTGCGCAACGCGGGGCTTACGGATTACATCGCCATGCTGCTGAACCAGCTTGCAGCCGGTGGCGTGTGGGCCGCTTCACTGGGCACAGGCGTGCTGTCTGCGGTGCTGTCTTCCATCATGAACAACATGCCCACGGTCTTGATCGGAGCCTTGTCCATCGATGCGTCCACAGCCAGCGGTGCTGTCAAGGAGGCCATGGTGTACGCCAATGTGATTGGCTGCGATCTGGGTCCCAAGATCACGCCGATTGGCAGCTTGGCCACCTTGCTGTGGCTGCATGTGCTGGGCAAGAAAGGCACAACGATTGGCTGGGGCTACTACCTCAAAGTCGGCGCGGTACTGACTCTGCCCGTGCTGCTCATTACCCTTGCCGCCCTGGCCTTGCGGCTCAGCGTGGTGCCATGAATCTTTGCAACGGAAATCTTGCGTTATGAGCGACATCACGATTTACCACAACCCTTCTTGCGGCACCTCCCGCAACGTCCTGGCCCTGATCCGCAATAGTGGGGTGGAACCCATGGTCATCGAATATCTCAAGACGCCGCCTGATCGCGCCACGCTGGCGGGCCTGATCCAGGCCATGGGCATGCCAGTGCGCGATGTGTTGCGCCAAAAAGGTACGCCGTATGACGAGCTTGGCTTGGGTGAGCACAAATGGACGGATGAGCAATTGATTGACTTCATGCTCCAGCACCCCATCCTGATCAATCGCCCGATAGTGGTCACCCCGCTGGGAACCCGCTTGTGTCGTCCCTCGGAGGTCGTGCTGGACATCCTGCCAAAGCCTCAACAGGCCGCATTCTCCAAAGAAGACGGGGAAGCCGTCATTGACTCGAAAGGAAACCGAATTGGCGAGCACTGATCTACCGAACCTCGACGAACAAGTCTTTGAAAAGCCCTGCCTGGAAGGCCTTTTGCCCTCGCAGCGTGCGACGCATGCGCCGCGCATACTGCTGTTGTATGGTTCGGTTCGAGACCGTTCCTATAGTCGACTGCTGACCGAAGAGGCGGCGCGCCTGCTGCGCAAGATGGGTGCCGAGATCAGGATCTTCGATCCACGTGGCCTGCCGCAGCCCGATGGTGCCCCCGACGATCACCCGAAGGTCAAGGAACTGCGTGAGCTGGCTGTGTGGGCCGAGGGCATGGTCTGGACCTCTCCAGAGCGTCATGGTGCCATGAGCAGCATCCTCAAAGCGCAGATAGACTGGATTCCTTTGTCCGCTGGTGCCGTGCGACCGACGCAAGGCAAGACATTGGCGGTGATGCAAGTCTCGGGTGGTTCGCAGTCCTTCAATGCGGTCAACCAGATGCGGGTGCTGGGTCGCTGGATGCGCATGATCACCGTCCCGAATCAGTCGTCCGTTGCCAAGGCATTTGCCGAGTTCGACGAGGCTGGCCGAATGAAGCCCTCTTCGTATTACGAACGGGTGGTGGACGTGATGGAAGAGTTGGTCAAGTTCACGCTGCTGACGCGAGACTGTTCGGACTACCTGGTGGATCGCTACAGCGAGCGCCGTGAAAGTGCCGAAGAACTGTCCAAACGGGTCAACCAACGCAGCATTTAAACGATGCAGACGGCACTGAACCGCACGCAAGTCACAGTCATGCTCGGGATTGCCCAGACCCTGTCCTGGGCCTCGTCGTACTACTTGCTCGCGGTGCTGGCCAGGCCAATCAGTCAGTCGACAAGCACCTCGTACTCTCTGGTGTTCGGCGCTTTCTCTGCAGCCTTGCTGGTGGCTGCAGCGGTAGGCCCCATCGCGGGCCGACTGATTGATCGCTTTGGCGGAAGGTCGGTGCTTCTCGCCAGCAATCTGGTTTTTGCCTGTGGCTTGCTGATGTTGAGCCAGGCCACGCAGACACTGCATATCTTCGTGGCGTGGGCGTTCATGGGCGTGGCGATGGGCAGCGGCCTCTACGAAGCCGCGTTTGCCAGTGTTGTGCACCTGTATGGCCAGGATGCGCGCCCAGCCATTACCGGAATCACGCTTTTTGCTGGCTTTGCCAGCACCGTGGGCTGGCCGCTTTCCAGCTATCTGGAAGGTCTTTACGACTGGCGCGTCGTATGCATTTTCTGGGCTGCTTTGCACCTGCTGCTCGGCCTTCCGCTCAATGCCTTGTTATCGCGTGCCAAGCCCAACCCGAGGGAAGTGGTTAAAGAACAAAAGCCGCCTGGAGCTGAGTCTCAGGGCGGAAACAACGCAGGCATCAGTCTTAAGCGCACTGCCTATCTGATGGCCTACGTTTTCGCGGCGTCCTGGTTCATCAGCACAGCCATGGCTTCCCACCTGCCTCAGATACTTCAGGCCAGCGGTGCAACTTTGGCTGCTTCGATTGCTGCTGCTGCATTGGTCGGGCCTGCCCAGGTTGCAGGTCGGGTGCTGGAATACAGCTTTCTCAAGAAAGCACACCCGTTGCTGTCGGCGCGCCTGGCCATTCTTGCCCATCCATTGGCTGCCGTCTGTCTGGCCCTGGCCGGTGCGTCGGCAGCCAGCGTTTTTGCCATCCTGCACGGCCTTGGCAATGGCATCTTGACGATTGCCATAGGCACACTGCCGCTCAAGGTGTTCGGATCTCAAGGGTATGGCCAGCGCCAAGGTTGGCTCATGGTTCCAGCACGTATCGTGCAGGCAGGCTCACCATTTCTTTACGGGCTGGCTGTCGCAAATTGGGGCAGCCAGGCTCTGTGGCTGTCTTCCCTGCTGGCGATTAGCGCATTTGCGGCTCTGTGGTCGATGCGTGTGAATGCACAGCAATGAAGACAAAGAGAGGTCAACAATGTCGTTTCACGATGTGATCATCGTTGGGGCAGGTCAAGCAGGCCTATCGGTGGCGTACTTTCTGCGTCGCTCCAATCTGTCGGTGCTGCTGCTGGATGCCGAGGAAGCCGGGGGCGGGGCCTGGCAGCATGGATGGGACTCGCTGAGGCTTTTTTCCCCCGCTTCCTGGAGTTCCATCGCGGGATGGCCAATGCCTGCTTCGGGTGAGCAATATCCAAGTCGTGACCATGTGGTCGACTATCTTCGCAAGTACGAAGCACGCTACGAACTCAAGATCGAGAGGCCGGTATGCGTCACAGGCATTGAACCTACTGAGCAAGGCTTCCAGGTCAATGCCGGAGTGAGAAGCTGGCATTCGCGTGCCGTTGTATTTGCCACGGGAACATGGCGAAATCCATTTGTCCCCAACGTTGAGGGTTTGATGTCCTTCAAGGGACAACAGTTGCACTCAGCTCAGTACGCATCTCCTGAGCCGTTCACAGGCAAGAGGGTTATGGTGGTCGGCGGAGGAAACTCCGGCGCACAGATCCTGGCGGAGGTCTCGCTTGTTGCGCAGTCCACGATCTGGGTCACGCTGGAGCCTCCAGCCTTTTTACCGGACGAAGTCGATGGGCGAGTACTCTTCGAGAGGGCTACTGCACGTTGGCAGGCATTGCAGGAAGGCAAAGATCCGGAGAACCTGCCGGGTGGCTTTGGCGATATCGTGATGGTTCCCCCTGTCCTTGACGCACGCCAGCGCGGCGTGCTGCAGTCTGTCGGCCCGTTTGAGAGCCTCACGGCGGACGGGGCCGGATGGCGCGACGGGAGTACCAAATCCTTTGACGCGGTCATCTGGTGTACCGGCTTTAGGCCAGCGTTACAGTCTCTGGAGACTCTTGGCGTTGTCAACGAATCCAGAGTCACGGTAGACGGCACCCAGGTGCATGGGGTCCCAGGTTTATGGCTTGTGGGCTACGGTGAATGGACCGGGCCAGCGTCTGCCACGCTCATTGGAGTCATGCGCACAGCTCGTAGCACAGCAAGCGAGATTACGCGGTACCTATTGAACTGAATGACCGCTGCTCCTGAATCTAAAGGTCTGCTGTGGGTCGTGAGCAGCCCCTTTTCGTTGGCAGCGACAGGCCAGAAGCGGGCATTGAGAGAGTCATTCCAAGCGACTGCTTGCGCTCCGAAGGACTTCACTTTGAGCCCGGTGCACCACTTCGATCCTAGACTGTCCCCCAAGGTCTGGGGCCCATGGGAGGGCTAATCGAGCCAGACAACCGCACTTGTATCAATTCCAGCAGTGCCCGGGCACGAGCAGTCACGGAATGGCGATGGCTGTATGCCCCCAGCAATTGCAGAGGGCCAGGACGAAGGTCCAGTGACACTTCCTGCAACCGACCCGTTGCAAGGTCTTCCTGGCAGGGATAGGCCGCCACAATCGCGAAGCCGATGCCTTGCCGTGCGCCTGCCACGGCCAGTTCTCCGCTGTTGACGCGGTAGCGGCTGCGGACTGGCACCTTGACGATTTCTCCCGCGGCGTCCTGAAACTGCCAAGGTTGACCCTTCAGCGCACTGAGGGTGGTGATGCAGGGCAGGGATTTCAGTTCGCGCACATGGCGTGGCATACCGGTCCTGGCCAGCAAGGAGGGGGCGGCAACCACGATGCTGGGCAGTGTGGCGAGTTCGCGGGTGATGAAAGCACTGTCCTCCTGATGGCCCCGATGGAAGACGATGGAAAGGTCGACGTCCTCTCGAAGTACCTCCAGCCCGGTCATCCGGGTATCGCATTCGAGCTCGATGCCTGGATGGAGGCTACAGAATTCGGCGAGGATGGGAGCCAGCAGCCTTGGTGCCTCCCCGGGCATGCAGATCTTCAGAGGTCCACGCAGTTCGCGCTGCACCGCGCCAAGCTCCTCCTGTGTAGAGAGCAGTGTGTCGAGCAGGGGCTTGGCGCGTTCGTAGAGCAATCGGCCGGCTTCCGTCATGCGCAGGTGGCGGGTGCTTCGCTCCAGCAGGCGTGTACCGAGTCGGCGCTCCAGTGATGCAACGTGGCGGCTGACGTTGGACGAGGGCATGGCCAAAAGCCGCGATGCGCCGGCAAAGCTTTGCTCATCAACAACCGCCGTATAGACGCGTACGGTATTCAGGTCGAGTGCATCGCGCATTGATTATCCCGTTTGAGGTATGAAAACGTCCCAGTTTTGCATGCTAGTTCTCTGTAGTGGCGAAATCTAAGATGCCCTTTTGCTCGATGCAACGCAGTGCGCCATACATCGGGCATCGTATGGACAGGAGAGATTCAGCGTGGAAATTGGAATACTTGGCGGTGGTGTTGATTTCCACCCAGAAGTGACCCACTGGGGGTGCGGACAAAAACTTGGACTACCAGGAGGTAGTTCATGTACTCATACGCAGACAGGATTCGTGCAGTTGAGCTTTACATCAAGCTTGGCTTGCGTGTCAGAGCCACGATTCGCCAGTTGGGG